>JBDVOJ010000054.1:0-44582 GCA_039969155.1 Kangiellaceae bacterium
TAAAACCCAAGGTTAAATAGAGCGGTTTGTCAGCAAAACTATTCCAACTGACCCTCTCACCTCGCTGATTAGTCATCACGACTTCCGACAAAGTAAATGAAGTAACATGACCATAGAGTTCTTCACCAGCAATTTTTTTGGCAAACAACCAAGAAGGTTGAGAATAAAAAATGACAAACGCTCCGACCAATAAGGTAAAAGCAATTATAAGGGAGGTCGGTTTACTCACTTTGATCATCTCGACTCTAATTGATGCTATCTATAGAAAAAATAGGTCAGAATCTAAGGTAAATCAAGCAAAGAGAGACTTCATTACTCGCGAACAAACATCACTAAGCATATATTTGACAATGAAATATCAGAGTATTGGGATAAGTTTAAGCCATGTTAGTCGGAATTGGCTTACGATCTGTCGCTAGAATTAACGCCTAAAAATCACTATGGCTGATAGAGGACTGATTTAGCCGCAAACCTTAACTAGCTATTTTGCTGCAACGTTTTGCCCCTAGATACTTGAAGCTAACTTTTCTTGTAATTCAGGAAGATTGAGCTTCATTAGTCTCATTTTGGAATCAAATTCTCGCAGAATCGCTTGATAGGTTGGATCATCTCGAAGAGGCTCAAATGCAGGATCCAGCTTCACTTGCCAAACACCGACGAACCCTTCTTGAATTGCTTGTCGCAATAACCCTAAAGCTTTGAGAGTATTTCCACTAATGGCTGCAATGGTCGCTTCGTTATAGCGCATTAAGTGAGGACTAACAAACTCATTGCTTACCATAAATTGAATTTTTTCTGCGGCCCCAGTCAAATAAGATTCAGTTTGTAAGCTATTGCCAAGCGCTTTATATGCGGTCGCTAAATAAAGTTGAATTTCTATTTCCATTCTGTTTTTACCGCGTTTGTCATTTTCTCTGAGCAGACTAAGAGCGGTTTCAAGATCATTGATAGCGTACTCCCATTGTTGCTCATGTAGTGCAACGGTTCCTCGCCAAAATCGGTCGACCCAAAAGCTAGACTCTTCATCAAGGGTGTCTACCCATAAGTTTAATTTGTCAAACTCAGCTTGAGCAGCCCACAGCGTTGCTTGCATATAGGGCAAGCCTTTCTTGATTTTCATATTGGCACTTTGTTGAAGAATGTCCAGATTCTCCTGCGCTAGCTGAAAGTAACCTAATGGGATCAGAATATCGTGAGCTTTAGCCAACCATTCTTGTTGATCTCCACTCAACTCTCCAATCGGTTGATAGAGCTTATAAGCTTGACCAAGCTGGCCAACTGCCATGCTAACTTCGCCAGCGATATCGTAAGCATTAGCGTAGTTGGGATTGTTTCTTACAACTACATTAAACACGTTCATCGACTCTTCATACTTGCCTCGCGACATTAGGTCGATGCCATAGTTATAACCAACGACTGCCGCTTGAGGGTCGATTTCAAACGCTTTCTTATAAAGTGCTGAGCCGTCCTTAACAAACCCCTCATTTTGCAAAATAGTGCCATACCACATGTAGGCTTCAGCATTCGACGGATTGATTTCTATCGCTCGGTTTAAGTGAAACTTCGCTTTAGCCAACTTTTCTGGATCCATTTGCATGTCTTTTTCATCGTATGACATTTGCCAAATCATTAACCCCATAACTGCATGCCCTTCGGCCAAGTCACGGTTAAGTTTTAATGAATTTTCTATATTTGGCTTAGCCAATTCAATTGCTTCTTTAGATTTAATTAGCCCATAACTTGACTGTAAAAGGTAGGCTTCTGCTAGCATGGCGTAAGCCTGCGCGTAGTTGGGATCAAGACTAATCGCTTTTTCCAGATGTTCTATGGCTTTAACAAAATCGTTTTTAGAACGGTTTCGAACATAAGCAACGCCGCGCGAATATTCAGAAAATGCGACGATATCTTCGGTTCCTATATTGGACGTCGCAACTTCACTTTTACCGAGTAGTTTGATTTCTAATGTATCCAATACTGACTGGGCTATCTCATCTTGCACTTTAAATACGTTAGTCGTGTCCTTATCCCAGGTTGAAGAGAATATATGCACATCTTCGTCGGCTTTAATTAACTGGGCGGTTATCCGAATGAGCTCTCCAGAACGCCTAACGCTGCCCTCCAAAATATATTGAACTCCGAGTTCTCTTGCGATTTTTCTTATATTAATGTTTTGATTTTTATATTGAAACGAAGAAGTACGTGCAGCGACTCGTAAATTCTTATTACGGGCTAAAACGTTTAACAATTCTTCGGACAGACCATCTGCAAAAAACTCATCTTCCTCAGAACTACCAAAACTGGCAAATGGTAAAACGGCAATAGTTTTTTGCTCAGCTTCAGGCGAAGTCAATTGAGTAACACTGGGGAGAGGCTCTATTTGAGCTCCGACTGGCTGGCTTGCGCTGTTCCAATAAAGAAATGCGGCGGTCGCACCGAACAGTAAAATGATACTAAACTCAACAGCTCTATCTTTTACGGAACGCGTTGCTGCTAGCTCATCTTTGGCTGAGGTCAGAATCTGACGCTCGTGTTTGATGTCTAGCATCCATCCAATAATCAGAGCAATCGGAAAACCAGAGAAAGCAATCAGCACCATAGACGACATCACCCATTCGGGATATCGAAGTACGGGCAACAATATATCAGCAATTTGGATAATTCCCCAAGTTACCGCCGCATATACGGTCGCTACCTTAAAAATCTTCCTACTTTTGACGTCTTCCCAAACAGTCGACATGTGATGCCCTAGTATCAGTACAGAAACAGTTATTTCAAGCTAAAATCGCTTTTAGCGATAGTTATAGTAACATTTGTAACTTGTTGATTTCTTTAGTCGTTGATTTTGTGCTTTGGCACAGCTATTTTGCGTCTCGCTTTTCAACTTGAAAAGCGCTTTGATTATAATAACCTATAAGACGCTGAGTTCCATAAATTGGTTTGCAATAAACACAATATTTACGTGAAATTTGGTTACAAGCTGTAAATATTCCAAGCCTGTCCGAATTTCACTACCAATATACGAATAAGCAGGCCATTTTATTCAACGGAATATTCATTTGCGAGCAATAATGATTGAATGTTTGACTTAAACAAGACGAAAAAGTTTTATCTTTATTGATCCAATTAGCATTAAATTTCAGAGCTTATTAGTTTTGTGGACGCAGCTCTATATCACCGCTAACCGTCGACATTCTAATTTGAGCACTACCTTGACCTAGCGTGAATTTGAGCTTTTCGGATCCGATAAAAGAACGGCTTGGCTCATGATTGGAAATTCGGTTAACGATATCGCCACCCGGGCCAGTGTCCAATATTATTCTCGCATTAAGCTCGGCTTGGGAAAAATAGATACTTTTTCCCGAAACATTAGATAACCGAATACTTCCGGTGTCTGTTAGTTGCCCTCGCAAGCTGGTATTACCCGATACGGTTTCTATTTGTGCAAACTCAATTGTCTCAGTAGTTACCTTAATATCTGCCGACACTCCAGAGACTTCAATTGATTGTGCTGAAACTTTCGCATCAACATCACCACTAACGGTGGAAATATTGAGTCTGTCAGCCACACCATTAATGGCGATGTCACCACTCACGCTGTTTATGTAGGCCTTTCCTTGAATGTTAGTTAGTTTGACATCGCCACTGACAGAACTGATATCTACTTCCTTGTCTATTTTTCGAACTTCGATATCGGTGGAGACCCCACCAAATTGTAGTCTTCCCGATTTAGGCATAAATATTTGAAGGTCAGATCCGCTACCACTTCGAGCATTGGAGTTACGATTTGGTAGTACCACTTTGATTAGAGTTTTGTTGTCATTGGTTTCAAAGACAAATTTCTCAGTCAGATCGTCTAACTCACCTTTAACCACCACTTGATTTTTATCCCATCCTTCAATAGTGATATTTCCTCGAGTATTGTGCACCTCAACTTCGGCATCAGCACTAACCTCTAGAACCTTATTAATTTTTTCTCCTGCCAATAGGTTTCCGCAGGCGAGCCAAAAAACTAAAACAAACATTAACTTGTTACTTGCCTTTAACATCAAATTGGCCTCTTTAAATTTATAGTACTTGGTATTTTTCAAACGGACTCTATCTTAATTCACTCACTTGGCTAATGAAAGGCTTATACCCTTTCACGAAGCTTTGAGAAGCTAGATAGTCGTATCAAACTTCGCTAGCTGAGTCAGGACCGTCAATTCTTGTTGATAAGTTAGCCTCAACAGGTTAGTGAAATTCGCATCAACTTGTTGACGCCCCATTGCTTTCTTTAACACCAGAGTCGCTCTTTCAATTTCCATTAACTCTGTTTCTATCTGAGTCAACAAAGCCTCGCTTATATTTGCTCTGTTCATTGCAATTCGAGCCATTAAACTGGCTTTTGCAGCTTTAAACTCCTTTTCCATAGCATCAACTTGGCGAACATAGTAATCAGCATTGACTTCACGACTGTCGATAATGCTGGCTGACAATAAATCGGAGTTTTCTTTGGTAACAGGTTTTAAGCTAACGGTACTACCGGACGCCGTTTGGCTGGTCGCCTCTATATTGGAGTCGAGTTTCTGCTGTATTTGATTAACTTCCGCATATATAGCATCTGCTTTTTCGAGTTGCATCCAGCTGTACGACACTGAGCCAACGCAAACCACAAGACTAGCGGCAATCGCCCAACTATTCCAGCTTGGTGAAAATAACTTTGTTTCAACATTTTTCTGCGGGATGACTTTTACAGAATCAGCCGCAGCAGACAAACTAGTGCTTTCGCTAGATGAAGTATTAATATTGGTTTGGATTTTCGACTTAATAGAAGGCCATAAATCGTGCGTGGTCTGTTCTTCACTAGCCAATTGCTTAATAGCCTGGTTTAAGCGTCGCTCTTGCTCTAAATCAATTGTTTTTTGATGAGTCATCTTTCGCCACCTATTATTTAACACTCTACAAGCTTTCTCTAAGTATCTTTCTTGCTCTAAAAAGTTGCGCTTTAGAGGTTCCAACAGCAACCCCAGCCAGTTCGGCAATTTCTGCATGGGTATAGCCTTCAACATCATGCATAACGAAAACGGTTTTCGCGCCATCAGGCAAGGCTGCTATCAATTTTTCTAAATCTCTTTGTTTTCCAAGACTTTGACCGACACTGGGATGAATATCATCATACTCGGTACTATCCTGCCAGATTTTGGCGTTTTTAACTCTGAGCCTATCAATCACTACACGAGAAGCGATTTTCCGTAGCCAAGTATAGAACTGACTCTCCGCTCTGAAACTCGATAATTTTTGCCAAGTTTTAACAAAGGTATCTTGCACCACCTCTTCGGCTTCAGAAACAGAACCAGTCATCCGCTTGGCATACAGAAATAGTCTCTGGTGATAACGTTGATACAACTTTTCAAAGGCGTGCAAATTTCCGTCGATTGCCGACTGAATCCAATGAACGGTATCTTGGTCTTGCTCTAAAGACTTTTCAGTAACTAACAATCGAGTTTCCTATAATTCTTTTGCTAAACAGAGCCTATGAATTGTTCAACTGTACCAAAAAGCAATGTGCTTATCGTCTTGATTACTAATAGTGACGTAAAACTGTTTGATAGGGTTTAATTTTTAGATTGTAGATTTATAGTTTCACGGCTGTTTTATTGAAATCACACAGAATGACGCTGCATTAGCACACGAGACGTCTTCTTTACAACTCTCAATCCACTAGCCTTTTGATTAGTCGAAAACCCACTGACGTAAGGATCTAGTTAGCCCTTAGTCAACAGCTCGCGAAGATCGATTAATCCGGCATTTGCTCGACTGATGTAGTTGGCCATGACTAATGAATGATTGGCAACCACTCCGAACCCGCCACCGTTTAGCACCATTGGACTCCACATGGTTTCTTGAGTTGCTTCAAGTTCTCTAATAATCTGTGCGAGACTAGCTTCAGCATTTTTCTTTTCTAAAACTGGAGCAAAATCAACTTGAACGGCTTTTAAGAAATGGATCAGAGCCCAACAAGCACCGCGAGCTTCATAGAAAGTGTCATCTATTTGCAGCCAAGGGGTCTTAACTTCTAAATGACTAGAAGTTCTGGTCGATTGCAATGCAGCAGTGTCACCGGCTAGGTCGGTATTTAATCGATCTTGTCCAACGGATGCTGACAATCGCTGAGACAAACCACCAAGTCGTTTATTGACTAGTTCTAACCAAGAATTTAGGTTGTCAGCACGCGCATAAAATTGGTCTTGCGCATTCGATTTTGACATTAGTTTCTTGCGGTAGGCTGCGAGATATTCAACCCCCTCTGAATATTCACCTTCAGCCCGGGGAAGCTGCCAGGACGTATGATCAATATTAAATAGCGGCTCCGCTTTCTTAAGTGACTCATTTTCTAATGATTGTGATTGAGAGCGACTCATATCATTTCTTAAGGATGAAGCCATATCTCTGATTTGAACCAATGCACCAAATTCCCATGAAGGAATGTTATCTAAGAATATTGAAGGCGGTAAAATGTCATTACTTAAAAAACCACCATTTTTTTGCATCAAAGCTGTAGCCACTCTTTCGGTGGTTTTTACAGTGGTATAACCGACAATCAATCGCTTATCTTGACCCTGTGAAATATAGGCACCGCTATCATTAACATCAAACATATCGGGCTCAATACTCCAATAAACTCCAAGAAAGTAAAAGCCAACTAATAGCATTAGAATAACAAATATCACACGTTTGGTGATCGAATTCTCGCCCTCGACAACCGACGAAGGAGCGGGTTCAGTGAGCGCTTCTTGCAATAGCTTTTCCTGCTTCGATTTATCTGACTTGCCAAATTTCCACATTGTAAGAATTCCTTCTATTAGGTATTAACCAAAATATACGATACTACTTTTTCAGACAACAAACCTTAATGATTTATTTCTTATTGGAGATTGGTTATCTCATCGGTCAACGATATTCACTGTGACTTGATATTTGCGTTCAGCATTCCCGAGTGTTAATTGAAATTGATTATTGCTGGGAATGCCTTTCAAGCCCATTAACATAATATGAATTCCACCAGAAACCAATTTTAAGGATTGCTTGGCTGGAATGACTAAATCATCCCGATGCTGCATTTTAGCAATACCATTATTTTCAATAGTTTGATGAAACATCGCATGCCTTGCTATATCTGTCTCAACAGTATTAAGTACGATAGTTTCATCGGAAAGATTTTGTAGTGTCAGATAAACAGCCGCTGTTCGACTAACAGGTGGTACTGCGGGCATGATGCCATTAACAATTTTGAGAGTTTCATGCGTTTCAATCGAGCTATCCTTTGCCATTGTAGAAGTTGAAATAACGATCAACAAAAAAGCTTTCAATGCCTGTTGCATAACAGGCTTTAGAGTTTTGTCAGAATAGTTCATTGAGTTGCGCGTCCTAATCGAGATTGAATCGTATGAATTCGGGTTATATTGCTCACATTACAGTTTAAATCTAACCTTAACGGGCACATAACAGCTAGCGTTAAATTAGATTTTATCAGTTTATAACCCGCAATTCACCAAAAGGACGACACTCTTTCAGAGTTAGTAAAACAAAGCTCCAGCGATTATATAGGCCAGAATAGTCGGTCCTGTTAGGAATAATAACCCTAGTACAGCAACCACTCGAACACCGGTAACATCCCAGCCAAGCTGGTGAGCAATTCCAGAACATACGCCCATTATTTTGGAACGCGCTCGTGGCGGTTTTCGATAACCATAATCGTCACTATACTGGTCAGTGTAACGACTTCGCTTGTAGTGGTGATAATGTTTCATAGTCGACTCCTATTCTGCGTAAACTGAGCTCTTTCAACTCAACCATTTAAACTCTTTACCTATGAATAACGCTAATTCAGTAAATCCTCGCCTGCAGCTGCAGGCGCAGTCCTTAAGAAGCTTTCTTCATTTTTGCTTTAAGGGCTTCCAGTTCTTTGTCTAACTCTTCATCTTGCTGCAATGAATCGATTTGCTGGCTTAAGCTAACATTTCGACCTAAATCCATAGCTTCCACTTCAGCTTCTAACTGATCCATACGCTTTTCAAAACGATCAAATCGATTTAACGCGGTATCAATGCTACTAGAATCAATTTGCTTACGCATATGTACGGTGGCTTTCACCGTTTCATGGCGAGCTACAATGGTTTTTCTGCGAGCAATCGCTTCATTTAATTTACTCTGAAGCTTGGCGATGTCGTGATCGAGTCTTTCCAATGCTGTCTCTAAAGCAGCAAACTCTTTATGTTGAGCATCGATAGCTTGTTCAATTCGATGCTTTTCTTGTAAGGCTTGTTTGGCTAAGTCTTCACGACCTTTCTCTAAAGCTAGTTCGGCGCGTTTTTGCCAAGACTCAACCTCATTTTGGTAATTCTTGATCTGTCTTTCCATCTCTTTTTTGTCAGCGATGGTTTTTGCTGATTCTGTGCGCACATTAAGTAAAGTGTTTTCCATTTCACTGATGATCATTCGCACTAGCTTTTCAGGGTTTTCCGCTTTGTCTAACATCGCGTTTACATTGCTGTTAAGAACATCCGAAAATCGTTTAAATACACTCATGGCATTCCTCTCTTATAAACTTTACTGAGTTAATTGGGAACCGACTAAACCTGTTAACCAGTTCCTGCAGACTGAACTCCTAGAGGCAGCTATTGGTGAAATTGCCCATAGGATTACTAGAATGTAATTCACTTATTGTGCCAACTTGGACACCAAACCACTAAGTCATTGTTTTATATGAATATAATAAGATATACCAGTACATTATTAATAGCTTTATCAACTTTCTGGAGAATTGGGAATTAGGCAGGTAGACTAATAAATAGCAAAATTGACAATTAGCAATTTGAATTAGCGAGGGGTATTTAGATCAGTCTAAAGCCGAATAAGAAAGCAATAACTGACTTAGAGATTTAACTGACTATGTTGATTGCTTCTATTAAAACTTGAGCATTTGCATCCGGTCTTGTCGCCATCTCACTTAAGTATCGACGCCACTGCTTGCCATTAGGTTGAGCATGAAACAGTCCTAACATATGGCGAGAAATATGCTGTAATTTTCCACCAGAAGCAATATGCCGCTCAACGTATTCTATCATTTGTTCAGCCACTTCAATGCGACTAGTTTGGCTAAATGACTTAGCAAAAATAGATTGATCGGCACCCGCTAAACAATACGGGTTTTGATAAGCTTCTCGACCAATCATAACGCCATCCAAGTGTCGTAAATGCTCGCGTGTTTCGGCCAAAGATTTAATTCCGCCGTTAAGTGAAATCTCCAACTCTGGAAAGTCTTGTTTTAGTTGATAAACAAAATCGTATTTCAGTGGTGGTACTTCGCGATTCTGTTTTGGACTAAGGCCTGTTAGTACAGCAATTCGCGCGTGTACCGTAAAACTGCGACATCCGGCAGCTGCAACAGTCCCTACAAAAGCCGCCAGGGACTCATAGGAATCGATAGTGGGTAAACCACCACCTTCTATCCCAATCCGGTGTTTGACAGTGACGGTTAACTTGGTCGCGTTTTTCATTGCCGCAACGCATTCCGCGACCAACTCCGGCTCGGCCATTAAACAAGCGCCTATTTTACCCGATTGAACGCGATCTGACGGACAACCGACATTGATATTAATCTCATCATAACCATAGTCTTCTGCAATTTTGGCGCATTCCGCCAGAGCTTTAGGATCGCTTCCACCAAGCTGTAATGCTATCGGATGTTCTTGTTGACTGTAACCGAGGAGTTTTTCCCGATCGCCATGGATTACCGCTCCGCTAGTGACCATCTCAGTATATAGCAATGCGCACTTGCTAATGAGGCGAATGAAATAGCGATAATGACGGTCGGTCCAATCCATCATAGGGGCGACAGAGAGTTTTTTACTTAATTGATAATCAGATGACACTAGAAATAAACTACTAAAACAATTTTACCAGAAATTATATCACTCCTTTGTCAACCGATCTGCAGTTCACTCGTTTTAACTCCTATACCAACCAAGGAGAAAAGCATGAATAAAACAACTCAATGGCTAAAAAGCCTATCCTTAGCTGCTCTTTTAGCAGCACTCACTGCCTGCGGAGGCGATTCTAGTAAAGTCATTGACCCTATCGACGTAGGAACCAACAAAACGACCTGTGAAACATCTGATGACGAAAACACCGACCCAAACTGCGGAAAACTGCTACTAGGTATTACTGATGCCGATGGCGATTTTCTCAACTATTCGGTTCAGGTGACAGGACTAGAACTTACTCGAGCCGATGGGACAAATGTCTCAGTTCTAACGACTAATCAAACCGTTAACTTTGTCGATTATGTGGAAATCAGCGAACTTGCAGCGGCGGCGACCATTCCCACCGGAGTATATACCTCCGGCAGAATAGAAATAGATTACAGTGACGCCGATATTCAGGTCGAAAAAGACGGCACTGCAGTAGCAGCTTCAATGGTTGACGAGACAGGTAGCCCTTTAACCATAACCAGTTTGGAATTACAGTTTGATGAAACCAACCGACTAGTTATCGCTCGTAATCGACCAGCAATGCTGGAGTTAGATTTTAATTTGGGCGCATCGCATCAAGTTGATTTAACAATGGATCCTGTAACGATTACCACCGAACCCTACATCATGGCTGAAATCGATCCGGTGATCAGTAAAGAGTTTCGAGTCAGAGGACCGTTAATTCGAGTTAATCAAGATGAGTCTCTATTTAGAATTGCGGTACGTCCTTTCCATCGCCGAATAGACCGTTTTGGTGGTGTTAATATCAATACCAACGATCAAACTAACTTTGAAATTAATGGTGAAGCATTTATTGGTGCGGAAGGTTTAGCGGCAATGGCAACCCTTGAAGCCGAGACGCCAACTGTCACACTCGGTAATTTTGAGCGTAACCAAGACCGTTTTACTGCTATCACAGTGCTCGCCGGCAGCAGCGTGCCTGGCGCAGAAAGCGATGCAGTCCGTGGTGTAGTAATTGCTAGAACCGAAAATCAGTTAACCGTTAGTGGTGCTTCACTCATTAGAACGGATGGTTCATTAAGCTTTGATGACCAAATCACCGTGTTATTATCTGAACAGACCAAAGTCACTAAAAAACGTCGCCATCAAGACAGCGTGACGATTTCGGATATATCCATAGGTCAGGCGGTAACGGTTTTAGGTGCTATAACCGAAGACTCAGACAACCAAGTCTTGGATGCAACCGATGGTCATGTTCGAATGAGACTCACTGCCCTATCGGGTCATAGCCTCAGCAGCGATGAGCTAACCTTAAATGTTGCACTTCAAGCGATTCAAGCTCGTCAAACAGCAAACTACGATTTTTCCGGAACGGGAATGGATCCCAGTTTTGATGCTGATCCCAATCACTATGAAATTAATATTGGCGATTTGTTGGTCACCAATGTTGCCGATAACTCACCGCTAAGAGTGACAGGATTTGTGTCCCCATTCGGTAGTGCTCCAGCGGACTTTGATGCGATATCAGTGATTGATTACTCTGAATCTCGCAGCCAACTATTAGTTAACTGGCCCGAAGGCGACGAAGTAATTGCATTCAGCGAGATTACGGATACCAGCCTCACTATTAATAGTAGCGCTGAAGGTGGGATCTATAAACTAATTCAAGGTGGAATTAGAACTGATTTAAATGACCTAAGTTCAGCTGTAGTGATTAGTTCCAGTTTTGAGCGCGGCCTGTTTACAATTAAATCGGACTCTGGTGTTTCAGCTTTTTCAAACTTTGCAGAGTTTATAACAACTTTACAACAAAGATTAGCGGAAGGAGACAGTATTGATTTAATTCACGGCACGGGCGGCTTTAATCACTCTGACTCAAGTTTTAACGTTATTAAGCTAGCGGTAAGACTCAATTAGTTGCGCAAGCTAAATAGTGCCGACCATCAGCGAGATTATTCTCTTGGTGGTTGGCTTTTGACTTAGAACCAATGAGCGACCCGATGAGTCAATTAAGCCATATACACCAATTGAATGGCGACATTATTGTGCACACCATTCTATTTAAGCAGTGTAATGTACACTTTGAGAATGATGATGTATTCTAAATCGAGTCAATGTGGGGAAAAGACTCTGGAAATAACAATTGAACAATTCTTAGCTTCAGTGGAAAAGAAAGCTTATCGAATGGCAGAAATTGCGACCAGAAGTTCGCCCGACGCTTTAGATATAGTGCAAGATGCGATGATTAAATTAGTCGAAAAATATGGTGATAAACCCTATCAGGAATGGAAACCACTTTTCTATCGAATTTTGCAAAGTCGTATTATGGATTATTTTAGAAAGCAAAAACTAACTCGAAGTATTTTCTTTTGGCGACAATTCGATAACAACGAAGATAGCCAACAAGAAACGCTTGTCTCTCAGGCCAGTGACCATATTACGCCGGAGCGAGAATTAAGCAGTAGCCAATCTATCAACCAAGTTACTGAAGCATTAAAGCGGCTACCGACCAGACAACAACAATGTTTCCTACTACGCAGTTGGGAAGGACTAAGTGTTAAGCAAACTGCCGAAGCTATGAAATGCTCTGAAGGTAGTGTCAAAACACATTATGCGCGAGCCAAAGAATCACTTAAGAAGGCATTAAACGATGAATAAATCTGATCACGAATCTGTCGATGAACAAACTGATATTGAAAGCAGCATCAATCAGTCGCTCGACCAAAGTGTTGAAAACCTCTCACCGGAAATTCGTCGTAGCCTCAATCAGATGAGAATTAAGGCAACCACAAAATCCAAACCCCGTTTAGTGCTCATCCCATTGGCAAGCGCCCTCAGCCTATCATTAGCCGTTTTCATGGGCTGGCAATTGATACAGCAACCGGCGGAAGAAGAAACCGTTTTTGCAGAAGTGCTAGAAGAAGATTTCGAAATGCTAGAGGAACTAGAGTTTGTCTATTGGATCAGTGAGGAGGCGGAAAGTGCTCAACTATAATAGCGCTAAAATTGCTCCTATCTTATCGCTCATTATTTACTTAGGCCTCAATAGTAAAATGCTTTTAGCTGAACAACGAACCAGCAAAGATGAACGGGTTAATGACCCGGTTAAGTCAAGTCAGCTACCGGTAATCGATGAGGATTTCTTGATTTTTTTATCGGAAGTTGACATTCAAGATGGCGTCGAAATCGCACCGATTGATATGCTCGATGTAGAAATAGATAAGCCCGAAAAATCACTCGTTTTAGATCCTAAAACGACCAAAATGAAACAAGTTCAAAAGATTGAAAAAACAAAGGAGAATAAATAATGCGTTCATTATTATTCATCGTACTTTTTAACTTCAGCTGTGTGCTTAACTGCTTTGCCAGCGATTCTAACCAGTGGGAGACTTTATCCCCCGAAGTTAAGCAGCTATTACATAGCTTTGAAGATCGTTGGCAGTCTATTCCCGAAGCAAAGCGCACCAAGCTAGTTACCGGTGCAAATCGTTGGACTAAGATGACCCCTGAGCAAAAACAGGTCGCTAGCGAACGTTTCAAAAAATGGAGAGGCTTGCCTGCGGATCAAAGAAAAGTTTTAAGAAGCCGGTTTGAACGATTCAAACAACTGCCGCCAGCAACTCAGCAACTAATGAGAAACAAATTTTCAGATTTTAAGAAGATGTCTCCGGAACAAAGAGCAAAATTAAGAGAGCGTTTTAAAAATCTATCACCGGAAAAAAGAAGAGCTTTACTAAAAAAAATGAGGCAACAGCAGAAACGTCGTTCAATTAGAAAAAAACACTAACACTAGCGAGCATTTTATCCGTAGGGTAACCGGTAGAAACGGTTTGGCTATAACTAACGTCAATACTCCAACCACTGTCGAAAAGCAACGCTAGTCCTAATTGCCATTCACCAGAGTCGGGAATATTGATCTCATTAGTAAATCGACCGTCTAAAAGATTAACCGGTCGGGCATCACCACCACGCGAAAGTATAGCCGACTGTTGCCCCGTCGTATCTAGTTCAAAATTCCAATTCAAACTAACATAAGGAGACCAAGCCATATTAGAGCGCTCAAGCCACCAACTTAATCCCACATCGACGAAAGAACTGAGCTGCTTTAGTTGAATATCTGAACTGACAATAAGCTGCGCTTCTGTGCCAATGACATCAATGATTTCAGCCTCAAAATCGGCATGCTGTAAACCAATCGACCAATCAAAGCTTAATTGGTTAGCATCAGAAAATTGTAGCCAATCCACAGAGCGAGAAACTGAAAAATCAAATACCTTGCTATCACTCTCCAATTGCTCAACTACCCGTGGCAACCAACTTAATGACTGTTCGCGGGCTTCACTGTTGTTAAAGCTAGCATCAAAAGAATAGATTTCCCCGCTCCAGCTTGAAGATATGGCATAACTTTTCAACTCCGTTTCTGCTCTGTTATAAGTCGAAAAATTATCTCTTTCAGTCGCTAGCCAACGACCATTGCCATCGCTTTCTTGAGTCGACACTGAAATAGTTAAACTATCGCTGAATGAATAAGCGTAGACAAAACCTTTAGTTTCGGTATCAAGAGAACTTGGAAACTCCTCAAAATAGTCGTTGCTAGACTGGACTAATAAAAGAGTTAGGCTATTATTTGGTTCAGCATTTATGTCAGCGGTCGTCAGACAAAAATAGGCAATCAAAAGGGCTTTTACTGGAAACTTTAATGTCGATTTTCTACTCATTCTATTTTCATTATTAGTATTGTTCAATCACTCTTACCTCTTAAACGCCTTGTCCGAATTCAAACTTATTGTTGCAACATTTACCTGCAAAACAACTATAACATTTCGACTATTTATCAATCCAGAACCTAGACGCCATACGGCTACAAACGAGTATCTAGAATGCCAGCCATCTCAATGCTAAATACTCAAACCGAAAAGCAAAACGCCACGTTAGTTAAGTCTATGATAATTAGACTTAACTAACGTGGCGTTAAAATAACACCCGCTAGTAATTAAATACTAAAACTGAAAGCGCCCAACTAAGCGTTGTAGGTTTTCAGCTAGTGTTGCCATTTCCTGACTAGCCGCAAGATTTTCACTGGCGCCTTGTGCAGTTTGATCGGCTGCTTGAGAAATCGATAGAACATTTTCATGCATTTCTCGCGACACAGCACTTTGCTCATCCGCTGCGCTGGCAATGTGACTACTCATATCATTAATCACGCTAACCGCATCTGTAATCTTAGACAAGGACTCTCCCGCCTTAGCGGTTTCAGCGACGCTATTCTGTGCCTCATGGGTACTTGTTTTCATCACTTTAACTGCTTCAAGTGTTCCTGACTGCAAACGTTCGATCATTTCCTGAATTTCAGAAGTAGATTCTTGTGTCTTACTCGCTAAGGTTCTAACTTCATCTGCTACAACCGCAAATCCTCGTCCTTGTTCGCCAGCTCGAGCAGCCTCGATAGCAGCGTTAAGTGCTAACAAGTTTGTTTGATCGGCGATTCCTCTAATTACGTCAAGAACCGTGCCGATATTTGTACTATAGGTATCTAGCTTATCAATCACTTCAGCCGCTTTTTGAATCTCTTGTGCTAAGCCATTAATAGTTTCGATATTGTTTTGCACGATTTTTTGGCCTTCTATGGCCTCTCGATCGGCATTGCTTACTTCTTTTGATGTATTAGTCGCACTAGAAGCGACTTCATCAACCGTCGCGGTCATTTCCGTCATCGCTGTTGCGATCATATCAGTTTGTTCTTTCTGCTTATTGATATTGGCATGACTTTCACTGGAAATCGCAGAGGTTTCTTCAGCGGCTGCTGAAAGCTGTTGTGAACTTGCAGATATCTCGTTCAACATGCTACTGAGCTGATTAATTAACTGATTGAACCCTTCCGACAGTTTGCCAATTTCATCTTGACTCTTAACTTCTACATTTTCACGCAAGTCACCATCAGATACTTTCGCCATTACCCTAAGCATTTCAGTTAATGGTGAACGAATACTCTGCAGCACCCACCAGTTAATACCGATGGCGACGATAATCGCGACAAGCGCAAAAGTAATAATAAACATTCGGCTAGAACTGACATTATCTTTAGCTTCTTCTTTAATGCTTGCGGTTCTATCTTTAACAGCATTGGATACTTTTCTAAGTCGGTTTAAAACCTCGGTAGAAACTTGGCCAGACTCAACCAATTGATTATTCGCAGCCTCTTTCGAAAGCAATTGTTGCTCTAACAATTTCAGTATATTTTCATTGCCATTGATTAATTCAGCAAAGTTTTGAATAGCTTCTTGAGATTGTTCATAGTATTCATTGGAAGTGGCTGAACTATCAGCTTGAACCGTCTGGAATTTTTTAGAAAAATCTTCCCACAACGAACTAATATCGTTTACTGCAGTTTGCACTTGCTCAGAGCGTTTGAATGCCAATGCGTCAGTAATTGTGATTGTCGCTTCCTCAATCATACTCGACATTGAGCGCAGCGTAGACTTAGTTTGGTTATTTGAAATCTCATCGGCCAAATCTGATAGCATTGAACCAAGCTCATCTGCGACATCTTCAAAATCACCACGCTTTCCTGAAATGAGATCTCTTAATTCAAGGTCTTTTTTGTGAGAATCAAAAGACTTAGGCACTAACTCAAGATACTGTTGCAATGTTTCGCTGCTTTGCACCAACGGCGCAGAAATCTGAGGAAAACCTTCGGCTAAGAAAGACAACCGATCTCTAGCCGCTTTATTCTTATCAATTTGAGCCTGATATTGAGAGCCAATGACTTCTAATTTACCAGCATCATCTGTTTGGTGATAAAAATTAACCTGCGCTGCGGCTTGGAGCAGAGATTGAACAATTTCTCCTTGCTCAATCAACATTGGAGTCGACTTTTCAGTCACTTCGCCCAAGCCCTCGTTGATATTACTAACCCCAGACAAACCACTGAACACAAGCAAGCCAAGCAAAATGATAACCAGGCCGGCGCCACCTGCTATTCTCGCGGTTACAGTTAAATTCATAAAAAAACCTCAAATCAAATTAGCCGCAGTCTCGAAATCCATTTTCAAGTCATTTGGCGCTTTTATTATCTATTCTTCCAATCGTTAGCTAAAGCATAGACAAGATCGCGAAAACTTGCCTAATTTTCTTTAATTCAAAGGCTTATTGGATCTATTGAGAGTAAATCAGAGTGGGAAAATGTCGATTAGGCCGACTAATCTAACCTTTTAACAGCCATTTAGAGTGGCCACTATCTGCCGAGAGCCGCTACGGTTTCGATGTTCACAAAGGTAGATCCCCTGCCATACACCCAAATTCAGTTTTCCATGGCTTATGGGAACCGATAGACTAGCTCCCAAAATAGACGATTTGATATGAGCAGGCATATCATCGGGCCCTTCATAATCGTGCTGATAATAAGATTGGTTTTCTGGTACAAAGTGATTGAAATGGCTTTCTAGGTCTGAACGCACGGTCGGATCAGCGTTTTCATTAATCGTGATAGATGTGGACGTATGTTTAATAAATAGATGTAAAATGCCAATTTCAAGTTTGGCCAGTTCTGGCAGCTGGGTCAGAATCTCATCGGTGATCAGATGAAACCCTCTTGACCTAGGGCTCAATTGAATCTCCGTTTGTTGCCACATACTCATAGGTTAAATAATCGCTAGTTAAAAGGTTTACTAGGTAATAATGGATGCTTGGGCGATAAGTTCTTAATATTCATCATCATAAGACGGCGTATAATTCACAAACCGGTTGTAATGCCCCTGGAAAGTCACGTTAACGGTCCCAATAGGTCCGTTTCTTTGTTTGCCGATAATGATTTCAGCGATTCCCTTTCTTTCGCTTTCTGGATTATAAACTTCATCTCGATAAATAAAACAAATCAAATCCGCATCTTGCTCAATCGCTCCAGATTCACGAAGATCCGACATTACAGGACGTCGATCCGCCCTCTGCTCTAACGAGCGGTTTAACTGACTTAATGCAACAACTGGACATTCTAATTCTTTTGCGAGCGCTTTTAACGACCTTGAGATTTCCGAAACTTCTTGGGTACGATTTTCACCTAATCCCGGAACTCTCATTAACTGTAGATAATCTATCAATATCATACTGAGGCTGCCATGCTCCCTAACAACCCTTCTTGCTCGGCTTCTTACTTCCGTTGGTGATAGTCCCGCGGAATCATCAATAAACATTTTACAGTTATTCTTTAGGATGTTACTTGCCACCGATAGATTGTCCCAATCACGATCATCCAATGCGCCGGTTCTTAATCGAGTTGCATCGATCCCGCCTATCGATGCAAATGACCTCATTAATAGTGATTGCGACGGCATTTCCATACTGAATACTAAAACAGGCTTTCCGCTATGTATGGCAGCGTGTTCAGCCATATTCATGGCCACCGTAGTTTTACCCATGGAAGGTCTTCCAGCGACAATTACTAAGTCAGCGGGTTGAAGACCGGAGGTCATATCATCAAAATCTTTGAAACCCGTGGCTAATCCGGTAATACCACCTTTAGATTTTTGGATTTCTTCTAGTCGATCTAGCGCGCGTGGCAAGATATATCCAACCGATTCTGGACCACCGCCGTCGCTAGTTTCACGCTCTTCCGCTATTTTGAATACTTTAGATTCAGCTAAATCTAAAAGTTCGTCAGGTTTACGCCCTTTCGGCTCGTATGCGGCATCGGCTATCTCATTGGCGACTCCAATCAGTGAACGCAGAACCGCGCGTTCTCGCACGATATCTGCATAAGCACCAATATTAGATGCGCTCGGAGTATTTTTAGCAAGGTCAGCAATATAGGCTAGACCACCAATTTCATCTGACTCGCCTTCTTGATCTAAAAACTCATAAAGAGTTACCACGTCCATTGGCTGGGCGTGCTCGGCTAAATAATGTAATGCTTTAAATATTAGCCGATGGTCGTTTCGATAAAAATCTTCAGCAACAAGTTTCTCAGCGACTTTTTCCCAAGCCTCATTATCAAGGATAAGTCCACCTAATACCGATTGTTCAGCTTCCAACGAATGCGGTGGCATTTTTATATTGGAAACTTGTCGGTCTTCGTTGGTCACTCGTCTCATTTCGCTCATTGGCAAATTATCTCTTTGGCTATAGAAATACGCAATCTAGCCTTTTTATCATTGTTATAGAAGCTTGGTGGGAATTGTACTGCCCATAAAAAAACACCCGAAACTGATTAGTCGCGGGTGTTTCATTTTGTCACCTGAAACGTTTGAAATCAATCTCTCAAACGTCTAATCGAATAAATTGATTAGTCTTCTTCAGCAACAATCGTTAGTTTTAGAACAGCGTTCACATCTGAGTGTAAATGAATATCAACTTCAAACTCACCTGTGTTTCTTAATGCGCCGTTTGGCAATCTAACTTCGTGTTTTTCAACCGCAACACCAGCAGCAGAAACAGCGTCAGCAATATCTTTAGTTCCAACGGAACCAAAAAGCTTACCTTCGTCGCCACTATGCGCGCCAATGCTAACGTTTAATTCAGCTATTTGATCTGCTCTAGTTTGGGCTGCAGCTAATAAATCAGCTGCTTTCTTTTCTAGTTCAGCTCGTCGAGCTTCAAATTTTTCTAAGTTATCTTTTGTTGCCGGAACTGCTTTACCTTTTGGCAACAAGAAATTACGACCGTATCCATTTGCTACCGAAACATTATCGCCCAGCTCGCCAAGATTACGGATATTTTCAAGTAGAATGACTTGCATTAGTCTATCCTCTAATTCGTTAATCGTTGCTTATTTATGAGCGTCTGAGTATGGCAATAAAGCCAAAAAGCGCGCTCGCTTAACCGCTGTAGACAGCTGGCGTTGGTATTTTGCTCGAGTACCTGTAATACGGCTAGGAACAATTTTACCAGTTTCAGTGATGTAGCTCTTTAAAGTTGCTAAATCTTTGTAATCAATTTCCGAAACACCTTCAGCAGTGAAACGGCAATACTTACGTCTTCTGAAAAATCTAGACATGGTTTAATCCTCGTTTATTCTGTTTCTGATTCAGCTGGAGTTTCTTCACTTTCAGCGGCATTGGCTTCAGGTGCGTCTTCTTTCGCTGGCTCTTCACGTTTTTTGTCCGAAGAATCAAAACGTTTAGCCGCTTCTTCTTTCGCTTTTGCTAGCGGAGAAGCATCGGTAACAGGACCTTTCATCTTGATAACAAGGCTACGTAGCACTGCATCGTTGAATTTGAAAAGTGTTTCTAACTCAGCAATAGCCGCATACTCAGATTCTACATTTAGTAGAACGTAGTGTGCTTTATGAGAGTTATTGATTGGATAAGCCAATTGACGTCGGCCCCAATCTTCAGTTCTGTGGATAGTTCCTGCTGCATCTGTAACTACAGCGGAATATCTTTCTATCATGGCAGGTACCTGATCACTTTGATCAGGGTGCACTAGAAATACGATTTCATAGTGTCGCATTAACAAGCTCCTCACGGTTTCCAGTCACTTAAATGCTTTTATATCAGCGAGTTAAGTAACAAGGAGTAAATTCAAATTGTATAAAAATTAGTTTTCTTGCGAGTACGAACGGTGATGGCTCGAATCCAAGAGCGCGGGATTATACGGGGGATAGGGGGAGATTGCAATCTATTATAAATAACATGGCTACCATTATTCAAACGGTAGCCATGTTATTTATATTTGGGTGGTAATGAGCAGGATTGGACTTGAAGGTGTGGGTCTGGCTTTTATCTAAAGGGGAAGTTTCTAATCGTTCTTTTTTAAGAACCAAACATAAAGTCAATGCTTCGACTCGGCTCAGCAACCCTTTGTTTCGCAGCGCTGGCGCTCTGACTGCGACATTCTTTTGTCTGGCAACAAAAGAACGCAAAAGTGCCCTTTACGTTGCGCACTGGGCGACCGAAATTGACCTATCGTATTGTTTTTTAGTTCTGTGGAACGCCCACCACCTGTTCGTTTGTGAGGCCCATCCCGATGCTACTTACTTCGAATATTCTTTCTTTAATACGTAATTAATGCGTGAATATAATTGCCAAAATTTTACCCACCTAGCGGCCAAAACGGACTGGTGAAGCTCTGGGGCAGTGCGTAGGCAGGAAAAAGCAAATGAACGCCTGGACAAATTCAAAACTCAAGCTCTTACGAACTGTGCTTTCATTCTGAGAGTAAACGCAATGAACCTTCGATCAAGCGAGTAATTACCCTAATCGCGGTGCCCAGTGCGAACGTTAAAAAGACTTTTTGGTTCCTTCGCCTAAAAGCGCCTACTTTTGGTTGTGGCTTGGACAAAAGGGACTCGCAGTCAGAGCGCCAGCGCTGCGAAACCGCCCTTAAAGAAAGCCAAGACACTAAATAGGTTGCTGAGCGGAGTCGAAGCATTGACCTTGACTTTGGTTCTTTCCAAATGAACAAAGAAAGATCTCCCTTTTGGGGAAGTTGCTGTCATAAAAAGTCAGGACTTCATAGTCCTACTACTCCACCGCCACCCTCTGATAAGTACTATTAAATCGACCATTAAATACGAGTTGCATTTGGCTATTACGAGCTGGTTGCTCTTTGCCATCAACAATAACAGCCGTTTTTACCGGATAAACACCTTGAGGCATACCTTTTGGCAACTTGAAGGTAAACTCATTCTCAAATGCACCACTCTTCTTTGAGTCTGTGTTGACTGCTTTTACTAGGCTTTTCAACTCTTTAGTTGGGTCTTCATTATCAAAAATAGTGATTTTTTCTTGGATGTCGACGGTACGTGTGTCTGCACCTCTAACAACTTCTAGTTTTGATTGTATCGAAATGTCATTACCAGCTGTCACCACTTCTCCTGGTTTTATACTTGATTCGTAAGTGACTAAAACCGGCTCTGGCGGCAATGCGCCATGGGTTTCGACATAACGATCAACCACCTCACCTTCATCATTAATTTGTTTTGATTGATAATCGACGACCATGTCGTAAATTAACTTGGCGGCAACCCCAATAGCGACAACCGCTCCGATTTGCTTCAGTCGTTTGTTGCTAATACCACAACCTGCTGTCGCTAATAAAGAAATAGCCACAACTGAGGCGATCAAGCGATTTGAGCGCTTGCTATTGCAAGCAGTTGAATTAGATATGGTTGAATTTAAGAGCATTTGAATTCCCCGCTTTCTGTGCAATGCTGGTGACTAACTAAATCAGGCTATTCTATTTCTATATTCTTTTTTACCCGATTAAGTGATTCTGTCGCATCTTTCTTCAGCTGTAAAGCCTTAATATGACCGGGAACAAACTCCAATGCCGATTCGGACTTTGCGATAGCGCAGCTATAATCCAGCTTTTTAAGGCAAGCATAACCGTCTTTTAATACTTTATTAGCTCTTTTTAAACTCTCTTGGTACTGCATTTTAGCAAAACTCGCGTTTTTGCTGAGCTCGTCGGCGTCTTTGTCTGCAGGTTTAATCTGTAGCGCATTCTTAGCGTTCTTAATTGCGCAGTCATAGTCTTTCTTATCAAAGCATCCCTTACCAGCGCGCATAGCCTGGGTGTAGAATTTGTCATCATTGGCTTGTTTTAACTGAAGTTGTTGTAACGCTATCAACCCATCTTGCTCAAGCTGACTTGCTTCTTTTAGGCTTGTTTGAGGAACATTTCCCTCCAAAGCCAAAACTTTACGCGACTCAGTAACAGCGCAATCGAAATCCCCAAGTTCAAAACATTGACTGGCGGTAACTAGCAGATTATTAATCTCAACCTTTAAGTTTTTTTGAGCTATATCTGACTTTAACTTAGCTAAAATAGGGCTATTAGGGATTAAGTCAGTTAACTGCTCGAACTCTTGATTAGCGCAATTAGTCGCAAGAGGGTCTCCAACACAGAGCCTAACGGATTGAATTAATTGATTAATTTTTGCTTGTTGTCCCAAATCTATGGCTTGTTGATGATCAGGACTGATCTCTAAAATAGCTCCGACGCTTTCCAAAGTGCATTGATAGTCTTCGGTTTGAAAACACTGAGTCGCTTTAGCAAGCGTATCATCAATCACTCGGCTCAATTCATTCGGGGCAAGAACAGATTGGTAAATAAACCATCCAACAAGCCCTAATAAAACGAGACTAAGGCTTCGATAGACTGGGATCTGCGGTTTAAGTGTTAAACCATCCATTAACTCCTGAATATTCGCACTGCGATTCTCTCGACGCAGTTCCAAGCCTTTTGATAAGGCTTTCCACTGACGTTTACTCAGTCCCTCAATTTTCTCCGGTTTAAGACCTTTGGCCAAGGCTGTTGCCGCAGAAATATTCTTGAATGGATGTCTTCCCGTCAGCATTTCATAGGCAATGAGTGCAGCCGCAAATACATCATCTCTAGGGTCCGGTGTTTTGTGCCCAATCATTTCTAAGCTGGCGTAAGCTGGGGTAATAGCACCAATTCGGCCTGCGTCAAAATGATCTTTGTTCTTTGACTCCAAGGCTAACCGAGCGATACCGAAATCAAGTACTTTGGTTCCTTCATCCTTTGTGACAAAGATATTTCCCGGTTTAAAATCACAATGAATAATGCCTTTCTTATGAGCAAAATCTAAAGCGACACAATAATCCTTAAAGATGGTTAGTGCTTGCTCTTTCGCTAGCCCTTTGTTTTTGTGCTTAGCAATTAGACTTTCTAGATCTTCTCCCTGAAGAAGCTCCATCGTCATAAAGATGGTATTGCCATCCCTATCGAAATCATGAACCGTTACAATATTGGGATGCGACAACAAATGCGAGCGGCTTGCTTCGCGTTGCAGTGAAATAAAAGCGTCAGGATGATTTTTAAAGTCGCTATTTAATATCTTAGCCGCGACATAAGGATTATTATCTCTTGCTTCAACTTTCCGCAGGTCCTGTGCCTTATACACCGTGCCCATTCCGCCGGCACCTAAGGCTTCTTTAAGCACAAACCGATTATTTAGGATGATTTTATTTTCTGCTAACGCTTTATCGGCATCCAGCTTGGCATCTGCAAAACCCTGCTTAGTATCGCTAGTATGAAATCCGGTATCAATCTCAGTCAGGGCTTTCTGTTGTGAAGTGGAGAGTTTGGAAGGTTTGACTTTGGCGCTTGGTCCGCTGGTTTGAATATTAGCCTGCTCAGGTAAGCCCGCGCCTACCTCTGAAATGACGGTTTTATCCTTTGCCTTATTTTTTGGTTTATTATTTTCCATAGTGTTCTTTTACAACAACCGCTAAAACCACGCCCTATTTGACTTGATCCGGAATTTTACCTTATTTCTATGCGCTCGGATATGTCATAAATTGACTAACTCAACAAATACTCGAGTTTGTGAACCAAACCCAAGATTCTAAGCTATTCTAGCTGTTGCCATGCCACCTCGCATTCTCCAGACTCGGTGGTCACAAATGCAGATTCGCCCGTGATCAATACCGACATAGCAGTGGTTCTGCCGATTTGTGAAACAATGGTCTGTATTCCCTGCCAATCAATACTATAAAACTTTGCAGGGAGCTGGTTAAACTTTTGACGAGATTGTTCCCACCAAACATCGCTTTTGGTGTTAAAACTATACACCAGCACTTGATTAGCTTTCCGACAAGCCTTTTTAATCCTTTCTGGCTCAGGCTCGCCGACATCTATCCACAACTCGATTTGTTCATCCATGGCGACCTTCCACAAATCAGGCTCTTCTACTTCACTCAATCCTTTGGTAAATTTTAATTCTGGATCAGCATTAATGCAGCAGGCTAATAATCTAGCCACCATTCTTTCCATTGTTTCTGATGGATGAAGCGCCAATGTGAGGTTGAGATTTTGGTAGTGATCTCGATTAAGATCAGACAACACAAGATTGAATTTGTAAATGGTCGGTTTTATTGCCACGAGTCACTTCTTATTAAACGCGATGAAATCAGCCATTAAGGCTAGTTCAATGGAAAATTAGTAGACCGATACTAACATAATAATCGCGCCTAGATTTAGGCTAATTTAGATGTTTAAACGGAAGTAAGTTTAAGGACTAACGATATTACTGCTGCTCGAACTCACCTCATCGAGCAGTCCAACCACCATCAAGTACCATCGTTTGCGCGGTGATATTTTTGGCATATTGACTCATTAGAAAATCACAACAACCGGCGAGTTCTTCAATTTCAATGAAGGCTTTTTTTGGCATTGGCTCTAACATAATTTTTTCAATGACTTGTTGCTCCGTCAATTGGTGTTCTTTTGCTTGTGCTGCGATTTGTTTATCCACCAAAGGTGTGCGCACATAGGCAGGACACAAAGTGTTCACAGTAATATCCTGATCAGCCAATTCAAGCGCAAGAACTTTAGATAGTCCAAGTAATCCATGCTTAGCAGCAACATAAGCACTTTTATACGGCGATGCTATTAGCGCATGGATGGAGCCGACATTGATGATTCTACCAAACCCTGAAGCTTTCATTCCAGGCAATATCGCTTGGGTTAACCGAGCAACCCCAGTCAGCAACACCTGAATAAGAAATTCCCATTTCTCCATAGGAAAAGTATCCAACGCTTCGACATGCTGAACACCCGCGTTATTGATTAACACATCAACCGGTGTGTTTAAGCTGTTGACCAATTCATCAATATCATTTTGACTAGTCACATTTAGTTTATAAGCGATAGCCACTCCCGATTGGCTTTCAATCATCTCAACCGTTTGCCTGGCCGCCTCTATATCTAAATCCGACACAATAATTTTGTGTCCTTTATTCGCTAGAAAAATGGCAATACCTCGACCAATACCACTACCCGCCCCAGTGATTAATACTTGCTTTTGAGACATTAGAACTTCCTCATTGATCAATCTAATTCATTTGACTTAAACAGAGTTAGTAACTTAACAAATGAGGGCTTAATTTTATCTGGTACTATAGTACTACTTGGTTAGCTCGAAAATTAAAAATTGGCCTGTTATGATTAAGCTCCTTACTTAATTTGGGTTGTAAAATGCGAGTTGCTCAATCAATCACTATTTTCTTTTGTAGCTTACAGACCATTGGTTTGACCATGGCTGATACGGTTGTTCACACCAGCGCAACGACTAAAACCAGTCACGAATCCAAATCTAATGTTCCAGAGTTTCTTGCGCCAAAAGTGCTAAAAACTTATTACGATGGAAAACAAAATGATCTACTGACAGCTGGTTGGACTAAGCAACAGCTCTCGCAAAGAAAACTTCCGCAACCGAATCAAAAAATTGATGCTCAATGGCTCAGAAGAGCGGCCTATTACAACAATATTGTTGCGTTAATCGATACCACTGAAGCTGGTGGGTTTGCCAGATTATTTGGACCAACAAATACAACGTCTGTCTCTGGTTATGAGTACATTAGTTATAGCCTAGATGACAACGGCCAATTGGCTGCAACCTTGCTTGTTCAAATACCGGATAATTTTAATTGGAAAACGCCCTGTATTATTGTCGCAGCTTCATCAGGTTCTCGCGGCATCTATGGCGCAGTTGGAACGGTCGGTTCTTGGGCACTAGAGAATCAATGTGCGGTGGCTTACACCGATAAAGGGACAGGCACTGGGTTTTATTTTTATGATAGTGACAGCGGCTATACCATTGATGGTTTATACCGTAAAAAGCAACATGCTGATTTAATTTTCGCTGACAACCAACCCGTTCAATCAAAGCAATTTTTAGCTACTCGGCCAACAGCCATCGCCACAAAACATGCGTATTCTCAACAAAACCCTGAAAAAGACTCGGGCCTTTTTGTACAACAAGCAGCAGAGTTTGCACTATTTCAAATCAATCAACATTTCCTGTCTGAAAAAAATGACTTACAGTACATTCTCAACAAAGAAAACACTTTAGTGATCGCGGCTAGCATTTCAAATGGCGGTGCGGCTTCGCTGCAAGCTGGCGAGTTAGATCAAAGTAATCTGTTTGACGGTATCGTTGTCGCAGAACCTAATATTTATACGACACATTCCAACAAAATCACCATTCAGGAGAACCAAAGAGAGTTCCTAAAAGGCGACCACAATAGTTATCAATATTTCATCGCTAAGAATTTATTTGGTCCATGCTCATTGCTTACCGAGCAAGCATCCAGCGCGCCTTTTGCGCAACATCCAAGCATCGATAGCAAGCAGCTGAAAAGCTGGTGTAAACAATTAAAAGCCGATGGTTTTTTATCCTCAGCAGAAACGGATAATCTTCCACAAGAAGCGGCAAGAAAGATCTTTGACATTGCGGGACCGCGCAACCAAATACTTGACCCTTTTATGCAGGTTATTGATTTGTGGCCAGCTTTGGCGATGACCTATAGTAATCAATACGGTCGATATAGCCTTGCTGAAAATCTCTGTTCAGTTTATTTTTCTGCTGTTGATGAAAGTGGTAAACCTAAGCTCCTCGCCAATAACGATAGAGAGCAACTATTTTCAAGCAGCAATGGGATCCCACCTACCGCTGGCATCACTTTGGTGAGTAGTAACCAATCTAGTCGATATCAACAGGCAAAATGTTTTTATCATGCATCGAAGCAAGATCGAGTTAAGCATGGCGTTAATGAAATAATGGCGACCGGAAATTTAAACGGACTCCCCACGATTATCATCCATGGTCAAGAGGATAACTTGATCAACCCTAATCTATCATCTCGCCCATACTACGCTCAAGCGTTAGCCAAAGACTCTGAACTGACGATTAAATACTACGAAATATCAAACGCACAACATTTTGATGCCTTTGCTGCATTACCAATGTATTCACACGAGTTTATTCCTTTGCACTATTATTTTGAGAAAAGCCTTGAGCTCATGCTCGCTCATCTGACCGAAGGAAAAAAGCTACCACCAAGTCAAGTGGTAAAAACTAAAAAGCGCCTATTCGAAAACAACCAAATTGAACCGCTTGCAAAAAAACACTTGCCCACTATCAGTATGAATCCTCGATTAAACATTACATGGCAACGCTCAAAGACAGGTGAGCTACAATTGCACATTCCTAATTGAGGATTTTTGCTAAATCTCTAACCATGTTATTCACATGTTTTAATTGTGCGCCAGATTGAGTTAAGTAGTCAGCACCGGTGTAGCCCCACCAGTCCCAACATGCCTTCGGGTTCAATGGCATATAGGTTGATTTAGTTTGTGGATACAAGACGACTAAATGGTTTTCGCTGGCCCAACGATTAATACCCGTTTCTTGAATGAACACCTTGCCAATAGTTTCGACGTTTTGCTGACAGCCGTGGAACGCCACATGAAGTTGACAACGCTCACCAGAAAGGCAACTACTAGGAATGAAAAGATATCCTATATCAGCCAGTGTATTATTCTCTCCCTTTGCTAGAAATTGAGCTTGTTCAAACTCAATAATTTCACCATTCGATTCTTGACTTACAGTATTTTTATTTTCTGCTTTGGGATAGAGAAATGAAAGAAACTGACTAGTCGCGTCTAAACTACAATGATTGATAAAGGGCGATTTAGTTTCCGCACATTCGACACCATAATCTAAAGAGGGAAAGCCGTGTCCGGTTTTAGAGTCGACTTGGTATTTAATATTAGCGTTTAATTTTTGGTAGAGAGCTTGCTGAGCATCGACGACTTTCCGGCTTACGGTTCGATCGCTTTTCCCATGAAAAATCCAGACGTTATCACCTTCTAAATGAGATATCGGATCGATAGTTTTGTGCTCAACAGCGCTCAACATATTCTTGTATAGCGGTTCGATATCTAGATCTTCTGAAACGTTCATACACTGGCTCAATGCTATTTTAAGATCACCTTGAGCACACCCGAAAGGACCAGATGCCAGTAAAGCCGCTCCGTTAACTTGTTTGGAAAAGGCCGTATGATATTGGTTAGCCATATAACCACCAGAAGATATTCCGGAAACGGTAATGCTAGTGGTATCAAGGTTTAACTTGGTTTGCATAGAACCCGAATCCTTAGGTATGGTTTCGGCGCTTTGCTTCGAACAACTTGATAAAACCATCGCAGACATAACAGCGATCAACGCGGTCATTTTTTTATGATTCATTTCTGAGTCTCCAAATAAAAAAGACCGCGTATAAACGCGGTCAATATCGATCTCCAAACAACATAACTAAACAAATATCGTTGATTAGTTTGCTACCACTAATCGTAAAATTAGAATTGGTAACCAACAGTCAACGCGATGGTTCGTGGGTCGCCGTAATAACCAATTAACGTATTGTCCCCGCCTAAACCTGGAATATAACCACCAGTACCATCAGGAGTAACAAAGGTATAGTTCCCGACTAAGTATTCTTCATCAGTAATGTTCTTAGCATGTAAACCAGCCTGCCAGTTACCATCATCGCTGTACCAATTTAAGCTTAGATTAGCCAATCCATAACCATCCTGCGTGAGCAAATTGTCGAGCACAGATAGTTCATACTCACTGCGATAGTAATAGTTACCACTAAAATTGAAATCGCCGAGTGTATTAGAAAAGTTATAGTTAAAACTCAAGTTAGCGGTTGTTTCTGGTGTATTTATGATTGAGAATCGATCTGAAATATCAATTTCTCCGTCATTAACATCATTGGTCACCGCATTAGAAAACTTTGAATCAATCAACCCAAGTGACAGATTAATATCAAGAGAATTGGTCACAGCCCAGTTAATATCGATTTCAGCGCCGGTTGCTTCAGACTCACCAATATTGCCTAAGCGCTGTTCCAAATCACCAGGGTTTTCACCAGGAAGTACACTCACAAATTGACGGTCGGTATGGTCTAGTACAAATAACGTTGCATTGACTCTTAAGTCGCGTCCAAAATCACTGCGAACACCGACTTCATACGAATCAACTTTTTCTGGATCCGCGGCTTCTTCCGCAAAGGTCGCTCTAGGATTAAATAGGCCAGACTTAAAGCCTTGCGAATAACTTGCAAACCACATGACATCATCAGTCTGTTGAAACTCAACACCCACTCTTGGTGTGAAACGACTCCATTCTTCAGAATCATTTAATACTTCGACAATAGATGCATCAATGGTGGCGTCATCTCGAACGTAACCTGGTACCCAACCTGTTTCTGGATAGATAGTATCGAATACTAGACCATTAAAAACATAGGCTTCTTTTTCTTCTTGGGTATAACGAGCACCTAAAGTCATGGAAACTCGATCGGTAAGATCATAGGAACCTTGTGCATAAATCGCTTTGCTGTTTGAGTCACTGCAGCCTTTCACTTCACGGGTCAAACCAGGAAATCCAATCGACTGCCCCAGCACTTCTAGAATGGCGTCAAAATGGCCACATGAATCACCATCAAAAAAGTACAAACCCGATACGAAGGTTAAATCATCAGTATCGTAATTCAGTTGAAACTCTTGACTAAATTGCTCGTCATCATAAAAAGCCGGAACATCAAAGATTCTTAAGCTGGTATTGTCAAAATCAATATTGGTTGGCGAATAACTCTCACGTCCAGCAGTAACCGACTTAAACGACCAGTGCTCATTGATATCGTAGTTGATTGTTAAACTATAGCCTTCGGTTTCTACTTTGTTCCAAGTTGGTAAGCTGGTATAAGAATCATAAACAGAATCCGGCACAGGCGCTTCAGTTAACAAACTTGGCAATAAACGATACCCACCCTTTGAATTAGATTCATCTTCAGTTTTATCGTAAGCCAGCTTAAAAAATAATTCATCCGTTGGAGAATATTCTAAGGTCAATCGACCGGCCACTACATCTTTGTTGTAGTTTTCTCGATCTTGGCCATCAAGATCAGAAGTCACAAACTCTCCGAAACCATCTCGTTGCAATGTTGCTGCGGCGAATCCGAAATAGAGCTTGTCTTCGATTAAAGGAATCTGTCCGTTTACTTTTAAGTCCGTTCGACCATAATCGCCAAAAGTGGCTCTGACACCAAACTCAGTCTCACCACTCATACGCTTAGTGACAAACTTAATCGCACCTCCAATGGTGTTCTTACCATACAGTGATCCTTGTGGGCCGCGAAGTACTTCAATTCTTTCAACGTCCAATAGATCCAATACAGCTCCTTGAGGACGCGCGACATAGACATCGTCAATATAAATACCAACACCAGGCTCGTATCCCCATAGCGGATCTTCTTGGCCTACACCACGAATAAAAGCGGTTAGAGTTGAATTGGTTCCGCGACTACTTTGTAAAGTGGTATTCGGAGAAAATTGTTGAATTTCAGTGAGTACACTAACTCCCATGTCTTCCAAATCGCCACCATCAATAGCGGTAATCGCAACCGGAACATTTTGTAAACTTTCTTCAGTTTTACGAGCCGTAACAGTAATCGTTCTTACACCCGTTTCCTCTTCTGCGCTTTCTTCATCTGATTCGGCAGCATAAACTTGAGAGCCAGTAGTAAGCGCGGCCGCTATTAGCAGCGCCAATTTGCTCTTATTAAACTTATTGTTATTAGTATTATGTTTATTCAAATGATTCTTCATCGATAGTCCCCTAACTCATGATAGTGATTCTGTACTCTGACACTACCTTACCGCAAAATTTTTTAGACGTATGCTGTACCATAGTACTATGGGCTTGGCTGACCTCATAAGACAGAATAGCGAGTAATGCTTATTCAAGGAATTTCTTATGTCAGTTAGTATGATCGGCTTATTTGTAGGTCTATTACTTCTCATTGTTCTTACTATTAGAGGGATGAATTTGATGGTCGCCGGGCCATTATGCGCATTGATTGTCGCCTTGACCAGTGGAATTCCTTTGTTTGCTGCAGAGAGCAATTTTTTAGCCAGCTACATGTCGGGATTTGCGGGTTTCGTGCAAGCGTGGTTTCTAATGTTTTTGCTAGGCTCACTGTTCGGTAAACTCATGGAAGAAAGCGGCAGTGCAGACAGCGTCTCTCGCTGGATTGTTGGCAAACTAGGCATGCAACATACAGTACTCGCCATCGTTTTCGCCTGTGCCATTCTGACCTATGGTGGTGTAAGTCTGTTCGTTGTTGCTTTTAGTGTTTACCCGATGGCGTTATCACTATTTAAGCAAGCTGATTTGCCGCGTCGTTTTATTCCCGCAGCGTTAGCCTTTGGTTCAGTCACTTTTACCATGACCTCTGCAGGCTCTCCTGAAGTACAAAATTGGATCCCGATTAAATACCTCGGCACCTCACCTTACGCGGGTTGGGAAGTTTCTTTAGTGGTTGCGGTTTTTATGGCTTTGTTCGGTTTTTGGTGGCTTAAACGAATGATCAAAAAAGCGGTCGCCAATGGTGAAAACTTTCAGGCCAGAAGCAATGACCCAGAAATTAGAGATAGTAAACTTCCCTCACCTATTTTATCGATGATTCCATTGTTGCTGGTTTTGATCAGCAGTTTTGTGTTGCATGAGCTACTCAATGAATATGCCTTGATGGTGGCACTTTTAATTGGTGTTTTGTCTTGCTGGCTGCTTAATTTGCGTTTTATTCATAACTTAGGTGGGGCGATTAATGTCGGTACAACTGGCGCTTTAATTGCCATCGGTAATACCGCAGCCGTAGTGGGATTTGGCTCTGTTGCCAAAGCAACCCCAGCATTTGCCGTTGCGGTCGAGTTTATGACGCAGCTTCCGGGTAATGAATTAATCGGCGCAGCGATAGCAGTATCGGCGATTGCCGGTCTAACAGGCTCAGCGTCGGGTGGACAAGCGATTGCCTTACCAATTTTAGCTCCGCACTATATTGATGCCGGTGTCGACCCTGAACAATTACACAGAGTAGTGGCTATTTCTTCGGGGGCTTTAGATTCGTTACCTCACAATGGTTACGTGGTAACCACTATTCGAGCAATTTGTGGTGAAACCCATCAAGCAGCCTATGGCCCAATGGGTGCTGTTACGGTGGTCGTCCCGCTACTTGGAGTGATGTTAGCCATCGCGCTTTTCTTAATCTAAATTTTTCTTAATCCAAGTTTTTCTTAATCTGAGAATTTCTGATATGGTTGAGCCTGATTTAAAGTTTAAATACTTGGGGCTCTATTCATTTGGATAATTGGTTAGTCATTGGCATCGCCATTGTTTATTTGCTTTTGTTGTTTGCAATTGCAGAATATGCTGAGCGTCGCCTAGATTCTAGTAAACCAAGACCATGGATCTATAGTTTATCCTTAGCCGTTTATTGTACCTCTTGGGCAATGTATGGCACCGTTGCTCAATCCCAAGCAACCGGCTGGTATCTCGCTCCGACTTACTTAGGTAGTATTTTACTGCTTGTTTTTGCTTGGCCGATTTTGGCCACCATCATTCGAATCGCTAAGCAGAATAAAGTGACATCAATCGCGGACTTTATCGCCGGTCGTTTCGGAAGCTCTCACTTGCTAGGCGGCATAGTCGTAGTGATTTGTTTGGTGGCTATAGTTCCGTATATTTCTATTCAACTTAAAGCCATCGTTAATAGCTATTTTATTATCACCAATGCTGATGTTATGACACAGCAGTTGAATCCTCTAGTGAACCCCCAGCAAACATTTACTGAAAATACCTTTTGGCAAGACAGCGCTTTTTATATCGCGATTGTGGTCGCTCTTTTCACTATCGTCTTTGGTACCAGACGAGCCGACGCCACTGAACACCACCAAGGTATTATGCTGGCGATTGCATTTGAATCACTGATTAAGCTAACGGCTTTTATTGCCGCCGGATTATTCACCGTCTATTTTGTATTTGATGGCTTTTCTGATCTTTGGTTACAAGTCAGCAAGAACCCGCATACGCAAGCGATTATCAACGACCGACAACCCTCGTTTATCTATTTGTCGCAAACCTTTTTAGGAATGATTGCAATTTTATGTTTGCCCAGACAGTTTCATGTGTTGGTTGTTGAAAATCGTTCAGAAAGCGAGCTTAAAAAAAGCCGATGGATTTTTCCAAGTTACCTGCTGTTGATTAACTTCTTTATTTTACCCATTGCACTAGCAGGTACAATTTATTTTCAAGGCAGTAGTGTTTCTGCGGAAGATTATATTCTGATGTTGCCAGCGGCCGAAGGCAATTCGATGATTGCACTACTGGTTTTCATCGGTGGGATTTCCGCAGCCACCAGTATGATTATTGTTGCGACCATTGTTCTCAGTACCATGGTCAGCAATGAAATTATTGTTCCGTTTGCAGTGAAGTTTTTTTCATTTGAATTAAAAGACCAGCGCGACTTGGTAAAAAGACTTCTGACGATACGACGAACCTTAATCTTGGTTATCTTACTCGGCGCTTATATTTACTACCGAGAAATTTCAGTCAGCGAACAATTGGCCACTACCGGACTGTTATCAATGGCATTAATCTCACAACTCGCACCCGCACTGATTGCCGGAGTCTATTGGAAACGTTCGACACAAAAAGCAACGATAGTCGGCTTATTAGGTGGGTTGCTAGTTTGGTTTTATACCTTACTACTACCTTTACTCAGTGACGCAGGCATTATTGAAAAGCAAATTATTGAGCAAGGACCGATGGGCGTAGCGCTGTTAAAGCCAACTCAATTATTTGGACTCTACGGGTTCGACAACCTCACTCACGGTCTTTTCTGGAGTTTGCTGACCAATATTTCATTGCTCATATATTTTTCGTTACGCGAAGAGCAAACCCTCAGCGAGCGAATGCAAACTAGCCGATTTTTATCTAACAGCCCACAAACGGTAAACAGTAATCCGAGTTTAGAACTTGAGTTGGATGTAGACGATTTAATCTTACTCGCAGAAAGGTTCGTGGGTAAATCCGCCGCTAAAGAATCATTTGAGAAATATTGTCGTGAGAACAATTTACATACTATATCGCAAGCCAAAATTAATCATCTAACAAGGCATACTGAAAAACTATTGCAGGGAGTCATTGGTTCTACATCGACTCGTTTAGTCTTTGAATCACTTTCCAATAATCGCCAAGTGCCTTTCGAAGATGTATTTAATATGATTGACGAAGCCGCTGACGTTCTCTTGTTTAACCGAGAGCTATTGCAATCAGCCATCGAAAACATCAGCCATGGAATTAGTGTGGTCGATAAAGATCTGCATTTGGTCGCTTGGAATAGTCAATACGTTGAGTTGTTTCAATACCCAGAAAAACTGGTTCAAGTGGGGCGCCCTATTCAAGATTTAGTCAAGTTTAATGCTGAACGAGGCATGATGGGTAAAGGCAATATTGAGGATATTGTCTCTCGGCGATTAAGTCATATGCGCAAAGGAACACCCCATGTCTATGAACGCCAGCAACAAGATGGTGTCATCTTGGAAATGCGAGGTAACCCAATGCCTGGCGGTGGCTTTGTTACTTCATTTATTGATATCACTGAATTTAGGCAACAGCAATTTGAACTGGAAAAAGCCAATCAACAACTCGAACAACGAGTTGCAGAAAGAACCCAACAACTTGAAAATTTAAATCAAAGTTTACTCGAAGCCAAATCAATGGCTGAAATAGCAAACCACAGTAAGACACGATTTTTAGCAGCGGCGAGTCATGATGTTTTACAACCACTAAATGCCGCTAGTTTGTTTAGTGCCACGCTTTTTGAGCAATTGCAAGACAAACAACAAAAGCAACTTTCGCAAAGAATTCAGCAGTCTCTTCACTCCGCTGAATTATTGTTAAAAGACTTAATCGATATTTCAAAATTAGACTCAGGCAATGTTAAACCCGAAATGAGTCGTTTTTCACTCAAAGAACTCATGCAGCAGCTTTCCGGTGAATTTGAAATGTTAGCAAGTGAAAAGTCGATCAAACTCAGAACAGTTTATTGCGACAAAATGACCTATAGTGATCGAACCATGCTTCGTCGAATTCTGCAAAATCTATTAAGTAATGCGGTCAAACATTCGCAAGCTGATTCAATATTATTTGGTGTAAGGCGTAAGAAAAACGAATTAGTGATCCATATTATCGATAACGGTGTCGGTATTACCAAAACTCAACAACAAAGAATATTTGAAGAGTTCGTGCAGTTAGATTCCGACAAAATAGCCGTTGAAGGCCACGGGCTAGGACTGGCAATTGTTACGCGAATCCTCAAGATATTGAAACTACCGCTTAATTTGAACTCTTCCGAAAATCAGGGTTGTGATTTTTCCGTGTCAGTTCCAATTGTTGAAAACGACAGCCGCCTCGAACAACCGAAAGTGCTGCCTATTCCGGGAGAACATCAAACCGGAGCCAACAAAAACCAACTTATACTTTGTATTGATAATGAACAAGATATCTTAGATGGTATGCAGGCGCTTCTAACTAGCTGGGGCTATCAAAAGGTTGTGACCTCATTAGATGGAGAAGCTTTTAGCCAACAACTAGGACAATTGGATAACTTAGCATTGATTCTTGCCGATTATCATTTAGACCATGATCGAACAGGAATTCAAGTGATTAAAAAATTAAGACAACAAGCCAATTGGGATATTCCAAGTGTGATCATTACTGCGGATCAAACAGATAAAATAAAGAAAGAAGTTCAAGAAAATAATGCTTTCTTGTTGAATAAACCGATTAAGCCGCTTTCACTCAGAACATTACTTAATCGGCTGATGAAAAATTAAATATTTGGTCTATTTTACTACTAGTACATCACGTTTTTTATTTACAAATCATTATTACTAATTTGGGTTTACCTTGTTTAGTTTAACAATTAGCTACGTTTCAGCACCTTTTCGTTCCACTGTGAACACTTTACTGGGCATCGCTCTAGAGAAGTATATAAGATAAGCTCCTAGAATTAGATCAATTGAACCACAAAATTCAGGCCACCAAAGAGGTGTACCATTATTGATAAATAATAGGTCGTGATAAACATCGTAAATTCCATGAACTATGCAGCCCAAGGCCACCAATAAAGCGGACATCTTCCTATTTACTTTTATAGCAACATAAACCAATAAGAAAAAGACGACACTGATGCCTATTTCTTTATAAAGAGCGTTAAAGTCACTAGCAAAAAGTGCAAAGGCAAAGTAGTACACAGGGAATGTAGCAAGCAGTATCGGATACGGTAACTGGGAATACTCTAGCTTTCTTCTTTTGAAGTGCCAAATAATCAGTATTCCAGTAATGACTCCTATTAGTAATGCATAAATATTCATTTCGACTCTTTTTGTTTAATGTTGCACTCAATATCTAAGGTAGACCCACTAATACGTGTCACTTTGCACTTTATTGTCACTCTTCTTCACTCGAATTCTCAACCAAACTTGATTCAAATAACTCCCTTTAGGAATTACTAGGGGGGCTAATCCATAACTTCGCCCAGAGCTTGGATCTAGAAAAGCTTCCTTTTCTAAGAACATTTCAACGACCGTTATATTTGTATGACCTAACATGGGCTTTACACAATATTCAAATACTAAGCGCTCAATATACCTGCGAAATTTAATCCCATCTTCTCCATATTCATCCCAAGAGCCGGAATTAATAATATTTTCGTTAAACAACTCTTAATCGGCTGATGAAACGGTTGCGAATAGAAATTAAGGCTCATCGACTTTGAGCCACTGGATTAGTTCGCTAGAGCTTATTAAGGCAAATTGCCTTTTAATTAGCTTTCCAGATGGGGCGAAGAATAAAAGTTCCGAAGGGTTGGCTCGGTGTTCAGCAATAAGCCTGTCACCATCCGGAGTGCCAATGTTGGCTATTAGAAAGAGCAAATGGTCGCCAAGCTGGTCACGAGCTTTATTCATTTGTTCAGTCTGGCTAATGCTAACTTCTAGGTTTGGATCATAGATAAAAACTAGCGCAGGCTTGCCAGTACCTATTTTCTCGTGAGTCATCTCAAACCCTTTAGGCATCGACGATATTGCAAGCCCTACAAGTATCAATATAAATACCATGACACCCAAGGAAACCAAAAGATTTCGGCGAGTGGAGTTAATGTTATGTTTCTCGTTGATGACTAAATCCTCTTATATTTTTAACGTTTAGGCACACGAAAAATACGAGTGCGCGAGTAAGTTTTCGTGCACCGCTACTGGTTAAAAGTTACTCTAATTTTCAAGTTTAAACTCCATTGCGATAATGCCACAACGTATTTCTTGCTTTGTTGATTTAGAGAACTCCCATTGTTCTAATGCTTTTTTAGCTGAACGTTCAAATCTTCTTGATGGATCGGCATTAATTATCTGAATTTCTATAGCTTTACCATTATGGTCAACTCGAACCTCTAACTTAACCCATCCTTCAATGTAACCGCCAGCATATGGAGAAGTTGGATATCTGGGTTGAACTTTTTTTACAACTTCAATTTGCGAATTTGTTTCATTTTCACAAGCTAATACATTTTCGATTTCAGTCGAATTAACATTAGCTGCAAATAATATAATGATTAATAGTAAATTTTTATTCATAGACTTTTAACGCCTCATTCAGCAGATATCTGCTGCAATGATTGGTTATGCCCCTCTTCCCAATACTGTTTTGATTTCAAATAAAATTGGTCGAAATCTTTTTGAGAATTAAAACTTCGTTTAGGAATAATATGATACAAGTAACCGGTTATCCGATAAAATAGATAGGAATTCGTTACCCTAATTTCCGCAATTCCTTGCCATCTACTTAATCCTTCGTTCGCACTAGTTTTTTCATGTAATCCGTCGGCTAATACCTGATAGTGATGCTCGCCCAATACTCCCGCATTTTTGGATAACATAGTTAATATACAAAACATATTAAAGAGCATACTAGCAATTGTGCCTATAAGCCCGCCGGAGACTGAAGCAATGATCATTGTCATCCATCTTTTATCAGTAGAAGGGATTCCTTTTTTCCATAGCAAGAAGGCAAACACAAATCCTGCAATCACCAGAACAGATATGTAAGTAGATTTCATAGTTAAAGCGACTGATAGATTTAGTTTTATTAGATCCATTTTTTGAATATTTGTTGTTACTTCCATTATTCTCCTTTCGCTTAACAGTTTATTCCTGTGCGGCATGTGCAGGATCTTATTTCGCAACTGCAAAAATTCGAAAAGCTAATTTAACGAGATTTGTTGTTGATTACAAGAGGTTAGAAAAACTACCGCAGTACGCTTCAAGATTTGCCGACGTAAGTCCGCGCAACGGCTGGCTTTAGGCGTAAATTTCTAAAACGAGAAAGTAGATATAAATCAATGCTTTAAACTTGGCTCTCGACCTTTGCGCGGACTTGTGCGCTATAATTTTTCAGTTGACTGTCTTGTATTTTTATAGCGGCTCATTCATTGGTGTAATACAACAAGGAATTAATCATCTATAAATTTAGGTAACTCAAAATTAATCTGTTTAGTTTTAACGACTTCACCTCTCATAAACAGCTGTATCACTTGGGTCACTTCTGGAGTTACCATAAACAGGTTATGCCCAGCATTTTTTACTATCACCTGAGTTAGATTGGTTAAGCCTTGAGTTGCTTCTATTTGTGATTCTTTATAAGTTCTACCATCAAGAGTGCCTGTTAAAAGTAACGTTGGCACTGCACTTTTTGGATAGCTTCTAAAATCATCTCCAAGGTCTAGACCTTTAATAGAACGGTTTAATTGAGGCATGGGGAAATTCAGCATTTGGCCCAACAAAGAACTTTCGGCTTGACCTTCTACAAGCTTCAACCTGTCATCAGTAACCCCCGATGCGATATCCATTGCTAATGCCATCATATCAAAGCTAATCACTTGCTGGTCCAATCCAGCTCTCTTAACTAAAACGGGCAAAGGCTGAAATATTCCGTGATCAAGTGCGCTGTATAACTGCAATAACCTTGATACAAAACGATGAGGATCAGCGATCATTGCGGACGCTAAACCTTGCATATGATGACGTTGGAAAAGAAACTCTTTAGTTTGACCATCATCCTGCGGCAATTTTAGTAAGACGGGAGAGTCATCTAAACGTTTATGCACTCTTTGAATTAATTGCTTAATGTTTGGAAAAGCCTTAGCCGCATTTGGTTGGCTATTTATAGCTTGTTGCAATCGCTCAAAATAAGCATCGGTTCTTGCTGGAAGCTTTACCGTTTGATTGAGCCCTTCAGCACTGGCGATTATGATCTTATCGATGTTATCTGGCATAACCTTCAAACTAGCAAAGGCCAGGTGACTGCCATAGGATATTCCCCATAAACTCACCTTTTGAGCGCCAAAGTGTTTTCTTAGCTGGTCAATATCTTTAGCACTTTCCAGGGTTGTATATCCCAAAATATCAGCCCCCTGTTCATTCCAGTAGTCAACACATTCTTTAACAGCGGCTTCATATTGCTGCATTACTTGTTTCTCTAAAAGTCGCTTGTCCGTTGGAATTGACTGGCTTGAAATACATCGAGGGGTTATTTTGGATTTGCCTGTTCCACGTTGATCTAACGCAATCACATCACCAAATTCACGCATTGCCATAAAGAGAGGAAAACGAAAGCCCGGATAACTGGCGGTCGAGATACCAGAACCACCCGGCCCTCCTGCCAAATAGATAATGGGAGTCCCTGAGTGCTTTCGGGTGGCTGGAAATCGCACATAGGTCAGAGGAATCATTCTACTATTAGGATTGGAACGATTTTCCCTGACTTGAATAGTCCCTTCAAAAGCCGCTACGGATTGCTCGCCATTTTTGAACAAAATGCTCTTTTCGTTTGGATAGGTTTTACTAGCTAAGACAGGCATATGCCCTGATATAAAAAGAACACCGAACAAAACTAAATAGAGTAAGTAGCCATATATCTTGACCATTGAGTTAGGCATAATGATTTCCTTTAAAAGTTGAAAGATGCCATTATTAAGGAGAAAGCCGTGCGCTTCAGCTTAAAGTCTACCAACGGTAGTGATTACTCAGTTATGACCGTTAAACGGCGGTAGTTTTTCGTTAAACGGCGGTCTATTTGAACGACAATTTGGCTATAGTGACCAGCAATGAATAAATTGAAATTAATAATATTGAGCATATTCCTGATTACTTTGGCTAGTACTCCAGTGATTGCTAGGTCTTTGGTTTCAATAGATTTTAATGAGGTCGTTATTTGTCCGGCTACAGAGAATTCAGTTTCACCTCCTAGCTTTTTGGAGGCAAACTGCTCAAGCCAGCCCGCCAGTTTGATCGATCCGCAAAATACCGCGATTTGGATAAAAGCTAGACTCATCATCACATCCGAAATGCTGACTAATCAGAAACCCCACAGTATTTATGTCTCAGGGAAAGCCTCAAGCCGGGTCTATTTCAACGGTGAGTTGATAGGTCAAAATGGCACACCGAGCCCATTTGCAAGTGAAGAAGTTCCTGGAAAGATTGATAGCCGATTTTATGTGCCTCCTAGTTTAATAAACAAAGCCGATAATGAGTTGGTATTATTATTATCATCCCATCATGGATTTATAAAGTTAACCTCACCGCTTAATTTCATCGGCTTCGGTGAATATTCAGATCTATCATCACTAATGCAAACATCAACTTGGTCCTCATTTATTCCACTAGGTGCGTTGATATTGGGCACTTTGTATTTTGCTGCGTCTTGTTTTAGCCCTATTCAGAGAAACAATAATCGACTATTCCTGCTAATGAGTGTATTTGCTGCTAGCCAGCTGATTGCAGAACTAAGCAGAACATTAGTTTCATATGAATATCCGTTGCATGACTATCGGCTTTTCGCCATTGTCTGCTTAGCGTTTGCGTTTGGTGTTTGTTTATTGACCTATATGGCCTGCAACTTTTCGGTAAAACGCAAGAAAACTTGGATCTTTATTGGAAGCCTTTTTACTCTGGTTAGTCTCAGCATTATTCCTGGCTTTGATTCTAAAACGGCAATTGCCATATTAATTCCCTGCCTTGTTTCTATAGCGATCATTGTGAGGCATATCGTAACCACTGGAAGCAAGCAACCACTATCCTATCTTGTGGTGTTTGTGTTTTTAGGCATTACAATCATATTTGACCTCAATCGTTTTCATGATTTGCAGTTCTACTATATAACCACTGGTGTACTCGGATTTCTATTTGTTCAACGAGCTTTTATGCTTAACAGGGAACAAAGAAAAAGAAGATATGAGGAGCAGCAGGTGGCAAAGCTGCAATTGAAGCTCGAACAGAACCAACAGAAAATAAAACCTAACAAGATAAAAATTAACAGTGCTGGAAAAATTGAATTAGTTTCGACAAATGAAATCGCCTTCTGTAAGGCCGCTGGTGACTACGTTGAAATCCACCTTATGGACAAGCGAGAAAAACTGTTTAGCGGAAATTTAAAGGAGCTTGAGAAGCTATTGCCTACAACATTCTTAAGAGTTCATCGTTCCTATGTTGTCAATATTGATGATGTTCTTTGCCTTAAAAAACAAGGTGCCGAATCCGGCCAAGGGATCGGTTGTTTAGAACTGACCAGTGGACATCAAGTTCCAGTGAGTCGCAGAATTATGCCGATGGTAAGAAGTGTATTAAATAAAGAGTCTGAATAGCTGCTGTTTGAAACGGTGGTTGCTCTTTAGAGCCTCCTAGCCTGACTATAACCATAGCCACAACCAAAACCAGCCCTCTATCGGTTTGCATTAACCATTAAACTCTAAAACTTAACAATGGTTTTAAATCCACCAAATATCATTCGTTTTCCATCAAATGGCATTTTGCTCGGATCCCAATCTTTGAAACGAGGGTCTTGCATTGCTGATTTATTTCCCGCATCGCGAGCCTCTCGTGATGGCCAAACAATCCAGGAAAAAACGACATCTTCGCCCTCTTCACATTTAACAGCCATAGGTAGAGATGTTACTTCACCATTTGGAACATCATCCGCCCAATTTTCAACAATAGACACAGCCCCATGATCTTTGAATACTATGGCCGATTCTTTAGCAAGCTGAATGTATTCCGATTTGTTTTTTCGCGGTACAGCCATAATATATCCATCCACGTAAGTCATAGATTATCTCCTTAAGATTGATACTAGTGTTTTGGGTATTAATTTATTTCTTTATAACAAGTAGGTTGGGTAGAGGCACGAAACCCAACACTGAACAATCAACAAATTCGAAAATTAACGATGAAAACAAGTCGCTCAATTGATCACTGAAATCTCTTGGATTCATTCAACCACCGCGTTGGGTTTCGTGCCTCTACCGAACCTACCTAATCGATGAATTCCTCTTTTAAAATCGTGATTCAACTTCAACTCACCTACTTTAAAGAGATTAGGTCAAATCCACAACAGGTGCTTTACTTTCCGCACCAACTAGGCAAACTTTCTGCTGACCTGTAATTTTATAAGTCATTTCTCTGGCAGCGTTCCCTTCGCCAGTATAAACATCAACATGGCGACTTTTGATACCACTGCCAACATCATCAGCAATAAATTGATCAATTCCGAAGCTAGACTTTAAACCCGGAATAGAAAGTTGCGTGCCTTTTGAAACCACTCGGTTATCAACCGCTACCACACCAATCACTAAAGGATTTCCTTTAGCATTAAGGGGTTTGTTACTACGATGCCATTGTTTGGAGTAATAACCAAGATACCAGCCAAAGCGAGTACGTCCCCACCCTTCGATTCTTACAGCTTTCAAAAAGTCTGCACTGAATGCTTGGCGAGTACCGGATTTTAATTTAATGGTCGATTTATTTGGATTTGAAAAATCAGATTCTATGGGAGTATAAAAACCGGTAATCTTCCAACGATCATCACAACCCAATTTAGATTGTGTGCAACTGCTTAACAGAATAACCAGAGACAAAAGTAAGAGTTGAAATAATCGAATCAAGGAAAAAGCGTCTTCCGATAAAGTAGATTTATCGACATTCTCGCTTATAGCGAACAATATTCCAAGCTTGGATTAACCTTCAGCGACTTTCCTAGCGTCATCTTCAACTTGAAGTTGATTGTACATAATGCCCGCAGCGGTTCGATTGATTACATTGAGCTTACGCAGAATAGAAGACACATGATGCTTTACAGTCGTTTCTTGAATGTTTAGATCAAAGGCAATCTGTTTATTGAGCTGACCATCAGCAATCATTGAAAGCACTTTAAATTGCTGGGGTGTGAGCGAGGCAATTCGAGCGGCAAACTCACTATCTTCCGCAGAGTTAGCTAACTCAATTTCGCTTTTTAGGTCATCGGGCATCCATAACTCACCCAACATAACCTGTGAAATCGCCTTTTTGATAATATCGAATGAAGAAGACTTTGGAATGTATCCAGAAGCGCCAAAACTAAATGACCGGTGAATGATTTTGGGAGTATCACTGGCAGAGACCATCACCACCGCAACCGCAGGGTTCTCAGCTTTGATAGCCGCTAAACCAGCAAAGCCTTTGTTACCAGGCATATGTAAATCCATTAAAACAAGGTCGATATCGCCATGCAGTTCTAATAAATCTCTTAATTGAAAGAAACTATCAGCTTCTAATACTTCACAAGAATCAACTACTTGCGGCAATACTTGCTTCATCGCCTCTCGGAATAAAGGATGATCATCGGCCACAATAATTTTTGACTGCATTAATTTCACCTATTTAGATCAGCATTTAATAGCTATTAGAGCCTAATTTTACTCTTAAGTCATCTAAATCCTATAGCACCATAGTACTAGAAGCTGACATAGTTCGACGAAATTTGACGCATGTAATTATCTATCGATAAATTCAAGTGATGGTTCTATAGGAGTTTAGTCATATACAAACTGTGAATTGACTCTTGATAATCTGAAAACGGAGGGCACT
>JBDVOJ010000055.1:0-1938 GCA_039969155.1 Kangiellaceae bacterium
TGTCGACAATGATGAGTGTGAGCGCTAAGGCGGCGATAGAAATTTCTTGCTCGGCCAACAGCGCGTAAAGATAGTATATCAGCCAGACAAGGCTGCATTCCAAAACGAAAAATAAAACTCTATTCCCTAGCAATCCCCCATGCGGACCATCCTTTCTCCAAGTGTTGCTTAACCCCGTTAAATGGCACCGCTTGCACGATGATCTCAGACCAACATGCAGCTATGCCATAAATTTCAATTTAAGGGCTATATCTTATAGATGGGGATGCAGAGCATTGTTTTCAAATAACAAAATGTACGGTTTGTTACTTGCGCGCGGCGGTCTTGCCAACGATCTCTACTTTTACCTTTGTAACGCCAACCTTGCGGGTCAAACCAATTTCTCGCGCGGCCGCCAAAGACAAATCAACAATACGCCCTTTGATAAACGGACCACGGTCGTTGATGCGCACGACAACAGATTTACCCGTCTTCACACGCGTCACTTTCAACAATGTGCCAAAAGGCAATGTCTTATGAGCAGCCGTTAAATCATGCTTATCAAATTGCTCACCGTTCGCCGTCTTCTGGTCCTGCCAATAGAACGACGCAAGCCCAACCTTTTGAACAGAACTGGCCGCATGGGCCTTATCAGCAAAGCCCGCGAACATTGTGATTGCCAAAAATATTTGTAAAAAACGCATGATGATACTACTCCGTGATCGTGTTGGAGTTTAGATAGGTATCAAATGAGAATTTTCTAAGGCAGGTGCGAAATTCTGCGCCTTACAATGATTATCGCAATGGGCTGAACGATGACTGCCTTGTCACCAGCAACCAAACCACCACGAATAGAAAGCTCATCGCCAGCTTTTGCGGGCAGCCTTTACCCGTAAAAACTATCCATTTCTCATTCATCAAATCTATTTATTTTTTGTGGCTGACATAGATAAGGATTTGTTTTTACTTAAACCACCACAGCTCCGATACTTTTCGCAAGGTTGCTATGGGTCGATAATTGAAGAGTCATAATTAAAACAAACGAACATCAAGCGGATTAGTTGCAAGCAAGTACGCAAGAAAAATACCGTTCTTTAAAACTCTAAGCCGCTTAAAATTTAGATTATATCTCATAACGAGAATTTTTTTAGAATAGTAATTTCCCAATTTGGCAGATTTTTTCAGCAAAACCAGTTTATCAGCATCATCATCTGTTAGAAATTCTAATGCATAGTGTAGACAGTAAGAAGCTTCACATTTTTTATCATAACGTCTAAATTTCTCTAAATATTTTAAACTATTCTCTTTATCGTCCAAAATCTCATAACAATCAAAAATTCCAAATGCGGCATGAGGCAGATCACACTTTTTAAACTGAGCAATTGCTTTATCGATATTTTCTATCTGAAATGGTTCATCCCATAAAAGATCAATACCTTTCGCATAATGCTCCCATTCAACATTGTTCGGATATTTTTTTAAAGCATGCTCTGCGCCTAATTTTATAAAACTTCGTCTTTCTTCTACGTATGATTTTCTCAATATTTCACCTCAAAATCGTAGGTTTCCAAAGGTTCCGCCAACATTTGTCTTAGAAATGGTCGTAAAATTGGGTAGCTTTGGTCGGTTCTTACCACCTCCACTCGGTGTATCGCAAATTTCTGGACCCGATACACTTGGAGGATTTTGCTGTGGTCTACGCTTCCCACTTGTTTCTGGGTCTCCGTCAAGTTCTAAGTGCAAATTAAAGACAAACTCTAGCACTGCGCACGTCTTCTTACCTAAATTATGCGTCCAAATTTCATCTTCGCCAACAAAATAGTTGTGCGTGATTTGGCCGTCTAGGGAGGTTACTTCTAGGTTGTAGACGCGGGTGGGGCCGTCAATCTTGGTGATCGACTTTACTGTGACTGCCTTGTCACCAGCAACCAAACCACCACGAATAGAAAGCTCATCGCC
>JBDVOJ010000056.1:0-10541 GCA_039969155.1 Kangiellaceae bacterium
ATACCAATTTGACTAGCCAAGTTATTATGAATGCCGACGGAACCGCCAGCTTGCGCCAAAAGGTTGCTCCCAGCGTTTTTGGAATAATTTCTGAGAAATAAAGAATAGCCAGGGTTAGTACGACTGCAATTAAGGTTTCCCATTGTGCCCCAAACACTTTGGCTGCTTGTGCGCCAACTCCTGCAGCACCCATGGTATGAGCAAAGGTGTTTAAGATGAGAATGCTTGAGAGCGACTGATCGAGGTCTTCTTTAACTTTAATCAGGTTTTTTCCGGCTCTGGGGCTAGAGTTGCTGATTTGCTCAACAAAGCTTGGGGTAACTGATAATAAAACCGCTTCAAGAATAGAGCAAAGGAATGAAACTCCTATGGCTATAGCCAAATATATCAACAACAATGTCATGTGGGTTAATAATTTCCCTTAATCTCAATTAGAAGGACTAGCAGTAGAACCTTTTGCTAGTTCTTCTAATATACAACGAACCGGATAAGGTTCAAAGTTCTGATTTGACTGATATTGACCATTTCAAGGAAAAATTACTAATAAATTCAATGGCCTTAACGCAGTTCTGCGATATTCTACTATTTTGCCCTTGTTGGCTTTTGAACAATAACCTCGATTTCGATCATCTCATTTGGGTTAAACAATCTTTCAACTTGTACCCAGCTGGATGCTGGATACCGGTCATTACTAAAAAATGCTTTTCGTGCAGCAGTCTCTGCTTTCAGTTTTTCTATGTCGGTCGTGTAAATAACTTCTTTAACAATGTGGTCCATATTGAGCTGATAACCAGCCAGAATTTTTTCGATAATCTGATAAATATCAACCATTTGCCCTTTCAGAGTCTTTTTGGAGCTTGTAATACCAGAAAAATACAAGGTGTTATCTACTTGAACCACTTGGCTATAGCCAACCTGTTTTTCCCATGTGAAAACATGTTTTCGATCATTAATATCGTCCGCTTTAATGATCATTGGAAAAAGCAAGAGAACAGAAATCGATATTCGAATTGCAGTTAGCATTTTATCTCCTGTAATAGGTCTTTTAAGAGTCGATATAAGGTTTAATGGGGCGATGGTTTATTTAAATCTACTTGACCTTGATTCTTAGTAAGACGATATCCGTCAACTGTCATTAGCCAAAGACCATCAACCTGTTGCGGTGGCTCACTGACTTCAAAAACCGTGGTAAACCAGCCAACACCCACTTCAATATTATCACCGATAAAGGATTTGATTGGCGCATCAATAGTTGTTGTGGTGCCGCCTATCACTTTTCTATATGAAAATTTACCGTCCCTAGTGATCACTAGTCTTACATTGGCATGTTGCCAATCACCTTGATAATCGAGCTTGTCGAGCGGCAGCGGTTCACTACAACCAGAAACTAGTAGGATGAATAATACTATCAATATAATTCTAAGTTTCATTGACTCTTATTACCGCTTTGTTTTACTAAGTATTGATTATAGTTTGTATTCTCGCCGCACATCGTTGATTAATCGTTTTCTAGAGCTTCGTTCTCTTTCGTGAGGTGCAAACAAAGCACTTGATGAATCTAATAAATCTACCGCTCTCGTTAATTGTTGCAATTGATTAGCGGTTAAATCGGTTTCACTAATTAATTCATTAATTTGGCATATCGAAAATTCCTTTGCTGCGATATCTTCCGGTAATCCTGTTCTAGTACAAAGACCGTAAGTACCGTCTAAAAAGTGCTGCCATTCATCATTGATGTGTGTATCTAATTGAGTAGCTAGTTTTTGGTCTAGTGTATTGTGGCCTTTCAATTTCAAATCCTTGATGGTCGATTTATAACGTTTTGAAAATATGTCATACACAACGTCAGGATTATTTTCCATTTTTAAAATGCCCAACCAAGACAAATAGCCTGCGGGATAATACTCAATGGTATATTGCTCATCATGCGCACCGAAGAAAGAATTACATTCTGTTGTCACCTTGAGGCGATAAGAAGGCTTAGGCATCAGTTTATTTTTTTGATACTCAGAAAGCTGAGTCGCAGAGATTTTTGCTTGTTCTATTAACTGCTTGCCGGTTAAAAAATATTGATTTAAGTAGTCAATTAGTTCCATCTATAAAATTTCTCTTAGTTACAGTTAATTGATGTTAGTTAAGCGCTTTATCCAATCAGTGGCCGTTGAAAAAGATTCATGCATATTATTATGTCCTAAATCAGAGAATAGTACGTAACTATACTGACCACCTGTTTCGGTCAATTTTTTCAATCTTTGAATTGATAAATCAACCGGGACGCTACCGTCTTTCTCACCAAAGATCCATAACCCAGGAATATTTAGCTTTGCCAAGCTTTCACTCGGATCAGTATCCTTTCCCAAAAATTTTGGCCAAATATAAGGACGTTTTCTTGCTTTCAATGCTTGCTGATAGCTCGGTACTTTTTGACTGTCTAAATCAGCAGTGTATTTACTAAAGATATCTTCTTCACTAACTTTGCACACAGGGCCACTCCATAACACCATAAAATCGACTGTGCTATTTTTCTGTGCAGCAAGCGGAACAATCCACCCTGCCTGACTGATTCCTGCTAGACCCATTTTATGTTGTTTTGTTTTACTATGATTTTGCAATAACGAAAAGGCCGCTAAGGAATCATCAGCTAATAAATTAATATTTTCTTCACCGACGTTTTGTTTGCTTTCGTACTCTCCACCCGACTGGCCGACACCGCGTTTATCATAAACTAACGCGGCTATTCCTGACTCTGCAAACCGCTTAGCCCAATACAAGCTTCTTGTTTGTTTACCGGAGCCATGCACAAAGACAACGACCGCATGTATTGATTCAGTCTTAGGGAATACTAACGTTCCTGAAAGCGTTACACCATGGCTAACAAACTGAATGTTTTCCATAGGAAATTCTTGAGTTATTTCTCCTTTAGCACTCAGCGCTAAACCGCCTAAAAGTCCGAGAAAAAACAAGTAGTAGATTTTCATAATTCGTTAAGTATTATTTAGTTAACATTAGGTTTTGGTTAAGACTCGCCATCTCTATGCTATCATAAGTTATCGAGTATCTGTGGCGGGTTTTGTTGAATTTCACATTCGCTGCATTGTTAGAATTTATTCATACAGACTTCTGTTTAGTAAATGAGGCAGATGTACGCTCTTTAGTCAATAATTGCCATTAACTTTTGCAGAGCGATTCAAATCGAATTTCGACTGACTCTCGCAGAACTGAGGTCTAACAAAAAAGCCGTTGCAACTTGTGAACGGCTTTTCTCGCAATCTCTATTTCGACTTTAACTTATCGGCGTTTTAGCGACAGGGCGATTAATCCGAATATCAACAGTAATGGTATACCACCACCGCCACCTGAACTACTCGGTGGTTCGGCTGGCGCTGAGACCGTCACTGATCGTGTCATACTACCGCTTCCACTTTGACTGTCAGTTACCGTTAATTCGACACTGTAAGTTCCTGCAGCGCTATAAGTATGATTAGGTGATTGAGAAGTGGAAGTGGTTGAATCTCCAAAGTCCCAAGCGTAAGTTAAAGTTCCTTGGCCACCACTCGAGGCGTCTGTAAAAGAGACTGTCAAATCAGTAGCGCTAAAGCTAAAATCTGCGGTGGGTGCATTTGCCACGGCGGGGCGACTAATTATAAATGAATGACTACCCAAGAAGTCTGGATCAGACGCATTACCGAGCGCAGCAACACCAAACCACTTACCGCCTGACTGAGTCAATCCGGACCAAGCCATATCAATATTAAAGTTTGTTGTGCCATCTAATGAGGAAGGTGCGCTCAAAGTTATATTACTACTTACGGTAGTGCCAACCACACCGTAACTGAGATCAACGGCGTCAGTTGCTCCAGTGCCACCCTGCCAATTTTGCACCATGATCCAATAGGTTCCAGCAACCGGAAAATCAATCACAATCTCTTCATTTGCATCTGGAGATGTACTGCTTTCTAACTCTTCAAACTCATCGGGTTGACCATTGCCGTTTTCGTCCAAGCCAACATAAAGGTCCATGTCGTTAGCGCTGGAATTATCCGTTTTAGCGACAAACAACTGTGTGCCAGCGGCGACCGTGATTGTTCTATACGCCGCTCCATCGGTTAAGTCATCATACACTTCGCTATTATCTGAATCGGCTGCCAAATTCAACGTTTCAACCGTTGCTTGTGAAGCATAAACGGTCGTGGTTGCGTTGGCTTCAACGATACTACTTACATTAGTAAACTGATGGCTACCAGAAGCCTCATCGCTATCCAGTCCAATATGTCCGTTAAACGAACTATTAATATTTTTTGCAACGACTGGTAGACGGGTTGAAGTAAAGCCACCTCCGGTCGGTACGAGAGTAACCGCTCCCATTAGCCACTCATTTTGAGCCGCATTCCCTGTCTTAATATCAATATCGAGACTAATAGATTCATCGGCAGCCAAGGTAAAACTACTTTCTGAAACCGAAATGGTACCATTAGCTGGCTGGCTAATATTGACATTCCAAGTAGTCCCACCAACTGCGGTAACAGTTCGAGACCAAGAACAATTCGAAAGGCAATTATTGTCAGCCATCGAAGGTAAGTTTAATTCTTTTGGCGACAGCGCTGGGTTAGTAGATTGAGGATCAGCGCCGCGGAAATTTGCACCCGTTTCACTGATTAATAGACCGGCGTTTAATGCCGACGGAATATCTATTCGACCTCCACCAATATCAAATGAATCTGCAGTAGTGACCCCGTCTTCTTTTGTTAAAGCAATGGAACCTGAAGTAGAGAGTGCGGAATGAACTTGCGATGGCGTCCAATTTGGTTGTAGTTGAACAAGTAGCGCTGCGGCACCCGCCACATGAGGACTGGCCATCGAAGTCCCACTTCTAAATCCATAATCAACAGGTAGTATCTCAGCTGCCAAAATTGACGCACCAGGAGCCGCTAAGGAAGGCGCTAAAATTGATGCTGGATTGGAATTTGGCCCTCGCGAGCTAAAACCAACGACAATGTCTGCCGCTGAAGGATCAACGCCAACGGTACCGTTGGTGCCAGTAATGGTTGCCATCTGATCGCTACCACCTCCGGTTAACCAGTCTCGGACACTGGTTCCATCTGCTGCATTAACATGAATGCCAGGTATCACATAAATATCATCAGCTAAATTGGTTGCCCCGCCTGAAACGTTTGCCAAAATGTACCCGCCAGCGCCACCATCAGCGACATTTCTTGCTTTTTCGACTCGGGCAATCTCACCACGGTCACAAAGTACAATTTGACCACTAAAAGTATTGGCTGGGAAAGGAGAAAGACATTGTTCTGGATTAGTATCCCCATTAGAGAAGTTACCTGCATAAACGATCGATGCAGTAATGCTTCCGGTTAAACTTTTGCCTGCAATATCAGAAGGTGGTGTGTTCATTCCTCCAGTCATAGAGGTCAAATTTTTATCCGGAAAAGCTCCTCGGTCGTGAGTGGTTAGTGCGACACTAGTCAACCAAGGAGCATTGGCTGGCGAACCAACAGTTTCTGCAAGAGGCCCATTATTGCCGGCTGAGGTAATTACAACAATTCCGGCCTCCCTTGCGGACAAGTAAGCCAATGCATCCGAAGTATTCCACGGTGAGCCCACTATATCAGAACCAAATGAATAGTTGATCACATCAACACCATCTAGAATGGCCTGTTCAATCGCCGAAGTTGGTGCTGCTCCACTAGAAGTCCCTTCAGCATCGGCAATTTTGTAAGCAATGACATTGGCTCTTGGAGCCACACCCGATAATTCCATACTATTACCATTGCCCAAATCAAAATCTAAGGTATTGCCTATCGCAGTTCCGGCAACATGGGTACCATGGCCGTGTTCATCACCGGGCTCGGTATTTCCGTCTACAAAGTTGTAACTACCAATTAATTTGCTATTACATAAACTTGGTTGTGCAACACAGTCCCCCAGGTACACGCCATTCCCAAGCGGATTAATATGGGTGTAGCCATCTGAAGGCGACACTTGAGCGAAAGATGGATGATCGTGGCGAATACCTGTATCGATTATTCCTACCACAATTCCTTCGCCGCGAGCTTGAGTGCTATTAAAGATCCCGCCCCAAACATCGGGTGCTTTAATCATTGTCGGCCCACGATCGGTATGTGGTTTATAGGTCAGCGTCGGTTGAACAGATTTAACCCCTTGAATCTGCTGCAGGCTCTGCGCTTGCTTAGCGGTAAGCTCTAAGGTAAAACCATTCAAGGCTGCCGAATAGCGGCGCTGCGGCTTAAGAGTTGTTTTTAAAGCTCTACTCGCAACGCTCAGTAAATCATCTTGCTGGCTCTTAAGATAAGACATATAAGCTTTGGATTGCGACGACTTGGCATTTAGCTTTCGCTGGCCGGTAACCGAAATATTGGTAGCCTTGTAGTTGCCGATATTCCCTTTGTATAGAGCAAGAGGTGGCTGTTCTAAAGTGACCATGTAGGTAGTTGTTTTATTGCCACTTTCTAAATTTTTGCTCGTTACACTGGAGTTACCCAGCACCAATGCCAGTAATAATACTGCATACACAAGTGATTTTATCCGCATACGGCTTTCCTAATTTAAGTAAATACATCATCAAATTTAGCAGATAACCCCGTTTTTCGCTTGTATAAAATTCACACAACTAGATCATTTACTGCGCTTAGATTAAAGCTTAAATACGAAGAAAAACCTCAATGACTATCGGCGCTAACCTTATTCGTTAGCCCAAGCGCTTACTTTTCGAGTCTATTTCAAACGATTGCTGGGTGGATTTTATTTAGTCGCACAACTAGAGGGTTCGAGCGCGAGAACTTGATTGGATTCAAGTATTAGTTGGCGAACAGTTTTTGCATAAGTACTAGAGTCAGTGCAATTAATCATTTTAAAACTGCCTTTTTTGTTTCCATCGACATAAATGATTGCATCAGGCGGTCGATTGTTTTCACATACTTTTATGATTTGATTAGTCGTCTCGGAATCATTGGTAATGGCAGCCCACTCATTAACCGCTACACCGAGAGATTTTATCAGTGAGTGTATTTCTTTTCGGCTTAACTCCAATTGGGTCGATATTTTACTGTTAACCACACCGCAGTAGTTTCTAGTGTAATTACCCGTAAGAGAATTATACTCGGCATTAGGGAACTGGAGAATGATATCTGTTTTGGCTTCTAGCAATGAGCTGAAAAGCGTTAATACTAGAATTGAAATTTGAGTGAATTTTTTCATTGTTTTACCTGATGCTTTAAACGTCCGATAAGTTATTTGAAAGTTTGCGTTTTTATGAGTTTGCCCGCCTCGTCATAAACTTTCCAAGTGCCCTTCTTCTTTCCGTGTTCAAAGCGACCTTCATCCCACAGTTGGCCATTAGCATGGTATCGCTTCCATGAGCCATGTTTTTGCTCATCATCGTCGAAGCCACCTGTTCCTCGCGGCTCACCATTTTTGAAAAACCATTTCCAACGACCAACAATTTTTCCGTCTTTGTAGCTTCCGGAGGACTGCATCTGGCCATTATTGAGAAAGTACTTCCACTTTCCTGATTTCTTCCCGTTATCGAATTCTCCCTGACAAGAGACTAGGCCATTCTTAAAAAATAGCTTAAAAGAGCCATTCTTTGGTTCACCATTTTCATCGATCCCGGAAATGTCTTTCATTGGATTCCTATTTAAGTATTAGCAAACGTTACTCGAATATTGGTTTGAAGAAGCTTCGCTCATAACTAAGAATACATTTTGTTTGTTCAGCGTACTTAAAAGCAGCGATGCACTCCGCATCTTTATACGAGTCTTTACGATATTGTTCATAATCCGCAAGACTATCAAAAGTGAACAGTGCCAGGGCAATATTGTTAGCACCTTCAGAAGGTAAGAAATAGCCATTGTGAGTGCCACCAAATTTATTGACTAGTGGTATCCACAACTTTGCATACTTTTCGAATTCTTCAAGTTTGTAAGGATCGATCACGTATTTCAAATAACAGGTTACCATTTGGCTATTCCTTATTCTTTAAACGTATTTTGAGTGACTAGCTATTTTAGCATGCAAGTTTACGTTAAATTCCAACCTAGATTTAGATGAGCCCTCATTCATAAATCGGATCTCCATAAGTCCCCATCGGCCTTACCTTTATATAGAGAAGGTTTTGTATGGATTATTTCGAACCCAACTTGACCACCAAAGTATTTGTCGGCTACCTCTCTACGCATTACTTTATATTTCCATTTTAATCCTGCTTTATGAACGTAGGAGTCGAAATTGTGCTTGGTAGAAAACATCGCCATTGCGAAACCAATCTGTTTCAAGTTCAATTTGTAATTTTCAGCGACTGCTATGATTTGTACTGGTGTATACTTTTGGGACTTACCATGAGTCCTAATCAATAAATTTGGCAGTTTTAGAATATAGGACTTAATGGCTCTATTTTTGTTGAATTCTGCAAAGAAACCCATTGCTACCACCTATAACTTTTAGCGTAAAATTGAGACGCGCGTATTCTGCGTCGTTTTTTCCAATGACTGGCTATATACTTTTACCGTCGCGCTTTTCAACTAATACTTTACCGGTCGAATTCAATATATACTGAGTGATTTGTTTTTCTTTGTCCACTACAACATCAATAGTTTGGTCATCCTCGATCTTCGATAATTGTTCGACTAGACTCTTCGTCATTTGCTTGATATTGTCACTAGGATTAGTACTACCAGCGGCTTGCATATTTAATCTAGTTTGGAAAATTTCTAGTAGTTCACCAGCCGTCATCATAATCCTTTTGCATTGTGTATATAACGCCTAATTGAGACGCGCGTTTTTCCAATGTCTTGTATGCATTTTAATCTACCCTAACAGCGCCGATTGGATCCTTGAGCGTAAAACTGCTGAGAGTTTTAGTTCCGAAGGTTTATCAGCGTATGAATTATTACATACTAATGTCTGAAAATGAGCGATTACTAGATTCACCAATTCATCATTCGTAATCAGTCCAGACTTCGCGCATTCATAATTTTCACGCTCGAACAGAACCTCATCAATTTTAGAGTTAAACATTTCTCGTGGAGGGACTTCCATGCCTAGTTCTTCGGCCAATGAAACCCCACACTCTAAAAGCTCTTCGATGTTCGGCGATTTATTCATGTGCATAACGCTTAATTCAGAAGTTCAGGCTGTAGTTTAGCCTGAATATTTTGCAATTTCTTGTTAAGTTTCATTTGTTTCGACAACGTTAAAGATTGCCGTCGAACCGTTAATATCAGCTGTGGCACAATACACTTTCTTCATTCCTTGTAGTAGCGCCAAACCATCATTTTCGATTCCAGATACTATCGCTGATTTGTCGGCTGATACTAAATCAGAAATATCAGAGTAGTTGTGCGCTCTTATTGCTGATACTGCACCCTCAATCGGATTCGTTCCAACACTCTGCGATATATAAGTTCCGCCTTTGTAATCCATTATTATCGTATAGAGCAATTCCTGATTCCTTCGTAAACTTAACGCTTAACACTGAAGACAGCATGTAGTTTGTGCTGTTCTTTCAGCTGTTTCTTGTTAAGTTCTTTTAGTGATATCACTGAACGATTGCCCAGATGTGTTTTTTGAGAGTTCTAGATCAGTCTTACCAATTTTGTACAAAACAATCCCACCAACAATTCCCAAAAAGCTAAATAAATTCCCTCCTAGTATGCGACCAATTGCGTAAGCAATACCATATTCATCTGCTGCTTTGAGCCCGCTTGGAATTGAAGTCAATACGGATATGCTAAATATCACAATCAATAATATCCCAACAAATATTTTTATTTTCATTGTTTCGGTCCAATTGATCTTAAAATATCTAATAAAGCAACTCGCTTATCGGGGTGATCTGAATCTAATCCTGCAGAAATATAGAAGAACACATTATTAACCCTTAAAGTTGCAGTAATCACAGAGTTCCATGAAGAATCTCTAAAAACCCTAAAGCACTTATTCTCAGAAGCACAATTCAATTCAGCATAAGAGCCGATCAAGTCTTTATTTGATATTGATATGGGGCTTATTCTATTTTCTTTTGCTTTAAGAAGATACTGCTCCCCTCCTTCAACAAGTGCATTATTAAGCTTGTCCTCAGTATCTAGTACACCTTTACCAAGCCTCACTCCTGTTATTTCTATCTTAACGCCATCATTTGTGACAGTGTAGTTTGTATTATATTTTACGTTCGGAATATCGCGTTTAGCGGCTTCTTTAAAGTCCCAACCAGCAGGAATACTTATTTTAATTTTTTCTGACCTCATCATCTCGTATTCAACTGCAATTGACTTTAGTGGTAATAAAAAAAGTACTAACATTAATAAATTTCTTGTTTTCTTGGGCATGATTTCTCCAGCTCTTTGAACTTAACGCTTAAAGCAGATGTGCGTTGTTTTGCATCTGCTGCCTTTACTGGTTAATTTTTTATGTAATTTGGCATTAGCTCTTTCTCTGAAATTAGATAGTTTTCACCCATATCCTCTAATTCAAAACTAACGTTAAATTCTTCATCCCAAACGGCCCTAATT
>JBDVOJ010000057.1:0-39252 GCA_039969155.1 Kangiellaceae bacterium
ATCAGAACTATCAGATGTTTGGATATGGCAAAGACTCTGCCAGTGTCGCAGTGGTGCACAGGCAATCAGATAATAGTGAAGACATTGCCGGCAACCCACTAAACACTCATTTTGAGCAAACATCGGGATTACTGCAAAAAGCTTGGAGTAAAGGCTCTACACATATCGATCATTGGTTGTTTGCTTCTAAAGGGAATGACTTAGGTCGCTCCAACAGCCGCTTTCCTGAGCGAGTTGTTGATATCCCAGATGAACAGCACCTAATTTTTAAAACCGCAATAAGCGACGAAAATCAATGGTCTCTCGATTTTGCTACTCATGATCAAAGTATCACTACTAATACATTGCGCCCGCAAGAATCGCTTGCAAGCGTCACCAACAGCTCTCTTGATACTGCAGTTAGCTGGCAAACTGCCTGGGAATTTCCTCAAGAATCAATCTTGGTTGGAATAGACTTTGACGCAAGAAGGCGAGTCAGTGTAGAAGAAAAAAATACCGACTTATCCTCCAATTTGACCAATTATGCAAATACTTTAAATGATGGCGAATCCGATGAAATTGCAGGATTTTATGCTCACCACCTTAATCTACAAGATTATAGGCTTCAGTACGGTGGTCGTTTCACTTACCAAAAAAATGGCCAACCGGGAAGCCAATCAGCGTCAGATAACGCCTTTACAGCTTTCGCAGGGCTAGCCTATAAGGTTTCTGATAAATGGGAACTAAGTGCCAACTTTGGTAATTCGTTCCGTTTTGCCTCTTTGACCGAGCGCTTTTTTAGCGGGACTACCGCCCGAGGTAATATTCAGGGAAATCCAAACCTAAAACCTGAAAGAGCCACCACCTTTGATTTTGGGGTTGAATGGAAAATTCGAGATAAACGTTTTTTGGCGTCTATCTTTAAAACTCATTTTAAAGACTATATTGACCGGGTTGAGACCGCCCCCGAACAATTAACTTTCGTCAATAAAGAAGATGGTGTTATCGAAGGTGTTGAAGGTGAATACCATTGGGATATTTCACAGCAATTAGAATTCGACTTAGTTGCTACCTTTATTAATGGCAAGAATACCGACCGTGAGCCAATTAGTGATATACCTAGCGATAGATTGGGTGTCTCTCTGAATTATCATCTAGAGCAGATAACCACCAAGCTGGGTATACAACACCGATTTAAAAAATCCACCCCAAGTAGTGGAGAACTGGTGACACAAGCCGCCACTATTGCTGAATTTTCAATCTCGTACCGACCTAACCACCAATGGCAAGTGAGTCTATTTGCTAAGAACTTATTTGATGAACAGTATGTCTCATCAGCCGATGACCTAGCCACTTTGGCTGAAGGTCGCAATTTTGGTATTAGCGTACAGTGGCATAAATAAATATTCTAGCCCCCTAATCGAACAAAAGAGTTGTTGTTTAGCTGTGGTAAATTACGAAATTTAGACTATCCTTAATTCATGTGGTCGACAGATAGCCAAAGGAAGCAAAATTTGCTGTTCGCTAGGCTAAAAACATTAAGTATTGATTAAAACTGTCTCACGAATTAAAAGGTACTGTGCATGGGCAAGCCGCTCGATTCAAAAGAAATCACCAAAGATCTATTATTTGCGCGACAACCTATATTTGATAGTAAGAAAAAACTATATGGTTTTGAGCTACTCTACCGAGACAATGACCCAAATTCAGCCGTATTCGATGACGGCGATAAAGCTACTGCTTCATTAATAATGAACTATTGCGGGAGTATCCTTGAAGATGAGGTGAACTCCTATGTCAAAATCTTCATTAATTTAACCAAGAGCCTGATCCTTTCTGATTTATTCTTTCCACTTGATCCCAAAAGAATTGTCATAGAAATACTCGAAGACACAATTATTGATCAGGAACTGATTGATAGAATTATTGCCCTGAAGAAACAAGGCTATCATTTTGCCTTAGATGATTTTGCCTTCTGTGATTCATTTGAGCCAATATTGCCATTAATGAGCTATATTAAGGTCGAAGTTCTAGATATGCCGGCGGAAAAACTCACCGAAAAGCTCGCTCGACTCAACCAAGAAGTACTTGGTAAACTGCAAGAAAAACCAATTCTTCTAGCCGAAAAGGTTGAAGATCAAGCCGTGTACTCTCAATGCAGTAAATTAGGATTTCAATTATTTCAGGGATATTTTTTAGAGCGCCCGTTGCCTGTTTATGGTACTAAAATTGATAATAATTCCGAGACCGCAATTCAAATCCTTTCGCAACTGCAGAACCCCAATATTAACCTTGATGATCTGAGCCGCTCAATCTCCAGAGATGCCAAGCTCAGCTACCAGATTTTGAAAATAGTCAACAGTCCGCTTTGCAGACTACCGAAGAAAGTCAGTAGCTTGCATGAGGCAGTGGTATTTTTAGGTCTTCAGCAAGTCAAGAAATGGGCCATGGCAATGGCCTTAGCGGGATCAGGCGCTACCAACAAAGAGCTATTTATGCTGTTGCTGACTCGAGCTAGATGCTGTGAACTAGTTTCAAGTAAGCTAAGAATGGACGATCCGGACAGCTGTTTTACGGTCGGGCTGTTTTCCGGTATCGATGCCGTGTTACTTGCGGATAAGAAATGGCTACTAGACAAGCTGGACCTAACCGAGGATATCAACGAGGCAATTTTAAACCTTAAAGGCGAAAAAGGTAGGATTTTGCAACTAGTGATAGAACTAGAACACCAAGATTTAGAGAATATCGTTAGTCTAGATTCAGCAGTGCAAAAAATTTACTACGAAAGTCTTGAAGAAGCTCTTAAATGGACTCAATTAACCTTTAAGAACTTATAAATTCTGCTATCAGATTACCGACTCCTTCCAGTTTGAGAATCCACTTATAATTATTTCTTAAGCGCTATTAACAAATACTTACATTCCCGATTTAAACGCTTTCTAGCCCCATTTCGTCTTCTCATTTGAAAGCTACATGGTTTCGAATAGAGTATTCTCGATTATACTGCTGTAATTCTTTTTTGAATTTAACAATGTAGCGAAAACTAAAATCTATTTACGACAAAGCGAAGCGGAGATCCCATGAAAAACAACACCTATAACCCATTATTGGCGGCGACTTTTTTAGTATTCACGAGTAGCGCTAGTGCGGATATTACCGACGTTATCGAAAAAACCTATGATTTTGATGAAAAAGGTCGAATTTCTCTGTCAAACGTTAATGGTAATGTCAGCATTTCTGCTTGTGATTGCAGCCAAGTTCATTTAACTGCAACCGTCACCGCTTCAGATCAAGAAACGCGAGACCGAATTGAAGTAAAAATAAATTCATCAAACAAAAAATTATCAATTGAAACCAAATACGCAAAAACCGACCGAAGGCACTCTAGAAATAACCATTCGGAAGTCGTTTATGAACTAAGGGTTCCCAATAAAGTTGAGTTAGATGAAATACAGCTAGTTAATGGCGACCTTAAAATTTCGGGCGTTTCAGGGAAGCTTAGTGCTGATATGGTAAATGGCGACCTAATTTCTGACGCCAACATGGCAGATACACGTGTGAGCATGGTCAATGGTGATATGAAGATCAGTTTTCAAGATTTATCCTCAGTTGACCGAGTTAAGCTTGAGTCAGTCAACGGCGATATTGTTGTGCACATGCCAAGCAATGCTGATTTAGACGTTTCTGCGGAAACCGTCAGTGGAAATATTAGCAACGAGTTTGGCATCAAAGTACACAAAGGGCGCTATGTAGGATCAGATATGCATGGCACAGTGGGTAACGGTACTGTCAATTTATCGATGGAAAATGTTAACGGTAAAATTAGGCTAAATACCCTTTAGAAATAGCTTTAAAATTAACTTTCAAAAGGCCTGATTGTGGGCCTTTTGAAAGAACCAATCACTTTAGTTAATTCCTTTTTCCGCCGCCACCACGCACTTGATAACGCCATAACTAAACTCATCACCCAGCAATTCTCTTACTTCTTTTAAACTGACCTGAGAATCATCAGCAAATTGGTTAACTGTTTGGCTTATTAAATGGTAATCATCTTCATCGATTGGAAGTATATCTAAGGGATCTAACATGCCCGCGGCAACCGCTTCAGACAAGTGACTATATACCGTATTTTCCGTTAGCGAGCGTTTAGCCGCTACCTCTTCAACTGTAAACTGTTGAGCAAAAAGCATCAGAGTATCATTCACTGTATCGCTGAATTGTCGGTTAACTTCTTTAGGCAATGGAAATTGCTTTATTACCTGTAAAAACGCGTCACCGTATTGCTTAAGTTTTTTCTCACCAACACCAGGAATAAATTGAAGCTCCCTCAACTCTCCTGGTCGTCTATCGCACATTTCAATGAGTGTAGCATCGTGAAATATTACATAGGGCGGTACACCATTCTCATCGGCCAGTAGCTTGCGTAACGCTTTAAGTTCTTCAAACAATTGTTGATGTATCGCAGCCACTTTGCTCTTTTTCGTTTTTGACGTCTTGGCAGGCTTAGTCATCTTACGAGCTTCCAATGATTGCTCGCCACGTAATAATGGCCGACTGATTTCTGTTAGACGCACGCTCCCGTAACTTTCGTGATCAACATATAGATACCCTTGTGCAATTAGCTGTCTAAAAAGGCTTCGCCACTCGGCGACACTTAATTCAGTTCCGATTCCGAAAGTAGAAAGTTGATCATGTTTATTCTTTAAAATTCGGGGATCTTGTTTGGCTAACAATACATCGATGACATAACCGACTCCAAAACGTTGTCCGGTTCTATAGACACAGGATAGTGCTTGTCTTGCAAACTGGGTAGCATCCCAAGTTTCCGGCGGCGATAAACAATTGTCACAATTTCCACACGGTTTAGTTAATTGCTCGCCAAAGTAATTAAGAAGCAACTGGCGACGACAGCTCGATGCTTCACAAAGCCCTAGCATCGCGTCCAATTTTTGTTGGGATATTTGTTTATAGTTATCACTTGCTTCGCTTTGCTGCATCATTTGCCTTAGCGTAATAACGTCCTGCAATCCATAAGCCATCCAAGCGCTCGATGGTTGTCCATCACGACCAGCTCTTCCGGTTTCTTGATAGTAGGCCTCAATACTTTTTGGCAAACTTAAGTGCGCGACAAATCTGACATCGGGTTTATCGATACCCATTCCAAATGCAATTGTTGCAACAATGATCACACCTTCATCTCTTAGGAAACGCTGTTGATTTTCTTGTCTAAGCTCTGCACTTAATCCAGCATGATAGGGCAAAGCAACTCTGCCCTTTTTGGCGAGCCATTCAGCAGTCGCTTCTACTTTCTTGCGAGAAAGGCAATAAACAATGCCCGCTTCATTGCTAAAGTTATTCTCAATAAACTGCCAAAGCTGCTCCCGACTGTTGTGCCCTTCAGAGATCGAATATCGAATATTAGGACGATCAAAACTATTGATAAAATGAGCTGCGTCTTGTAGCTCAAGTTGTTGAATTATTTCTTGTTGGGTTCTAGGGTCAGCAGTTGCTGTTAACGCGACTCTAGGAACCGTAGGAAAATGTTTATGTAAAATGGAAAGCTGTTGGTATTCGGGCCGAAAGTCGTGTCCCCATTGTGAGACACAGTGTGCTTCATCTATCGCGAACAAAGAGATGGTCAGTTGTTGAAGTAGCGATAAGAACTGTTGAGTTAACAATCGTTCAGGCGCAACATAAATTAGATCGAGTTCTCCAGAACGAAGTTGCTGTTCTATGAGTCGTATTTGAGGCGTTTTTAAACTTGAATTGATAAATGCCGCTTTAACGCCAACTAGATTCAAGGCATCCACTTGATCCTGCATCAATGCGATCAATGGCGAAACAATAACCCCTACTCCGTCTCTAACAATGGCAGGAATTTGATAGCAAATTGACTTACCGCCACCCGTCGGCATAAGTGCTAAAACATCGCGACCATCAATTAAGCTTGAGATAATTTGCTCTTGATTGAGCCTAAAATCATCATAACCGAATGTTTTCTTAAGGAGTTCTTGTGCTCGGTGCATATCGCTTTTTTATTTATGAGGCAAAAAACTCATTATATAGTGCATCAATTTAAAGAGTATAGGCATTCTCTGAAGTCCTTTACGGAAATTACCCAAACCAAGCAGCAGCTAACTTAAATATCACTAGTAAAAGAGTGAGTTCGAGCTCATCAACTGCGGTTGATTTTATCAACCCACGCCATGCCAATGGCTGAAACTACAAAGGTTAAATGGATAATGACATACCACATTAGATGGGTTTCAAAGCTGTCGGGATACTTATTAAACGAATCAGAGACATTCATGAATTTCTGAAGTAAATGAATTGAAGATATCGCCACGATGGAAGCTGCGACTTTCTGTTTAAGCGAGCCTGAGTCCAACTTACCTAACCATGAGAGTTTCTCAGCATCATCATCGATATTTAATCGCGAAACAAAGTTTTCATACCCTGAGAACATCACCATAACGATTAACCCACCAACTAAAGCAATGTCGACCATCGAAAGTATAAACAGAATAAGATCGGTCTCTCGAATATTTAATACATTAGGTAAGGTATGAAAAACCTCTTGAAAAAACTTAATACCTAACAACAATAATGAGATACTCAAACCGATATAAACCGGCGCCAAGAACCAGCGGCTGGCATACATTAATCTTTCAAAAGTTCTCTCTAACATGATGTTTCTCTATATGTGTTGTAAGTTGTTCGACGTTAAATGCGGATAACATTATATCGATATCAGAGTACTTGAAAAGGGCTAACAGGCATATTCTAAATTTATTGACTGCTCACTTTGTTAATACTGCACAGATTTGCTAAAAATAGGGTGTTTCTATTGATATTCCTGCTAGAATGGCCAGAAAAGGGATATTTGTAACGACCGACTGACTCTTCTAAGCTGGACAATTTGTGACCAAAAGTGAGCAATCATAGGTTGCTTTAGAACTCTCACGTTACAACGCCACTTTGGATGAGAAACGACTATTCAGGGATCTTAGAAAAACGTGAACCTAAGCGTTTGTTTTAGACAATATGAAGTTAATTGAAATCACATCAATCGATTTGACCGGCTTTCATTGGTCTTGGCCTGCTAAAAAACGAGCAATAGCCAAACCAACTCGCTTCTTGCTGGGCGGGTTAATTGCAATGCTCGTAAGTGCCTGCGCAGAACCGACTGTCGAAGTATCTTTCAAGACTGACCCAGCCTCCCAAAGTAAAACTACACAATCATCGGTCTATGGACGGGAAGCAACATTTAGCTATCCCGCATTTTCAGGTAACCACTTGGTGGCAAGCACATCAATGGTGATGACCGATTTTGCGCGATTGGAAACTTTCGAAAGCAATAGTATTGAAAAGCGAAAACTCCAGATACGCTTTTTCTATCCAAGGGACGCACAAGGTTACACGGAAACTCCACAGAGACTCCCTGTGATCAACAAGATTAGTTGGCAGTATTTGGTTGGACATCAAGAGCTTTCCGGTAAGCGACTAAGATATTCTAACTATGAAAACGCCTTTTGGGACGTGTCGTTAGATAGCCCAATATCCTCAGAACAACAAAACTACCCAGTATTAGTATTTTCTCATGGTTATGGGTATAACACCGAATCCTATACGGCTCTACTGGCCGAACTTGCCAGTAAGGGCTACATTGTCGTAGCCATTAATCACAGCTACGGGGCAAACCCGTCAGACTTAAGTTCTAATGGATTAGGAATTTTGCCGGAAATAGAGGCCAACAACAGGTCAAGTGAGCACTTCGATGATTCATACCCAGCTAGTAGCCAAAGGCGTTTTGTCTGGGCGAAACCGCTCAACTATAATGCGGTAGAGCAGTATCTACCTATTTGGTCTGATGATCAGTCTTTTGTTATAGAGCAATTAATTCGATTAAATAGTGATAATCGTTCGATACTTTTTCAAAAGCTTGATTTAGCAAACCTTGGTTTGTTTGGTCACTCTTATGGCGGGGCGGCGGCCTACCACACTGCCGCGAGAGACAGTCGCGTCAAAGCATTGGTTGATATCGATGGGACCATTTTTAACCATGGACGCCAAACGGTAGTCCAGCCTTTTGCGTTTATTGTTTCGAATAAACACCAACCAAAATTTGATTTTAGTGATGCGACCGGAAACAGCTACCTAGTAAGACTTAATCGGTTTACTCATTCAACATTTACCGATCATGTGTTGTGGTGGCAGTGGGATCATGATGACTCAGTGAAGGATTTAGGTGATGTTGAAGCGCTAACTGCGGTTGAAATAACTAGCGAATTAATCGACGATTTTTTTGCTCGTTACCTTCTTGAGCAACCACCACAATGGTTCTTGTCTGATGACATTCAAACCGAAAACCTGACCATTCGAAGAATGTAATCTGCTAAACCTTTACCAAATCGAAAGAACTTCCAGATATTCCAGCGCAACCACCATAGCCACTAAACCGATAAAAACTAGCGAAACAATGGCCGGCGTATTGGACTTTTTAGATGTCATTTTTCGATGAAGTTTTTTCATTCCGTCGGTAATAGCAATGGCTTTCATCGGCTTCATATTGCGTATTCGCTCGAAAAACAAATTTCCGCCAGAAGGCTCTTCGTGCTGCAGGATTGTGTATATCGCTTTCGCTCTCTCTAAGGTAGAACGAGGCTTACGTTTTCCAAACTCGCCGACAATACTCGAAAGACTAACTGACTCAAACCCTAAAGCTCGCCAAGGAATATCTTTTTGAGAGGAGTACCATTGGGCGTTAGCGATCTCTGGAATCAAAGTTACCAAATGCTGTCTCTCTATATTCGGGTTGTTGTGACTAATCACATAATCCGCTTCTTCAAATAGCTGTATTACCTCTTCAGCTAGAAAGGGATTTTTCAAATGCTCATCTTGTGAAATATTAAACTTACTAAACACCCTTTCCGGTACTTTAATATTAGGATTTCTAGTTCCGAGAAATGTTTTTAGCACATGGAATGCAGGAGACTCATCGGCATTGTATTCGCAAAGTACCATCGCCAGCTGGACAATTTCGTCGGTATCTTTCTTACCAGTATAAGCCGCACACAAAGTCAGAAACTTGATAGTACTTAATTGGTTTTCCGCCTGAGGTGAAATGAGGGTTAAATTCACCTTAGCCTTAGAATCAAGCTCAACAATATCAGGCTCCGATTCTATCGCCATCAAAGACAACTCTTTGTCTTCTTTTTCCAATGCTTTTTCGATTAACGAGTCTTGAAGTCTGTGACGAGTTTTCTGGATTTTTTCAATGCGTTCATACACATCTTGCAGCTCTTCTTGGCAAGCTGTTGGAAATTCGGCAAATCGATTTAGGATCTCGAATTCTTTTTTGAACGATTTATGGAAATGGTACAGATCGGCCAACTTAATGTAGTTTTCAGCAACTAACTCTGTCTGGTGCTCGTGAGATTCAGCCTCTTGTGATTTAATCACAGAGAGCAATTTCCTCTCAACAAGTTCTGTCAAATTTGGGGAAGGAGTATCGGTCATATTTTGATTATTCTAATAATTTTAACCTGGTTTCTATCGTCAGCAATTTCTATGCACCGCCACAATGAATTAATCCAATTGGTTAAACTATAGCCTAAATTCCTTCAATATACCATGGTCATAGAACTAGAACGTTACTCTAAGCTATTAATATCACTACATTTAAACTGCTCGATTAAGGCGGTAATAAACTCAGCTAGTGCGGCCGTCATTAAAGCAAAATCAGCATCAAACTTAACTAATTCATCTTCACCTTTTAGTTCGTCATTATCTTTTAAGAGCTCTTCATTAAACTTAATACTTTTAACCTGAAGATCATCTTGAATGCTCGCAGATAACCGCTCTTTAAAGCTAATACCGAGCCGTTTAAAGCTATATCCATCTTCTAGCAAGCTTTCTACATAAGGATTTTCTGAATCATAATCTTTGAATTTGGCAGTCTTATCTTCCTGATGGTCAATTAATTGGTAGTCTCCGCTTAATAACCAGCCGTCGGGTAGACCATTTTTCAACCAACGTGTCATTACTTCTGAGGGGTTTTCTTCAGGCATTAATTGCATCGCGCCAAATGAGCCGATTGATTCAGTGAGCAATTCATAAAATTCATCAACCTGAGCAGAACTGGAGGCATTAATGACTAAGAGCTTTCGTAATGTATCGAAATACGCGTTGATATGACTTGAACGAGCAAACGCATTCGGTAGCATCGAGCTAACCAAATCCTCTTTCATGGTCTGCTTTTCTTTGCGATAGACCTTTCGCCCCAATTCCCCTTCTATAGATGAGACTTTCTCTTCTAAGGCTTCTTTGATGGCGCTCGCGGGGATGATTTTCTGCTCTTTGCGCATACAAAATAATACACAACCACCGGCGGCATGCACTAAGTATTCTTTATTTCGGTGAATCGGTGATACCCATCCCACGGTTTTATCAGCCTGTCGAGCACACTTTTGAAATCGGCGCTCTTCCAATTTTTCAGCTAATTCATCAGCAGAAAGAGAAAAATGTTCTGGTAATCGATAGACGTGTAAATTTTTAAACCACATGCTGTTAAGTACTTCACCAATCAAAAAAGGGGCGCTATTATTGCAACTTTAAAGCTGCTTTAACAGTATTTTCCACCCCCTGTTTCGATTACCTCCTAATCATTATTATCTGATAGACTATCCACTGATCACATTTACTTGATGAATTTTTGACCATGCAGACTTTTTCGCTAGAAGGCAGACCTCACATTACCCTGGACAACCTATTAAAATTTGAAGGTTGGTGTGAAAGTGGTGGCGTTGCAAAACAAATGATCGCAGCGGGTATGGTAGAGGTTAATGGCCAAGTAGAACTGAGAAAGCGATGCAAGATTGTTGCAGAGCAAATTGTTAGTTTTGAGGGGCAACAGATTAAGGTTGTGGCGGAATAAGGTTTGGGTTTGCTTATTTGCTTAAGTATTTGAGTAACTTACTATTAGTTGAGAGTTTTGGCTTAGCTTTTAAAAGCGGTTTCGCAGCGCTGGCGCTCTGACTGCGACATACTTTTGTTAGAAGACAAAAGTATGCAAAAACTTCTTTCGTTGAAACGAGCGCGCTTTGAAGTTGCTGACTGTATTGGTTACTTAAGTATAGAACGTATTTGCTGTTAGCGCCCACCGGGTGGAAAAGATCTTATGTCCATGGATGGACGGTATGCAGTTTTTGCAGGAGCGAAAAACTGTCGCCAAAGGCTCAAACAGCTTTTCCACTATTCCGATGGACATGGGGGTGTCGGGTCGCTCGTAGCCACTGGGCAAAAGACAAGCCAAGCTCTTAATATACTGTTAGAGTTTACCATTCATACTTAGTAACCATCATCGCTACAGAACTACACGCCTAGCGGCTATAACGGACTCGTGAAACTCATGAGTTAGCGGGTAGATAAGAAAAGTAAATGACAGAAAACTGCTCCTGCATTTTCTGTATACATTACATCCATGTAAATAAGCGCCAGCGAGCTCTTTTCTTCCGCTGACTCGCTTTCAACACATTAGGAACAGCCAGGCTTAGAAGAGCTATCAACAAGTAATCAATGAGTTATCTTCAGCGAAAAAAGCTTTTGGTTACTTTTGCCTTTTCGCAAAAGTAACTCGCAGGTAAGCTTTAGCGCTGCGAAACGCCCTTGAACTCAACAAGATGAATAGCTTGCTGAGCGGAGCCGAATCATCGAACTTTAAACAAAAAAAGCCAACTAATTTCTTAGTCGGCTTTTCAAATATTGAAAATTTAAATTCGTTTACAAAAACGAAAAAGAATCCTCATCTAAGCGAGTCAAACTCTTCGGATTAGCCATCATTGTGGTTGACAAAGTTTTAATTCTCGGAAAAATCCTTTCAAAATAAAACTCAGCAGTCCTTACCTTGGCACGATAAAATTCGATATTCTCTGGCTTCTCGGCAATTCGCTCATTAGCTTTTTGCGCCATCATCGCCCACATGTATCCCATGGTGATGTAACCAGAGTACATTAAATAATCAACCGAAGCCGATCCCACAATATCCCTGTTTTTACGCGCTTTCAGTGCTAACCGAAGCGAATACTGTTGCCAATTAACCACCGCTTTACTTAACGGCCAAATAAATTTATTCATCCGTCGTTTGTGCTCATTATCCGACAACATACTGTTATCTTTACAAAACGAAAGGATCTCTTTAGCAAAGGCTTTTAAACTTTTTCCACGTTGCATTAGAATTTTTCGGCCCAACAAGTCTAGCCCTTGAATGCCGGTGGTACCTTCATACAAGGTAGAGATCCGAGCATCTCTTACGACTTGCTCTAAGCCCCATTCCTTAATATAACCATGTCCACCAAACACTTGTAACCCTAAGTTGGATGACTCTAGACCAAGTTCGGTTAAGAAAGCTTTAAGAATCGGTGTTAAAAATCCTAATTGATCATCAAGCGCAGCTTTCTCTTTTTCATCTTTGGCTTGGTCTAATCGGTCAACGATTTTTCCAGCATAAAAGATCATTGCTCTTCCACCTTCTGAAATGGCTTTTTGGGTCAGCAGCATTCTTCTCACATCAGGGTGAACAATGATTGGGTCAGCCACTTTTTCAGGATATTTGGTTCCCGAAAGCGAGCGCATAGAAAGTCGCTCTTTGGCATAGGGAAGAGAAATTTGATAAGCCAATTCCGCCGAGCATACACCCTGCATAGCGGTTCCAATTCGTGCGGTGTTCATAAAGGTAAACATATATTCTAAACCTTTATTTTGCTCGCCGATTAGATAGCCTTTCGCACCATCAAAATTTATCACAGCAGTCGAGGATGCTTTGATCCCCATCTTTTCTTCAATTGAACCACAAGTTACTTGGTTATTGTCACCAATGGAGCCGTCTTGATTAACGCTCATTTTAGGAACTATAAATAACGAAATACCTTTAGTGCCCTTTGGCGCATCGGGTAGTTTGGCTAAAACGATATGGATAATATTTTCGGTAAGATCATGTTCACCAGCGGAGATGAAAATTTTGCTACCGGTCACATCGAAACTACCATCATCGTTGGGAACCGCTTTGGTTCTCACCTGACCCAAATCGGAACCACACTGCGCTTCGGTCAAACACATGGTACCGCTCCACTCGCCAGAGGTTAACTTGTGTAAGTAAGTTTCTTTTTGCTCTTCGCTGGCATGTTCGATCAGAGTATTCATAGCACCTAAACTTAAACCTGAATACATCGCCCAAGCCCAGTTTGCAGTGCCAATCATTTCGGTACGAAGTAACCCAACCGACTGAGGTAATCCCTGACCGCCATATTCGACGGGATGAGATAGACCATGCCAACCACCTTCAATATATTGCTGATACGCTTCTTTGAACCCTTTTGGAGTAGTCACTTCGCCATTATTAAAGTGGCAGCCTTCTTTGTCGCCACTTTGGTATAAGGGAGCCAATTCAGACTCACACAGCTTATTACACTCACTCATGATCATATCAACGAGATCGGGGGTCGCTTCTTCAAATGCTGGAAACTGTTTGTAATGACTATAGAAGTCGAATACTTCTTCAAAAACGAACTTCATATCTGCAATGGGTGCGGTATAGTCTGTCATGGTGAATACCTTTTTATTTAATTGTGCTGCCGATTACTTCGGCCGATAGAACTATTCTGGCAGTTTTCTGGCGCTATTACAACTGGTCGGATGAGATAAAATTACCGTTTCACGTAGATAAAACAGTTAACCGTGGGATCTTGGGATTGCTTTTGTATAAAATAGCCAATATTCCAAGAAATCGAATTCAACTGCTGATAATCAGCAAAAATATAAGAATACCAATAACTTATGACTAATAAAGCCGTATTACTGGCGAACCTAGGCTCGCCCGACGACTGCAAAGAACAACCGGTTCGTGAATACCTCAACCAATTCTTGATGGATCCTTATGTGATCCAACTTCCATGGCTGCTTAGACGGCTGATTGTCAGTTTATTTGTTTTGCCTAAACGCCCTAAAGATTCGGCAAAAGCCTACGCTAAAGTTTGGACAGATGAAGGCTCACCTTTAGTGGTCTTTTCTCAACATCAGCAAGCATTATTGCAACAGCAAACCGATGCGCCAGTTCATTTAGCGATGCGATACGGTAATCCGAGTATCGAAAGTCAGTTGTTAGAAATCGCTAACAACGATGATATAGACACAGTATTGTTTATTCCCCTTTATCCACATTACGCCGACAGCACTGTAACCACTTCAATCAAAGAAGCGGAGCGTATCATTGCAAAACATCAACTTAAGCTCACGTTGGAAGTTAAACAGGTTTTTTACAATGAGCCTAAATACATTGATGCGCTGTTGCAAAGCTCTGAGTCATTCATTCAACCATTGCAAAGCCAAGCGAGCAATCAACCCCACTTATTGTTTAGTTATCATGGTTTACCCGAATTGCATTTAACCAAAGCGGATCCTACCGGTAGCCATTGCCTTAAGGTAAAGAACTGCTGCAGCACACCTTCAAAGGCTCACGCAACTTGTTACCGCCATCAAGTATTAGAGACCACTCGCTTATTTGCAGAGAAAGCCGGATTATCCCCTTCTCAGTACACAATTTGCTTTCAATCACGCTTGGGTCGAGCAAAATGGTTAGAACCGAGTACTGAAGACACCTTAATCAAACTGGCGAAACAAGGCATCAAAGACGTATTGGTCATATGCCCCGCATTTGTTACCGACTGTTTAGAGACTTTAGAAGAAATTGCGATGGAAGGTGAACAAACTTTTGTTGAAGCCGGAGGCGATTCCTTAAAACTAATCCCCTGCCTTAATGAGCATCCAGCTTGGATTGAAACCATGGCATCATGGGTTAAGGAATAACCAATGGCGAAATATAAGACAGGTCCATCAAAAGAAACAGAACAAGCCGCTATGAAATCAGCCAAAGCAACTCAGCGTCCGGGCCAAACTAAAGAGCAGACTAAACTGATTGCTCAAGGGATTCAAAAAGGCATTGAGCATTACAAGAAACAACAAAAATCCAAAGCAAGGGATCTGGACAAAAAGCTAAGAACCGTCGAAAAAGCCAAGCAACAAATCCAAGAATCAGACTACAATCAATCAGAAACAGCAGATTTACCAAAGACAGCCAACAAAACTAGGCTTCCTTGGGGGTTATTAGTGCTCTCTTGGCTATTATTTTTAGGCTACTTTCTAATAAAATAGATTTAGACTTTACGCTACGGAATGAAGGGCTAACTCCGCGTTCTAAGTCAATGGTTGGTTTATTAAGTCATGCTTACTCATATCACAACTCCAATTTAGGTGGTTAAACAGCTGCTCGGATTTCGCCTTAGCCCCTTGTTTTGCTATAATGCGCGCCAAATTTGTACCGTTTAGAACCCTTAAGCCAGTCGAATAATACAAGGGTCTCGAAGCGACTATTATTGATTAATCCAGGATCTTAATATGTCTGAAGCCACTCCATACAAAAGCACCAATAAAATTCGCATGGTTACCGCCGCATCGTTATTTGATGGTCACGACGCAGCGATTAATATTATGCGTCGAATCATTCAAGCTACTGGTTGCGAAGTAATCCATTTGGGCCACAATCGAAGTGTACAAGAAGTGGTTAACTGCGCCATCCAAGAAGATGTTCAAGCGATCGCCATGACGTCTTATCAAGGAGGTCATGTTGAGTACCTTAAGTATATGGTCGACCTTCTCAATGAAAACGGCTGTGGTCATATTAAAGTATTCGCCGGCGGTGGTGGTGTAATTCTTCCGGATGAAATCAAAGAACTGCATGCACATGGTGTTGCTAGAGTTTATTCGCCTGATGATGGCAGAGACTTAGGCTTACAAGGAATGATTAACGACTTAGTGAAATCTTCCGATTTCCCCACGGGCGATTTAACCGATGGAAAACCAGCACCCACTTCTGTACCTACTTTTGAGCAACCAAGAGAACTTGGCCGATTAATCTCAGCGGCAGAAAATTTTCCTGATGCGACCCAAGATTTACTCAAGCAAGTTAAACAAAAAGCTGACGCTTCTTCTACACCGGTGCTAGGTATTACCGGAACTGGCGGCGCTGGAAAATCTTCGCTGGTCGATGAATTAGTCAGAAGATTTTTGATGGATTTCGAAGACAAAAATATTGCAATTATTTCGGTTGATCCTTCTAAGCGAAAAACCGGCGGTGCGTTATTGGGTGATCGTATTCGAATGAATGCGATTAATAACGATCGCGTTTATATGCGCTCTTTAGCAACAAGACAATCTAACCTTGCACTTTCGCCTCATATTCAAGATGCGGTCAATATTGTCAAGGCGGCGGATTTTGACCTCGTTATTTTGGAGACTTCAGGTATCGGTCAATCAGATACCGAAATTGAAGAACACTCTGACGTATCCATGTACGTGATGACTCCGGAGTATGGCGCTGCAACTCAGCTAGAAAAAATCGACATGCTAGATTTTGCCGATATTATCGCCATCAATAAATTTGACAAACGCGGCGCGCAAGATGCGCTGCGAGATGTACAAAAACAATTCCAGCGGAATCATACGCGTTTTGATGAACCAACCGAAAATATGCCGGTTCATGGTACCATTGCCAGCCAATTTAATGACCCTGGCACCAATCGCTTATACAAACGGTTAATGCAAATCATTCAAGAAAAAACCAGCACAGAATTAGTTTCTAGCTTCGATTCTAGCGAAGAAATTTCAGAGAAATTATTTATCATTCCGCCCAAAAGAAATCGTTATTTAGCGGAAATAGCAGAAAACAACCGCAGCTACGATGAATGGGCTGAGGCGCAAGCAAATCAGGCACAAAAATTCCAAAGTGTTTCCGAGACACTCGCCATTGCGGAAGAGTCTGGTAATTCCGACCTACAATCATCAGTTAATGACATACTCGAACAAACCGAATTAAAACTTGATCGTGAAAATAGTAAATTACTCGAACAATGGGATGAAGAATGTCGACAATACCAGAACGATGTATTTAGCTATAAAGTTCGTGATAAAGAAATCAAGGTTGATACTCATAGCTTATCGCTGTCTCATCAAAAAATACCCAAAATTTCCGTTCCAAAGTATAAAGGTTGGGGCGATCGATTAAAGTGGAAGCTACAAGAAAACTTCCCGGGTCAATTTCCCTACACCGCAGGCGTGTTTCCATTTAAAAGAGAAGGTGAAGACCCGACCAGAATGTTTGCCGGTGAAGGCGGCCCAGAGCGAACCAATCGACGATTCCACTATGTGAGTAAAGGCATGCCAGCGGCTAGACTTTCAACCGCATTTGATTCTGTAACGCTTTATGGCGACGACCCCGACCACCGCCCTGATATCTTCGGAAAAATAGGTAACGCTGGAGTTTCGATTTGTTGTTTAGATGATGCTAAAAAACTTTATTCTGGTTTTCAATTAACCAAACCAACGACGTCTGTTTCAATGACTATCAATGGACCCGCGCCGATTTTGGTAGGCTTCTTTATGAATGCGGCTATCGATCAGGAGTGTGAGTTGTATATTAAAGAAAATGGTTTGGAATCAGAAGTTCGTCAAAAAATTGCTGATATTTATGCCGCTAAAAATTTACCCATTCCAACTTATCAAGGCGAAATTCCAGAGGGTAATGATGGATTAGGATTAATGTTATTGGGCGTTACCGGTGACCAAGTTCTACCACTTGATGTATATAACAAGATTAAATTTGAAACCATTCAAAAAGTTCGCGGAACGGTTCAAGCAGATATTTTAAAAGAAGATCAAGCGCAAAACACTTGTATTTTCTCGACCGAATTTGCGCTGCGCTTAATGGGTGATGTGCAAGAATATTTTATCGAGAAGAATGTCAGAAATTTTTACTCAGTATCTATCTCTGGATATCACATCGCAGAAGCGGGTGCCAATCCAATCTCTCAATTAGCATTTACCTTAGCCAATGGGTTTACTTTTGTTGAGTATTATTTGGCTCGAGGCATGGACATTAATAAGTTTGCCCCAAACTTTAGTTTCTTCTTCTCCAATGGTGTCGATCCTGAATACGCGGTGATTGGGCGAGTAGCCAGGAGAATCTGGGCGAAAGCCATGAAGCATAAATACAAAGCAAACTCGCGTGCACAAATGCTTAAATATCATATTCAAACGTCAGGTCGCTCTTTGCATGCGCAAGAAATTGACTTCAATGATATTCGAACCACTTTGCAAGCCTTGTATGCAATTTATGATAACTGTAATTCATTGCATACCAATGCTTATGATGAAGCGATTACCACGCCTACGGAAGCGTCAGTACGTCGTGCAATGGCAATTCAATTAATTATTAATCGTGAGCTAGGGTTAAACAAGAACCAAAATCCATTACAAGGTTCATTTATTATCGAAGAGCTAACGGACCTAGTTGAAGAAGCAATCCTTATGGAGTTTGAACGCATCAGTGAACGTGGTGGTGTATTAGGCGCTATGGAAACTATGTATCAGCGTTCTAAAATTCAAGAAGAGTCAATGCACTATGAAATGCTAAAGCATACAGGTGAATACCCTATTATCGGTGTAAATACTTTCTTATCGGCAGAGGGTTCGCCAACTGTGATCCCAGGCGAAGTTATTCGCTCAACCACTGAAGAGAAAGAATATCAAATCGAAATGCTCGGTAGACTTAACCAAGCTTATAGCGAAAAAATTGATGAGCAAGTTAAAGCGATTCAAACGGCCGCTTTAGAAAACAAGAATATTTTCGAAGTGTTGATGGAAGCAACCAAGTATTGCTCTCTAGGGAAAATTTCCAATACGCTTTATGAAGTTGGCGGGCAGTATCGAAGGAGTATGTAAGTTTAAGCGGTGGTCGCTTAGACTTTATGTTTTAGATTCTAAATCGTTTCGCAGCGCTAAAGCTTGCCTGCGAGTTTCTTTTGTAAGAAGACAAAAGAAACCAAAAGCTTCTTTCGTTGAAACGAGCTTGAATGAATTTGTTGAACGTTGAGATGACTTAAAAGTGTTTCTGAGTGCTTGATAGCGCCCATCGGGTGGTAAAGAACTTATGTCTATGGATGGACTGTATGCTGTTTTTGCAGGAGCGAAAAACTGCCGCCAAAGGCTCAAACAGCTTTTCCACTATTCCGATGGACATGGGGGTGTCGGGTTGCTCGTAGCCACTGGGCAAAAGACAAAACCAGCGCTTGCGATAACGCCAGAACTTATCATTGTTCACCTTGTAATAGTCTTCGTCATAGGTATACACGCCTAGCGGCTATAACGGAGACGTGAAACTCATGAGGCAGCGGGTAGACAAGAAAAGTAAATGAGCGCCAGCGAGCTCTTTTCTTCCGCTGACTCTCTTTCAGCAAATTAGGAACTAAAAGGCTTAGAAGAGCTATCAATACGTAATCAATGAGTTATCTTCAGCGAAAAAGACTTTTGCCTACTTCGCCTAGAAGCGCCTACTGTTGGTTGTTCTTTTACAAAAGTAGGTCGCAGGCAAGCTTTAGCGCTGCGAAACGCTTTTGAACTTCAAGAAAATTTAGAACCTCCTAACTTTTTATAATCATCCAAAATCCCCTGGTAGCACTCTGGCGAAACTTTCGCTTTCTTCTCAAAATGATTAATCGTCTTATTAAGATATTCAAAATGCTCAGCATCCTCAAGATCCCACATTAACTCCCCAGTCTTGCTAATCTCTCTTTCGCCGGAATAGGAAACATAAATCAATTCGTAGAACCGTTTGTTTTCCTTAATAATAACTTCATCAAGTAGCTTAAAACCAAGATCGATAAGAAGTTCTCTTACCAAATAATTTCCGTGAACAGAACAAATTAAAAAATCAACCTCAAGGTGCTTGGACTTTTTGTGGATGCTTTGAATAAACTCCCTTGTTTTATCACCACCAACTCCGGCGATAATAAAAAGTTGCTGTTCTTTATCGGGCACTTCGATCAACTTGAGATCTCGGCAAAACACTTTCCAGCGGCTTTCAGCCTGCGAAAAACGTTGTTGCAATATAAGTGATAGCTGCTGCATGGGCTGCTTAAGCACATCGACAAAATAAACACGATTGGCAGCCCGTCTTTTTAGCAAAGCCATGCCTAAAAAACCATGGTCACAGCAACAATCCCAAATGATTGAGTATCGTTTCTTAATGGCTTTGTCCAACATCGATAAGCGCTTACCGAGCTTCATCTAATATTCCGACAGTTTTCATACGACAATTTCACACTATAACTAAAACCATTAATCTTTGCTGAGAGCTTTAAGAGCTTCCAATGCTGGTTGGTGTTCAGGCAGAATAGTAAGAATTTCCTTATAGACCTGTCTCGCAAGTTTATTATTACTCATCTGGAGCGCTAATTGAGCTTGCTTATTTAAACTGTTTACACTTTTTGGAAACAGCTTAATATTAAGCGCCACTAAGTGTTTAGCTTTAACAAGCTGGTTACTATCGACATACCGTTCAACCTGATTTAATACGTTCCATTCAACTTGCTCTTTCATCTCCGGTGTTTTTTCGAGTAGTTGACGATATTGTTTTTCAGCTTTAACTAACTCATCTTTAATAACGGCTTCAAATGGAATGATTTCATCTTCTGCTAACCTTCTACGCGCAACAGTTGTGCCATTTCCCATATCAAAAACCAGTTCGACTTGTTTAGTTTCCGGATTTTCAATAAAACTGAATTTCCTATTTTGTTCTCTACGTATATAGAGGTTGTCAGCGACTTTAAATATCTCCATCGCGGTGCCGTCAAGGTATCGCATCATCACTTTTTCTTGCTCTTTAGCGATGGTGAACAACATATCAGGATTGAAAAAATAGCGGCCAGATATCCGTTTTAATTCAGACTCAGAGATTGTTAGTTTGTTATAAACAGGCTGCAAATACTCCTGCCAGCCATAAGCCGCGGCAATGCTATTTTTTAACTCTTCAATAAAAGCTGGATGATTAGAGTTAGTCATGATTGCAACGCCGTATCCGGCTGTTTTATGAGCGACTAAATCGGCACTAAATCCCTCGTCCCAACCACCATGACCGAAATAAACACCTTGCTTTTTACTATCGATAAAGAAACCTAAACCAACATTTTGGCTTACCCAGGGAGTCAACATTTTTTCAGTCATAGTTTGACTTAAGACTTTACTTTGATTTGACTTAATTCCTAGCTGAACATCAATTGCAAACTTGGCTAAGTCTTCTGCGGTAGTCCATAATCCAGCCGCAGCCATTTCTGGGTAGACATGATGTTTACCTGGGACTGGCTTTTTATTCGGTAGGTAACCGGCAGCAGCAAACTTCAGTTTTTCTGGCGGTAGTGGTTGTTGGTAAGTGCTTTGTTTCATACCAATTGGGTTAATGACCAAATCGTCCAGTGCTTGTGGGAAATTTTTCTCAGTCACATCGGCTACCAACTTTTGCATCACGGTATATCCTCCACCCGAATATCTCATTTGGGTTTCGGGCAGTAGATCAACAACAACCGGGGCGGAATTAGCTGGTTTCTCGCCGTTTAAAACTTGTAGCACGCTAGGTACTGGTAGGCCTTTTGAATATCCCCAAAAACCATGCACCGTTAAACCAGCGCTATGATTGAGTAAATGCTTGAGAGCGACGGGTCGTTTCTTAGTCAATTCATTTTCTGGGATCTGCCAACCTTTTAGATAGCGGTTTACCGGCTGGTCGAGAGAAAGCTTACCGGATTCAACTAACTTTAATGCTCCATAGGCTGCTACCGGTTTACTAATGGAGCCGGCTTGAAAAAGAGTTTCATCTGAAACCGCTTGGTTAGTTTGTTTGTCAGTGATACCGTAATGTTTGACTAGATGAACCTTGTGGTCTTTAATGACGGCAATGCTAACGCCTGGAACACCGTAGTGCTCCATCCGTTGCTTAATAGTCCAACTAGGATCACCTTCAAACATAACATCTGACTGTAAGCCATTTTCGATTAACGAAATTTGGTTAGCTAACTCACTCTTTCCAACTTGATTGGCTGAGTGTGAAACAACATTACCAAAACCTAACATAAAAAAAGTAACTAACAGTACCGTGAATTTGTTTTTATTGGTTATCACGCAAGATTCCTTTTGTGCTTTTGAATTAGCTACGAAAAGTATCACACTTTTTTGAATATTGCTACAAATGTAATAGGCGTACAGTATTCTAGCCCTCATTAGCTTTTTCGGCGACTAATTTGGATAAGACTAATAGACTCGCGTAGAATACCTATACTTCATTCTAATAACTAAACTTATGATTAAGAAGTTCATACCAAATACAATTTTAAGAATTCTTGTTTATTTACTCTTGATAGTACCAACTGGCTTGTTCTTACTCGTTACTTTAGGCTATTTCGCTTATTTATTCTGGCCTCATGACTTAACAAAAATTATTGCTGTTGAGCTAGACCACGAGTCACAGCATATTGTCTTGACTGCGCATGGTGTAAAAGACTCACCTGACAACTGGGGAGTCCCCCTGTTAGCAGCGATAAATTCCCATTCACCTGCTAACCACAGCTCAGCAAATATCGACTGGCGTCCTTATTCCGACAACCCTTTGATTTGTTCGGTGGTTGCAAAACGCATTGGTGAAGCGATTGCAGAACGTATTGTCGCTGAAACTAAAATTAAATCTATTCACGCAATCGGTCATAGCTGTGGTGCTTTTATTATTTATGGAATTAGTCAGAGAATTGAATCGTTGCAAAGTGATATCAGAGTACAAACGACTTTTCTCGATCCGGTTTCGATTTATGCTGGTGTTTTTTGGAATTATGGAATAGAAAACTTTGGTCGCTTTGCTGAGTTTAGTGATGCGTACATTGATACTGAAGATGGGGTACCTGGAAGCAATAAAGCATTGAGTCACTCGGTTACTTTTGATGTCACCAAAATTAAGCACGATCGAGGAATAAAGATAGCGCCACACAATTGGCCGCCACATTACTACATTGGCGCATATAAGAGTGACCAAGTTCTATTGTTATCTAACGATAATCAACAGCTCTCTCAACTACCTAAAGGAGAACTCATTGAACCAAAAGATAGTTAACTCAAAACCAGAATTAGAATCTCATTCCCAACAAGAAGCCATCAACCACTGCAAAAACTGCGGCGCTCAATACTCTGGTTGTTATTGCTCAGATTGTGGCCAATCATCTAATACTGGCGTTATTACACTATCCGGTGCTTTTAGCAATTTGATTTCTCACTTCACTGATTTAGATAACAAACTATTCTATACACTGCGGCACATGTTCCTAAATCCAGGAACAGCCAGTCTAAACTATGTTCTAGGTCAACGAGTGAAATACATTCACCCTATCAAGTACTTCATTATCGCTATGGGTTTAAACTTATTGGCAATTTCCGAAATGCAGTCTCAAGGAACTCTTACCGCATCAAAACTACAGCTACCAGAATTCATTAATATTCCAGAGCAAGAAAAACAAGCGATTGTTCTTTGGGTCGCTAAGTATGCACATATGTTAATGGTGGCTTTACTGCCTATTTATGGATACTTTCTAAGCTTATTATTTGACAAAAAACGTACTGCAGGCGAATCAACAGCTTTCCTATTCTATTTATACGCTAACCTCGCATTAGTTTCATTTCTAGTATTGTTATTTACTAGTGTTTTGCAATCACAGTACCTTCATTACGTTAGTAGCTTGTTCTTTATCGTTTATAGCTCTTGGGCTATTCTGAAATTTTTTGAAATGCGATTTTCACAAGGCTTTTGGCGCATTGGGGTTAGCTACCTTTGCTATTCTTTGGTGGCACTAATCCTAATTTTGGGAGTATTTAAGGGGTACGAGATTTGGTTAAATTTAAGTTAATTGCGCACTTGCCAATTAGTTTTTACTCTTTGCAATTTCACCCTGGTAAACTTTTTTCTCTTCTCTATGGGCAACATAAACAGCCCAGTATTCGACATGAGGTGAATCAGGCGCCCGAAAAAAACCAACCCCTATTTCATTTTGAAGGCGATAGAACTCATGCTCTGCCAGTAAATGCATGCGATGGTCATCGGAGTTTTTGAAAATATTCCATACTTCCTCGGCGGTCTTCATTCCACCGGCTACGGCTTCAACATTATTTTCTAATGCGCGAGGATAGATTTTTGAAAGAGGGTAACCTGCTTCGATTAAATGTCGATTAGGCATCGCATGCCTTACTCGGCCGTTGGTAGACATTTCCCGAGCTTTACCTTCAGCTATTTTAGTCAGCAATCGACTGCACACCAATTCGTTTCGCTGTTGTAGCGGATCATTGATTATCAATTGTGCCAAGCGCTTAGCTTTTTGATTATTGCCACATGCACCATCATGAGTTCTCTCAGACTCATCAGCTTTGATAGGCAATGCAAAAATGACAGCAAGAGCCATTAATAAACTCAGCAATTGGCTCTTAAGTTGGAGGTTTCGTAGTTGATACTGCATGAAGAAATATACCCTCTCGGTTTTATATTCTAACTTAGCTTCAATTTGGTTGGCTTACGTTCGCAAATATTATTCTAACACTCGATGATATACAAGCGGCTGCTCCTTGACGCTCCCATCTTTGTACTTCATCACAATATAGCCATCAATTTTGTCAGCTCCTCTCTTGTAAAAGCTTAACCCCGAGAAGTGGACAGCGTTTTCTTCTATTTTTACCAACTTGAATTTAACAAAATCTTTCTTTTCTTCCCACGCGGAAAAATCAGCGCTAAAGTGTTTCACCAACAAAGACAGACTATTGTTTTCTTCAATCAATAACATTAGTTCGTAAAATGAAACGCCCTTCTTTTCATCAAACAATTTGAACATACCCACCATTGAGTTAGCCGATTCAGGGTTCCACACTTCTTCGAATTGACTTCCGAATGCGGTTCCGCGCCATGAGCCAACCAGCCAGTTAACGTCTTTTAAAATCGCTGTCGGTTGCGCCCCTTGCTCAGTTAGTTTGTAGGTATGTTCGGTATGTTTAACGACCGAAGGCGCGAGTATTTCATCTGCCACACTAACACTCACCATGTTTACTATGGAAAATGAGATAAAAACGGTAATCCAAAATAGTTTCATGTTGCTCTCCTTAAAAAATAACGACTAATTAGCATCTATTTGCTTACTACTTAGGTTGTTCACCTATATTGCTATGACGAGTAAGCTGCCCAATAATCGACATCTTGCATAACTAACGCCGTCTTTTTCGCTAAGTTTTATATTTTTACACCTACCATTTACAACTTAGATTCGGTTGACTCACCCAATAAGACTCTATCGACAAATTTTGCTACTAGCTTGTTCGAATCAGGCGTCGCGACAGCGGCTTGTAATACCTTATCTAGCATTTCACTATTCTTAGTATAGTTTTCTCGATAGACTGTCAAACGCTGTTTTAAAATTTCTAGATCAACTTCCGGATGAAACTGAAATGCCCAAAAGGGTTTTCCCTTTACTTTAAAGGCGTGCACACATGTATCGGTGTACGCAAGTAACTGAGTATTTGGCGGAGCTTTCATTGCTTTTTGTTTATGTACTGATACTGCCATAAAATAGTTGGGAGTATCTCTTAGCAATCGATCTTTCTTACTGTTAAATGCCAAAGTGATTGGGATGGTACCAATCTCAAATTCGCTCTCGGAATCTTCGACGACTCCTCCCAACGCCTGAACCGCTAGCTGAAATCCAAAGCAAGATGCAAAAACCGGCATGTTCTGTTTACAACACGCTAGTAATAGATTTCTGGCGCTTTGCACAAACGGATATTTTTCTGGCTGCAAAACATTGGCATCACTTGCGCCCCCAACCCACAGAGCGTCATATCCCTGTAACACCGAACTTTCAAAAATCGGCTGTTCAAATACATCAAGCACATCAATTTGTTCAATTGCTAAACCGGAGTATTTAGCAAAGCTTTGTAGCTCTTCTTGAGCAACTAAAGGATCTTGCCTAATTTGCATCAACAAAACTTTCAATAAAGATTTTTTGTCTTCTATTCTTTCACTAAACATTATGTAGGCTCATCGCTCAAACTAAATTCCAATAGGGTACATCGCCAAAATAGTCAGCTAAAAAATCAACCAATCTTCTCACTCGCTTCGATAAGTGCCGAGTTTGAGGATAAACAGCGTACGCATTAAGTCGGCGATCTTTAACATAGTCTTTTAATATTGGAACGAGCTCTCCGCTACGAATAGCTTGATAACAAATAAAATCCGGCGAGTTAAGTATTCCCCTTCCCGCAATGGCCTCATCACACAAGTAATCTCCATTATTTGCGCTAATAGCGGTTTCAAACTTTAGACTTAAATCACTTCCATTTTCATCGATAAAACTCCATGCTTCTGGAATTAAATTATAGCGAAGTCGCACATGACCATGGATTAAATCATGAGGGGTGGCAGGTTCGCCGTGTTTTTCTATATAGCTTGGACTGGCGCAAATCACTGGCTTAATGCTAGTTATTTTTCTAGCAATCAGGGTCGAGTCTGACAGGTTAGCAATTCGAATGGCAATATCAAAACCTTCTTCAATTAAGTCTATTTTGCGATCATTGAAGTCTACATCGAAGTGGATCTGCGGATGCTGCAGGTTAAATTGCCGAAGCGCTGGCGCTAGATGCCTTAGACCAAATGAAAGGGGAGCTGCAATTTTGATCTTTCCAGCCAAAGCGCAATGTTCATTCTTAATACCAGCCTCAATTTCAGCAAGGTCATCCATGATTCGCATAGATTGCTCATAGTAAACCTTTCCTGACTCAGTCAGTGCTTGGCTGCGAGTGGTGCGAGTCAGCAAGGTCACTCCCAACCTTTTTTCAAGTTCGGCTAAACGCCGGCTTACCGCCGATTTGACCGTATCCATTTGCTCTGCGGCCTTGGTAATGCTGCCCGCGTCAACAATACGAACAAAGGTTTGCATTTCTTCAAATGGATTCATTGATGGATTCTCTTAGCCCTTATCTGTGGTCGAAACGGTATTCATTTTGAGTAAACCCTGCCAATTGTTCTAAATTGGGCAACAATCAATTCAATTTTATACTGTTTAACAATTATTTTGCAACTATATACTAAGCCTACAACTTAACAATATTTGAATCATTATCAGGAATAAAACAATGTCAGCGACTAATTTTACAAACCAATCAATATCAACCAAAAGCGTGCTGTTGGTTAACTCTAGTGGCCGTTATGAAGGCTCTGTGACTCGCGCAGCCTCTGAGCAGGTTTTGTCTGAACTAACAACTAAAACGCCCGTGCTAGAGGTGGTACGTCGAGATTTAGCGGTCGGACTACCTTTCATTGACGAGCAGTGGATAGCCGCCAACTTTACCGACCCTAGTGAGCGACAAGCCGCTCAAAAAGAGAGTTTGGAGTTGTCTGACAATTTAGTCAAAGAGTTGCAACGAGCCGATAGCATCATTATCGCCTCACCCATATACAATTTTAGTATTCCAGCAGTACTGAAAGCTTGGATTGATTTGATTGCTCGGGCTCGATTAACCTTCCGATATACCGAGAATGGCCCAGAGGGTTTATTAACCGGCAAGAAAGCCTATTTAGTAATGGCGTCTGGTGGCGTTCCCATTGGAAGCGAAGCTGATTTAGCCACCCAATACTTAATCCAAGTATTAGGCTTTGTTGGAATAACCGATGTCGAAGTGGTTGATGCGACTCAGCTAGAGTTAGCTGTCGAATAAACATCAATTAATCATCATCCAATAATAAGCATAACAATCGATCAAGCTAAAACATATAACACAGCTAAAAGAATAGGAGTAGTCATTATGAAAGCCATCAGAGAAATAGACCAAGTTTTCCCAGGAGTTCCAGCATCTGATGGTGCTGGAGTTCAACTGACTCGAGTCATTGGCTCGCCCTATATAAACCGACTCGATCCGTTTTTATTATTGGATGCGTTTGGTTCAGACAAACCGCAAGATTACATTGCTGGTTTTCCACCGCACCCTCATCGTGGATTTGAAACAGTCACTTACATGCTAGCAGGAAAAATGCGCCATCAAGATAGTGCTGGAAATTCAGGGGTGATTGAATCGGGTGGCGTCCAATGGATGACTGCGGGCAAGGGGATTATTCACTCGGAAATGCCAGAGCAAGAGCAAGGTTTACTATCTGGTTTTCAACTATGGGTGAACCTCCCTGCCGAGCACAAAATGAGCGAACCAAAATATCAAGAAAAAAACGCTGATGAGATCGCCGTTGAACAATATGATGAGAAAACCAAGGTAAAGGTAATTGCCGGAACAACTAAAGCCGGCACCGAGGGTGTTATAAACAACCGATTTGTTGACCCCATTTATTTCGATATTGAGCAACAGAAAGGTGGAATATTTACCCAGCAAGTGCCAGTCGGTCATAACGCCTTTATTTATGTTTACCAAGGCAATGTCAATATTGCAGGTTCAACTCAAACAATCGAACAAGGTCAGCTAGTCGTACTTACAGATGGTGATAGTGTCACAGTGAATAGTGTAAACGATTCTCGATATTTACTGGTCGCTGGTAAACCGCTTAATGAGCCGATTGCTCGTGGTGGACCATTTGTGATGAATACTCGAGAAGAGATCAACCAAGCATTTGCCGATTATCAATCAGGAAATTTTGCCAACTAGTCGGTAAGCAGATTAACAATAAGCATTTAGTAAAAAATTGAGGAGTTTCCAATGGGTTTATTAGTAGAAGGACAATGGCAAGATAAGTGGTATGACACCAAATCAACTGGCGGAAAGTTTGTTCGAAAAGAGTCCAGCTTTCGAGACTGGATCGGTGGTGATGAATTTCCAGCAGAAAAAGGCCGATATCATTTGTATGTTTCATTGGCGTGTCCATGGGCTCATCGAACACTCATTTTTAGAAAACTAAAAGGCTTAGAAGAATTTATTTCAGTCTCAGTGGTTGAGCCTGGAATGCATGAAAACGGTTGGGAATTCTCCAAAGACTTACCCGACCATCTTTATGATAAGAACTATGCCTACCAACTTTATACTAAAGCTGATCCTAAGTACTCAGGAAGAGTCACTGTTCCGATATTATGGGATAAGAAAGAGCAAACCATTGTTAGTAATGAATCCTCCGAGATCATTAGAATGTTTAATTCAGCATTTGATGATTTAGGTGCCATAGAAGGAGATTTTTATCCAAGCGAATTACGTGAGAAAATCGATGTTATTAACGCTCGAGTTTATTCTGAAATAAACAACGGTGTTTATAAATCAGGGTTTGCAACGGATCAATCTGTGTATGAAGAGAATGTAACGCAACTTTTCAAAGCCTTGGACTGGGTTGAAGGCATTCTTTCTCAGCAACGATATTTAGTCGGTGATCAAATTACCGAAGCTGACTGGCGATTATTTACAACCTTAATCCGGTTCGATGCGGTTTATGTTGGTCACTTTAAATGTAATCTAAAGCGAATAGCAGACTACCCGAATATTTCAAATTACCTGCGAGAGCTTTATCAGGTGCGAGGTGTTGCTGAAACAGTTGATATGACTCACATCAAGCGACATTATTATGAAAGTCATAACACCATTAATCCTACGGGAATTGTGCCAGCAGGGCCTGAATTGGATTTTAATTTAGCCCATAACCGCGAGAGTATTTAACCTTTTATTAAAACTTCGCAATACAATCACTTTAATAAGCAGTAATCGTAATACTCGCTGCTAACAAAGAAAGCATGCTGGTTGATCGAAGCCAGCTTGCTTTCGTTTTTTCGACACACTTAGTGATGGAGAGATGGATGAGGTTTCTAAGTAGTTCATCGGGGTTAATGTGAATAGACAACTCACTCATCAATTATTCGCATTTATTTTTTTATCCGTCTATTGTTAGTCTTCTCTAAATACTGCTGATACTGTTCTGGAGTCAATATGTTGCTCAAGTGGGCGAACAACGCATCTCTGTCTAAAGAGCGGTTTGAATAGTATGTCGACCCGACGCCATAGGTACCTATCTTTACTGAGTCTAATTCCGCATCTTTTTGCTTAAAATGTCTGTCTATCTCACTTTTTTGAAACTCAGTAAGATTATCGATTTTGTTGGCAACCGATTTGGAAATATATCTTTGTGTATCTTTGTGCCGAAGTTGATATTTTTCTTTCTCGAACTCTAAGTATTTTGAAATCTGCTCTTCACTGAGAACTTTTGCAACCTCACTCTCATATTCAGCTTGAGTAGCAGCGTGTTCTACTCTGGTTCGCTCATAAATAAGTTTTCTATCATGCTCACTAGACTCTTTTGAAAGTTCTAGGAATAGCTGCTTGGTATCAACCACCTGATGCGCTTTATTTTCTAACAAAACTCGCAATGCGGAAGCTTCTTCCGTAGACAGCTCTAAATACCCTTTAAGTTCGTTACTGGCGCGCGCAGCAGTACGACTTGCATTTTCCTTTCTCTTTTCAACCGTATACTCTTTTCTCCAAAGCTCCTGCTGCTTTCTCTGCCTCTCCTTCTTTGCCGCTTCAGCTAATTTTCGTTGTTCATCGCTAGCCTTAAGCTCGTCGAGTTCACTTAATACCAGCTCCAATTCATCTTCCAATTCTCGTATAATTTCCCAAGGATCCTTTTGAGAGTTAGTAGGAGGTTTACTCTGATGAACCGTTTTACCATTGTCTATTGGGACTGCAGTTTTTCTTGATACAGTATTTTCAACATCATTATCGGAAACTGGGGGTAAAAAATAGTGGTAGCTGATGAGTCCGATTAATATCCCAACTAATAAAAGAGCTAGTTGAAACCATTGAGGACTAGAAATTTTGGGGTCGCTTATTTTTAAGTCAGTCATGAATTCCCTCTCTTTCAACTTGCCTTAATTCGAGCTTACTAAGTAAAAGAATAAGCTAATCTAGGTTTGATTAAACGCCATTTCAGAAAATGTAGAATCGGGAACGTCAATACTTTGATCAATATCTATCATTAGGACAACTAGTTTAAGGGAAATGCTAGCCGGTAATTTGAGAGGAATTAATACTCCCTTTTCATCGCCTCTGTCAATTCACGTGTCTGATTTTCGAGATTTCTTCGACAGTCTGCTCGTTTATCAATTCTAATTGACTCACAGCGCTCTGATGGCGTTAGTTGCGAATTCTTATAGATTTCATTGGCAGCGACAATCGGTATTTCCAAGCCATGAGAGGAAGGACCGAGTTGACAACCAGTTAAACTCAAAATACCGATTACTATAAGTAGCTTTAAATTCTTCATATAACGCGCTTTATTAAATCGAATGAACACAGCTTAGCCGACATTCCTGAATACAGACTTAACCAGCTGATTAAGGGTCAAAATTTCCAATTCTAAGCAGCAGAGCTTCCTTAAACCCTTAATTTGGCGATAGCTAATATGACAATTGTCATACCATATTGGTGACAGACGCCAATTACCTTCAGTCCTTGATTGCCGCATAATCATCTCATCTACTGGCAACCCTCTTCCCATAATAGGAATAGCTTATGACACAAAAGACCCAGACCGTTGCAACGATTAGTAACGTCGGCAAGAGCTTTGGTGATAAACAAGTTCTCTCAGGCATTAATATGCAACTACATCAATCGGAAATTCTATCCGTTTTAGGCCCTAATGGTGCAGGTAAAACAACACTGATTAACACAATGTTAGGTAGATTGAGTTTAGATGCCGGTGAAATCAGTCTATTTGGCCACCCGCCCGGCTCAATGCTAGTCAAGCGACAAACGGGCGCGATGTTGCAGGTGGCAGGATTACCAGACATGTCGACCGTGAAGGAGCATATAGAGCTGTTTCAAAGCTATTATGCAGAGCCGATGAGTTATCAACAAGTGATGGACTACTCGGGACTTAAGGACATTGAAAACCAGTACAGTAAAACGCTTTCTGGTGGACAAAAACAGCGTTTACTATTTGCTTTGGCTATTTGTGGTAATCCTAAACTTTTGTTCTTGGATGAACCCACTGTAGGAATGGATATTACCGCTCGAAAATCGCTTTGGAAAGCCATCGAAAACCTAAAAGCCAATGGAACCAGCATATTATTAACCACACACTATTTGGAAGAAGCCGATCGATTGTCCGACCGAATAGTCATGCTAAGCAGAGGCAAGGTCGTTCGCGAAGGAACACCCGCGCAGATAAAGTCACAAATCAACACCAAGAAAATTCGTTTTCAATCTAAAGTCAATATCAGCGAATTGGTTGCAATAAAACATGTAGAAAAGGCCACTCAACTACACGCTGAGAATAATTACTTTGAACTTGAATCCACCAATGCGGAAGAAGCGCTTAAAGAACTGTTTAAACATGAGATCGCGATCAGCGATCTAACTATCGTTGGCGCAGCGCTTGAAGATGCATTTGAAATTATTAACAACCAAGATAGCACTAGTAGTGCGAGCGAGTAAATGATGATGACTGATTCTTCAATCAACTTGAATTTAGACAAAAAACCAAGCTTACTCAAAATTTTTTATTTGGAAGCTAAAACAGAAACGATCAGGCTATTTAGAACACCTGGCTTTAGTATTCCAACGCTACTTTTTCCGGTGATGTTCTATACTTTTTTCGGCATTGTATTCTCTATGAATCCAGCAACCATGCCGACTTATTTGATGATCACTTACGCAGTGTTTGGTGTTATCGGCCCAGCATTATTTTCATTTGGCGTTGGTATTGCTATTGAACGAGGGCAAGGCTGGTTTGACTTAAAAGAAGTCTCACCGATGCCGGCGTCAGCCTATATCGTTTCGAGAATTGCGCTAACTTTTATTTTCTCGACCGCCATCATCGTTCTATTGTTTGGTATTGGTGCGGTATTTGGAGAGGTGCGTCTATTCCACAGCCAGTGGATTACTTTAGCAGCCATTTTTATTTTTGGTTCTCTACCTTTTTGTGCGATAGGGATGACACTCGGTCTCTATTTAAAAGCAAGTAGCGCCCCCGCAACGGTTAACTTAATTTATCTACCCATGGGCTTTCTTTCGGGGCTTTGGCTGCCAATCAACTTTTTGCCCGAATTTATGCAGCAGTTTGCCAATTTGTTACCACCCTATCACTTAGCTCAGCTGGCATTAAAAGTCACCGATATGGATTTAGGATTTCCAATTATTCTACATATTTCGGTGTTAGCCGCGTACACCTTGTTATTCGTATTTTTAGCCGTAAAGGCTTACCATAAAAAGGATAAGCAATAATGAAAAGTAAATTCCTAATTATCATACCATTGGTTTTAATTGCGTTCTTTTTGTTACTACCAGAACCTGAAGGAACTAATGACTCTGCCAGCGGGTTAGCGGCGAAAAATTCAGCAGAAAAATCGAATAGCTCTAAATCAAAATCACAGTCTACATCACAACTAGTCAATGGCGATTTCATTATTCGCAATGTTCAACTTTATGATGGAACCAATCGATTTGAGAAAGTTGATGTACTAGTACAAAATTTTAAGCTAGCACAAGTTTCTCCGACTGATACTGAAAACATGAATTTTTCAGATAGCGATATTCCTCAAATAAATGCTACAGGTAAGACTTTACTGCCGGGCTTAATCGACTCACATACTCACGCCTATATGAATGCGCTTAGCGAGGCACTCAATTTTGGAGTTACCACCGAACTCGATATGTTTACTATGCCTGAGTTTGCCAATGCTCATCAGGGAAAAAGAGACAATTTAGACAATACAGCTGAGGCCGATCTGTTTTCAGCGACTATTCTCGCTACCGCGCCGGGTGGGCATGGAACCGAGTATGGTTTTGAAATTCCCGTACTAAAAAATGCTTCCCAAGCCGATGACTTTGTCAAACAACGAATCGAACAAGGCGCAGACTATATTAAGGCGGTTTACAACTCTAAAAAAGCTGAACGTCAGCACTTTCCATCTATTGATTATGAAACCATTGCTGCATTAATCAAGTCAGCCCATAAACACGATAAACTCTTGGTCGTTCATATTGATAACCTAATCTCTGCCAAAGAGGTTATTGCATTGGGCGCTGATGGCATTATCCATAGTTTTATGGACAAACTAGTTGACCAAGAGCTTATTCAGCTTATGCTGGATAAAAAGGCCTTTATGATAGCGACCCTAGCTGTTCAAGCATCTGTCACCCAACAGTCTTCTGTTAAAGAGTTAATGCAAAAAGCTTACAATAGTCCATTTTTGTCAAAGCAACAGAGCCAACAATTAAAGGCGACTTTTCCAAATTTTGGAATTCCGGCGCAAGCACTAAATAACGCGTTGCAGAGCGTTAAACAATTAGCAGATGCAGGGGTTCCCATTCTGGCTGGAAGTGATGCCCCAAATCCTGGAACGACTCACGGGCTAAGCCTACATGCCGAACTCGAGTTACTAACTAAAGCTGGCTTAAGTAACGAACAAGTTTTGTATGCAGCAACTGGAGCTGCTGGCAAATACTTCCCGATAGGCGATCGCGGTCGACTAATGAAAGATAAATTAGCGACGATGGTCTTAGTAGATGGAAATCCTTTCGTGAATATAAGTGATACTCAAAAAATTGAACGCATTTGGAAAAATGGTGTTGAGTTTAGTAGAGTAAGCGTTGAAAACGATAAAGCTAATATGACTTTCAACGCAGGCATGATTAATAGTTTTGACCAACAAATATACCTCACGAAAATGGGGAAAGGAATTGGCGAAACGACCGATCAGTTCGCTGGGGGCAAATCGGTTGTTGAACTTTCATTGATAAAGGATTCTCAGAATTTCGACAATCAATTCTTAAAAGTCAGAGGTGATGTAAAATCTGGCTTTATGTTTCCTTGGTCGGGTTTCTCATATCTACTGGGGGAGAATCAACAAATGGGTGTTGACTTATCTCGAGTAAAATCATTACGATTTAAAGCTAAAGGTAGTCCAAATACCAAGAAGTTATCTGTGTTATTATTTCAAACAGGGAGTTTTCGTCCAATTCAAAAAGACATGGATTTATCCGATTCGTGGCAAGAATACGAACTAGTGTTATCCGAAGTAAATAATTTGGACACTTCAGATATTGCTAATATATCTATCGTTCGATCCCAAGCTATCGGAGAGTTCGAATTCTTTATTGACGAACTTCGGTTCGAGTAGCTATTTGTTAGGCGAGCCCTGAGCGGAGTCGAAGGGCGCTAGTTGCTAGAAAATTATTATTCTTAAGAGTTGTTAAACGAAATATTAGATATGCTCAAAACATTAAAAAAACTCGACCACTTTCTATTGCCTAGACAGGATGAACTACAATACGGCCCTTATATTTGGCTACTGTATTTGTTCATCTTTTTTGTCAGCTTGTCTCAATATCACCCGGTCGAAAATAGTTTTATTTATTCAACCATAGGAACCTTAGTGTTTCTAGCGTTGTATTTTAATGGTTATTGGGCTAATTCGAAGAATGTTCATTGGAACATCATTGGTATTCTGGTCATCGGAACCCTAATGACGGTACTTTCGCCAGGTGCTAGCGTGTTTTTTGTTTATGCCGGTGCATTTTGCTGTCGTTTAGGCAGTACTCGTAAAGCCGTTATTGGACTTGCCATTATTGCCGCATGGATTGGTTTGTTTGCCTGGATAATGAGTTATGGGAGTTACTTTTATATTCCAGGTATTCTATTCACTTTTTTGATCGGTGGCGTCAATATCTACCAACACGACCTTTCGTTGAAGCGCAAGGAATTAATTTTAACTCAACAAGAAGTTCGCCACTTGGCCAGAACTTCCGAGCGGGAGCGCATTGCTCGCGACCTGCATGATTTAATAGGCCATACATTTTCAGTTATCACATTAAAAGCCGAGTTAGCTAACAAGTTAATTGATAAAGACTTGGACAAAGCAAGAGCTGAAATTTCGTCTTTAGAAAACCTCTCACGAGAAGCGCTTTCTCAAGTTCGAGAAGTGGTTACCGGATATCGAACCAGTGATTTGAATACCGAGTTGGCCCACGCAAAATATACTTTAGAGAGCAACGAGATCCAGTTTGACTATCAGTTTGAAGAAATCGATTTAAATGAATCAATCAATAAAGAACTGGCTATTATTCTCAAAGAACTAGTCACTAATATTTTAAAGCATTCTCAAGCGACCAAAGTAAGTGCGACCATCAGTCCTAACAAGCATCAGGTACAGCTTTTAGTCGAAGATAATGGCATCGGTTTTCAGCGTTCCGACACACAAACAAATAGTATTTCTGACAACAACCGTTATGGTTTAAAAGGAATCGCCGAAAGAGTCAATAAAATGGATGGCGATCTAACCATTGAATCTAATCAAGGAACTCGCGTGAAAATTAATATCCCCTTAAAATCCGCGAGTGAACAACCATGATCAATTTATTAATTGCTGAAGATCAAGCCATGTTACTGACCACTCTAGCAACGTTATTAGATTTGGAAGACGATATTTGTGTGGTACATCAATCCAAAGACGGTCAAGATGCTTTGGATTTTATTAATCAAACGGATCGACCAAGCATTGATATTTTAATTAGTGATATTGAGATGCCACGCATGACTGGGATAGAGTTAATTCAAACCATCAAAGATCAAGGTTTATCGATTAAGCCAATCATTCTGACAACATTTTCTCGAGCAGGCTATTTGCGCCGAGCAATGGATGCTGGTGTGAAAGGATACTTATTAAAGGATTCGCCATCCGACGAGTTACTCTCGGCAATCCTAAAAATTGCCGACGGCGGCAAGGTGATCGCGCCGGAGTTACTGCAAGATGCGTGGATGGAAATGGATCCTTTGACAGATAAAGAACGTAAGGCATTACGTCTGGCTAAAAGCGGTGCTAGTACCGAAGAAATAGCCGAGACGTTACATCTATCTGCGGGAACCGTGAGGAATTATCTTTCTTCTGCCTGTAGTAAATTAGATGCAAAAAATCGAGTTGAAGCAGCTCGAATAGCTCATCAAAATGGATGGTTGTAGAGGATAGTTACTACTTCTTAAACAATTCCATAAACTTTTTTAGTGACTTTGAAATTAGTTGCAAATCTCTATCGATTGAGTCTTTTTCAAACTGACTAGTATTTCGCTTAATCAATTCAATATCATCCTTTATCGACTGCTTCTCAAAGGGACTCACCTTGCTCTTTAATTCGGCTATCAATACACTAACTTCGAGATTTATCTCTTCTGCTCTCGCGGAACCATTCCATGTTTCTTTTATATCGTTCCAAGCTTCGTCAAAATGGGTATTGTTCATCATTATTCTCCTTTGCCTTGCTTCGACACAATACATTCAAGTAGTTTGGGTTTTATTCGTTTGACTCGTACCGCGATGTTATTCGCGCTTAAGCCAACAATATCAGCAATATTTTTGTATGGGAGTTCTTCTAAGTAGAGCATGATAATCGAACGATCAACCTCTTCGAGTTTAGTAATGCATTCACGCAGAATTAGATACTTCATCTCATCAGGACTTTCTTGCGGTGAGCTAATCTCAAATTTAACTCCCTCAAGATGAATTGTTTGTTGGTTCTTTATTTTGTTCTTATGATGGGCTCGATAACAAACATTCAATGCAACTCGATAGATCCAAGTACCTAACTCCGACTTACCCTTAAAACTAGCCAATGACTTCCAGATTTCGCATACGACTTCTTGGAATAAATCTTGAGGATCCAGCGGTTGGATTGCATAAGCTTTGCATATTCTGGCTATTTTCGCCTTATGCACTTGTATAATCTGAATAAATTTTTCTTCTTCTGTTTCAATCATTTAAAACCCAAAGCCCCTAATTTTTTGACCCGATACTAATGTTAGTGACCAAAGGTTCTGAAATATGACAACGATTGTGACAATTAATTGCGAATTTCGCCTGTAAAAAAGAATCGCTCTTAGTTTTTGTATATAAACAGCTAGTATTATTCTTCGTTGTTTCTTTTACTGATGGTAGATTTATCGGCTTGAGAGGACCAGAACATGGCACCTCCTAATATTGCTGCGACAGTCAACATAGTTAGAATCGCATTTTCAGTAACGGTGTATAGTCCGTCGGACATAGCGAGAGCGAATAGATTAGAAGACACACAAATAATCCCAGCAACAATTAGGATATTGCCGCCTGATTTTTTGGCCCCTATATAGCCAGCAAAAAATGATATTGAAAGCCCGAGAATAGTCGCTGTTAGCCCAAAAGGAGACGTTAGGTCAAATTCGCTTAATGCATTTACTATCTCTTCTTCAGACAGCCCGTCACTTACAAGAATAATCATATACACCACCCCAAATACAAACCCGAGAGCCGTAGAAGCGACAATATCAGTCAGAGAACCCCAAAGTGCCCCTTTTATTATCGAGCCATTTGATTCAGTTTTATTTTCGATTTTTGCGGAAGGTGTTTGGTAGATATTGTCGCTCATATTAATTTCCCTTATTAATTTCCTTTATAGAAGTCCACTATTAGCTCGCAGCACTAGTTCTCTATTTTCTCAGATACTTTTTTTATCATTGCCTGCATTTGGTCATCAACTTCATGTGGCTCTATCTTCGAAATGATATTTCTCAAAACTCGAATTTCATTTTGGTCAATGTTTCCATCTTTCTCAGCTATCGCTAAAATGCTTGCTAACTCTTTTGAGTCCAATTTTCCATCGTTTGAAAAACATTCGAAATAGTGAATAAGTCTCAACAATAACTTTCCTGTTTAATTCTAGTCCTTCGCTTATTAATCTATTCCACCGTCTTGAATATTCCAATTAAAAACATTAGTTAGAGTATCTCTTGCGGATTGTGATGTGCTGGAATAAGTGCTATTGCCGGCATCAAATAAAACATCATCTTGTAAACTTTGCGTACTCCAACCAAGAAGTAACGAATCATAGTTTCCAGTTGAAAGTCCAGCACCATCAAACATAGCATCCATAGTCGTTACTGCAGAGACGTTCCAAGAACCAATATCCTGGTCAAAAGATGTTGCACCTGCAAACATATAAGACATAAACCTAACGGAGGATACATCCCAACGGCTTAATTCCTGATTAAATGATTTGCTATTGTTAAACATTGCACCCATTGATTGAACCGAAGATACATCCCAACTTCCTATATCTTGGTCAAACCTATCTGCATAGCTAAACATACTTCCCATATCAATTACAGACGACACATCCCAAAGACCTATATTCTGATTAAAGCTATCTGCCTGTATAAACATCCCTCCCATGTCAGTCACAGACGAAACATCCCAACCACTAATATCTTGATTGAAACTAGTCGCACTTTGAAACATGGCGGACATATCTGTGACTGATGATACATCCCAATTACTAATTTCTTGATTAAAAGCGCTAGCATTGAAAAAC
>JBDVOJ010000058.1:0-7329 GCA_039969155.1 Kangiellaceae bacterium
CTAAACGGTGACCCTTCTATTCTGATCGCGAGAGGAGAGGATTATGTAGAGCTAGGAGCCAATGCTGTTGACGATGTAGATGGTGATGTCGTAGTCAGTATTTCAGGAGAAGTTAATACCAATATCTCAGGGACCTATGTCGTTACATATAGTGCGTCGGATATTGCCGGGAATATTGCGACAATTGATCGAGCAGTAAGAGTAGTTGTACCATTTGTAACAACTTGGAAAACTGATAACAGTGGGGAAACGGAAGACAATCAGATCAAGATAGGCACCATGGGAACCGGTTACGATTATCATATTAATTGGGGAGACGGTTTAGAAGATCGAAATATTAACGGCGATATCACACATACTTATGCCAGCCCAGGGACCTATACTGTCTCGATCATCGGAGAATTTCCAAGAATATTCTTTACCTTTAGTGGTTACGATAACAAGAAACTCTTGACTGTTGAACAGTGGGGAGAGCAACAATGGTTGTCAATGGAAAGAGCTTTTTACCTATGTAGTGAGCTCATAATTAACGCAACTGATGTTCCAGATCTGTCTTTAGTGACCAATATGAGCAACATGTTTGCAAGAGCTTCCTCTTTTAATCAAAGCATTAACGATTGGGATGTTAGTAACGTTACTAATATGAGCAGCATGTTTCGTGGGGCCACTTCTTTTAACCAAGGTCTTAATAACTGGGATGTTAGTAACGTTATTGACATGAGTTACATGTTTGATAACGCTCTGTCTTTCAATGAACGAATCGATAATTGGAACGTGAGTAACGTAACTCAAATGAGTGGAATGTTTGAAAATGCGTCAATATTTAATCAACCTCTAAATAGTTGGAATGTTGGTAATGTCAAAAGCATGTCTTTTATGTTTTCGGGGGCCTCTTCGTTTAATCAAGAACTAAACAATTGGGATGTTAGTTCGGTCGAGAATATGGAATTCATGTTTTCATTTGCTAATTCATTTAATCAAGATCTAAATAGTTGGGATGTCAGCGGTGTAGTTGGTATGAATGGAATGTTTCAGTCAGCCACCATTTTTAATGGTGACATAACCGCTTGGGATGTTGGTAATGTGCTTGGAATGAATGAGCTTTTTTCGGGAAGTGATTTTAACCAAAACATAGGTGAGTGGGATGTCAGCAGTGTAACTAAGATGAATGGAATGTTTCAGCGAGCAGACGTATTCAACCAAGACATTGGCCGCTGGGATGTGAGCAACGTAACAGAGATGGATGATATGTTTAACGGTGCTAGCCAGTTTAATCAAGACATTGATAACTGGGATGTCAGTAAAGTCGTAGTGATGAGAAGTATGTTTGAAAGTGCGCTGGCGTTTGATCAAAGCATAGAAAGTTGGGATGTGAGTAATGTGACCAGTATGCGTCGAATGTTCTTAAACGTAACTCTATCTACGAATAATTACGATGCCCTCTTGCTTGGATGGAGCAATTTGGCGTTAATAGACGAAGTTGTGTTTGACGCTGGGGAGAGTCAGTATTCAAGCGCTGCTGAAGCAGCAAGAAACGTACTAACGGATACTTATTTTTGGAACGTAATAGATGGCGGGAGTGCACCGTAACTTAATCTATGCCTATGCCACCAACAGGCTCCGTTTCAAATCGCTCGCCAAACCCAGCAATCAATGGCTTGCCTTTTGAAATAGCTTGTTGCACGGACTCTAGTTTCAGTGAAGCCGCGTGACTTTCCTTGCTTTCCCAAACTTCATTAATCCAAAGAGCATTTTTATCGCTTAGATCTTTAGAGATTATGTAGCTCTTACAACCAGGCATATCTTGCGTGCCAGCTAACAAAATATTGATTAGTTGATCTCGCTGGCCAGGTTGTGCAAGCATCTTACCAATGATTCCATACATCGTTTTTTCCTCCAAAATGCTACTACAACCTCCGAGTATGGAGATAGTAGCTAAACCAAGTCCTATTTGGGATTGTCGATTTATAAATTCTCTTCGGTTCATTGGCCGGATCGCAATGAGAAGTAAAATCGGCGGCTAAATTTTGTCATGCAAATACTCTTCTGCTTTTTGGTAGCCTAGCTTTATCATTTCGTCGGCGCGATTCAATTCCAAAATACCACACGCATTCCTTGCAATCTCTACCGAAAAATCTGGCGGGTAAGTAGCGAGTTTATGGCGAGCAATGGTGCTTTGCATTGCATCAAATGCTTGGTTGGCGACGTCGTAAACGTCCCAATTATTATGAGTGCCATTGTCGGAAGAGCCTTTCAAGGATTCAATAAAACTATTAATTTTTTGAGCCAAAGCTGAAGGTTTCTTGTCGCCGTTCTTATTTGGTTTCTTGATTTGAGTCGACTCAGGATGATGAGTGTCGTCGACTTCAACTTGACCACCCAAATTAACGGCAATGGTAATATCATTGCCATCGCCAAATGTCGGCGCAATTGGCACTGGATTAAGGACACCACCATCGATCAAGTCGACTCCGCGATAAGGAAAGGGAGTAAAAAATAATGGCAAGGATATCGATGCTCGAATGGCATCAAACAGTTTGCCAGAATTCATCCAAACCTCTTTTTCGTTCAAAATATCAGAAGCAACTGCGGTAAATTTAATTGGTAATTCGTCAATGGTTAAATCACCGACTAATTCCTTGAGGGTGTTGATCACTTTTTCACCTTTGACTAAACCGCTCTTGCGCCAGGAAATGTCCAATAACGTGATGATATCCAATTTGGTGATGGCTCTTACCCATTCTTCAAACTCGTCGAGTTTTCCTGCGGCATAAACGCCACCCACCATAGCGCCAACGGAGCTACCGGAAATCGATTTAATTTCAACATTGTTTTCCTCTAACCAGCGGATGACGCCAATATGAGCTAATCCCCTAGCGCCGCCGCTACCTAGAACTAATGAGATGGTTTTTTTGTTGTCTGTGGTCATTGTTGTAATCCAAAAAGCTACTTTTTTTCTTTTAATGCGCCACGTTCAGGGGCTTCATCAAAAGGAATATTACGAAAAACCTTTCTAACTATGAAGTTAACAGCTGGTACACGATGCCTTGCCCACACAAAAGCATCGACAGGTTTAGCGCCAAGGTTAGCTTTTGGTTCAAGTGCTGATCGTCCAAACAATACTTTACTACATCCAAAGTCTATGGCTGCTTGAATAGCAAGTTGTAGTAGTCGAAAGTAGATGGGATGTTGGTCGTTAATTTTATAGTCAAATCCAACATAATAAGCAATAGCTTCGTCGCGATCTTTTATCATTGAAATAAAGCCGACAATTTCTTCGTCATCAAAAATACCATAACAAACAAATTGTTCACGCAAATTTCTGGATAGTTCTAAGAAGTAACCTGGAGGTAATGTTGCCAGTCGAGTTTTAGATTGTCGCTCAACATTAAGATACAAAGCATGAAGTTTCTTATCGATTGGAGCATCTAAATTAATCTTCTCACATTCAAACCCTGCAGCGTCGATGCTTTTTATAACTTTTCTCACTCTGCTTCGATACTTGGAATTTAATAGAGCTAAATAATCCTCAAAACTATTGGTATCGTCTTCCAATTGCAGCACCATATCTGGGTCCGTTTGGATTCTTCGATAGCTAAATCGTTCCACAATACTCGAGCTTTCAATTTGTTGACCTTTGATATCCTTAATTAGCGTGAAATCTATTTTCCCATTGAGCTTTTCGCTGCGACGAATCTTGTAAAGTATTTCTGCAATGATTTTCCAGCCCATTTCTGGGTCAAACCCCGCAGCAAATGCCACTCCGTGTAAACCACTCGAAACCAAGTTACCACATACCAATAGTCTTTCTCGGTATTGCTTAGCAACGGTGCTCTTGAAGTTCCCCTCTGGGCTAGCTAAGTTTTGGCCACTAATATCCGCTATTTGACAGGCGACTATCGCTACGGGTTGATGGTTTTGGTAGGCAATTGCATATCTCTGCGTGGTATTTTCTGGAGAGCAGGATTCAATGGCTTTGAGGTAGTTGATACTCATAAGAACGGATGCATTGACTGCAATTTCGTTCCAGTGTTGTTGATTTACAAAATCAATGGAGTCGGAAAATAAGTACTGGCAATCGAGAGCGCTGTGTCTCTCTTTGTGGCGTTTGACTTTATCCTTTATAGTCCCTACGACATCCATCTTAAGCTCTCTTGTATTTTTCTTCGACGCTGACATGTGCTCGCTGGTGATGCTAAGTTTATAGTTAAGATCGTTAGTGTCAACTATCCTAACTATAAGACGCGTGCCACTTACCGCAAAACAGATTATTAACGGCTAATGATCATAACTAATCACTCGAGTTATGGTCCACTGTTCACCTGATTTTTTCCAAATATGAACAAACTTAAAAGTACCACAATCATTTTTTCCATTTGCTACATGGCAGAATTGATGACGGCCTTCTTGAATAGCACCATAATCACCGGCAGGATAGATCGCGTTGTACTCTGGTAATAGAGTTCGTGTTAAGCCGATTTTATCATTACAGTTATTAGTCGTGGCTTTAAGATTTTGAGAATAGTTAGTTAGACCACCTTTGTCGTGGTAAAACTCTAAATCTTGGTCAAAAAGCGCATACATTGTTTTAATGTCACAAGTATTGAAAGCATCGAACATTTTCTTATCGAGTGACAGTATTTGTTGTGTGAGAGACGAAGAGGTCTCGGCATTCGCCGCGCTTAGCAAGTTTAAAGCTATAAAAGTGAATAAAAATTTTCTCATTATTGGTTGAACTCTCTATATACTGATGATTGGTAGATAGTGACTAGCAATTTTCGAACCAAATGATAAATGTCAAAATCGTTAGACTTGAAATCGGTTGTAGTCAACACCATTAAAATGGTTCGTCTCTGTTTTGAGTTGCACTATGTCACCTATTGTTATTATCTCGCTAGTTGTTGCAGTGTTGATTGGTTATATTCTGTTAAAACCCAAATGGGTTGACTATCAGCGCAACAAAATCAAATCTCAACCCTTTCCAAAAGAATGGCGTGCAATTTTAAAGAGGAATGTCCCATTCTTTTATTCTATGCCGGCCGATATCCAGTTGCAGTTAAAGCAACATGTATTGGTCTTTCTCAATGAAAAATCTTTTCAGGGGTTTGAGGGGATAGAGATTAATGACGAGATCCGCGTAACAATCGCAGCGCAAGCCTGTTTATTGCTTCTTAACCGAGAAACAAATTATTATCCAAAGCTCAAGTCAATTTACGTGTACCCTGCCGCTTTTGTGACCCGCCATGCGACTAAAGACGCTGCCGGAGTCTTGCAAAACAATCCTAGAGTGTTAAGCGGCGAGTCTTGGGAGTTAGGTAAAGTCATTCTTTCTTGGAAAGACAGTAAACATGGCGCACAAGTCTTTAATGACGGTCATAATGTGATTATTCATGAATTTGCACACCAGTTAGATCAAGAAACAGGCGTTGCCAATGGTGCACCTTTCTTGCGGCACAAAAACAAGAAATGTTGGTCACATGTATTGACCAAAGAATTTGAAGTGCTTCAACGAAAAGCACATCGCGGGGAAGATACTTTGCTTGATCATTACGGCGCTACCAATCCAGCCGAATTTTTTGCAGTAGCCAGCGAAGTGTTTTTTGAACGTCCACAAGCACTAGAGCGTGAACATTCAGCTCTTTATGCGCAATTAATGGGCTTTTACCATATCAATCCAGCCATTTGGTAAAGCTCGCTTACATTCCTTCATACTCTGTAACGAATATAATTTGAAATAAATCGTTGTAAGCCGGTACACTGAATAATGCACTAACCATAAGATCCGTTAGTGTTTAACCACTAGGCTTTGAGGGGGCTTGCCATGCAATCATTTTCCATTCCAATTAAACTAGCTGATAGCTTTGAAGGGCTTGCCGAGTCAAAAGGCTTATTGATTAGTAACGATGAAGTTATCCTAATTCAATTTCAAACGGTTGATGCTATTTTAGGGGTTGTAAAATCAGGTTTAACCGAAGTTAAACTGCCTTTAGCCAATATAGTCGAGCTAAGCTACAAAAAAAGCCTCTTCGGAAATAAATTAATTTTAAAAGTTGATAATTTAAGACTGATTGAAAAACTCCCCGAGTGCAATAACAACGAGGTAGTACTTTCTGTCGCAAGAAAAGATATTGATGATGCGATTGATTTTGTTCGCGCTATTAAATTAGATATGTCAGAAAAAGAGTATCAAGAAGCGCTTAAGCAGGCCAATTAGTTACTAATCAGCAGGCCTTTCTTCAACAAACATCACTAAATAATTCATTGTTGAAGCGTGACAAGTGTCTACTGGTAAAATTGCTTTCTCTTGACGTAGGTCAATCACCACAAACTAATCTTTCCTAGAATGGCACATTCAAAACCATCATGACCTCGATTAATTATGGATCTAGTGTGTCCAGCCGGTAACTATCAATCACTGATCAAAGCTGTGGATGGTGGTGCTGATGCTGTTTATATCGGACTTAGGAATGAGACAAATGCACGTCATTTCGCTGGTCTCAATTTCACTGATAAACAAATCACTAAAGGCATCGACTACGCCCACCAGCGAAAATGTAAAGTCTACTGCGCAATCAATACTTACCCAAGAGAAGCTCACTGGCAACGTTGGACTAGCTCAGTTGACCAGGCGATGGATTTGGGAATAGATACATTGATTGTCGCCGATATTGGGGTAATGGAATACATTCGAAGTCGTTCTGCTGATTTTCCTATCCATCTTTCTGTGCAGGCATCCGCGACCAATCTACAAGCGCTTAATTTTTACTACCAAAATTTCGGAATTCTAAGAGCTGTATTACCCAGAGTGTTATCTTTAAGACAGGTTGCTCAGTTGGCTAAGACAGCTCCATGTGAAATAGAAGTTTTTGGTTTCGGAAGTCTATGCATAATGGCAGAAGGGCGATGCTATTTATCTTCCTATATGACGGGTGAATCACCTAATACTAAGGGTGTGTGTTCTCCAGCGGCCTATGTTGACTGGCAGGAACAGGATGGCAAGTTAGAGTCACGCTTGAATAATTTACTGATTGATCGATTTTCTGAAGGTGAAAATGCAGGCTATCCGACGCTTTGTAAGGGACGATTTGAGGTAGACTCATCCGTTGAACATGTTCTAGAAGAGCCTACAAGTTTAAATACAATGGGAATTTTACCCGAGTTAAACTCCGCGGGTGTCGCGGCGATCAAAATTGAAGGGCGTCAGCGAAGCCCGGCATATGTTAATCAAGTAACTCGAGCATGGCGAAAGGCGATTGATGGAGTCGTTCTACACGGTAAACGAGTCGGTTTGGAAGAAATTTCGGGTCTAGCTAATCTAGCGGAGGGCAA
>JBDVOJ010000059.1:0-29389 GCA_039969155.1 Kangiellaceae bacterium
GATACTACCGCATTAACCAAAGCGGTTTCAGGTAGAGCGACTGGTGATTATGACTACCGGGCTAGAGCGTGTAATGGTTTTGGGTGGGCTTGCTCAGCCTATAGTGCTGTGACGGCTGATGTACTGGTTAAGCGAATTCCAGGTAAGCCAACGATTAGTTCACCGACCAATGAAACCGACGGTGATGGTGAATATACCTTAAGCTGGAGCGCGACTTCAGAAGCAACTTACTACCAGCTACAACGAAAAGTCGGTAGTGAAGGGTGGACCACAATCTCCGCTAGCCAATCGGGTGTAAGTTACACAGAGTCAGTCACTGATCCAGACACTTATCAATATAGAGTAAAAGCTTGTAACGGCGCAAGTTGGTCCTGCTCTGGGTATAGTGCCACTAAAACCATGACAGTTGTGATAATCCCTGATTATGCATCGGCGGATACTGTAACTGTTGCTGACGCAACTGAAGTATCACCTGTTATTCCTGCTAATGTTGCCGTCGGAGCTCTTGAAGGGCAAGCCGGTGTATCGGGCGGCTCAGCAACTTATTCTATTCCTATTGCATTGCCTCCAGGTCGGGCGGGTATGCAGCCTAGTATCTCTTTAAATTATTCGTCACGCAGTGGAAATGGTATTGCTGGAATCGGTTGGGGAGTATCTGCTGGTTCAGCAATTCAACGTTGCGGCAAAATGTCAGCCCTCGATACTTTCAGTAAATCGGTCACTTATTCTGGGACGGAAGATCGACTTTGTTTAGATGGACAACGGTTGATTCTGACTTCAGGTACAACTTATGGAGCTAACCTAGCAGAGTATAGAACGGAACAGGATACTTTTGTTCGCGTGACTCAGTATGGTGCGCTCAACAGCCTTAGTACTTCATTTAAAGTTGAAGATAAAAGTGGTGTTATTGGTCTTTACGGTGACACAGCTAATAGCCGCTTTTCACCACAAAATGTGGATCAAACTTTAAGTTGGTCTGTTCGACAAAAAGCAGACCAAGTTGGCAACAACATTCACTATTATTACAACAATCCTAATGATGGCACATTTAGTCTTGAGCGAATGGTGTACACCGGATTCGCTGATACCGATGGTGATAGAGAAGTGGTGCTTAATTATGAAAATCGAGATGATATAAGTACCAGCTATCTTGCTGGTGGTCTATCAAAAACAGTAAAACGATTAGCAGGAATTAGCACTTACTATGCAAACCAACTGATAAGAGATTATCAGCTCAGATACGACTATAGCCAAACCAGTAATCGTTCTATTTTAGTTGGAGTCACTGAATGTAGTGAAGCGACAGGAACCCGTCAATGTTTACCAGAAACTGAGTTTAATTGGTTTAACGATCCAGTGTCACATACAGCTCCTCAAGTAGATGAAATAGTTAATGACCTAGCCGTACTAAACAACATCGATATTGCTGATTTAGATGGTGACGGTCTACCTGAGTATCTACGTTCATATGACGGTTTAGCCTCATTCTTTTTTGGCGCGGCAGCGTCGACAGATATCATCAAGGTCGATGAAAATAGAAATATAGTGAGTACCATCAACTCAGTGGAAGGATATGGTTTTGAAGGTGTCAGCGTAGACTTAGATCTGAATGGTAAAACCGAAAGAGCTAAAGTGAATTGGTCGTTAGTGTCATCGAGTCAATTCAAGTTTTTCAACTCAAATGGAATTACTCATAGTTGGTTGGATGAAGGCGCGGTAGTTTCTGCTGATATCGACTTTGCATCGCAAATCAAAGTCGCTAAGAAACCAAGTAGTCCTAGGCCCGATGTTAGTTTTGCCGATGTGAATGCCGACGGCTACCCAGACCTGCTGATTGAAGTGGTTGTATCTAAAACTCGTAAACTTGCTCTCTATTTACATAATGGTAACGCAGCCAATATTGGGTTTGATTTTTGGGGATACGTTACAGACTTGGATACTGGCAGTTATTACCGAGGTGCATACGCACCATTAGTTTGGGAAAACTATTCCGTTCAAGATATTAACGGTGATGGAATCGGCGATATCGCACTGTCATTACGGAATGAACCCTCTCAGTCAGAAAGTACTCAATTTATGTTCGGTAGCCTTTCATCTGATGGAACTCTCACGTTTGGCTCACGGCTAGATGCTAGTACATTAGGATTACCAGACAATAGTTACCATAACTTCTTTACGTGGACTGATGTCAATGGCGATGGCCTGTCAGATTATGTGTCGGTTGAAGGAACTACATCTACCTACTGGGCAGTAAGGTTAAATCTTGGAGACGGTAGCTTTGCTGCAGAACTACCACTTGGTAGCTCCGTTGGAACTCATAACTGGGATGGCTACGCGGTTATCTCTTCCTATCAGTCGATTAACGGTTTAATTCTCACTCCTTCCAGCTATGCCGCACAATATGAGCGAGCGCAACCACTTTTTGGTGGCGCGATGGTCATGGATTATGACGGTGACGGAAAGTCGGATTTATTGGTTGCTACCGAAGCGGTTGATACATCGTGTTATACAACCGTTAATCTGCTAGTTGATGGCTCAGAAGAAACCACATGTGATGACGATTTACATCGTGTTTTTAATAAGGCTAGTGGTGATACTTCGAACACCAGTATTCATCCTGAAAAAGATTTGCGCCAATTCAAATGGAGTCTTTTAACTTTCCAACAAAATAGCAACGGAACATTTACCACTTCGGTAAAAAACGATCTGGTTGAAGGGCCGCTTCCCAGCGCCGACCGAGCTTCATTTCAGGCGAAAGATATTAATGGCGATGGAATGGACGACTTTGTAGTTAAACGAGGGATCGGTCATTGTGTCGATTATGACCAATACGACATCTGTACAGCTTCGCGAGAAAACATAGGGATCTATGCTGTCAATGCCATAGATGAGCATGCTGGTGACCTCTTAGTCATGCTGAATACAACCTCTAAGAATGGAGAAAATATTCACACTGCTTCAGACTCAATGCAATCGGTTGTTGATGGTTTAGGTAACACAAGTTCATGGGAGTATTCACCATTGGGTCACTCTGCTGGGCGGGTCGGCGAAACCAAATTTTATGATGTACCAACGCTTGATTTAGAACGTTATATCGATGGGTCGCCAGACAGTGAGAACTTCTATTTTGCATCGAGTATGCATGTGGTTAGTGAGTTTTTACAAAGTGATGCAATCGGTGGTGAAAATGCTACGCAATATAGTTATAGAGAAGCCATTTACAATCGTAAAGGAAGAGGTTTCCAAGGCTTTAGAACGATCATAGTCGACAATCCGTCAGACATTCGTTCGGTCACGGACTTTCATCAAATCTTTCCAAAAGCTGGAAAAATCGAGGAAGCAAGAACTTGTCTAACAAGCAGCGATGAGCTTTGTACGACTGGCGTTATTAGTAAAACTAATGTGACTTATTTTGATAAAACTACCGCTAATAGTTATGTCCATTGGGTTGTGCCAATCAGTCAAGTCGCAACCAGTTATGACTTAACCAGTGGCGCAGTTCTTTCGCAGAAAACCACAACGATTAATGAGCTTGATGTGGATGTGTACGGCAATATTTTAAGGAGCGAAAACATCATTGACACTGGGTTCAGTGAAGTTAAAAAGATCAATATAAAAGTTTACGACACTGATGACTGGTGGGCAAAACTAACGAAAGCTAATGTCGTCATTGAAACCTTAACCGGTTCAGCATTACATGATGCGCTGCTCGACCCTAAAAAAGAAATCAAAACGACATACACTTACACCACTAATCGTCAGCCAGATGTGGTGACTGTAGAGCCGATTTTAGGCGGCGGGTTTACTACCAGCGTCGATACTGATTACAACGCTTACGGTTTACCCACCAAGGTCACGACAACCTCTCAAGGTGAATCCAGAAGTATTGATACCACTTACTCTAATGATGGTGAAACAGAAGTTGCTGACGGTTATTTCGTTTATAAAGTCACTAATGATTTGAATCATTCTGTCACCACTAAAACGTATCCAGAGCACGGGCAAGTCAAAGAAGTGATTGATGCTAACGGGTTAAGTTCAAGCACTGAATATGACGCCTTTGGTCGGATTGAAAAAGTCACACCACCATTAGGAACTGGCCAACCAGCCTACAGTCGATTCGCTGACTGTTTAGGAGGCTGTGATGAAGTCACAGCGATTACCCCGACACAGTTATCCTCCACTGATGTGCCTGATGTAGCCGCATTGATTCAATACAAAGTCACCACCACCTCAGCGGGCGCTCCGGAAACCACGCTATACAAAGATAAGTTTAACCGAGTGTTATTTGCAACCACCCAAGGCTTTGATGGTAGTCCAATTTTTGTTCGCACCGAGTACGATGGTTTGGGCAGAAAAGTGTTTGAGTCAGTCCCATCATTTGTTGTTGATGAAGACAAAGGCACCCATTGGGTTCGGTTTGATGAGCAAGGAAGACTGCTTGAGAAAAAACTGGATGAGCCAACGCGTTTAGGGACTGCTCAATGGTTTACTACCACTTATGCTTACAACGACCATCAAACCAGTATTGATGCAGTAGGTACTTCTAAAACCTTGCCGACTATGACCCGAACCCACAATGGTATTGGTCAGTTAATGAAAACTGTCGATGCTAAAGGTGGTGTCACGGAATACGCTTATGATGCGCAGGGTAATCCGATTGTATTGCAAGACGCTAACGGTCATCCGATTACTGCTGAGTACAATGCCCTTGGTCAAAAGCAGTATGTGATTGACCCGAACATGGGACGTAAAGATTTTACCTATAAACCCTTTGGTGAAATTGATACCGAGACGGATGCGCTTTCTGTGGTCACTGAATATGACTACGACACTCTCGGTCGATTAACCTCAAGAACGGCCGGTGGTGTATTAGAAGCGAGTTTTGTTTATGACTTAGCTTCACAAGGCGGTACTACAGACACGTGTGTTGGTGCTATTCAATCGGAAGTCAGAAATGATTCTGGCGCTGATAACTTTAATAAAGTGTATAGCTACGATAACTACTGTCGACCTAGCAGTGTCACCACTCACATTGGTTCTGATTCCTATACTCAAGCCACTCAGTACGACGGTTTCTATGGTCGAGTCAAAGGTTCACAAACGGTGACGGGTTTAACCCTTGAAACGCAATACAACGATTATGGTTATGCGACTAAGTCAGTCAATGCCGCCAGTGGTTATGTGTATCAAGAAGTCACCGATATGGATGCGCGTTTAAACTTAACTGCTGCGCTTAAAGCCAATGGTATTTTAAATGAAGTGCTGGCTTACACCCATGAAACGGGTCAAATGGAATCGGTGCATACCGATACCAATGTGGGTGGCAGTCAGCGTCATCGGATTGATTATGAGTATGATGACTTTGGAAACTTGGCGCTGCAAAAAGTTGAGAATATTCGTAATGGCAGTGTGATTTTATCCAGTGAAAGTTATGACTATGACGATTTACATCGGTTGATTGATTCGTCGCAAGATATTGATGGGACGTTAACATCGATTAGTTATGACTATGACGCTGTTGGTAACTTTATAAAGAAGACTGATTTTGTTGCTGCCGGTAATTATAGCTACGGTAATGCAGATAAATCATTAGGTGGAAATGCTGGTCCTAATGCGGTAAGAAGCATTGTTAAAGTCACAGGTGGAACGGCGACTTACAGTTACGATAACAACGGGAATATGCTATCGGGTGATGGTCGAACCCTCACTTACAATGCCTTTAATAAACCGCTCACAATTACCAAAGGTGGCATTACCAGCACCTTTAGTTATGCGGCAGACCAAATGCGCTATAAGCAGGTGAAAACCGGTTCAGGTGCTGATGAAACCACCATTTACATCGATAAAGCCTATGAAGAAATCACTCAAGATGGTGTGACTAAAAAGCGCAGTTATTTGGGCGATGCGATTGTTACTGAAACCATTGGTGGCAGTGATGCTGGTTTCAAAATCGGTTTTGTTCATCGTGACCGGTTGGGTTCAACCGTGACCATCACTAATGAAAATGGTGACGTGGTGGATAACAAAAGTTTTGACCCATTTGGTAAGCCGAGGGAAGGGACGTTTGAGCGAGTGGACTCGGATTCTATTGTTGTTCCAGCGACCTTAGATTTTATTAGGCAGCTTAATAATTATGAGGAGCATACTAATCGAGGGTTTACTGACCATGAGCATTTGGATGACTCTGAGTTAATTCATATGAATGGACGGGTTTATGATTACAACCTCGGGCGATTCCTGAGTGTGGACCCGTTTATTCAGGAGCCGGGTAATAGTCAGTCCATGAATCCTTATTCGTATATTATGAATAATCCGTTAGCTGGGACGGATCCTAGTGGGTATAAATCAAAAAGACGAGGAAGGACAGGGAGTTTTGGTTTCACACCTACGTATGACATATCTTGGGGTGACACAATCATTGTGAGTGTCGATAATGGTGAAGGTGATATATTAACGGTAGTGACGACTAGAAAGGAATTGCTTGCAGGTAAAGTTGAACAGCTGAATAGTAGTCAATTAGAAGGTGGAGAAAATATACATATCACTGAATTTGATTATAGTGGAGGAGTGAAAACTGGCGCTACGAACAAGACCAAAAGTGGCACCAATCAGAACAGTATAGATACTGAGTTCGGAACATTGACTTGTACTACTACTACTGAATGTAAAGGTGGAGGAGAGTCTTTAGACTATTTGGATTCTTGTGACCAAAGTAGTGGTCAGGGATCTTGTTATTCGCAGCTTCAAAAATTCAATGATCCGGTAGGATTTACTATGGACACAGATACTGAAGTTCTTATCCAGGCACAAAAGAAAAGAGTAATACGGGCAAGTGCAGCAGATCCTAACTCAAATGGGCGTACAGGAGAGATTCTTTTCGGTACTATCGATAAATGCATGTTGTGTAGTGATTTTACTGGAAAAATTGTAGCTAATCTTCAGTTGGTTACGGAAACAGGCCAACATATGTCGCCATCTACAACTGGGCATAATGTAGATAGTAGATGGGAAAATATACCGAAAAACGCCTATATCGCTTCAGTAGCATTTTATTCTGATTCAAGTAGGGTTAATGCGTGGAATTCTCAAATAAACGCAAACTGGAAAAATGCGGTCAAAGAGAGTTTGCGAGAGGCTGCGGGTTCAGGTGTAACTAAAGTTCATTTAGTTAGAGACAATCGGGGTCGAATTCGCGAATATAGGTTTAACAGTGATGGGAAAACAGGGATTATTGACAATGTATCTTTTTAAAACAATCAAACTAAGCTTCATATTTATACTTTTATTAACAAGCTGTAAGCCTGCGAAGTTTCAATATAAATCATATGAACCGGTATTGATAACTGAATTATTAGAAACTCCCGAACAATATGATGGTAGTAAAGTACAATTAAAAGGATTTATAACGGGGGCTGGAGGCGTTGCGCCCTTGCTCTACAGTAATGAAAAAGCAATGTTAGAAGGAAAGGTCAATAAAGCGATTCATGTTAACATGCGAGAAATGGGTCAACCGGAAATTTACTGGGGCTGTGGTGGAAAGTTTATCTCCGTTTTAGGGACCCTAAAAAAGGCAAGCAGCACTTTAACTGTCGATTTGATACTAACAGATATAATTGAGTTAAAAGTTATTGGTAATGGTCAGAGTGAATGTCCGAACTATGAAAGGAGATAAAAAATAACCCAACCCGGTAAACTCGGTAAGTTGGGCTAACTTGTAGGTTGGGGTGGTTAACCCCAACAACTAACGTTCAACACCATCTGAATTTTATTGATTCATCCACTTGGGAAATTCTACGCGATTTTATTTATCCCCAACCACTGCCGTTGAATCAATGGGGTCAGAGTAATTGATTTTGCCAAAGCTAGAGAGTATAGTGACTTTGAGTAATCTTTCAGAGCGTTATTATGGCCCGACTCCCTCGACTCAACTTACCTGGTGTTCCGCAACATGTCATACAGCGGGGAAATAACCGTGAAGCCTGTTTTTTTGAAGAGCAAGACTACAAAGTCTATTTATCAAAATTAGAAGAGTACAGCAATAAGCTTGAGGTCGCGGTTCATAGCTTTGTATTGATGACCAATCATGTCCATCTTCTGCTTACACCAAAAGAAGGCGACGGCGTTAGCCGCTTAATGCAATCGCTAGGTCGCTACTATGTGCGATATATCAATCAAAAGTACCAGCGTAGTGGTACGTTGTGGGAAGGTCGATATAAATCGACATTGATTGATAGTGAGCAATACTTAATGACGGTTAGCCGATACATAGAATTGAACCCGGTCAGAGCTAAGATGGTTAAACAGCCCGGTGAATATCCTTGGTCAAGCTTTCGAAAGAATGCCTTAGGAACCCCCATAAAGCTAGTGACGCCCCATGAGGTTTATCAATCCTTGGCCAAAACGGATAAAACACGCCAAAAAAGATATCTGGCTTTGTTTGAGCAAACGCTATCTGAGTATACTTTGGAGGCTATTAGAGAGTCCGTTAATCGAAGTTGGGTGTTAGGTAGTTCTAGATTCAAAAAGCAAGTTGAAAGAAAGACAGGTAGGCGAGTATCACCCGCTCAGAGAGGTGGCGATAGGAAATCGGCACAGTTTTTGAAGAATCATTTACACTGACCCCATTGATTCCGCATAGAAGAATTTGAAAATACTGACTTTCTGGCCTTAAAAGAAGCTTTGCAAGATCGCCCATCGATTGAAGAATTGATGAAGCTAATTTGCCAACTTATTGGTCAGAATAAAAGCCAATTAGTTAAACGAAGTAGTGGACGGCCGAAGAGCTCGCCTAACCGAGCTTTCGCTATTTATGCATGTCACTACTATAGTACTGCAACTCACAAAGATATTGCTGAGTATTTTGGATTAACTCATTCAGGAAGCGTTAGTTATCCGGTCAACAAAGTTAAGAGAGAAATTGATGAAGGTGAGTGGCTGGGTATGGTTAAGAAGATAGAAAAGGATTTATTTATTATACAATAGGCCAGACCCTATCTTTCGATCTTTTCACCATCTTCAAAGAAACTAGAAACAATCAATCCTACATAGGCAGCGAATCAATTGTTTCCAGTTTTTTAAAAGTTAGAACAAAGCCTTCTGTCCTTAAGGCCGTTCTACTTCAGGTAATACAAAATCTGTTTTCTTAAATGCTCTGACATAACCAGCATAAGATATGTTTGGGCCATTGTCCGGTTCGAAGAATTGCAAGTCGGTCATAATATTAATCATCAAATAATGATAATTTTCGTCTTCGGATAGAATCTGAATATCCCTGGTTCGCCATACGTAGCAATTCTCATCGGCTTCGTTACATCCCTCAATGCTAGCGCCAACATTAGTAAAGGTCTCGGGATCATGGATAATACTATATTCAGCATGAACCGTTCGAGCATTGTTGGTAGGTATCCAACTAAAAATATAGGAATCTTCGCCAAATGGGTCACTTCTACCCCAGCTACCGTCATTAGAATGACTCTCCTGCTGCCCCAATTGGTTGTCTTGTATGCTTATAGCAAAAACCGGTTCCGCGCCAAATCCCGCTGCGCCTTCAAAGCGCCCCACTAAAGTATCAGGAGTATATTGGCTATCAACATCGACTAATACTCCGCCAAATATTTCCGAATCACCATTACTATAATTTTTTTGCGCAACATAACTTTTTCCCGAAGCATATTCACCAATAGGTATGTAGCGAATTTCGGTACCATCATCGGCGAGTAGTGTTAGTTCTCCTTTTTCCGATATGGCCCACTCGCCAGCCTGATCATTAGATTGAATAAGAAAAGAATTATCACTATTTAGATTAACTAGAGACGCCGAGATAGACACACCTTCAGAATCTATAATTTTTCCAACTCGAGTGGCAATCAATCCGTTTGATGCTGACTCAGCCAAGGATTGTGTATCGGTGTTAGTGGTAACTAGTCTAAGCAGTGACCATTCGGTCTTAGTTGTTCCATTACACAATTGTTGTGGAGAATCGCCTGCATAAGATTCGCCAGAGTAGTGAGCCAGATATTGGGTAATATTTTCACCTAGATATACCGGTCGAAAGACAATCTCATCGAGGTCAACATACAAATTGTAATTGCCAAAACAAAGTTGAGAATAGGTATTTTCAAATACTAGTTGCGCGGGGTCCTGTAACGTTGAATAGATTCTGAAATTTTGCTCTTCATCAATTTCCCAGGGTAACTCATGGTTAAAGTTAATGACCGTAGAGCTACGAGAATGTCCGCTCGATACAAAACGATTGTTAGATAAAAACTTTACTTTATCATCCAATTCGAAAGGGAAAATTATTGGAGCTGGAACTGAGTCGAGAAGACTACCATTTGATTGAAACGCGTAGGCGTTGTCTTTAATTTTACTACCATCCTCGGTTAAAAACGTGAGGTTGTTTAGTAGTTCTATAAACGCTGTATTGTATTCATAATCTTGAAGTTGGGTCACCAATGCTTCTATATCGGTTCTAGAATCGTAAAGCTGTTGAAAGCTAGTTATTCCATTCGGAAAATCGAGTTCTCCGTTTACAAGTAGGTCAATAGTTGCTGCAAACTTGACTACTTCTATTGAATCGATTGCTGCGTAAATAGATTCCAACTCCTCAGTGCTATTGATGAAACCGTCTTCATCAAACCAGCTAGAATAGATTTTGAGCGCGGTAGAAAAAGAGGATAATTCTAAAGCCATGTAGTTAGAATAATGCAATTCCTCTTGCTCGTCTGCCAATTCAAATAGACGCTCTAAGGTGCCAAGCTGTGAATGATAACTAATCTGTTCGTCATTAGAACTTGACTCTAAGCTTACTACACCAGTGGTTACGTTAAGGTCTAAATCGAACTGGTAATTACCATTTTCATCAGTGTTGGCAGAATACGTTTCGAAAGATGAATCTACGCTAGTAATTGTCGCAAGCACCGTCGCTCCTTCTTGAGCTGGCGAAACTCGACCTTTGAGGGTCAATTTTCTAGCGTCTACTACGATTTGTAATTCAGCGGTATTTCCATACCCAAATCCGTCAAATGCCTTGTAAGTCACCACAAATTCGCCAAATTCATCACCAGCCTGGTAGGCTATTTTATTATCGACAACTGATGCGCTGCCTTGCGCCGCTTGGCTTACAATTTCGATGGTCATCTCATGTCCATTGGCATCTATGTCCCCTTCAAGGACATCAACTATTACTAATTCTCCTACAGCCGCGCTCTTGCTAGTGTTTGATGAGACTGGTAGGGAATTGTCAGCGATGGTAACTTGTACGGTTGCAGGTGCGCTGTCGAACTCACCATCATTGGCAGTATAAGTAAACTCTACCGTTCCAGATTCATCATCGGCTTGGAATTCTATCTGATTCCCAACGAGCATTACGGTCCCAGTCGTTGGTTGGGTAAGGTTTGTTATGGTGAGAGGATCACCTTGTTGATCCGTATCATTAACTAATACGTTAATAGTTACCGAGCCTTGAAATCCGACCTCGACGGAGTCATTTACTGCGCTTGGTGCTGAGTTGGCCTCTGGCTCTGGCGTATCACTGCCTCCACCACCGCCGCCACAAGCAATAATAAAACTAACAGCGACTACAATCCCTGCCTGATATAAGACATTACAAATACTTCTCATTGACTTATCCCTAAGCAATCTTACCTGCTTTTTAGTGTTATGGTTAATTTAGTAAAAAGGAAAAAATAATATCATAAATTAAGCACTAGTTGTACGAAAAAAATCATGATGAAGATTTTGCAGTTTGTAATGAACTGAAGACTGACGGAGAGCCTTTTAAGACGTTCGGGACCGTTATACAGTTTTCGCTTTATCTCGATAGTCACTGAAAATCGTAATAATAAAGATACCAGTCGTTATCGATTTTTCGGTGAAAGAATGCTTCAGATTTCCTCTTTTTGTACTGTTCATCTAAGGAGTCAACTAATTCCGCGTTCCATTGATCTGGGTTCATAATGAAACCCTTTGATTTGCTGGGGCCACCTGATATCTTGCGTCCAAACTCCCAAGTAGAAATTGAAATATTACATTTATCTGATTTGCTGATTAAAACTCCTTCTACTTCTTTCAATAGTCTTAGATATGTTCTTAATTTGAGTTCGGGAATATTTTCGGGATCGGACTTATCACTAGAATAAATATACTTATACCGGTCTCCACACATCATATCTCTGAGAATCTTAAAAGTTGCCTTGTTTTTTTGATAGACATTTAGAAGGTGTAAATCAGCCGGAGGTTTTTCATTGCAACCAAAAATTAGAAAGAAAAAAGGGATTAGTATTGATCTCATGGCTGTTCAGTCCTTGTAGTCCATTGATATAACTTGTAGTCTGAAACGATAGAAATAAAATTGAGGTCAAGCTATTTGACGTACTTAACCAATTCAGCGTAACGGGTTTGTTGGGTAAATAACCCAATTGCTTTGGCCCTGGATAAATCATTCTTATCCAAAGTCATAAAAATATTTTCTAACTTGATGGTGTGTTGATTGACCACTGTGATTCGTTTGGTCGTTTTTTGAAATTTACCGTTGGTTTGTTCTTGCCACTGGTAATTTGCGACAGGATTATTTTTAAGATCCTTGATTTCAATGCACAAGGAATAAATCTTATCCCACTTTCCACACCAACGACCATCGAATGAGGTTGCGCTAACTTCTTCGGCATTAGTGGCAAAACTAGTGCTGGTGATCAAAACAATGATGATAACTCGAATAAGCATTAGTTTTTAACTACTCGATAATCAACAAAGCGATAATTGTAAGGGTTTTTTTCATCGGCAAGGTGTGATTCAGAGGAGCCTTGTTCTAAGTTCAAATGTTCAAATTCAGGAAATTGTGTGTCGCCGTCTACTTCAAGGTCGATAAAAGTAAGGTATAAGTGATCGGCTTGCTCGATCATTTGCGAATACAAAAAGCCTCCGCCAATGATCATAATTTCTGGCTGTCCATTCAAAAGCGTTAATGCCGACTCAATGGAATCCACCACATCGCATCCTTCGGCAACATAATCAGTATTTCGACTGATCACCACGTTTTGTCGTCCTGGTAACGGACGACCGATTGACTCAAAAGTCTTACGACCCATGACAATGGGTTTAGACATGGTGACCGACTTAAAATGCTTTAGATCGGCCGGTAAATGCCAGGGCATTTGATTATCTTTACCGATGACTCTATTTTTAGCCATCGCGCAAACCATCGAGATTTTTGGATTGTTCATATTGCTTTTCTACTTAGACTAAACGGCAATCGGTGCTTTAATGTTCGGATGTGCTTCATATTCCACGATTTCAAAATCTTCATATTCATAGCTAAATAGATCATCCGGCTTTCGTTTGATTTTGAGTTTTGGTAATGGCAGTGGATCGCGGGACAGCTGCTCTTTTGCCTGTTCAAAATGATTTGAATACAAATGCACATCGCCACCACTCCAAATAAATTCACCCACATCTAAATCACATTGTTGAGCAATCATGTGAGTCAGCAATGCGTAAGACGCAATATTAAAAGGAACACCTAAAAAGATATCGCAGCTACGCTGATAAAGCTGACAAGATAGTTTACCGTTGGCCACATAAAATTGAAATAACGAATGACAAGGCGGCAGTGCCATTTCATCGGCAACACCAGGGTTGTAAGCAACCACTAATATTCGTCGGCTGTCGGGATTGGTTTTAATAGTATCAACGACATTTTGAATTTGATCCACGGTACTGCCATCGGGCTTTTTCCAACGTCGCCATTGCTCACCGTAGACAGGACCTAAGTCACCGTTTTCATCAGCCCATTCATCCCAAATTTTAACGCCGTTATCTTTTAAATATTTGATATTGGTGTCGCCATTCAAAAACCACAGCAGCTCAATCATGATTGAACGAAGGTGTAGTTTTTTGGTGGTGGTTAACGGAAAGCCTTTTTGCAGGTCGAAGCGCATTTGATAACCGAATACACTGCGAGTCCCGGTGCCGGTTCTATCACCTTTATCTTCACCGTTATCCAATACATGTTGAAGCATGTCTAAATACTGTTTCACTGACTAATCCTGTTTAAATATTCTATTTTGTTGGCTGTTTGACGGGACTGTATTTATAACCCCAAACGATCATCGCTATTCCAGCGAACACCATTGGCAGCGATAATAGTTGTCCCATAGAAATATACTCTGCCATCGCTCTAAGATGGTCATCTGGCTCGCGCCAATATTCTACAATAAATCGGAAAGCGCCGTAGCCCAATAAAAAGAGACCGCTGACTGACAATGCAGGTCTTGGCTTTTTGCTAAAGTAATAAAGAATTATAAAAAGCACCACACCTTCAAGGGCAAACTCATAAAGTTGCGAAGGGTGTCTGTAAACCCCGCTTTCTAAGCCTCCTGGAGCGCTCGGAAATATCATGGCCCAAGGCACTGATTCGACATCGGTCGGTTTACCCCAAAGTTCACCGTTGATAAAGTTACCGATACGCCCTGTGGCTAATCCGATGGGTGCCATGGGCGCAAAATAATCGGAAATCGTGGCGAAGGTTTTGCCGGTTTTACGAGCAAAGTACCAAAACGACGCTAAAACCCCAAGCAAACCACCATGAAATGACATTCCACCTTCGAAGATCCTGAATAGGTACATGGGATCTTCAATAAACAACCCAAAGTTATAAAACAATACATAACCGACGCGACCGCCAATTATCACTCCTAAAAAAGCGTAAAACAAAAAGTCACTGACTTGCTCTGGAGTGAACGGGCTATTTGGCTTTTTTGCACGGTAGGTACCTAACAGCCAAGCACCAGCAAAACCAGCTAGGTAGGTTAATCCATACCAATTGAGACCGATCGGGCCATAGATCTGAAAAATAACGGGGTCTATTTGGGGAAATTCCATTGAGGTGCTGTTCTATACCGCTGAAAACCATTGACTATAAATGATTTGCGCGCTGGTGAAAATTAAAAATACTGCGAAAACCTGTTTAAGCCGTTTTTCTTGAATATGATGGGCGAGTTTGGCGCCTAGTGGCGCAGCTAAACTAGAGAAAATCACGATTCCGATTAATGCCGGTAAATAGATATAGCCGATAGCAAACTCTACCGAATGGTTTTGATTCCAGCCCGAATAAATATATCCCAAGGTTCCAAACAGCGCGATTGGAAAACCGCAGGCTGCGGCAGTGGCTACCGCTTTCACTATTGGTACGCCTCGATAAACCAGAAATGGAACTAAAACCGAGCCACCACCAATGCCAATCAGCGCAGAAACGATGCCAGTGAATTGCGCGTAAGAAAACATCAGCCACCAATTAGGTTTTGAATTTGAGTGAGGGCTTTTGTGGCCTGAGAGTAAATAGCCCGCCGTTAATAGGGCGCCAACGACAAAAAACAATATCAGAATTGGCCCGGCGAGTAAGCCAGCCAAGTACGCCCCGATTAGCGCCCCAATGACTAGCCCTGGGGTTAATGGTGCGAGTAATGGCCAAACGATGGCTTGTTTACGGTGATGAGAATAGCTGGAAGATAAGGCAGTAAAGCAAATACAGGCTAAAGATGTACCGATAGCGAAGTGACCAGAGCGTTCAACGTCGATGCCGACTGTTGGCAGTATCAGCAACAGTAAGGGCACCACCACAAAACCACCACCTATGCCCAATAGCCCAGCCATAAAGCCAGCGATTAGTCCGGTTAGGGCAAAGATTAACCAAATTTCCAACTGTAAACCTTGTAATTAATGAGGTAAAACCAATCGCAGATGATACTCTGAGTAGAAGTGAATTTCTCGTACTAATTTCCGGCTCTTATCAATCCGCTTAGGCCTTTCGCCTCCATCGCTTTAACTAGAACAGATCTAATTTTAGGTTCTGTTTCATATTGCATTATTTGCTCTATTAATAGTTCCAATTCGCTACTGTTAAATCGACTGATGGCTCGCTTTACTTTTGAAATTGCACTGGCATTCATACTCAGTTCTCGATAACCCATTCCAACTAGAACAATAGCGGCTAAAGGATCCGACGCCATTTCACCACAAACTTGAAGATCTACTTGTTCGCCCTCGCATTGTTCGATAATCATTTTGAGAATTTTAAGGACAGACGGTTGAAAGTGGCTGTACAAATTCCTTAACCTTAAATTATTGCGATCAACCGCCAATAAATATTGGATAAGATCATTGGTACCTACCGAGACGAAGTCGACCCGTTTGATGATGGCCTTTAACTGAAACACAACAGAAGGAACTTCGATGATGATGCCTATTTTGGGACGGTAGAGTTTTCCCGGTAGATCACTGGTTTCTTGTTCAACCTCGGCAAAAGCTTGCTCGATAAGTCGCATAGCATCATCCAATTCGGAGATGGTAGCAATCATCGGAATAGCTATCCGTAAGTTTTGGCTGTTATGGCTTGCTCTTAAAATAGCCCTTAGTTGTACTAAGAAAATTTCAGGGTGATCAAGCGTTACTCGAATGCCGCGCCAGCCTAAGAAGGGGTTGTCTTCTTCAATGGCGAAATAAGGCAGTTGTTTGTCGCCACCAATATCCAATGTTCTAATAGTGACGGGTAAACCATTAAAACCTTGTATCACTTGTTGATAGTCCTCTACCTGATCTTTTTCAGAAGGAAACTGCTGGTGATTCATAAACGGGATTTCAGTCCGAAATAGCCCAATCCCGTTTGCTCCAGAAAACTGGGCTTTTTCAAAATCCATTGGGTGGCTGGTGTTCACCATCATTGAAATCGAAACGCCATCGAGGGTGGAGTTTGGTGATTGATGGTCTTTTTCTAAGTCTTGATAGAAGGCACGTTCTTCATTGATTAAGCGGTCGAACTGACGAATGAGGGTTTGGTGCGGGGAAACAAAGATTTGTCCATTATAGCCATCGACAATCACTGTTTTACCATCGAGACGGTTAATTTGGCAGGGATCCAGTCCCATAATTGCGGGCAACCCAAGCGCTTTGGTGAGTATGGCTGCATGGGATGTGGCAGAGCCTTTGAGGGTAACGATAGCGCTAATATTGTCGATTGGCAGTTCTGCAATCATTGATGCACTAATCGATTCAGTGACCAGCACTGTCCCAGGTTCTGCATGTATTTTGCGCGAGTTTCGGCGTAGTAAATTACCCAATACTCGATTGGCTAAATCTTCAATATCGTCAGCTCGTTCCCTTAAATACGGGTCTTCCATTGATTTAAAGGCTTTTAAATGCTGTAAAATAACGAGCTTTAACGCGTAAGGTGCCCAATAACCTAATTTAATCTGCTGCTCGACTTCATGTTCGATCCCTGCAGAGCCCAAGATTTGTTGGTAGGCATCAAACAATGACCGTTCTTGATCGGATACCAGCCCCTTCATGCGGCTAGACATTTTTTCTAGCTGTAAATGAGTTCGTTTTACTGCTTTGCCTAAGGCTTTCAATTCAGCTTGAATATCATCGGTTTTTCGTTTTGGGATGGTGGTAATGTCAAGGCTCGGAAAAACCACTTTAGCCGGACCGATCACTACGCCACTGGAGGCAGGGCTACCGCTGATACAGCGGACTAGATGGTCGCGGTCATCCTCAATGATGGCATCATTTTCGGTGTTTGAGATGATTGACGAGACTTGAGTGGCCAAGGTAATTAAAAAAGTTTCTTCGTCAATTTCAAAGCGGCGAGTTTGTTGTTGCTGAATCGATAAAACACCTAGCACTTTGCGTTGGTGAATAATGGGAACACCCAAATAGGCGGACAGTTTTTCTTGATTAAATTGCTCTAAGGCGGAAAGGTGGGGTTGGGAGTCACCGCGGCTCAAATGAATGGGCTCTTCTCGTTGGCCGACTAAACCAACTAACCCATCATCGAAGTCAACGCTTAGTTGACCGATTAGGCTTGGATCGAGGCCGGTGGCGGCCATTAGAACAAATTGGTTTAGGTCGTAGTCAGCAAGGTAGATAGTGCAAACTTCTACCTCTAGCATATCGCAAACACCACTTACGATAATGTCTAAAGCTTGCTGCTGGTTTTCTGCCAGTAATACTGCTTGGGTTATTCTAGACAGTTTGCTTGTCAAGCGACTTTCCCCTCCCCAATCTACTCTCCGTTCGATTCACCTTTTTTCTTATGGCTTCGGTGGGGTCGCTTGCGCTTCTTCCGCTGACGGGCTTGTTGTTCGATCACGAAAGGCATCAATTCAACGAGCGCTTGGCGATAGACGTCGCGTTTAAACGCGATGACTTGCCGAAGTGGATACCAGTAGTTGACCCACATAAAATGGTCGAACTCTGGATGGCCGGTTGCATCAAAATGTATTGCAGATTCATGGCTGGTTAGTCGCAACATGAACCACTTTTGCTTTTGACCAATGCATAACGGCAAGCTTCCTTGACGAATATAACGATTAGGCAATCGATATTTTAACCACTCTTTGGTGGAGCCTAATATTCTGACGTCTTTCTTAGCTAGGCCCAATTCCTCATTGAGCTCTCTGAACATGGCTTGTTCAGCTGATTCTCCTGGGTCAACGCCGCCTTGTGCGAATTGCCAAGAGTTTTGTCCGATGCGTCTGGTCCAAAGCAGATTCCCAAAGTCGTTGCATACTATGATGCCGACATTGGATCGAAATCCCTCTGAATCAATCACTTATGGTTACCAAATAAATTTTTTCTATTACTTATTCAACCACACAATTGGGCGATCAGCAAATTTCTTTGGTATTAATTTTGCTAAACCGATAGAATTTAATTTTACTTAACACTATCTATTTTTTGTAATCAGTGATGCCAAATCCACCTTCAACTATCGAGCAATTGAGGCAACGAGCCTCTGAAATAGCGGGTAAAACACTCGGTCAGCTGGCTGAGTTTTATCAGGTAAAAATTCCCGAGGATCTGCGAGTTCAAAAAGGTTGGCAAGGGCAGTTTATTGAGCACTGTTTAGGTGCCGATGCGGGTAATGAGTCGCGCCCTGATTTTTCGATGCTAGACATCGAATTAAAAACACTGCCGATTGATTTGCAAGGCAAAGTTCAAGAATCGACCTATGTTTGTGTGGTTGATTTAGGCAATAATCTAGGAGCGCAATGGCATCAAAGTTCGGTTTACCATAAGTTAAGGCATGTACTTTGGGTACCAATTGCTCAGCAGTCAGGTATTCCCATCACTCAGTCCGTGATAGCGACTCCTTTCCTATGGCAAATGAGTGCAGAACAAGAGGCTAAAATCAAAGCTGACTGGGAAGGCGCGATGGAGTTGATATCTATGGGAAAAGTGCATCAGTTAAATGCCAAGTTAGGCGATATATTGCAAGTCAGGCCAAAAGCGGCTAATTCCAGAGTGTTAACTCAGGTGGTGGATGAAGAGGGTAATAGTGCTCAGACTCTTCCGAGGGGGTTTTACTTGAGGGCTAAGTTTACTCAGAGTTTGATCTATAGTCATTTGAGAGTTTAGAGGGGAGAGGTTACTCGCCCTGGAGGCTAAGTTTGCCTCTGCGAGCGCTGTGGGGGAGGTACGGTTAAGACTTACCCTTAGGGTCTATTAGCTTAGGCTTGTCCAGAATAGTAGGTAGATTTAGTTGGATAAGTTTTTTAAGAAAGCGGCTGCTTTTTATCTATAGCGGACAATTTTTTGTTGTTCTATTTTGAGAACAAAATTCAGATTCCAAATCAAATTCAAAGGCGTTTCGCAGCGCTGCGCTCTGACTGCGACGTACTTTTGTTAGAAGACAAAAGTACGCAAAAGCTTCTTTCGCTGAAGATAACTGATTGGTTACTTGTTGCTGGTTGTTTCAAGCCTGAAAAATCCTTAATTGTTGATCGAGAGTCAGCGGAAGAAAAGAGCTCGCTGGCGCTCATTTGCTTTTCTTGTCTACCCGCTGCCTCATGAGTTTCACCAGTCCGTTATAGCCGCTAGGCGTTTAAACCTTTGTTAGACTTATCCACTTCATCTATTACGTGTAAAGGTTGGTTGTACGAAGTAAGTAGCTGTGGGATGGAGCATACAGACGAATAGGTGGTGGGCGTCCCTTAGAAACCAAAGGCAAACATAAGGTCAATCTCGGTAGCACAGTGCCAACGACATAGCCTTTTTGCCTTCTTTTTTGGCTAGAAAAAAGAAGGTCGCAGTCAGAGCGCAGCGCTGCGAAAAAAGGTTGCTGAGCGCAGCCGAAGCATTGACTTTAGTTCTTAAAGCTTAAAAGACAGTAAATGTCCCCTTTGGGGAATTTGCTGTCATAAAACTCGCATCTCAACCACTTCTTTCTATTTTATAAGTACTCATTTGATTATTCTGGTCAAAATGCATAATCGTATCCTCAGCCACCGGTTGCCAATCGATACTACAATCGTTAATGGGCTCTGAAACGACTAGAACACGTTCAGCGCTTTGCTGATTCAATAACGAGTAAAACAAAGTACTTGAGTCCGATTGCGAAGAATATCGGACACACCACAAAGAAATTCCGTTGCTAATGCCTAAAGTCATGCGGACTGCCGGAAAGATCTGGTAGTCATTAGCTATTTCTTCAATTAGAGCAATCGTTTTTTGAATAGCTGAGTGTTGATCCTGTTCCAAACCATTGGACAGCAGAAGAAAGAATAAAAGTTCCGAATCAGTTGAGCCTAAAATGTGGCCAAAATACTGACTATCAATCTGTTCCATAAGATTTTTTTTAATTTGCGAGAAGCCATGAATGATGCCGTTGTGAACCATTAACCAATTTCGATATTGAAAGGGATGACTGTTGGTTTCTTGAATGGGTGTACCAGTAGCCGCTCTTACATGGGCGATAAAAAGCCCAGAGCGAACATTAGATGCTAGACTCTTTAAGTTGGCATTATTCCATGCTGGGAGGATACTTCGATAGAGTCCTGGGATTGCTTTTTGATCATACCAACCAAGTCCGAATCCATCACCGTTGACTTCCTTTACGCTCATTTCCGCAGAGAAACTTTGCTCAATTAACGAGTGTTGACTATTGAGCAACCAATCCTCGATAAAGATCTGTTTTCCTTTATAAGCCATCCAGCGGCACATACTCTGCTCCGTTTATCAAACCTTGCTAAGGTGGTTGATTCTACTTTACTCAAACGTATTACTACGAAAACTCTTAGTATTGGTCTTTAGACACATCTTTTGGCAGCGGCACCAGTGACGATAATAAGAATCCAGCCACTAGGGAAATTCCAATTACTGAAACATCAAATGCTGTCGATAATCCGCCGACCACATCTCGTTCAACTAATGCCAATATACTTCGGTATCCAACAGCGCCGGGAACCAAAATGATAAAGCCCGGCATCATAATCATTGCACCTGGAATATCAAAAAAGCGGGTAACGAGTTTCGCCATAATACCAATGGTGATAGCGCCAACAAACGCACCCAAAGACGCTCCCAGCGCCTGCGAAGCAAAGTGCACCGTTGTAAACGCAGTTACAGCCGATAACAGAAACCAGCCAAAATCTTTCTTGCGAGCAGAAAATAGCGGAACTAATGCTAACGAAGCGATTGCCGCGGCAAGCCAAATTGTCCAAGGTTCAGCGGGGTGCACGATGGCATCATTGATAACAAATCCTAACCTTTTAGAAAGCTCAGCGCCTAGTGCGCTGCCGAAGGCTAGTTGAATAAAAATTGTCATGGTTCCCGATAAACGTGCGGTTCCTGAGACTAAGTTTTGGGTGGCAAGCTCTGCCAGAGCAATGGTCAGTGAAAGCCCGGGTAATAGAATAATAAGGCCCGAGATGATAACCACTGAAGTAGTCATATGAACATCATAGTAATCGTTGATCACCAGCGCCAAAAAGGTTGCAACAAAGGCGCAAATCGTCGGTAATAAATGGTCTAGCATCGGTCTTGTCCTAGACGCTACAGCGATCAGGCCGACGATTAAACCAATAATGGATGAAACCAACATTTCATTGAGTCCGCCCGAAAAAATTCGTGCTATGCAGGTAGATACCACAGCAAACGCGAGCACAATTACCCAGCTTGGATAGTCGGGTTGGCTTTCGGATATCTGCTTTAGTCGGTTGGCTCCATCTTCAGAATTGATGGTGCCATCAATTACATGTCTGGCGACTTCAGTGGTTTGTCGCAGTCTTTCTATGTTTACTTCACCCGGAGAAACTCTAATCAAAAAGGTTTGCGGCTCTGCATCGGGTGGTAAAACGGTAATACTAATTGAAGTTGGAAGCGACATTGCCTGTATACCGTAACCCATAGCCTCTGCGCAGCCATTCATGGTTTGCTCTAATTCGTAGGCTGGCAGCCCATAAGTATGAAGTGCTTTAGCCAGTCGCAATAGAAAGCCGACCGGTTTAGTTCTTTCCGGGGCGTTTGGAATGTCGTCTAACGAGCGCTGTTCGGTAATGTGGGCATCTGACAGTTGAGGCATACTAGCTACTCGCTATAGTATAAAAGTTAGTTAAAGCGTTTTATAAAAACCGTTAAAATAAAAAATTCTCTTTCTATTATGGGTCAGTTTTTCAATGATAGGTTACAATTATAAATTCAATCGCCATTTTTGACAGGTTATTTTGAACAAAGCGCTGTCCACATTCATACGAGTCATCCTGCTACTGGTTGCCAGTCTTGTCTGGAATCCTGCGCTTTGGGCTGCCAGAGACTCGATAAGTTTTCAGCATATTGGTACTAAACAAGGCCTGCCCCAAAGCACCGTTAATACTATTTTTCAAGATAGTCGCGGATATATGTGGTTTGGAACCTACGATGGTTTAAGTCGTTACGACGGCTATCAGTTCGTAAATTTTAAGAATGATCCAGACAATGAAGAATCCATTTCCAATAATATAGTGGTTTCCATTATTGAAGATCATCAAGGATATCTTTGGATTGGTACAGCCCACAATGGCCTGAATCGCTTCGATCCTAAAACAGGGATCTTTGAACGTTTCGTTTCCAAAAATGATGATTTTGATAGTTTGAGCAATGCCCAAGTTAATGTCATTTATCAAGACACCAATCAAAGAATTTGGATCGGAACCGATCGCGGTCTTAATTTATATCTACCGGAGAAAAAGGCCTTTGCTCATTTCTATAATAATCCGCTAGATGCCAACTCGCTACCACCTGGCTCAATCATCGATATTGTTGGGGACAGTCGAGGAAATTTGTGGGTAGCGACTAATGAAGTGTTAGCCCACTTTGATATCGAGCAACAGATATTTAATTACTATGATAGTAGCAACCTTCCTTCACACCTCAACACACTTTATTTAGATACTGACGGCAGCTTATGGGTCGGCACTCGATTTGATGGACTATTCCATTTGCGCGCAGATGAAACTGAGTTTGAACATTACTTTCATGATAAGCGAGATGAAAACAGCCTGAGTTTTAACGATGTTAGAAAAATCCTTCGGACTGAAAATGGTGACCTTTGGATTGCCACCGAGGAAGGGGGACTAAATGTTCGACGTAAAGGAGACCAAAAATTTCTGGCGTTCAAACGGAATTCTTCTGACCCTCATAGCATTAGCATTAATGATATTTGGACCATCTATCAAGATCGTTCGGGGTTATTATGGATTGGAACGGCTGGTGGCGGATTAAACACTACACAGTCTTTCGATACTCAGTTCTCAAGATTAACTCATTCACCTTACGATCAAAATGGACTCTCTCATGAATTTGTCTGGGATATCGAAGAAGACCAAGACGGCGCTATTTGGTTTGCCACATTAAGTGGTTTAGATCGATATGAACCCAAAGATGATCGGTTTAGTCATCTTTCAAATTTGGTGACCGAAGAACGTCAAGCAATAGGTAATCGAATCCTAGCTTTTACTATCGACGAAATAGGCGATATTTGGTTTGGCAATCAGCAAGGGCAACTTGGCGTCTATTCACAAAAAACGGGCTACGCAACGCTAATTAACAGAGACAATTTTCCAGCGGGTTATGTCAGCTTCAATCGAATCAGAATGATCAATAAAGATCGTTCCGGATATATTTGGGTAGGAACCGATGATGGACTCTTGAAAATAAATGCCAATAGTCGACAAATCGAAAAAGAATATCACTTCTCCGAAGATGGTCAACTTGGTGATTCAACCATAAGAACCATGTTGCAAGATAATCAAGGTAATATTTGGTTTGGTACTTGGAATAATGGTATTCAAAAGTACGACCCAGAATTTGATCGCATTGTGAGTTATAAAAACGATTCTAATAATCCCCAGTCTTTGTCCAACAATACTGTGCGGTCTTTGTATTTAGATAATCGCGGAAACCTTTGGGTCGGAACATTTAATGGATTGAATAAAATGAGTGCCCAAGCTATTACAGCCGGCGAAAAAAACTTCACAAGCTACTTAGAAAAAGACGGACTCCCTAACAGTGCAATTTATGGGATCGCAGGAGATATTAACGGTAATATTTGGGTGAGTACCAATAATGGATTATCCAGATTCGATCCTAATGTAGAGCGTTTTGACAACTACTCATTAGAAGATGGTTTACCAGCCAACGAATTTAATGGCAATTCAGTGATTCGTTCTTCCGATGGATTGATTTATTTTGGTAGCGTTAACGGTGTTGCAATTGTAAGTTCGACCGAGCAGCAACCAAAAAACTATGACCCAGACTTAGTGATCACATCTTTGAGTGTTTTAGGAGAGCAACTGAAGCCAGAAGGTGTCGTAATTGACCTAACGGAATTAGAACTAAATTATCAACAAAATGATGTTGTATTTGAGTTTGCGTCTCTCGACTTTAGACATGTTAATCGAAACCAGTACCGGTATCGTTTACTACCCTATAATAAAGATTGGATTTCGGTTAGCTTTCCTAATCGTGCGGTGTTTACTAATCTAGATCCCGATAAGTATACATTTGAAGTACAGGCGACAAACTCAATCGGCGAGTGGTCAACAGAAACCACAACCATGAAGTTAACTATTTTGCCGCCGCTTTGGCAAACATGGTGGGCATTCTTAATTTACGCTATAGCTGTGGCTGCATTAATTACGCTGTATTTGATAAAGCATAAAAAAACGCTACAAGAACAGAAAAACATCAATGAACATCTTCGCAAAGTTGATCAATTAAAAGATGAGTTTTTAGCTAACACTTCGCATGAGCTTCGCACTCCGTTAAATGGAATTATTGGTATTGCTGAGTCATTAAGAGCTGGAAGCGCAGGACTGCAAAATCAAAAAACTTTAAGTCATTTAGATTTAATCATTGATGGTGGCAAGCGCTTAGCCCAGTTGGTCAATGATATTTTAGATTTCAAAAAATTGACTCATCATACTCTGGTATTACAGAGAAAAGCGACGGATATTCAATCTGTACTAAATGTTGTAGTGAGTCTATTGCAACCGCTAGCAGCTAAGAAATCACTTCTTTTAATTAACCAATTGCCTAACGATCTGCCACTGGTGTTTGCGGATGAAGATAGGGTACAGCAAATTTTTCATAATCTTATCGGTAACGCGATTAAATATACCAATAGCGGTCAAATCTCCATATCCGCAAGACTTAATGTTAATGAAATAGAAATTTGCGTTGCCGATAGCGGGATCGGTATTGAGCAATCAAAAATTGAAGAGATATTTAGGCCGTTTGAGCAATTAGAACTACCAGACCAGTTCGAACAAAAAGGTACTGGTTTGGGTTTGTCTGTAACACGTCAACTTATCGAGCAGCATGAAGGACAAATATGGGTTGACGCTCGTTTAGGTGAAGGTTCAAAATTTTATTTTACTCTACCTTGTTGGTTAGAGAATTTTCATTTAGAGGATAAAGTTAGTGAACAAACTGACAAAATAACATTTATTCCTGAAGAGCCCGCGCCAACCTCTCAAGTTGCCAAAAGCAATACCAAAATTGTAGCGGCGACCAATAAAGGAAAAATCTTAATTGCTGACGATGACCCGATTAACCTACAAGTTCTTAGTGATTTATTGCAAATGAATCACTATCAAGTGGTTCAAGCGGAAGATGGATTGCAAGCCGCCAAATTAGGTTTATCTGAAAATTTTGACTTAGTGATCTTAGATATTATGATGCCGGGTATGTCAGGCTATGAAGTCACCAAAGAGTTGAGAAAAAAATTCAATGCGATTGAGTTGCCTATCTTATTACTGTCTGCTCGAAATCAACCGGGAGATGTCACCACAGGCTTTGAAGCGGGTGCCAATGATTATGTCACTAAACCCATTGAACGAGCGGTGCTACTTAGTCGTATAGAAACCATGATGCTGTTGGGCGGTTTAGTGGAAGCTAAAAGACAGAAGCAACACGCCAATACTTTACAGCAGGCTTGTGAGAGATTGGGTAAGTATTTTCCTAAGCAAATGGTTAATCAAATCATTACTAGTAGTAGCGAAAATCAACTGGTCGCAGAGCGAAAACAAATCACTGTATTGTTTGCGGATTTAGCGGGATTTACCAGTGTATCTGATCGTTTTGAGCCAGAGGCGATCACCGATATTTTAAATAGCTTTCTTGGAAAGATGGGAGAGTTAATCGAAGCTCATCATGGGATCTTAAATGAAATATTGGGCGATGGTCTAGTGGTTCTATTTGGTGCCATCGATAGCATGGGAAAAATTGAGCAAGCTAATAATGCCGCAGAACTTGCGTTGAAAATGCAACAGGCTATGTCCGAGCTTTCAGCTCAATGGTTAGACGCAGGATTTGACCATAATGTAAAACTACGAATTGGAATTCATCAAGATTTTGCAACAGTCGGCAATTTTGGCTCGAAAGATATTGTTGCCTTTAGAGCGGTCGGAAGTGGGGTTAATTTTGCATCTCGATTGGAAAACTATTCAGGTGCTGGAGAAGTATCGGTAAGCTACCCAATTTATGCTCAGTGCCGTGATCGTTTCGAATTTTCCGAGTTGGAAGAAGTCCAATTTAAAGGGTTTAATCACAAACATCGAGTATGTCGATTGTTAAGCTCTAAATAAGCTTAACAATCAAGCGTACATCGACTAAAAATCTAGCCTAAGAGTAAACCACCTCGGTCGTACCTTCTATTTCGAATACTAGTCGGTTATTAACTAACTTTGACGGTGTTTGAGCTCCAGCTTTAACCGGGTTATTCAATAGATAACGATTAACCGCGAGCGCCGCAAGATAGGTTAGCTGATAACCGTTACAGGTTTCCAAGCGGCCGGTGATGGTCTTTCCTGAGGCGTTTATTACTTCACCCCAAAGATAAGTTTTAAGCTTGGCACGTTGATCTTGATTAGGGCCTTTGGATTTTTTTTCGACTTGCTCTTTCATCTTATTTTGTACAAATGAAAATTTCACTAGCCAGCGAAACCAATTCATCTTACGCATATTTTTCGCACCTTTAGGTGAAATTGGAATGTACACTTCAATATTGGGAATGTCGGTTGAATAAAAAGCAGTTGATACATCACCCCACGGAATGGTTACTGCGTTCTTATTGCCATTTCCAAAATTAATAGTGCGTTGCTTGTAAGCTAACGGAACTTGCTTAATCTTTCCATTTTCCCTTATTCGACCTCCACTAGCGATTCCCTCAATCGAGGTTTTTGCGGTCCCCGGACTCATGCTGCTACCTGAATCGAAACCAAGCGCTAAGTGAGTCGCATCGGGCATTTTATCTTTTAATAACGACGCCAAACAATCGGTTGGCACCACATCAAAACCAACGCCAGGACATAACACAATACCTGCGTCCTTTGCTTGTTGTGACATTGATTGAGCCAATTCAAATACGCTGATCTCTCCGGTGATATCGGTATAGTGAGTCTTACTAGCAATACAGGCTTTCATCATCGGTTCGGCGGTAGCAGAAAACGGTCCAGCACAATGAATCACCGAATCTACCGATTGCAACTCTTCGACAATTTGTTTTTCAAAACTCAAATCGAACACTCGGAAGCTTAGATCTAACTCGTTAGCGAGTTTTTCTATAGCATTCTGGTTACGTCCCGCTAAAATAGGTTTTAGCCCCTGATTAATCGCTTCACGAGCGATTAGTTCGCCGGTGTATCCGTTGGCGCCATAGATCATAAACTGCTTTTCGGTATTACTCATTATTGTCTGCTCCAGTAATTATATTTATTGGGATGACTGATTATGTTTAGCTTGACTGGCTAAAATTTTGGGGACTTTCTTGATCAGTTGCTTAAGATAATAGTTGGGAAAGAATCGCTTAATACGATAGGCCTTTCGAGCGTAATCATGACTGATCACCATGAGCTGATTCTTTTCTATGCCATTTATCGCATCGCGAGCAACATCTTCGGCAGAGATCTTTGATTGCTCCATCCATTTTTGAACGATTGGTTTTACCCCTTGCTCGGCTGGAGTCATGGAATCAAGTAAATTGGTTTTGAAAAATGCAGGGCACAGAACTGACACACCGATATTGCGATAACCCAACTCTGCACACAGCGTTTCGCTCAGAGAGATTACCCCGGTTTTACTGACGTTATATGACATCATGGTTGGCGCCTGAGCAATGCCAGCAAACGAAGCTGTATTGACGATATGTCCAGGGCCGTTTTCTGGTAATAACGATAGCCAGTAATGACATCCTCGAAAAACACTATTCAAGTTCAGGTTAATCGCGCGGTCCCATTGAGCTGGCGTGCAATCTACCATCATGCCGGTGGTGGCAACACCAGCATTATTAACGATGATGTCAACGCCATCCCACTGCTCATTTAATTGTTTGGCTATTTTGATGAAATCGTCATCTTTGGACACATCGCAGTATAAGGCGATTGCTTCTGCGCCTTCATTATTGGCCTGTTTGGCAACGGCTTCGGCACCTTCGAGATTAATATCGACTACAGCAATTCGCCATTTTAATCGAGCAAAAGCTTCGACAAGCGCTTTTCCTAAGCCGCTGGCACCGCCGGTGATGATGACTCTTTTTTGCTTAAAACGTGATAGCACTCGATTGGCCTCATTGTTGTTGGACTAAACCCCTTAGTTCAGCATACTACACCATTTTATCTAAAAATAAAACGAACGTTCGTTCGTTATTGACAATTGAGCCAAAGCTAACGTATGGTATTGGAAAGTCTGCAAGCAGAATTAGGCGTGTTTGCAACTAGCACCGAACTGGATTGACATTAGCCCTGAGAACCCTCAATTTGATATGAGCAAAATTACCTTAGTTCGCCATGGCCAAGCTAGTTTTGGTAGCGAACACTACGACAAGTTATCTGACATTGGAAGACTGCAGGCCGCGAAAGTTGGCGAGTTCTTTAAACATTGCTCAATGGATTTTGATCAAATCTTGCATGGAGAAATGAGTCGGCAAACCGATACCGCAAAGATTATTGCTGAAACCATGGGACATAGTGCTGAATTGGTTCAACATAATGGGGCGGATGAGTTCGATAGCGAAAATTTGGTGAAAGCTTATTTGCCTGTGCTTGCAAATCGTTCGGATGAATATCGAGAAATG
>JBDVOJ010000060.1:0-20509 GCA_039969155.1 Kangiellaceae bacterium
GATTTCTGCGAAATCTTTTGTTTCACCACCAAACGCCGCTGATAGAACTGTACACATCGCCGCTGTTAAAGTCGTTTTACCATGATCGACGTGGCCGATTGTTCCGACGTTTACATGGGGTTTCGTTCGTTCAAATTTTTCCTTAGACATAAATGCCTCCAAAAGAGTTAAGCTTAAATTTATAATTAAAAATTGGTTAGCTTAGAAATTATCTTGAACTCAAATTCCCAAACATAACTAAACCCGGAACAATCTAAAGATTAATCCGGGAAAAAATGGTGCCGATAACCAGATTCGAACTGGTGACCTCTCCCTTACCAAGGGAGTGCTCTACCGACTGAGCCATATCGGCTGTTTGTTCGAACTGGAGCGGGTAGCGGGAATCGAACCCGCATCATCAGCTTGGAAGGCTGAGGTTCTACCATTGTACCATACCCGCCTATTCAACTCGCTTTTCGCAAGTCATGCTTCATCACGACAAACAAAACACTTACTTTTAAGATAATTCGATTCGAAACGAATCTAGTTTACCCAAACTATACTGGTGGTGGGGGAAGGATTTGAACCTTCGAAGGCGAACCGTCAGATTTACAGTCTGATGCCTTTGACCACTCGGGAACCCCACCAAAAACACTACATCTTACGCTCAACTGGCTCACGTAAGAAAAGAGCCGCGAATAATGACAACTTGGCATTCAAAAAGCAAGTCTTTTATCCATTCAATTCAAGGCGTTAAGAGATATTTCTTTGTTCACTTGATTGGACAGGTTATTCGAGCTCAAAACTGCAGAAAACCGACAACAATGCTATCGTCTTCTACAACTGTGGGGCGTCCATTTCTGAACACCCCACATCGGAATAATGGTGCCGGTTCCCGGAATCGAACTGGGTACCTACTGATTACAAGTCAGTTGCTCTACCAAGTGAGCTAAACCGGCACGTTGCTAGCTATTAAACATCATATTTTGATGGTTTCAAGCACCTTACTCAGAAAGCTTTTAATAAAGGCCTCCTTAAGCAGGGACGCGAATTCTAATGAGTTATTTTGAAATGATCAACGATTTTTTAAAAAAAAATGAAAAACTATCCTAACTATCATCAACAATGTCACCCCAGCCCTGTTCAAAGCCTTTTAAATTGGGCTCTTTCAGCCTTTTCTAGAAAGTCGATGACCAGTCCTGAAAAAACGATATTTGAACAGAAGTTCGAGTTTTCATTAGTGATAACTTCGAGAGAAGATTGCAGTCGCTTTTTCCAAAATAAACCACCTCCACCGGCGAAAATCCAATTTTCCACTTGATACTGATTCACCAACTCCAAGACAACTCTCCTCAGATAACCTTCTATAAGCTGTTGTATACCAAAATCAACACACTCTCCTGTAGTTGAGCCTAGCTTAAAATCGGATTGATTATCCTCTCGAACCTCAGCAAACACTTTGCCCGTCAATTTTAAGCTACCTTTTATTAGTTTTTCTCCTGGAATTATGTGACCTCCGAGGTGGTTCCCTTTGGAGTTAACGACATCGACCGTAATGGCCGAGCCAATATCAATGATGGCGCTAGTGTGCTGTTTATTGTATCCAGCCAATAATCCGAGCCAACGATCAATACCAAGTTTGCTAGGATCAGCATAAGCGCATCTAACACCAGCGCTCACCGCAGAAGTCTCTGAAATAAACAAATTTTGGCAAAACGGTTCAATTTGCTGAATTAGCTGTTGGGTTTGTTGATCTTCTCGGACGCTCGCTATCAAAATGTATTCTAATGCTTCACTAGCAGCTTGTGCTCGCAGCCAATCGCTAAAGGCCTCAGAACTCTCGAAAGATACCGGATTTAACTCACTGGGATGAGTAATCAATAGGTTTAGATCTTTGACTAAAAGCGCTTTTAGCAGGGTGTTACCCCAATCAATCAGCAGATGCATTTTAATACCAATACTCGATTCATTTTGACTATGACTGATTATCTTGATAGGGAGCATTAGCTCCATTTCGTTTTATCGAACAACTAAACGACGGACGCACCGGCTCTTAAGCTGACTTCGCCAGAATAAAAGGATTTCTCCCCTTCGCTAGTTTTGATTGTGATGGCACCGCTTTTATCGACTCCGGTTTCAACTCCAGATACAATTCCATTTCGTGTATGAATAACTATTGGACGACCATAAAAAGCACTCTGTTCGGCCCAATCTTTTCTGAATCCATCAAATCCCTGCTCGATATATTGGTCTAACAAACTATCAATTTCTAATAGAATATCCGCCAAGACTTTATTTCGTTCTATTTTATCTTGCAAAATTGACTTTAGGTTCGTCCATGGTTGATCGATTTCTTCACCTTGACCGACCATGTCCCAATTGATACCTATACCAATATTTAAAAAACTGTTATCAGTACTGTCACCACTCGCTTCAACCAAAATTCCAGCGAGCTTGGCACCATCAACCAGTAAATCGTTCGGCCATTTCAAACTAACTTTTTTACTGGTGAGTTTGTTCAACATTTTTGTTAGGCCAATACCTACCGCCAAACTTAACCCACCAAGTGCACTCAGCCCCATTGGTAGATTTAAACCTATCGAAAAATAGAGATTCGCTCCAAACGGCGAAACCCACTTTCTACCTTTGCGACCCCGCCCGGCTGTTTGATGCTCAGATATACAGATTTTCCCTGGGCCTGGTTGCTTTTTCCACCATTGAGTTAAATAGGTCGATGTTGAATCGACTGTCGGCAAGACTTTAATCTCAGAAAAAAGCTTTGCGCGTCCTAGAACCGACCTATGCAAGTACTCACTATCGATTAGAGAAAGACCATCAGGGATTTTATAGCCTTTACCTCGAACGGCGAAAATTTCTATCTGCCAACTTTGAAGTTTATTGATCAACTTCCAAATAGCCGTACGAGACACACCCAGTTGCTCTGCTAGGTATTCTCCTGAATGAAACTGGCCATCGGAAAGGATAACCACCAATTGTTGTAGTCTCTTTAAGCTTGCAGTTTTCAATTTAGTCATTTGCTCCATTTTTTAACAACCAAAAATCATCCATTTTATTGACCCAGAATGCGTACTTCAGGCTCTAAGCTAATATCGTACATTTTCTGAACTTGTTGCATTATTGTTTCCGCTAACTCCCATACCCTAAGGCCGGAACTTTCGGAATAATTGACCAATACTAATGCCTGATGTTTGTGAACACCAACTCCACCAAATTGTTTTCCTTTAAAACCGGCTTTCTCAATTAACCAGCCAGCGGCTATTTTATACATCTTAATCCCTTCTTGTTCGACTGGAAAAGCAACTAGTTCGGGATAGTCTTGTTTTAATTGTTGATACTGCTCAACTGAAACTACTGGATTTTTAAAAAAACTTCCAGCATTAGCTAATTGCGTGGGATCTGGCAATTTACTTTGTCGCAGGCGACACACTTCATCGAATAGTGCTTGTGGTGTCGCTTCTAGATTCTCAAAAGCAGTGCACAGTGGTTTATAGCTTAATTCTGGCGTAAATAGCTTGGGTAACAGCAATTCAACACTGGTGACTAAAAACCTTCCTTGCCCAGCCCGCTTAATATAGCTATCGCGATAACCAAACTGGCAATCTCTATGTGTCAAATTTAATAACTGACCGTTTTCAACGTCATAGCATTCAATAGATTGAATAAATTTCTCTATTTCGACCCCATAGGCGCCAATATTCTGTACCGGGGCTGCTCCCACCGTTCCTGGAATAAGCGCCAAGTTCTCAACCCCAAAATATCCATTGGTTAGGCAAAACTTGACAAACTCATGCCAATTTTCAGAGGCTGCGACTCTTAATCGCACATTCTTATCGCTTTCCTCGATAACTTTGATACCGAATAGTTGAGGATAAATCACTAGCCCTTGGTAATCCCCAACAAATAGTAAATTGCTACCGCCGCCTAAAATAAAGCGATTGCTGTAGGTTGATATTTCAGACGATAAGTCAAGTAATTGTTCAACACTATCAATTTGGACAAAGTGCTCAGCACTTGCCTTTACATTAAAAGTATTTAATTGTTGAAGAGAAATATTATGGGAAAAACTGCTCAAAATATCTAATCACTAGAAGAAATCAATTCGCCTGAGTTTACACTAGGCCGAGTGCTTGTATCAAAAATGATTTCATCTAGAATCTTCGCCAATTTTATATCTCAAATAATCCGTTAACAGCCCAGTTATGAGTCTGCAAAGGTCACGGGTGGTAATATTGAGAAATGTATACTTCCAATAAGCAACCAGCAAACTTGCGATTTCGATTGAAAAAGTGCATCCTGAACGACTAGCCAAGAATTTCCGCTTGATTGGCGGCGAGCTTGTAACAAGATATTTTTGGCCTGTAACATTGTCAAAAAATACCGGTCATTCAACTATCACTGACACAACATCATTGCGAATTTATGCCAAAAGTAGCCACCAACAAAATCTTCACTCTATTGGCAAGCTTAGCTCTCGGTTTAATGGTCTCCTTGACAGGTCATTCTGCTGAAGTAGAAGAAGGCCAACTTGCACCTGATTTTAGTATTAAACGGTTTGATGGAACCACGTTCAAACTGAGCGACTACAAACACAAGAAAGCCGTGTATTTGGTATTTTGGACCACCTGGTGTACCTACTGCTTAAAGAAAATACCTAAGTTACAACATGCGGCCAAAATACTGGATGATCAAATTGAAATCATTGCTGTAGACACTAGTGAAAAAGATACTTTCGCTAAAGCACTAATATTTCAAAAAGAACGAAATATCCAATACCCTCTAGCTTTCGACTTCGGAAAAAAAGTCACTGACTTATATGGCGTTTGGGGTACGCCTACTGAGTTTATTATCGACATCAATGGCGTGGTCATTCATCGAGACGGTGTCCCAGACCACCTAGCCGAGCACCTTAGCAATTGGAATATGATTGACCACAGAGCCGAGCAACGACGATTAGTCGCTAGCGAGCAATGCGATCAGGAGAATAGAGTTTGTTAAAATCAGGTAACACCATTAGCTATCGCTCAAATGATAGAGACCAAGGCCCAGGAAAAAAAGGCTCGAACAAGCCATTAAAAATCAGTCCTTTAGCGAGCGGTCTAAATCGAAGAGCTTTTCTCAAGCAATCCAGCGCGGCAGTTCTCGTTGCAAGCATCGCTGCTTGTAAGCCGAATATTGATTCCAGTCAATATGAATCTAATCTCGAATCTAAGCCTCCATCGCCTTCCGTTACTAGCCAACAATTCGAACTAAGTGATCACCAAAAACTAACCATCGAACAAGTTCAGATTAAACTATTTCCTGACGATGGCGACGGCCCTTCGGCTAAGCAATTGAATGCACTAGCTTACTTGCAATGGGCGTTAACCGATCCTGACAACGCTGCGGACGGTGACGGTGAATTTGTCGTTAAAGGGATCGGCTGGTTAGATGGACTTTCACAACAAACTCAAGGCGATCAATTTATTAAACTAGACTCTCAACAACAAGACAAAATATTGAGCCAAATCAGCCAATCTAGTGCCGGAGAAAACTGGTTATCATTACTCATTTATTATTTAATTGAAGCGCTAACTCTCGATCCAATCTATGGCGGTAACCCGGAACAAATCGGATGGCAATGGCTTAAACATCAGCCCGGTTTTCCAAGACCCACAGAAGCAACAACCTATCGTAATTTTTATTAGTTTTTTCTTTTGAATTATTATTGTTAACAGCCTTAATTTAGAGAATTTTATGAGCACAGAAAACGAATTTGATTGTTGTATAGTTGGAAGTGGTGCCGGCGCTGGTCCGGTTGCTTACGAGCTTTCCAAAGCAGGATATCGCGTACTCGTTTTAGAAAAAGGCAAATGGTACAAAGAACAAGATTTCAAAAAAGACGAACAACTTTATCGGCATAATATCTTTCGCTCCAAACTAAAAGATGAACGACATGTTTTACAAGAACCCGATGATGACGGTTGGAGCGAAGACACAACCGCTCAGTTTTGGGGGGGCAATATTGTTGGTGGCGCTTCAAACTTTATGAGCGGATATTTTCATCGACTAAAACCCGAGGACTTCCGGCTAGTTTCCACCTTCGGAAAAATTGAAGGGGCCAATACCGTCGACTGGCCGATTAGCTATGAAGACTTAGAACCGTATTACACCAAAGCGGAGCAAGTTATCGGCATTTCCGGAAAGATTGTCGAACATCCTTTTTTAGAACCTCGCTCAACCCCTGACTATCCACTTCCACCAACCGCTGAACACCCGATAGCCTCATGGTTCGATAAAACTTGCAATGATATGGGGTTACATCCATTGCCAATGGCGAGAGGAATTTTATCTCGGCCCTTCAACAATCGACGAAGTTGCGAATATTCAGGTTACTGTGGCAGCTACGGCTGCGCCTCTGGCGCTAAAGCGAGCTCGCGAGCGGCATTGTTAGACAGTGCTGTCGCCACAGGTCATTGTGAAATTAGAACTGAATCGAAAGCTTATCGCCTTAATAGCGATGCATCGGGCAAAGTGGTTTCAGCGGACTACTATGACAAAGAAGGAAATTCCAAATCAGTTAACGCCAATATTTTTGTGGTCGCCTGCTATTCCATAGAATCAGCTAGGTTGCTACTCAGTTCGCCCGGTGAAAAACATAAAAATGGCCTAGGTAATAATTATGACCAAGTAGGAAAAAACCTTCATTGCTGCGCAGGAGGAACCGGCCATGGTATTTTTGATTTCAGTCAATTTAGCGAGCAACAAGTCGAGCAATTAATGGTTAGAGGCCCGTTCTTTAATCGAGCACTACAAGATTGGTATTTTATCGATGACAAGGAAGTATTTGGCAAGCGCATTAAAGGTGGCACTATCGACTTTGTATTTGATCCACCCTCACCGGCGGCCGATGCCAACTCGCAAAAATGGCAGGGAGACAATTTACTTTGGGGTACTCCGCTTAAACAAAAGATTAAGTCCTTTTTTACCCAGTCCAAAGATTTTAAGTTTGAGGTATTTTGTGACTGGTTAACTAACGACGATTGTTATGTCAGTTTAGATCCTGACGAAAAGGACAAATGGGGTACACCGGTAGCCCGAGTCAAAGTAGGCACTCACCCGCATGATTTAAAAGTAGGCAGTTACATTGTTGAAAAGGGCAAAGAAGTGATGAAAAATTTAGGGGCTAAAACCGTCACTGGCAGCGCGTTCACTTCGCCAACTTCTAATTTAGTTGCTGGCGGATTACGCTTTGGCAACGATCCAAAGACTTCGGCGTTAGATGCCGATTGTCGAGTTCATGGTTCGGAAAACTGCTTTGTTACCGATGGTAGCTTTATGCCAAACGGAGGTAGTGTCACCCCCACTTTCACTATCTACGCAAACTCATTTAGAGTAGCCGATAAAATTAAGCAACAAATCGCTTCGTCTTAGCCCTCTACCGTTTTCGCTATTGCCCAGACAGCCTTTTGATTGGACTGTCCGGGCTAAGCAATCAGGTGTATCTGTACGATTCAGGTTTAAGCCAACATCCAACCCCGAAACAGCATTAATGCTATTCCCCACATAACCGCTCCCACTAGTAGGTCGATCACTTTTTTTACCGTGGGACGACTTAGGTAATGCGATAATTTTGCCGCTGAAATGGCTAAGCCATAGAACCAAACGATTGACGCTAACATGCACCCGAGAGTAAATAACAACTTGGCACCGTCGACAAACTGGCCACCGACTCCACCTAAAATAATCACTGTATCTAGGTACACATGAGGGTTCAATAATGTGACGGCTAGGCAAGTCAAAATGACCTTTGATAGGGTTTGAGCACTTTGCATTGGGGGTAAGTTCTGCTCACTATCATCAACCTTGGTTCTAAAAGCCGAACCAAAAGACATAAAACCATAACCAAGCAAAAAAAGAATACCGGCCCAAGTTAACAAAGTAGAGGCCAAGGGGCTTGCGTTAATAATCTGACTTCCACCGTAGATCCCAATTGCGATCAAAATAAAATCACTGAGCATACAGATAGTCGCCGCCACTAAGTGATGTTGGCGTTTTATACCTTGATTAAGAATAAAGGCGTTTTGAGCGCCTATTGGGATGATCATGCTGGCACCTAAAACGAAACCTTGGGCAATTGGGAAAAAACTCATTTCTCTACTCCTAAAAAACTCTTGCTTCAAACGAGCATGCAGTATCTTATTGAAGACAAATTAAGTAAAATTAAATATTCTTATCTATTATTAATAATACTAATACTGGATATATTCATAACTTCTAGGTCAAAGGGCATTAGCATGGGCATCGACTATAAGCTGTTAAGGGCATTAAGCTCGGTGATCAATAAGCAGAGTTTCGAATCGGCTGCGCTAGAGCTGAATATCTCACAATCTGCGGTGTCGCAGAGAATAAAACTATTAGAAGAATTTGTCGGTCATCCTGTACTGATCCGAAGCAAGCCCATCGAGCTCACGGAAATCGGTCAACTTTTGATTAACCACTATAAACAAGTCGAACTTCTAGAAAGAGAACTGATGCCGAGTATTAAAGCGGAAAGTTCGCTATCGGCGGTAAAACTATCGCTTTCTGTCAACGCCGACAGTCTGTCGATATGGTTTATTGAAGCCCTCGCCCCACTATTAAAGAGCTATTCTGTGGAACTAGATATCCATGTGTTGGACGAAAACAGAACCACTCAAAAACTTAAAAGTGGCGAAGCGTTTGGCGCGCTGAGTACTCACTCTCACCCTGCCCCTGGCTATAAAACAGAGTACGTTGGGGATCTCAATTATATATTGGTAGCAAGTCCCAGCTACCAAGAACAGTACTTTAAACACGGTGTAAACAAACGCACGCTAAAAAACGCCACCGGAATCGCATACGATCAACTGGACAATATGCATATCAGCTTTATCGAGCAACAGTTTGGATTACTTGGTCATGAATATCCTCGCCATCATGTAAGATCTTCAGAAGCCTTTGTTGATTTAGCCAAATCTGGCGTAGCCTACACATTAGTTCCTGAGCTACAGATAAAGACAGAGTTAAATAAAGGTCAATTGGTTAACCTTTTACCGGATACACAACTGGTTTCTCATCTGTATTGGCATTCTTGGGTTCTTTCCAAAGGCGTATTTAAGCAAGCTTCAAACTTAATCATCGAATACGCTAACAAGCATCTTCCACAGTCACAGCCGGTTTAAGTGGGTGGATACCTTTGGCTTTTAGGCTTCAGCCAGCGCTAACCCTTGCTTACATAGTGACAATTCAGATCTGAGTGAAATGTTGATAGTATACTTTGGCGTCAAAACTCTATCGGACAATCTTTATGTCAACTAATTCGTCATCAAACCTAGTAATTCGATCTGCCACACCAGCGGATTTAAATACTCTCCTTGAATTTGAGCAGGCCATTATTGAGTACGAACGACCGATGGAACCCAATATGATGACGTCGCCATTCCACTATTACGACTTATCCGAGATTATGCAATTAGACAATGCAGAGATTATAGTGGCTGAAGATTTGACTGATAACGATCAACCTAAATTAGTCGGCTCTGGCTTTATTCATATCCGCAAGGCTCGTCATTATCTAGATCACGACACACACGGTTATCTTGGTTTTATGTACGTTGACCCCGAGTATCGCGGTAAAGGGATCAATAAAATAATTGTTTCACGTTTGACTGAATGGGCCAAATCCAAACAATTGGAAGTGTTGTGTTTAACTGTTTTTGCAGAGAATCAATCAGCAATCCGAGCCTACGAGAAAGCAGGCTTTTATCAAAACTTGATTGAAATGCGCTTAAATCTAAAAAATCCTCAATAGGTCGATAATTTTTATGGTTCAAACACAGAAATCGGTGTGCGCAAACTGCGAAAAATCCACTTTACTCAATACAAAATATTGCGCTTACTGTGGTCAAAAGCAAGATGTATTACAAAGGCCTTTTTACAAAGTAGTAGCCGACACGTTGCACGAGTCTTTAGATATTGATGGTCGGCTAATACTGACCTTAAGAACGTTGCTGCTATCGCCGGGCAAAATTACTTATGACTACAACTTAGGAAAGCGACAAACTTATACTCCACCTCTAAGAATGTACTTAGTCATCAGCATTCTATTCTTTTTGTTTATCGCCCAATTTGATATTAGCTCCGAACAGTCTTCGGAAAAGCTAACGAGATTCTACGACTATTTTCCAAAACTAATGGTGCTACTGCTACCGGTGTTTGCGCTGATTATTCAACTAATGTTCCGAGGAACATTTTATATCGCTAACTTGATATTTTCAGTACACATCCACTGTTTTGCTTATCTGTGTTTAGCCGCGCTTTTGCCACTAGAGACTTATGAGACGATTTCCCTATGGGTGCTAATCGCACAACTGCCGATCTCAGCTTACCTAGTCTATTATATCGCCAAAGCCATCAAATTAAATTTTGGCCAGACATGGCTGAAAACCATTTCTAAGACAACATTCTTAATTATATTTTACGCAGTGATCGTGATGTTTACTCTAGAATATACTCATCACTATTTTATCTAATTACCTATCTACTCACTCGCAAGTCGGAATTAATAGCTTGAAAACTGCGCCAGATTGAGTCTCTTGATTAGTTAAGGAAAATTCAAAGTCATGCAACCTAAATATTTCTCGCACTAGCATTAACCCCAGTCCTTGACCACTTTCCTTAGAGGTAAAGAAAGGAGTAAACAGTTGATGCTGAATTTCCTCACCAATCCCTTCGCCAGAATCGGATATTGATAGCTCTATTTGTCCTAATGGCGTCTCGTTGAGTATTACCTCAATTTTTCCAGTTTGCTCAATCGCTTCAACAGCATTTTTGATTACATTCATTAAGGCTTGTTCCACTAGACTAGCATCAGCCTTAATAAAGACTTCTTTTGACTGTTGAAAAACGAGTTGAATATTTCGCTTCTCACACTCTGCGTGAAATAAAAAGGTTAAATCCTTGATCAGCTTTGTCAGATTAAAATTTGCTTTGACCGGCTTCGCCAGTTTGACAATATCGGCATAACCCTGCATAAACTCATTTAAACTTCCACAACGATTAATCACGATATTAACCGCCTTGTCAAAGTCATCTTGAGAATCGCTATCCAACTGGGGTTTAAAATTCAAACAACTTTCCAGCAAAGAGTTGGTGATTGCAATGGTATTGTTAACTTCGTGAGACATTAAGCGGATTAGCTTTTCATAAGCCATTTTTTGAGATTCTAATATTTCGCTGGTCATTTCATAAAGCATATAAAAGGACCGGTCAAATCCTCTATCGTAAATGGCATAGTGGCCAATTTTAAAACGTCTTCCTTGCTCTGCAACAACTAGTTTATGTGAGTCAATAGGTACTGTTTTTAACAGTTGTATGGTTGAATTTGAAAACTGGCTAAGATTTTTGTTCAATAAGGTTTCTTTCTTCTCTCCCAATAATACTTCGGCAGCTGGGTTTACATCAGATATTCGATTTTCATAATCAAACAACACCACCCCAATGGGAGACTCCGCCATTAGTTTTTCAAACACCCCACGCTGTTCACCAATGGCTAAACGTTCCTGATGCAACCTTTGCAGCATCTGATTAAATTTTTCAATCAATCGATCGAGATCTGGCTGTGACAAATAACTAAATCGCGCGGTGAACTCTCTTTCATTGAGTACACTAGAAAACATTTCTACGTACTCCAACGGCTGTAGTGCCTTGCGGATCATTTTATAAAAAGCGAGTGCACTAACCAACAGAGCGATTTCAATGGCTACTAAATAGCCACCTAATTCTGAATAGAAAAACAAGGTAAGTGCTAATAATGCTAAATGAAGTATCGCATTTGAAACATAGAGCTTTCGCTTAAGCGTCATGAATTAAGCCCATACTTTTCAATTCGGCGATAAAGCGCGGCCCTACTAATACCGAGAGCTTGAGCAACTTTGGACAAGTTACGGTTATACGCTTTAATCGCTTTCTCTATCATTAACTTTTCCATTTCATCCAAAGTCATCGAACCAACTGGTAATTCGGTTTGTGCTGACTGTGCGGGGTGGCCTCTTTCAGTTTGAAAGTCATTAATCGACAACTGTGCTTGGTTGGACATTAACACCGCTCGTTCAATCGTTTGCGCTAACTGCCTTACATTACCCGGCCAGCTCTGTTGTTCTAGCCAACTCATGCCAGATTCATCAATCGATACTAGTGGCACATTGTAAATTTCCGAAACTTTTTGCAAGTGGCTTTCTGCTAATAAACGAATATCGCCTCGACGATTGCGTAGTGGAGGTATTCGAATCGTAATTAGATTGAGACGGTACAAAAGATCCTCTCTGAAACTGCCATCACCAACCATTTCATGCAGATTTCGATTAGTCGCCGAAATCACTCGAACGTTTGCTCTTCTGGTCTCTGATGACCCAACCGGTTGAAAGCTTTGATCTTGTAATACTCGCAGTAGTTTGACTTGAGATGATGGTTCTAAATCTCCCATTTCATCAAGAAAAATACTGCCAGAGTCAGCGACTTCAAATCGCCCTTTTCTGTCTTGTTTAGCGTCTGTAAAAGCCCCTCGAACATGACCGAACATTTCACTCTCGAACAAAGAGGCGCTCATTCCTCCTAGATTGAGTTTAACTAAAGGCCCTTGTTTCCTATGGGAGTTTTGATGGATAGCTTCAGCGACCAACTCTTTACCGGTTCCACTTTCGCCTAAAATTAGAACGGGCGCATCGGTTGAAGCAACCCGACCAATCGTGGAAAGCATTTCAAGCATCGCCGGATCGTTTCCTATTATGGAAGAAAAATTGAACGCTTGATCTAACTCCGCTCTTCCTATTGGAGGGCTTTGATTGACTTGGTGTAACTCCAAACTAGTCTTTATGGTTTTAAGTAACTGTTGATTACTCCATGGTTTAGTCATAAAGTCTGCTGCACCCTGTTTGATACCTTCAACAGCTAACTCAATTGATCCCCAAGCAGTCATTAAGATCACTGGTACGTGAGGAGTTTGCTGTTTAATCGATTTGAGTAATTGCATACCTTCTTCGCCACTAGTATTTCGCGAAAAATTCATATCCTGTAGAATCAAATCGACTGCAGAGTTCTCTAAGATCTCTATCGCACTTTCTGGGTTGGCTGCTGTGAGTGCATTGATCCCATTTTGTTTGAGTAAAAGCGCTATGGATGCAGTTACCGAGTGGTCATCATCTACGATTAACACAGAAACTAGTTTATTTGTCTTATTACTCATCCAATCAGCGCCTATTTCCTAGTGCAAGTGTCTGTTTGTTATCTTCCAACATTTCTACTCGTATACTAATCGACTTCTGCATTAGATTAAACTACTCATAATGCAATGCTTCCGACGGAGAATAGTTGGTCGCTATTTTACCTGGATAAAAAGCACAAATGACAGATAGCAAAGTCATCATTACCAGCGCAATGAAAAAAGCAGAGCCAAATAGACTCCAATTTAATTCACTAAAAACGCCTAATAGTGGCAATTGCACCAGTATCAGCGCTGCGATACTGACACCAAAGAAGCTGACCACTAATAGTTCAGTAATTATTTGCGCATGAATTTGCTTTTCAGTTGAACCTAGAGCTCTTCTTAATCCAATTTCTTGCGTTCTAGCGGTAACATTTTGCCAAAGAACTCCAAATAGTCCCATTGCGACCATCACCATCAAGAAGCAGCCGACAATTGCTAAAATGGTAATCGGCAAAAGCGTTTCCTTGATATGGGTTTGCCGCTTAGACTCCCAAGTTTGAATATCAAATTCCCAATGAGGCGCAATACGCTTCATTATTTTTTGCATTTGTTCTTCGAAAATAATTTGTGTATTAGGGCTCATCTTCAACTCAATTCCTCTTAAAGGTCGATTGGATGAACTATCAATATCAAGTCTCTCAAATAAATAGGGCGTTAGTTTTGAGAGCTCTCCCATTTGCCTGAAGTCTTGAAAAACACCAACCACTCTTCGCTCTTGTGGATTCTTTTCGTTAACTTCCGCAATATTCTTGCCTATGACATTTTCTCCAGGGAAAAAAGTGTCGACGAAACGTTTGTTGATCAACACAGGCGTGTAGTTTTGCCCAGAGTCTTGTGGTCCAAACCAACGCCCTTCCAGCAGTGTCATTCCAAAAGTTTCTGGTGCTTTATCGTCAAAACGGTTTCCTGTATATCGGATTATTTTTCCATCAAGCTCGTAAGAGCTAGTCCAACTCCAGTTCAGGAAAGTCGGATTATCTAAAAGATGTGCTCTCGAAACTTCTGGTTGTTTTTCTAATTCAGACAGTATTTGTTTCACCGCAACCAAGTCTCTTTCAGGCTGCCATTGAGCTGATGGTTTGATGGTCACTCGCCACATGTTTTGGTAATCAAATCCAAGTGGCGTTTGATAAAGCTGATAGTTCCGTAGAGCTAACGCTGTCAGAGAAAAAACCACTAAGAATGCAATCGCAATTTCTACCACTATCAGCGCATTTGATTTTTTACGATTCCAAACCATCTTTAGTATATGTATCAGCATATTATTCTCCTCCTTTTAGCGCACTAACTGGATTAAGTCGCGACATTTTGAGGGCAGGGTAAGCTCCGGATATAAAACCGAATACAAGGATTAGGACAAAGCCAATAAACAGGACTCTTAAGTTCATGCCAAATTCGGCAAAAGCTATCAATCCACTTTGCTCAATTAAGTTAAGCAGGAACACACTAATTAGAATGCCAATAAGGCCGCCTACCAAAGTAATTAGAATACTTTCGACAATAAATTGAGCGACTAACTGACTAGCTGAAGCGCCGAACGCTTTGCGCACACCAATTTCAGATGAGCGCTCCATAATTCGACTCACATTAAGATTGATCATGTTGATACTGGGTAACAACATAAATACGACAACCAGAACGATTAAGACAGTGGCTAATGTCTTGGTTCCACTTTGATAACTATATTCGTCAGAAAAAGCCTGGTAAGCGATATTTTCAAATTTATTAAAGGCACCACTATAAGCGACACTCATACCATCTTGATGATCGAGTACCAGATCATTCTTAAGCATATTTATATATTCCTTTTGAATTTCATCAAGCATCGAGGGATCCGAGTGATAAACAATCACTTCCCAACTTCCTTGGTAATCTTGCTGATAAGAGGTTGAAGGCATAGTGGTATATGGCGTCCAGATATCTGCGGTAGCGTTTCTCTCAATTTCCGAAACGTTTTCAGTAACCCCAATAATTTGAAATCGTTGGTTATTAAAATCTAAACTCTTTCCAATAGCCGACGATTGTCCGAACAACTCAGTTGCCAATTTTTGATTGATTACCGCAACAAACTGACCCTGTTCAACTTCCCCGTGGTCAAACGCTCGTCCTTCAATAAATTTGAAATCAAGAATTTTCCAGTAGTTGGCGTCGGTTCTTCTAAAAGATTTTGGCATCTTTTGATTGTTTTGATAGAGAGCGACTGAAGAAGCTCCAGAATTAAGAGAGATTAGTTCTGGCGAAGTGAGTCGCCAAATGTTTTCTTTAATGAATTTAAAACCTAAACGGCCGCCATAGGTACTGGTATGTTTTTCGTTAGTTAATGTTAGCCTGTCGATGACTTTATAGTTTGCGCTGGTTTTTTCTGGCCCCTTGGGATACAAATAACCTTCGACCATACTTGTCGCAATCATCAATACCGCCAACGTAAGGCTAATCCCAAATAAATTGATAAAAGTGAAGAACTTGCGCCTTAAAAAGACTTTCCAAGCCGTTAATACATAGTTGTATAGCATCTAACTCTCCTTGCTAGTGGACTAGCTGGCCGTCGAAAACTCGAATCGTTCTTTCGGTTCGTTTGGCCATTTCTTCATCGTGAGTCACCATCACAATGGTTGCTTTATCTTGCTGGTGCAGGTTTTCTAATAGCTGCATAATTTCATCGCCCATATGGCTATCCAAGTTTCCAGTCGGCTCATCGGCCAACAATAACTCCGGCTTGCCTACAATCGCCCGTGCAATCGCTACCCTTTGCTGTTGGCCGCCTGATAATTGAGTAGGATAATGCTGAGTTCGCGCTTTAAGACCAACTTTTTCTAATGCTTCTTGAGCGAGTTCGCGTCTTTGTTTGGCAGACATTTTTCGGTACAACAATGGTAGCTCGACATTGTCGATAACTCGAAGATCGGGAATTAAATGAAAGCTCTGAAAAATAAACCCTATTTTCTTATTTCTTAACCCGGTGATGTCTTTATCTTTGTATGACGAAATGATATTGGAGTCGACTTCAATTTGCCCTTCAGTCGGTTGGTCTAACAGACCCATGATGTTAAGCAGAGTACTTTTACCACAACCGGATGGCCCCATAATAGAAACAAACTCTCCTTTATCTACCTGCATATTGATTTCTGATAGAGCGATGGTTTCAATTTTGTCTGTTTGAAATGTCTTACTAATATTGCTGAGTTTTAACATAAAGGTAGTTCCTTAATTAATCGAAAATTGTTCTAAATGAAGATAGTCTTTAACATCCGAAATAATGACTTCGTCTCCAATCAATAGACCACTAATAATCTGGTGCTGATTGGGATTGCTGGTGCCGATTTCTACTTCTGTACGAAAAGCATTGTCGTCACGAATCACGAAGACTTGATGTAAACCTCGGCCCGATACATACGGCCCCTTAGGCAAAATCATTGTTTGCGGGATGGTTTCCAATACTAAACCAACATCAACTCTTTGGTTGCTTCTTAGGTTTTGATAGTTTCCTTCGGCTAATTTGACCTGAATTTTCATAACGCCGTTTTCAATGGTCGGTGAGAGACTGGATAGTTCTCCCATTATGACTTTGTCATCATGATAAATTTGCGCAGACATGCCTTCGGTTAATTGAGTGGAATAAAAATCCGACAAAGTCGCTTCAATTTTAAATTTGGAATGATCAGCGATCTTTGCCAATGGTTCGCTAATAGTGACACTTGCGCCTTCTTCATTTTTTAACCAAGTCAGTACTCCATCTCGACTAGCTCGTACAGTGGTGGCTGAGAGTAATCGCTTTTGCTCTAGCAAAGACTTTTGTAAGATAGACTTTTCAAGATTAAGCCCTTCAATTTCTGCCTTGGTGGTTAATTTTAAATCTTGCTTAGATTGTTTTAGTTGCCGCATTTCAATTTTAGTGCGCTTAACATTAAGTTCCGATTCAAGAAGTTCGTGCTTCGAAAAAGCCCCTATTCCACTTAGTTGGTTAAGTCTTTCAGCTCTAGTCGCTCTACTTTGCAAGTCGACTTCCAATAGTTCGTATCGGCTATCAATATCATTGACCGCTTTACTCAATTGCAGTTGTTTGGCTTGAATTTGAGTATCTTTAAGCGCTATTTTTTCTTCGATATTATCGACTTCCAATTCGACTCGCTGGGGATTTAGCAACATAATGACATCGCCTTTTGATACTTTTGCTCCTTGCTGAGCGATCACTTTTACAAGTTGAGTTTCTAGTTCACTGGCAATGGTTTCTTCTATCAACGGAATGACCACACCTCCGGCATTAACCGTCGCAGTAATTGTGCCTTGCTCGACAACAGCCGTTCTCAAAGTACTTCGATTAACTGAGGGAGAAAACAACCAGTGCAACGCGAGTACTAAAATCAATAGTCCCCCAGCCCATTTACTGATGTTGGTTGCAAGCTTTAGCTTGTTTGACTTTTGAGCGGATTCAGATAACGGACGATCCATGATATTTGTTAAGCTCGATTCTAAATGGATTAATTGAATGACAACTGTATAACAGGATTCATGCCAAGTTTTGTTTTGATAATAATCTTCATTTAAAACAAAGAGTTAGTGTATGACGTCAGTTTCGATGGTGATCTTATTATCCATTCAATTGTTCGCTAGTGAACGACTCAAAAATGATCTGTTCATTAACGAACACATTCTTGAAGTTATACTGCTCGAGCTGCGCTATGATAATGATGCAATTATGAGTGATGTAGATTCCTCATTCCGCTTTACACCCAATAGCGTGCCATTTAAATGAACCTAAAATCTCAGTCAGGCGTCTTTACAGTACAGAACAAAGAGAAACGCTCATGATTCAAGCAGAAATAGACTTAATGGTAATGACCGCCCAACAGGGAAATGAGAAGGCTTTTGGCGTGCTCTATAGTCACTATTTAAGTCCATTAGTTGGGTTTGCTTTTAAGATTTGTGGGGATGGAGAAATAGCTAATGATGCAGTACAAGAAGCCTGGATTAAAGCAGCTAAGAACATCAGACAACTTAATGATCCACGCGCTTTTAAAAGCTGGATTTATCGCTTAGTGCGCTGGAAAACGATTGATCTTGTACGAGCCTCATCTAAAAGAGATCAACACTTTGAATCAATTGATGAAGCGTCTATAAGCACTGAAAGATCGGCCGAATATATTGAGACAAGTGAAACAAATGACAATTTATCGGTCGTCGACTTTGTCGATAAATTACCGAAAGTGGAACGCGAAATAATCCACTTGTTTTATTTGGAAGACTTTAGAGTGGCCGAGATCGCTGCGGTGTTAAGCATTCCAATAGGTACCGTTAAATCACGATTAAACAGAGCGAGAAATATCTTAAAACAAAAGTATTTAGCGCAAAAATAAGCAACAAATTCTAGTTAATTCATAGGAGATAACATCATGAATATCGATGAGAAAATTAAACAAGACTTACTTAATGATTCACCTAATTATGAAGAAATCGCTCAAGATAAAGAAGGTCTATTCGACTTAGTATTTGGCTCCTTTAGAGGCGGGATGGGTCGTTGGGTCATTGCCGTCAATGTTTTCACTCTGTTAGCTACGGGTATCATGATTTGGACTGGCTATGAGTTTTTCATTAGTGAAGTGGTTCGTGACCAGATCTTTTGGGGTGTTTGTTTATTGTTAGCGGTTTTTGCTCAAGTCGCCCTCAAGCAGTGGTTGTTTATGGAAATGAATCGAAGTTCGTTAATGCGGGAAATAAAACGAGTGGAAATTGCAGTGGCTCATTTGGCGGCAAAGTCTAAGTAAGCCATACCATTAAAATATCAGACAACATCATCAAAACTCGTTTTCACTGATTCTTTTGGAAGATTAGTTTAAGCGAGTTTTTGTTGTTGTTTCAATAAGTTCTTTCAGAAAGAAATTAGGCACAGCAACTGAGAATCTGTGATGAGTTATCTTGCTGTTCAATCTGTTTTTTTGCGTCCCAATTTACGGCTGGTTTGGTGTGCCGAGAAAAACCAATCCGATAACATTCTCTTGTTGAGTTTATTTATTCTTAATTTGTTTTGCTAGATTAGCTAGCTGCGAAATTAAATTACCTGTTTCATTTTCTTTAGAGTCATTGGATGGAACGCCTTCAGAGAAAACTGTTTTTGCTACATGAACTCTAAGTTCTTCTGCATTTTCGTCTTTCATTAACTCTACATATGGGTCTAGAGTTGTAAGAATATGTTGGCGACGTCTGTTAGTGATCTCGTTTACTCGATGCTTCCCAGATTCCTTGGCAAAGTAAAATGCGGGCACAAAAACAACAAGCGAAAGGGGAACGCGTCCAACCACTTTAACCCAGTCAAAAACATAGTTACCATTCTCAAATATCAGCCTTAGTTCCGGAAGAACTAGAAAGCTAACCCCCAGAAGCATGAGTACTGAGGCATAAAATCGGTACTTATTCGCCACACTCTTTTCATCATTTGCATAGGATGAATAAGCTCCACCCTGTAGCGTGTTAATAGTAACGTTATATACTTTTGATGCATCATCTTGAAAATTGACTAAAACCTCAATAATTTTCCCAGATTTCGTAGCTAGTGACTCAAACTCCTTATCCGCTTTTTCTGAATACGACTCAATGTTTTTTTCAGTCTTCGAAGTGAAACTAGATAATGTTTTTTCAAACTTTGAGTCTCGTTCAGACTGGCTAGCTTGAAACTGGCTATTTAATTCCGTAGTTTGTTGCTGGATAGTTTGCTGTACTGATTTAAGTTCAGCCTCGACTTTTGCCAGCTCAGCTTTTCGCTCTTCAATTTTAGTTGATATAAACTCAGCTTCACTAACGAGACCTTTAACAATGTCGTCAGATTTTTTTCGGTAGGTCTTTATGAAAGAACTAATAGTATTGGTATAAGCAGATACACTCTTTTTAATATTCTGTGGGGATACAGCATAACTAGCAGCTGGCAACTGGGTAAACAACAAAAGAAGTTGGTCTGAGTTATTGTTTGCGTTTTGTATATGCCCGACATTAAGGTTTCCTTTAAAGGCATTCAGTTCATTGATACAGCCTTGAGCACTTTTCTGAATTGTAGTTAAATGAGTGAATGGTGTTATTTCTGGATCAATACTCTCAAAAATACCATTTAAGTGTGAAACAACCTTTCTAAGCCTAGCAACATCTTCAAGCGAGCTTTCACCAGCCTTTTCATCCAACCACTCTTCTTCTACTAAACTCACCAAAGAGTCCCACACACCAACTAAAGCGTGTGTTTCAAATTTTTCAGTCCATTTTGAC
>JBDVOJ010000061.1:0-1021 GCA_039969155.1 Kangiellaceae bacterium
TACCAATGAGTGAATGTCGGTGTTAAAAAAAAAGTATTAACAATATAAATCGTACAACTTCAATCAGAACCTAAATTGTGCACGAGCCGGGGCCAGCCAAAAAATGAATAAACCCTCCAAGAGTCGTATGTTGTGAACCACCGCGAATTCGGAGTTGAAAATTGGAGGCACTAAGTCCGGCACAACAATGCCCCAAAAAACATTCCAAACAAAAATACAAAAAATCTTTATAAAAAACGAAATGGTTATTTTTCGACTCAAGTCTCGACTAGATGTCGGCCAAAACTCAAAAATACCAACTTTTCAAAGCGGAGTTCGGAGCAAATTCGCCTATACCAATCAAGGCGAAAAATGGTGAAGACCTAGCTGAAGACCCTACGAGAAGGCCCATATAAGATTAATTGCCCAGTTCGCCACCTATCAAGATATATCGCCTATAAGCACAACTTCCATACGTAAACTAACTATATGCGAGAAGTGTTGGTTTCTTTGCGATGCCCCGCTAAATTTTACCAATCGATCTGACAAATAAATTAAACTTAGTATTTCACACATACGCAGACAATCGAAAAGCGAGCCCTTGTATTCATTCAAACCAAAGTTACGGTCGCTCTAGTATTTTTTTCCGGTTTTTCCGTCGGTAATATCCCTCGAACAAAAAAAAAGAGTATTTGCGTTCCATTCGTGGGTTGATGCGTGATCAAAAAGTGTAAAAAATCGGATCTAAATTGTATTATCTAACAGGCAGATTTGAGCGGGGCGTGGCCACTGTTCCTCTTTGGCAGCACCTTGGCGGGCCCAGCTCGTAAATATGGTGAGTGTGAAAACAATTGGCATGAGCAAACTCGGAACCTGCTAAAAATGGTGTGATAACATGGCACCCGTCACCGTGTACGCCGAAGAGCAGCAGGGCCGATGCAATTCGTGGTCGAGACGTTGCGAGGCTTGACAAGCAAATAATTATGGATCTCGTGTGGATCACGCAAAACAAAAAAAACGCCAAATTGGCGGGTGTGTTTAG
>JBDVOJ010000062.1:0-36271 GCA_039969155.1 Kangiellaceae bacterium
TGCATTTACACTCCGAATAAATATTTTCATGGGTTCGCCGGTTTCGGCACGAATCCCGGCGGCATGGCCTTCCGCTAATAAATAACCACCATCAATTAAAACAACTTGGTCTGACATTAGGTCGACTTCGTTTAATACATGGCTGGAAACAATAACGCTAACTCCTTCCGCGGCAAATTCTCGAAACAATGCGTTAACTTGCGCTCGCGCGATAGGGTCTAGGCCATTTAATGGTTCATCCAAAATTAGGACTTTAGGGTTGTGACAAAAAGACTGCGCTAACCGTATTCTTTGTCGTAAACCTTTACTGTAACTTTCCACCGAATCATCGGCAACATCGCTCATGTCAACACGCGCTATCGCTCGACTGGCAAGCTCATCGGAGTCTGACTCTGAGTATCCATGTAATCGTAAGGATTTTTTAATGAACCCTCGACCAGTGACGCCGCTTGGAAATTGATCGTACTGTGTACAATATCCTACCAAACGATAAAACCGTTCAGGTTGAGATGGTGTGATTCCACAAATAGAAACCGTGCCTCGATTAGGTCGAACTAAACCTGCCATCAAATTCATTAGGGTAGACTTACCTGCTCCGTTGGGGCCAACCACTCCGGTAATCCCTGGATAAAATTCTAAGTTAACACCATTAACTCCTAGAATTTCTCCATAAAATTTGGATACCCCTTTGAGTTCAACGGTCGCTTTTGTTTGACCCGTCGTATTTTCGGTAGCCTTCATGATACCACCTCCAAGCCTCGGATCCGCCTATATAATATGAGCGTTGAGAGCGTGAAAACCAAAGCAAAAACCGATAGAGAGGCACCAAAAGAAACAACTGAAAAACCGTCTAGTCGAAAAGTCGCTTGAACCACCACCGCTAGCGATTCAAAGAGACTGAATAGTTTTCCATGCCAAGTTCCGAAAAGCTCGTTAACAAGCGCCCCAAAGCCAGAACCAACAAAAACAATTCCGAAGAAAAACAACCCCGCGACAGGCGCCCATTTTACGCAAGCGGAAATCGCCAAGGACATCATTGAAAGTGAAAGAATCCATATTAAAGAAGTACTAATGACCGCAAATATCAAGTGAGAGTTCTGACTAAGCCAAGGACCATCAACCATCGAAGCTTGAAACAAAATAAGTAGCGTACTGGGTATCCAACTAATCAATGAGCTTAAGGAAACTAACACGAGTAGTTTTCCAACGACATAACTGGTTTTAGTGATCGGTCTTGATAAATAAAGTGACAGAGCGCTATTGCGAAAATCGGGAGATATTAGTTTAGGGCCGATAAACATTATCAAAGCAAAGACAAAAAACAACTGCGGCCTTAGCATGTAAGTTGCGAAAAAGTCGGCGTCAATAACAACTAACTCATTAAGCGGAATTTCTAACTGCATTAATGTATCGAAATTGTAATGAAGATAAATAACGCACATCACTGCAAAGGATGGCAACAGGCAAACAAGCATAAATGATAAGAATAATCGTGAACTCAGTATAGAGTCGAGTGAGTATCTGAAAATCACCAGCGGCCTTGCATATATTGACGATAGTTCGCCAGAATAATTACAGTAAGCTTTTTGAAAAATAGCCATTTGTATCTCTTCTAGAATATTCTAGTTTTATAATTATTGAATTCATTCAGAATCCATCGCACGGAAAAAGACATCTTCCAAAGAATCACTCTTATGATCGAGTTGACGAATTTGAACCGATAATTCTTGTGCTAAGGCATACAAATGACGAATACTTATATCCTCTGGCAACACCACCTTAATATGCCGACGGCTCGGCCTGGCGACTTCACATCCCCATTCCCGCAATCCATTGACAAAATTGTCTTCATCGCCACGAACTTGTAACAACAGGAATTTACGATTATTTTGTCGCTCTTCGTCCAAATTGCAATAGGTCGCTATCTTACCTTTTTTTAGCACTAATACTTCGTCACAACAACTTTCAACATCTTGCAACAAGTGTGAGGCTATGATGATGCGTGTTTTGCCTGAATCTCGAATTTCTCGAATTAAATTAAGCATTCGCGCGCGGGCAGGAGGATCGAGACCGTTGGTGGGTTCATCTAAAAACAAAAGCTTGGGCCCATGAACAATAGCCTGAGCCAATTTTGCCAATTGTTTCATACCTAAAGAATAGGAATCCAAAGTGCGATATCGAGCCTCACCGAGGCCCACATAAAAGTAGACTTCATGAGCCCGTTCTAACGCATCACGTGGATTTAGACCGGAGAGTTCAGCCATTAATCGAACGAACCGAATTCCCGTCATTCCCGAAATAAACGAGTCTCGTTCAGGCATGTAACCAATGACGCCGTGGACTTTGTTTTTCTGTTTAAATACGTCATAACCAAAAATGCGAGCGGTACCGCCGCTCGGTCGAGTGAAACCTAACAACGTATTGAGTAGAGTCGTTTTTCCGGCTCCGTTTGGTCCCAGCAGCCCGATACAACGCCCATCAACTTTAGCACTAAGTTGATTAAGAACTGGCTTACCAAAGCTGACACTGAGATTATCTAGCTCGATAACCGGTGACTCTTTGTTCGATGACCTAGAAACACTCGTTTGCTTCTCACGAGCAGTTGAATCTGTTTCGTCGGCAACAGCTAACTGTTGACTATCGTCCGAGCGGTACTGATGGGACTTATCCGTCAAAACATGACTCTCCTTTATTTTTTCTTTTTCTACCTGCTTTGTAGTTACATCCATTCTTTGGTCTCTAACGAAAAAAGATTAGGTTTACTTAAGTCTAAAAAGAAACGACTGAGCCGCTCCTAATTAGTTTCTTGTTCATTTTCAGAGGTCTCATTGAACAGTTCCTCGTTACCTAACAATATACCGGCTAATGATTGCATACTCATAATGGATGAAATATCAGGAAAGAAATTACCCGAATGAGTTAATCGTATACTTTCTGGATGCCCGGTTAAAGTCAAAATTGACGGTTCTCTATTTTCTCCGCGAATTTTCTGAAAATCTTTATGTTGCTCTCGCGATAAACCTTTTGGCAAACTCTTGGTAAGGTCGCTCAATAACTGATCTAATCGGCTATAATTCAATGCTGATACATCAAAGCTCCCACCACGAGCTATCAAAGACTGAAACGTTTGACTCGATAACAAGCCGATACCACTATGGTATTGATTGATTGCGCGTTCAAGAAATGCTGCATTAGGCGTGGCGATTAAGTAGCCATCCAAATACGCATAACTGATACTAACTTGAGCAGTATTTTTCGCTTCACTAGCATTCGACATTATTGACAGCGAAACTTGATAGGCATTATAGCTACCCAAGTCAATGGGAACGATTTCAAAATGTTTATCCGATTCTGACATTTGACTATTGGCACTATTAACTATCTGATTAATGGTTTCCTGTAATAAAGTTTCATCATTGACTTCAATCACTATCTTCCAGGATGGCGTTGGTAAAGCTGGACCATCAAAACCAAAGGCCACTTCGCCCCCCACGCTCATTAGCAAATCTTCACTCAACTTAACTGCCATCTCGCTTTCAGTAGACACTTCGTCCCAAGACTCGCCACTAATTTGCTTAACCTCATCGAGAATTAATTTGGGGCTTTTTACTATCGATGCATTAACAAAAGCGGTGTTGATAGAGAAAAAGTCCAATGAGCCCATAGGAGCGGGCTCCGCCAACCAAGACATCACACCGCTTCGTTCACTATCGAATATAAGCTCCGCACTAAGGTTGCTCTCACTCGAATTCTGGCTATGATGTACCATCAAATACTGTGCGTTACCCAATCCCGTTAGATCCATCGCTGATCTTTCTTCCGCATTGAGTTCGGCACTGTGTTCTTGTAAACCCAACAATGAGTGCAAATCGACACCACCTAAGAATTTTGCTCCATCATCATAATAACTGACCAATTGGTTGTATAACCCCGAGTCCATAAAGTTGCTGCCGTTATTCTCAATAGACGCTGCTATCTCTTGAATCGTTTCAACACCCACTGTCGCAATCAATAAGTCACCGTATAACCAAATAGAAAGTTGATTAGGTAATGCTTGCGCCGGGTCATCAATAATAGCAATATCGAAATTAGCAGGTTGATGATTGGCAGGCTCCGAGCCTTCAGACGTTTTGCTTACTAAATTTTTCTCTTTCCAGTTGGCTAATCGACTTTCAAAACTCGCACGAAACGCGTCGGCATCGACTTCAGACAAAATCACAGGTATCGCCTGTTGCTCCGACGCGACATCAACTAGTTTTAAGGCTGCGACGGTCTCATCGCCTAAAGTATCACCCATTTCTGCAAGCCAGTTGATTACTCCGTCTAGCTGAGAAAGATCCTCATCCATCTCAAGACTGTCCAACTTCTTAGACATTATTTCACTTTGTTGAATCCGCTCTCGAATAACGGTATATATCTCTACAATTTTCTCAGGAGCGTTAGGTACGGCACCATAAAAAACAGTATTTTCTGGCGCTAAGTTAAGTAACCTTTTTGAGTAGCGTGGCTCCGTAGTAAGCACATTTTCGATGTCTCGTTGCAACGCGGCCACTTCTTGTAGCATGGTAATATATTCATCTGCATTTCGAGACCAAGCGATATTGCTTTCAACGCCTAACTGTTTCTTGCCCATTCGCGTCGCAAATTGTTCACCGGGTATAACACTGGTACTGTCTCCACGTTGCTGAACTTGAACTTCGCCTTCAATAACCGATACACGAGAACCATTTGCACCGTGGCCCACTTCAAAAATGGTACCAACAACCGACACCACAAACTCTTCAGTCATAACATCTAAAGTACCTGAGCCTTGTGGTGACGCGGCAACAATAATTTTGCCACGATCAACGTCAATTCGATTTCCATGACTTCGACGCATAAACTGCAATTCCGCCCGCGGACCAACCTCAATACGAGAGCCATCATCGAGTACCAACATCGCGGTGGTGTCGCCCGCCGTACGGACTACCTGTGAGCCGTCAATCCAATCGCCCGCAGATAACGCATGTATATTCCCTTGTTCTAGTCGATAAAGTTTTCCGCTAACATCTTCGACTTGAGCTAATTGCGATTGATTAAAGGAAGGAAACTTAGGCGATACCAAAATAAACGAAATAGTAAGCACTATAGCGGCAGCAGCTGAATACGCCCAAGCAAACCGACGAGATGTTCTAGTTTTTGTTGGTTCCGTCTTAACTGTTTGGTTAGCAAGCTGTTTAGCATCATTTAGTGCTCGTCTTAATTCTATAGAGCGACGTGCTTCTTCCTCAAACAATAAGTTTAAAGCCGGAGATAACCGATTGGCTAAATAATCTGGAATGGCATCAATATATTCTTGTAATGAGTTTAATTGTTTTTGCGCCGAACCATCTTGCTCGTTCGCTACAACTTCGCTGTTGGCAATCTCATGATTGTGAACGTCAGCATCATCGACAGACATTGTTTCTTTCTTTTGAATCATAGCGGTCGGATTTTCTTTCAATAATTTTTCACGTACTCTTTGTGCAGCAGTTTCAATGTCATTGCCAGAAGGCTTATCAGCGTTAACCGCTGCAACTAATGTATCGATTTTATCTGAGTTAGGGTCTTTCATATTTCTAATCCTCTAATTCACTAAGTAGTTCGCGTAGACGACCCCGAGCTCGATGTAATTCCACTCCGATACTGGTGACGCTACTTTGCATAATCTCTGCAATCTCTGCGTTGGTAAATTCTTCAAAATAGCGCAATGCAAAAATTTCTGCGGCGCGCGAATTTAACTGAAGCAAAGCTGCTCGTAATTGTTTTCGTTGTTCTGCTTGGCGTACATCTTTATCAATGCTGCTACCCTGGGTCGATAATACTTGCGTTACTTCTAACTTATGTTGTTTTTCATCCAAAGAAACCAAGGGTTTATTCTTCTTGGAACGCGAGATATCAAAGCTAGCGTTAATCGCAGCTCGACATAGATAACGACGGGGGTCATCGCCAATGTTTATGAAAGGTTCCGGTCGCTTGAGCAACCTTAAGAAAACACTCTGCAACACATCCTCAGCATCTTGTGTTTTACCAGAAACGCGATAGGCCGCTAGATACACCGTTTCATGGTGATCACGAAATAAGTCATCAACGCTAATCTCATGATTAGACGCTTTCACAGATTTAATCACTGGCGGCACCTTGTCAGTTTTAGCGGATGTGTAATCGTCAATATATGTAATAGTTTCACCTTTCATACCTAGTTAAACGATGAAAACTTGAATCCATTAACAAAAAAACGAAAAAAAATAGAAAAAACGTCAATTTCCTTTGGAAAGTAGGCCCTTAACTCTATCCAGAGGCTCTTTATTGACTAGCCTACCATTGTAGCAGCCTTGCTATTTGGCTTTTTTGATACCTTCTATTAGCCTGAGTCTTCTATCTTGATAAGCTTTTCTAGCAATAGCGGCTGGTAGAACGGGCTTTAAGTCATTAGTTAGTGGCTAGCAGGGATATCTAAGGAAACTATGCAAACCTCCTTGGATTTGCTAATGCCCTGAGGCCATAAATGCTATACGGCCAGATCACTTAGTATCATGAATGCTGGCTTTTGATTTAAGCAAATCTTCCCCTAATTATTAGAGAACCAATTTATGGAAGGTTCGTCAAATGCGGGGAAGATCAGCCTGACCCGCTTTTCACCCTTTTATATGAACAGTGTTGATTGCAAATAGCTAAATAATTGCTGGTAATTGATTTTTATGCTGTAGGTTATAGCATCATCTGGTTATTGAGGACAGCCACGTTCTATCCATTGAGACTTGTCCAGTTTTGGAAGGTAATACTTATCTCTTTCGTCCGGAGTTAAGCATTGACGCCCTAAAGGTAGCTTGGATTCAATATTACTACTTGCTGTATCATCCAAATCCCAATACTCGATTCCTTCAACGCTAGAGGTAACTAATACGTTATTATTTGTTCGACCGATAAGTCGGAGTGATTCCCGTTGAATCTTGGTTTTTGTTATTTTATTGGTTTTAAGTGACATGCTTGTAACAAAACCCTCGTGATCAGAATAGATGATCAGGCTTCCGTCGTCTTCAATATACAAAGAACTAAAGTCACCCTCAATCAATTTTTCTTTGTCTCCATTTTCCAAATCGTATAGGTGGATACCCTTACTATCATAAACACCTAAATACTCACCGTTTTCGGAAATAAAACTGCCTCTAATCGTCGGATGAGTTTTATTACTAGAAATAAGAACCTGCTGATCGTTTAAATCAACGACCTTAAAGTCTGCGGTGGTATGCGAATAAATCACTAGAAAATTACTCTTAGTCACAAATGATTTTGACGGATAAAACGGATTTAGGTAAATATCATTTTTGTCATCATATTCTGGATTTTGTATTTGATGTGTATAGATATTGGTTTTGGTATTTTCTTGGATATCAAAGGAAGAGACCGTTATCGATTTTTCTTCATCAGAATATTCATGGATCACTAATTGATTGTCTTTAAAACCAAAATTAGAAAAAATAAGCTGACTTTGAAACCCTATTGTTCTGATTGGCTTTTCATCTTGCAAATCAAATAGTTTAATCTCAGACCCATTTTCATGGCTACTTAATGTAATGACTTTCTCCGCATTCTTATCAAACCTTGCATTGATGACTTCATGCTCATGTTTATAGTCTATCTTAGCTTTACCGGTATTTTTATTAATGATTGAAATCATATTTTCTGTTGGAAAAGTGATTAAAAGGTCTTTCTCTCGACTGGTTGTAGGCTCCCAGAAAGCAGAGATTGAGGTGTCTTGAAAACCACTGGTATCTAAACTCTTCGCCTCATAGCTTAATGTTCCGGTATTAATATCTACGCCAATCAACTTATCACTAAGTTTATTGATGGGTAGCAATATCAATGTTGACGACTCTTGAATGACTTTATCGAATAGTAAGGCATATTCCATGTGATAGTTTTTAGGTCGAACGGTAAACTCAATTTTCTTCTTCCCTATCTTTTGATCACTCGTCAGGTCGCCGCTTGTTAATAGAAAATATTGTTCATTTAGTTTTGCTAAATGAGCAGTTTGATAATCCCCTACTAAATGACTGACATTAAACCCGAAGATCTTTCGGCCCCCATTTAAGTCCCACATTTCAATATCGTATTCTGAGGACAATGTTAAAAGTCTTTTTGAATCAATTGGTAATACGTCTGTAAACTTCCCTGTGCCTGTTATTTGTAATTGAATTTTATCGGTAACATTATCCCAAACGTATATATCCTTAAAATTGTCACTATCAATACGTTCATCTTTTTCAAGCATCGCAACCAAATTATCATAATGAAGATAGTTTAAAAAAACGATAGTATTTGATTTCTCATTGCTCATAATTGAACAAGAAAAACTATGAATATATGGACCGCTATGCTTTTTGATTAAATCCCCATAAATACTCAGCATCGCCACATCGTCTACTTTTAAGTTATTCTGGCATTGACTCATACTATGATGAGTCAATGTTACTTGTTTGCTATCATTGGCTAAGCACTTATCGTCGTTGAATAAGCACTCGTTATTGTATGAGTTATCAGGGTATTGTTTAACCGAAACAATCCTATTTTTCGCAACAGACTTATCAAGCAACTTTCTAAGCGAAGGGAGTTCCTTTCTATCTCCACCTCGCTTCCCTGGAAGGCCGTTTAGGGCCAAAAGCATGCCTGTGTCGTATTGTTGACTCTTTAACTTTTGGCCAACTAAATCAACCAGGTAATTGCTTTGTGCCTCCAACGATCTATTTTTTTCTTTTTTAACTTCTCCCAAAGCTTGTGAAACCTCAACTGTTTTTTGTTCGGCAATGTCCCTTTGTGCAACTGCCTCTTTTTCGTGTTTTTTAGCCTTTTGTTGTTGAATATAGGCAAGTCCCCCAGCAATGATCGCGAGCGTAGCGAGTACAACAACGACACTTAACCAACGGCGAAGTTTTTTAGCTCGCTGTCTTTCAAGCTCTAACTGGTATTCTTTATCGCGCTGGGTTAACTCGCCCAATGGGACACCCAATATTCCGGCGATAATTTTTAGCAACATTAAGTGTTGTTGTTGCTGATAACTCTCAACCTTTTTCTTAATCTCATTGGTGTTGAGATTTGATGTGTTTTTCAGATGTTGACGATATGCTTCAATCGAAGTCCATGCTTGCTCCGGCACGCCGTCATTATTGATTCTGAAATCAGCAGCGATAGGTTCTGCATGTTTTGTGGTTCGGTTACCGTTTTCGTCGTATTCAAATTGAAGGGGGATTGGGAAACACTCATCTTCAGCGCCAAATCCTGCCGCTTGCTTTCCTTTGTCCCAACTTGCATTCGGCTCACCGTCAATTATGGCGGATACGATTCTGTCTGAATGACCTAGCTTTTTAAAATAGTCGATTTCATCAGCAACATAGGTAGAGGCGACAGCTCTGGGGGAACATAATACGATGAGTAATCTAGTTGAATTTAATGCTCCAACTATTGAATTTCCAAGGTCAGCGTTAGCGGGTAATTCTTCTTCGTCTCTAAAGATAGGAAAAATCCGAGCAGGTATTGTTTCCCCCCTTCCATTCTTCTTACCGACTAAGTCAGCAGGTACCTCATAAGTCTCTATTGCCTGATGTAACCATGTTGCCCATTGTCGACCTTGTTCTTTATTATCGGCGTGACGATAGGATATGAAGGCATTGTATTTTTTATTTTCGACGCTCAAATCTGTTCACCCTTCAAGTTGGAAATAGCGAATCAAATGCTTTGATACATCACAGTTTATATTAAACTCATAATTTATGGGTACCAAACCGTGGGCTACTTCGCGCTATATGCACTTTACGAGTACTCTACCAAATTGAATTAAATGATGTAACCGGAAGCTCACACTTGGCTAATGGCGGATATTGACTTTTATTGACACCAAACCGAATTTCCATAGTTAACTCCGGTATTATCACAGAAATTCACATTCCTTCCGTAGGTCGGGTAGACGAAGGAATACCCAATACGCTGCGCGCGGCAAACTGGCCCGACGCGGTGGTTGAGTAAAAAGAAATCGTTTTCGTATGATAGTGTATTGTCGGGTTTCGCTGAAGGCTCTACACCGACCTACCGCTAATCCGACTTACGTGTTTTATCGGAGCCATTCAACTCCCACAAAATGCCGCAATCGTTTGGCCTCGCCCTTTTGAAATTATTATATAACTTATAACTTAGGTCTTAAATTCTCAATCACTTGAGAATCCACCCAATACCTTTTTCCAACGTAGTAACGACTTCCATCTTCTTTTACTTTCCACTCTCCTCTAGTAAAAAATAGATATTTTCCATCATGTGTCAGTTGGGGAGCGCCTTCCGGCATTTCAGTGTTTATTTTTGAGCCCATATTGATTGCGGGTAACCAAGAGCCGTCTTCCTGTTTAAAGCTGATATACATGTCCGTATCCCCATATCCATCCTCTCGATCCATATACCAGATTAAATAGGATTCATCTGGGGCAATAGTAGAGCCACCGACATATTTTGCTGAGTTAATCCCAAGACCACTGATTTTTACTGACGGGGCGTATTTTCCATCTATAAGGCGAGAATAGTGTATAGAACCATTTTCACTATTGTCTCCCTTTTTATAAACAGTAATATAATAAGTTCCTTTGGACGAAACCGAACTGCCATGCGCCATGTCTTTTATGAACTCTCCTGGGCTTTTGGGTCGCGACCAACCAGTATCAGTTCGTTCCCTATACTGCTTTCCAATATACATAACATTACCGTCAGGGGAAAATTGTGGCCACCTTATATCAGTCTCAGATTCCGGTCCCCAAGTATTGTTTTCATGTTTAATAACAAAAAACGCGCGTTTCTTATATTTCCCGTGCTTCCTAGTGAAGTAGAACTCCTTCATATCTGGCGTAAACGAACCATGGTCAAACCTTCCATCAGGAGAGACTATTTTAGGGTCAAAAAGTTTAGGTATTAGGCCAGGTGGTTTTTCTCCAAAATAGGGACTTTCTCCGGTTGGAGATTTATCTTTACTATAACTTATGCTACTCATAATTATAGTAGAAAACAGTAATACAATTGAAATACAAATTCGATTCATAATCTACTTTTCCTTTAAATCAACGCGTTATTCAACTCCCCTATTGAAGTCGCTTTCATTAATATAACGCTTAAACGTAATTGAAGACGCGGTCACTTTAATTAAAGTAGCTTTAGAATACCTGACGTCCTTATGATTTTTAGATGATTTTGTTCTGACGACTACAGATACCTTATGAGGTACATATGACGATTAGCTGATAGTGGTCAAATTCCATCATAATTTGGGCAGTGTGAATTATCCACTTGGTCTAACTATTTGTTAAACGATAACAACTAGGCTCATTACAACTATAAGCAGGCTCTGCTTCAAGAGTTTTGGCTCTCTTGGTTTACAGTATTTGGTTTAACGGCAATTAGCCAAAATATTAATGAAACACAAAGACCACTTGAGCCGAAAACCACATAGTTCACTAATCTCATGGAGTTTGGAATTTCACTCCCGATATGAGTAATAAAAATATAACTGACTGGACCTAAAATCCCAAAACCTACATAAGCAATCCAATGTCTAATTAGTAACTTAGTAAAGATAAAGTGAACGGGCAGTCCATACAGAATTAAGAAAGCAAAAGAGATAGATACGAAGCCAAAGCCAAACATTAGTGCGACTACCGTTCCTTCGACAAATAAATTACCTTGTCCGCGAAATAAAGATTCGATAAAAATCACAGCAAGTACGAGTAAGGACGCGAATGGCGCTAAAAGAATTGCTTTGAATAATCTTTGTCCGTTTGACACTAGAAACGCCTGTTTTGTAAAATGTGAATAGCGAAGGCAAAATAGCAACCCAGCATCAGGTGGCGGTCACCATCAACAAAAATAGAGGAAAGGTACTGGGCTTATGATACACAATAAACCTTTAATATTCACTTCAGCTAAAGTACATTTAAATGAAAAAAAACCACACTATTTATTTTGTTGCTGGGCTCAGTGTAATAGCTGGGGGCGGTCTTTTTTTTTATGATAACAATGAAGTTGTTCCCGATAAAGCGCATCTCCAAACCGAAACATCCATTACCTCTGAAGAAACCACTCAAAGTCGTCTCGACGAAGAAGTCGTTAAGGTCAAATTAACAGAACAAGAGAAACTACAAGCCAAATACGCTAACTATTCAACTTTAAAGATCACACCGGATGGCCGTGAGCAACTAGAGGAAATTAAAATCGAAGAAGGGCTTTACCGAGTTGTTACCCGAGAACCCGACGGAACAATAACAGTCGGTCATAGAGGAGCGATTGATGGACGAAAGGGCGGGTATAACCGAAATATGGCTGAGCATCCCTATTCTAGCTATGATATCCCTACACTATTATCACTGGCAGAAGGTGGTGACGAAAACTCTTATCGATTACTAGCCAAGAAATACCAATCAGAACGTAATTATGAGGCTGCAGAAAAATGGTTCATTAAAGCGGCTGAAAGCGGTGAAACTGTAGGCTATTTCGACCTTTTCCATCAGCAAGATCTAATCAATGGCGATAAAGATAAACGATTGGCTTATCTTATTCTTGCAGGTCGCGCCGATAACGCTCCTAGTTTTGTACAAAGAGTTATGGACGGAGAACTCTCTAATATTAGTGAAGAGAAACTTAAGAGTATTAAAGAACTTATCCAATTATTAACGAGTGGTTAGTGCTCATTGAAATACGATTAATTAGGGTCAGTGTGAATTACGCTTTTAATCTATCTGTTCGTAAAACGGCCAAAAGCGGGCATTGCTTAAATCGACTCTGCCCCTAATTATTACTAATTATTTTAAGCAAACGGAGTTAACACTACTCCCAATACCATGGAGCGATAATCACAGTTTGTCCTAAAGACTTTCAAGTTGATCTGATCCAGATTTCCACTCAAATTCCCCCAGAATTCCCTTTTTACTAAGCCGTCTGTCGTATGTTTTCTGTCTTTTATTTTAGATATTTCCTACGAGAATAATCATAATGCTCCAAGAGTGCTACGAAGACGTCGTTCTGCATCCTCAGAAAGAGTAATATTTTTGAACGCTTCATATGCAGCATGTCGTTCCTGTTTAGGGATTTTTTGAACATACCTTTCTAAGAGCTCAAAGTGTTCATTAATAACTATCGCTTGAAGCGTAAGATAATTGTCATCACTCGGTACACTTATTCTCTTTAGCAAATAATTTACTTCCCACTCATGGTATGAATCAGAGGACACTGCAACGAAAAAGGCTCTTTCGGGGTCGGTCAGAATCTCATATTTTGTTAGTATCAAAATCACTAAGGGCACCGTCAATAAAATCCAAAACAATGATTTTTTCATAACTCTCTCCTAATCAAAAATACTTTGCACTTGACAACCTGTAGAACTTGAATGAACGAGATTCCCATTGCCGTCATAACCATTCGTTACTTTCTCTACGTGGTTGGCGTGCTGAAACGTAGACTCAGTGTAAAATACACCTGCTTCATAATAAATGGGAGTCGGTGCGGATAAATAGGCAATTCCTATTAGAATACCAACTCCGATTCCAATAGGATTAGATGTAGCAGAAGTGCCCAAACCGGCCCAAACTAAACCTCCTCCAACTGCTCCAGCTGCGACTGACTGCGCTCCTCTACGATTAGTATTTCCATTCTGACTATTCCTCCCCGCATTTAGGAAGTCTGCTTGCGCAATTGTCAAAAAGCCAGCATTAAACCCAGCAGGCCCTGTAATACTTTGTAATAGGGCTTCATCATGCTTTGGAACCCCAGCATTTTTTGATTGTTTACACCCACACTCTTTTAATCCCAAACGGTCGAAGCTATTAACAGGATTTCCAGACACATACCCATAAGTATTAATCCCAGCGGCAAGCCCAATCGGGTCACTTTGCAAATACCTGCCAGTGGTTGAATCATAATCCCTAAAATAGTTATACCACGAACTTTTCTCAGAATCCCAGTATTGTCCAGGAAAACCCAAGTTAAATCCACCAATCGAATTTAGAGTGACGTCTCGCCCGAACGATTTATTTCGCGCTTGCCAAACTTTGGTGTTAGCAGAATTGGTAATTACTTCAGGACGTCCTAGGTGATCACTATGAACATAATAACGAACATTGTTTTTAGTGAAACCAACGAGTTCACTTCCTCTGTAGATATAACTTTTATGGGTGGCGCCAGTTCGCTCATAAATGAGCTTTCCATCAATATCGTAAGCAAACCAAGTTTTAACACCATTCACTTTCTTTACGACTCTTTGTCCACTGGCATTGTAAGTGTAGTATGCAGTTGTTCCCGCATAAGTTTGGGTTGTCATTCTATTCGCATCATCATAAGTGAAGTTGCGACTTCCCTTCCTAGTGACATTACCATTGTTATCATAGCTGAAGCTTGTATTTGAATAAGACAACAGTCTATTGCTGGAACTGGCAATTGAATAAGAGGTTGAATTTTTAAATGTCCTGTTACTATTCGCATCATATTTATAACTAGTTAGTACATCATAATCCTGAGAAGACATCACTCTATCTAAGTTGTCATAAACATGGCTGCGATACTTTTTGCTCGCTGTTGAATAATGGTCATCGATACGGGTGATGTTGTTGTTAGCATCATATTGATAACCTAAATTTAGAATGTTGTAGCTATATATTCCGGTGAGCCGATAACGGTCATCTCGATGATATGAACGGTAAAGTCCACTTCCAAATTGTAGTGAGCTAGCGGGCCCGAAAGGTTTGTAGACAACATTTTTAATAATTTGACTATTATTACTTTTTATTTCTTTGATTCGACTTTGGCCGTCAAACACATAATCAACAACCATTCCATTTGGATGTGTGATTTTCTTAACTTGACCCAGTTTATTGTATGACCACCTTGTTGTAAGCGTAACACCAGACAATGTATCAACTCTTTTTGTTAGTTCACCATGAGCATTAAATGTATATACTTGCTGGCCAGAATCGTCTTGAATTTTATATAGATAACCTTTCCTGGTTGTATCATAAGTATAGGTGTGACTTATATTACCAATTGTGGCATTAGTCAATCGCCCTATTGAGTCATAGCTATAACTAGAGGAAACATCATTGGCGGTTGTTTTATTGGTTAATTGGCCAGCAAGGTTGTAACTAAAAGTTGTCACACCGCTATCTGGACTATTGAGTGTCTTAAGGTTGTTAAATCCATCATAAGTATAGTGGGTATTTAATCCCTTCGGGTCTTTAATACGGGTAATGTTGTCATTAACATCATACCAATAGGTTGTTATCCCACCTTTTTTATCTGTCGATTTCCATAGCCGGTTTAGAGCATCGAACGATTGAGATGTACTGATCGCGTTACCATCTTTTAGCTTAGTTGGTAGATTATTTTTATTATATTCATAACTAGCTATCACTTCGCCCCCCGATGTACCTGTACCTTCTAATACTGAGGTCAATCGACTAAGTTGATCATAAGTCCTACTATCGGTTTTGACTGTTCTATTAGTTTGTACAGGACAAACATCCGGCTCCCATGGAGAACCACACATAACATAAGTGGTCACCCAGTGGTTAATATTCTCTTTTGTAATATTACTCGCTTGGTCATAAACGATATTTTTTGACTCATCAAGCGAATTAGTGGTTGAGATCAAACGGTGAGCACTATCGTAGCCAAATTCAGTTATCACGTTTTCTGGATTCGTGACTTTAACTAACTGTCCAGCCTTGTCATAATCGAAAGATGTCGTTCGGATATCACCGTAAATATCTTTTTCATTTTTCAATAACCAACCACGCGGGTGAAACGTCAAACGAGTCACTGAGTTATCGGGAGTAGTGATAATAGTAGGAATACCAAAAACACTATGGTTGGCATAAGTTGTAGAATGACCTAACGCATTGGTAATTTTGCTAATAAAACCTTTAGTTGAATAGTCTATCGTTGTGATATCACTGACGTCTGTTCGAGGGCCATCAATCGTCATTGATTTCATAACACCACTAGTGTAAAACGTATAAGAATAGCTCCAAGTTCGATTTAGACCTTGTCCACTAACTTGTCGCTCAGTTTTCGTCTCAATATTACCAGCATCAGTATAGGTGAAAGTTGTTTCAAGTTTAGTCGTTTCTATTGATAGCGGCTCGCCTAATAAAGAACTCCAAAGGTATTCCGTCGTTCGCTCATCAATCGTTCCCTTGGCTTCAATTTGCTTTTGCATAAAACCAAAATCATCGTATTCATACTCTGTATTGTTACCATCCCAGTCAGTTACCGACTGCAGGTTTCCATGATTATCATATGAATAGTCCTGATTAGCTGCAAGACAAGTACCCGCAGCGTGCCCTTCTACTTGTTCAATTTTATAGGCGCCAGCATCATTCTTTCTAAAATGATAAGTTGACTCTTTTCCTAAGGCATTTTTAACTTTTATTTTTCGAGTAACAAAGCCTAGATCAACATTATTAAAGATTAGTTCGCTGGTTTCTTGATTTGCTCCATGATAACTCTTTATAGCTCTTCCGAAGCTGTCATATTCCCAGGTAGCAAAACGCTTGCCTTCTTCATCGATAATACCTATCAATTTACTGGATGAACCATAGAGGTATTGCTTTTTAAGAACAGTGGAGTCAGCTGAGGGGTAAGAGATACTTATAAGATTTCCGGAACTATCGTAGCTATAAGAATAGAGATTATTATTTGGGTCATAGAATGATGAAATTCTACCTTGCAAATTATAATAGAAGCGTAACCTTTGACCTGAACTATGCTCAATCCGAATTAGATTTCCAGTACCGTCTGAGTTCGTATATACATAAGACAACTTTTCACCGTTGCCTCTTTCGGCCGAATGAATCGTTCCGGAAGCGTGATAAACTTCATAAACACCTGCATACTTGTGATACCATTTATCGTCGTCTCCAATAGCTAAACTCGCTATTTTTCCACTTAAATGCCTCCAAACTCCGTACGCTTCATCGTACTCATAAGTAATGACCTTACCGTCGGCATGGAGAAATTTCACTTCAGCAATTTGACTACTGGGTGTTGGATTAATAGGGGTTCCTGCGTTAGTGGTATATGTTCTCCATGTCACCTTTTTTACTAGATTGGAAGACCACTTCTTTCCGAAAATTCCAACACCTCCACCAGCGCTATTGTATGTTCGACTCACTGAGAGAGGTAGTTGACCATACCCAATAAAATCAGTTTCAACCTGTACTTTGCTCTGAGTAGCTATATCGATGGGATTTCCAGCTCCACACTCTGGTGCTCCTGTGTTCTCAGAATTATCACTAAATCCATCTGAGCTAGCTGAAGCCCCACCAGAACCGCCAGAAGAAATATTGCCCCCACTAACCATTCCACCTCCAATTCTGGTAAAGAAAGCACCATTTGGATTATCGTTAGGAACACAAATTAATGCGTCTTGTGGTTCACCTTCAACAGGATCTCTTGGCGTGTGATTAGCAGGGCAAACTGCGATATCGTTTAGGGCAGAAGCTAGATTTGGAAGAATTAAAAGAAAAAATGAAATTATTATGGTTATAGCTCTTCGCGAGCAATCTTCGAAAAACATTGGATATTCCTTTATCTAGTATTGTTTTATGACTTATAATTTTTTTGAGTTCACTTGATAATAATATTTCAGGTATTGAGAAAACAACCATCAATCAGTTTATTTACCGCATTATCTCAAAAAAGTGATATATTAATCAGTGCTTCTGCTCCAGGCTAGCCAATTTTATCGCCTAGTAATTACGGAACAATGTGAACCATACACCTTCTCCATCTATTGGTAAAACGAAGAAAATCATGCCTATAGCATAATTCTAAATGGCCACAAATAATCGAATAAAATAGCTCTTCTATTTTTGACCTAATTCAATCTGGTAGCTATTTTCTTACTATGAAAGAATTGGGATTACCACTATGTGCCCTAGACTATTTAATTCTTAAGCCTTAGCTTGCTAGGAGCTAAAAAACTAAATCTTAGGCTCTTCATTAAAATACTCTCGCCAAAAATCAGGCCAATTATCATTTAGTGAAAATGACTTAAATTTAGGGTGTAAGTCTTCTCTAATCAGAAGCCAAGGTAAAGATTTAAACCTCGGTGATCTTAATGAACGAGATACGTTAGTAGACTCCTTTCTATTGCTTTCTCCTACAAGATAGTTATTTATAATCTGTGTTAGCTCGACTCCGCTACTCCCTTCAAATCTCATAAACTTCCTTACTACTAGTGCGCATAGAATTAATGGAATGTATTCGGAGTTATTTATTTTTAAATTATTTAGGTTTGCGGGCAGTATTTCTTCTACCAATTCTTGGTCTACTAGTGTAGTTTTCTCTGTCCGAACTGGTGACGCAGATATAAAATCAGGATCTTCAGATAACTTAAGTGTATATTGACTAGGATTGTCAATTTTTGGAGTAACTGTTTTTTGATGTGACTTCATTAAATGAATAAAGCTCTGGAGCTTATCCTCTGTAAGTCTGATGTCAGGTATAACACAAGCTCCTGTTGTAGCTATATTTTCAAGCTTATATTGAGCTGACAGGTACCTACTAAGCTCCTTAGGCAGTTGTGATTTTGAAAGAAGATCGATTCCATCTTTAAGTATTTCGTGTTTCGTCATGTCGCCCATATATGACAAAACTTCTTCATATTCCGTCTTCACGTTTTCATACGACTCCAAATCATGGAACGGTAATTCTGTAGCCAACAAAGCTAAATAAGTTTGGTTATTTAAAATTTCTTGCAGAATTATTGAACCTAATGGCGAAATTCTAAATGTTTCCCCATCATGAATGTTGAAGTTTACAATGTCATCACCATCGGTAGGTGTCTCAACACATTCGACAAGCCTCTGCCTAACACACTCTTCGACCACTGCAATAGACCAGCTGCCCCTATAACCATACATTTGAGAGAAACACAAAATTCTATTTAATGGAATACCATGAGTTCTCTCACTGGGTTTCAATGAGTAGTTTAGGAATAGTAAAACTCTTACTTTCAAATAGTAAGCTTGATTTACGTTTAGATAGGGAATGAATAGATTAGGTAATATACTAGGTTGTCCATCCTCCTGACTAACCATCAATGCGGTAATAACTTCTTCATATTTCCATCCATTTAAAGCAGAACCTAATTGTTTATGAACCTGTCTAAGCAAGTCTTGGAAAAGTCTTATGTTATGCCAAGATATGCAAGAAAGAGTTTCTAAAACTCTTTGACCAGACTTCCCCTCCTGGAGACTATGTCTAACAACTGAGGCATACTTAAAGGATAATTCTTTGAACTCGCTATAGTCATAATTTCTTCTCCACTCTTTAGCTCTAAAATCATCATCAAAGTGTTCTTCTATATACTTTACACGTTTAGCAACTAATATGCTGAAGTCTGGTGCTTTCAAGTGAATAACTCTATCGCCACTACGAACATCAAGCCAGCCATTCTCTTTATTCTTGAAATATGTAAATTCACGCATAGTAATAATAACTGTTACACCGGACTCTTTAGACAATTTATGCGCTATTATGTATGTCTCTTCTTGAAAATCTTCTGAAGCTCGATCAACATTGTCAATAATTAGAATTACACTAGTTTTCTGATTTGTCTTATTTTTTAGAGAGCGAATAACAAAATTTTCATTGTCGGCAATCAAGCGTTCTAGTAATTCGGCTTCTTTTTCAAGATATTTTTCCGGATTTCGCTCAAAAATGTTTTTATTTGCACCATTCTTCAGCGCATTTAGCTCAGCTCTATAAGTGCATTTAAGTGAATCAAGGTGATGAATTTCTGGGAATTCGTTAATAAAACTTTCATTTATACGCTTAAAGATAATATTTTTAGCATGTTTCACTTTTCGAGAAACGTCATTAATAAGATCTACAAGAATAGGGACGGTTGTCATTTTATGAAATCGTTTAGTTTCGTTTAGAACCTTTTTGACTAAAGTTGTTTTACCACATCCAACAGAGCCGGTAATTAGAATAACTTTACCAGATCCTTTCTCTTCAATTAGGGACGCGGCTCCTTCCCCTGGCTCCATATCTTCTGTTCCGAATGGAAGAAAGTTTGGAGGGGTATCACGTAATATCCGTTTCAAATCACCGCTGTATTGATCAAGCTTTGAGTCACTAACAAAACAGTGTTCCAGCATTTTCTTTTGACTACTGCTAGTTATCTCGTCAAAAAAAGCCCTATAGAATTCATCTAAATATCTCTCCTTTTCATATGTACGCCACTGTAAATTCCCAAAGTCAGATTTGATCGTTTTGCTAATGGGTGATGGAACATAGTTTATTTCACTTAAGTAACTCTCGAGATTACCTGAAACTACTCGTTCTTTAGATAATAATTCGTAAAAAAGATCGAAGTAAAAGTTGTCTGTGAAGATATTTCCGAAGTAGACACCTTTCATACTGTCTACGGTTTTTCCGGGCTTAGGTATCAGCTGGAGTACTATCCACTCCGCACCATTGGTTATAACAGCATGCGTTACGGAACTATCATAACAGTAGGAATAGGCTTGCTTGATAGTCTTAGTAAACAGCGATTTAAAAGCTTGTTTAAAATATGAAACGGTATACTCGTGTTGTGTAGGTTTTCGACTGGTCGGAGTAGAAAAAGTTGAGCCTATTTTTTTTGCCTCAACTACTAGTCTCGGGACATTTTTGTATTTTAGTAAGTAATCAATATACCCGTTTGTAGATGTATGAGACTCTGGATTAAACTCGTCAGAATTCCAACCTAAAACTCTTAGAACATCATCAATTATCAACAGCCTTGTCGTAGCTTCATTTGCAGAATGAACGCTAGTTCCTATATTTTCGAACCGTCTAGCAATCTCTTGTAAGTTTCGCAACGCAAGTTCTTTTTGAGTCAAACTAACCAAAGTAACTCCTTCCAAGAATATTCATGAATTCAATAGGTTATATCTAGCTGTTTTTGAAATACGTAACTCAACAAGCTCAATTTTTCGTCAAAACTGAAAACATCTGAGCAATAGATTTATAGCCTACTCTACCCTAAATATTAGGCAAATGTCTGTTTAAATAAATAACCGGAAATAACACACCCCCCTGAAACAACCTCTCCCATTCCTTCATTATCTTCTTACACAACTTCTTATAATCTGACAAATAAGGGACAACAATATAAGACGCTTCAATCTCCATTTGAACATACATTTTTTGCAGCTCGGAGTCTTCACTCAAATGCAGGCCTTTAGTCTTAAACGAATTTACTGCATTGGCAGTTCTTTCATAAAGTTGAGTTTTTCTCCACTAAGAACCAATCGTAAGGACACACTTTCCTAGAATGTAAATTGAATAAAAGTGACCTTATCTTAGTTTACAACATTGGCTTACTAAAACCGCTAGCATCCGAATATTTCCTAGCGGCGGTGACAATAAGGTTACATTGAATATCGGAAGGAGCAGGGATACTATTCTCTGAACCTCGTACTTGCTGATATTTTGAGTAACACTCATTAAAATCACGCTTTAGTCTTGTCAAATCACTTCCATAATCCCTCACTTTAGTAGCAAATTCTTTATTGAATAGTTCGCTCAACACAGAACAATTATAACTAGAGTATAGATTACCAGAACAATGATTCAGCTTGGTATTGTGTAGCCCAGTGAAATCGAAAAACTCACTTAGTCTATTTTGTTCTCTCCTGCGTTGAAAATATTCTACTCGATTAGCAGCTTCACAATTAAGACTTCTCGGAACCAACCGAATAAGGTCAAAGAACTCAGAATTACAGTCGTATCTAAGATTAACATACTCAATGAATGATTTTTTCTTCATTTGATACACTCTTTCTTCTAACGCCTTCACACTTTCTGCATCTTTCGGATACTCTCTCGCCTCAGGAACAAAATAAACTAGTGAAATAAAAAAGAATCCAGAAAGAAAACAATGAATAATCGTATAAAAAGAATCCCTTCCTGGTCGACTAGAATCAACTCGAGTCTGACTATTCTCTTCTTTAACCAGATTATTGTTTTTGACCACAAGATCATAGCCAAACCCAAATAAGTTAAGAAAAAGAAGCAACTTAAATTTCCCACTTTTCTTTTGATTGTATTCTCGCAGCGTTCTAGTGATAATAGTACTCATTTCAATCGCGGGGATTTTTGCTCGTTGCCTCTTAGATTCCCTTTCTAGGTTTTCGATAGCAATAACCGCTCCACTAAGCAACTTGCTGTAATAGTCATTATCCAAACGACGAATAGCGGTCCAAACAACCAAAAGTACAAGTGAAGTACATGGAATAACTAAGAGATTAATATGTTCACTGCCATTAACTCTAGAAAAGATAACTACCATTGCCGCGATAGCTCCTATACCAGCTAAGGCGCGAATTCTCAACTGGATGATCAAATCATTAAAATGCATAGCGATATCTTCGTATTTTTCCCAAAGGGATAAAAACTCAGACTTTTTGTATTCTCTTTCCTTCGCTTTATTCATATCCATCTTTTCAACCTAACCTCTAGGATCTTTAACAACGCTTAAACTAAAACAACCTCTCCCCTTCCTTCATTATCTTCTTACACAACTTCTTATAATCTGACAAATAAGGAACAATAATATAAGACGCTTCAATCTCCATTTGAACGTACACTTTTTGCATCGCCGACTCTTCACTTAAGTGCATGCCTTTAGTCTTAACCGCAATCGCTAACATGGGTGTTTCTTTATAATGCTGTACTTCTTTTTCTACTAACCATACTGATTTGATTAACTCATTTTGCATTAGACCCGCAATAATGGTTTTACGCATTTTGTCATCAATGGTTGCTTTGTATAAATGATCATCGGGATTTAATTCGCTTCGTTCTCGGTTAGCGGCTTCGTCCGCTTGCATCTGCCCTTCGGCTAACTTCTTCCAACCTTCCGCTTGTTCTGCTTGGTCAATGTCTTGTAAAAACTGATAGGCCATTTGGCTACTTTCAATCACTAAGGACGGTTCATTAACGGATATCTTGAAATGTTGAATACATTCATCATTCTTTTCTTCAAATAGTTTTCTTCCAATGACAAACGCGGCTCTGGGAGAATCAGGATATTTTTTGTAAAAGTCGTGAACCATCGCCATGCCTTCTTCAGGCGATTTAAATTCATCAGTTAAACAACATAAGCTCCAATGATCATCTTCGGTCATATTGTTAATTGGTTTCTCCTTTAGCTCATCTAATTTCTTACGACTTTCTTGCACATAGGCATAACGCGCGTTCCAGTTTTCTTTTTGCTCGACCAACCATTGGTCATCCAAATCCTTCACTACCTGTGAATAATTAGCTCCTAAAAGTGCCTTTGCCGCAGTATTCTCAACTGGCTGTGGCGTCTGAGCCACATAACCAATGGCTTTTAATCGGTCAGCTAAAGCAGGATGAGTATTATCAATTTGAGTTTCGACTTTTAACTCAGTGTCTAGACCTTTCGCCAAAGAATCTTGTGAAGCAGTATTTTCGTTTAAGAAACGTCTTAGACCAGACCAAGGTAAGTAGACGGGCTCTGGGTTGTCGTCGGCGAGTTTAAAATAGTCTTGCCAGTAATTATTCTCGATATAAGGTGCGACAACGTAAGTATTAACTAACGCTTCACCGGTGGCTTTTTTGCAGGTTAGTTCTGCGGCAATTCTATCGGCTTCATATTCATTCGCTCTGGCAAGCACAAAAGAATAAGCCGCGAACCGAGGCGCATAAAAGTCGAAGAACTTGGCCATAATAGCGCCACCCCAAGAATGCTGCTGATCGAACGCTTGCATTATCTGGAACCAAGTGGTTCTCACTCGATAGATCCAACCATTAAACCGGCTGTGATTACCGGATAAATGGCCGAATTCATGGGCAATTACTGAGCGTGTTTGCTCTGGGGAAAGAATCAGTAATAACTCCATGCCTAAAATGAGGGTGTTTTTCTGCCAACCGAAAATACCCAAACGAGGCGTTTGCGCAATCGCCGCATTCATTTCTTGAGTAAGAATCACCTGATGAATTTTTGGAGCGTCTAGCGCTTTTCGAATAGAATCAATTTCCGCGAATAATTCTGGGTAGTCTTTTTTCTTCAGCTCAAACCCAGATGGCGCTTCAATTCGAACCCAGCAGGCTCTCAGCAAGATCCAAATCACTGGGATCAGCAGAAAGCCAATCTTCTTTTTAAATAGCAGAATAATCCAGGCGGTATGCGCATAAGCTAGATACCCGATACCGACTAGTGAACCCACAGCCAAAGCAATAGCGGCGAATATGACGAAATACCCAAGTAGCGCGAAGGTGACTAATTTGAATTTGTAGTAAGAAAAGTTGGTTTCGGCGAGCTTCTCCGCTCGTTGTGCGGTGCGCTCAAAGACTGATAATTCCATTTAAAGACAAACTCCATCTATTAATATAACAATTAAAGAATAACAGATAGGGCAGCAATCAACAATATGAAAAATGGCGAGCTTAGGCTTCTGAAATCTCACGTTTCAACAGATAAATACGAAGCTTAATCAAGATACAGGTTAAACAGTTTAGCAAAAGAAATAGAATCAATAATACAAACGGAAATCGAGTCGAAAATTTCCAAAAATAATCAAATGTCATTTGACTTGATTCTATTAGAGTAAACCTCGTAATCTCCAGTAAGAAAAAAAGAATACTAACTAGAAAAGTTTCTAGAAGCAAAAAGCCTACGAAGTGTTTTATAAACTTTAATGACTTTGAAGTAGAAATAAAACCAAGCCTTCTACCGATATAAGGTGCAGGAAGTGTGAAAACAAGGAAAACCAAGAACTGCCAAATTACAATATAGACTGTCATTTGGTATTTAAGTGTACCATTGTATAGGTTAACTAATTCAAGGCCTATTAACGACAAGCTTACCAAAAGAATAAGAGCTAGATAAGTTTGACATCCGTATCTGCCATATGAGTAGACATCGACGTCGAGGGAAATTTCGGTAGAACTAATTGGAGGAGAATATATGTTCTTTAGATCTTCAGTCATAATATGTCGTGATTGCTGTATAGCTACTCAGCACCACATCCTTCAACGATCACAATATCAATATCAGCTCCACCCAGCCGTTGTTTTCTAGCGGATTGGTATTCTTCCGAGCGATAACAAGCCATAGCTTTCTCGTAGGAAGGAAACTCAATTATCGTGTTTCTACTGCGTGTCTCGCCCTCTACTACTTCATATTTGCCGGCTCTTGCCAAAAACTTCGCATTAAATGACTCCAAGACTGCAGGAGTCTTAGAGATATAGTGCTTAAACTTTTCAGTGTCGGTGATATCCGCTCTGACTATCCAATAGGCTTTATTCATAGTTTTCTATTCTTCGTTTTGTTTTCTTGGTAACTAGCTTTAAGGCCTCAACTTATACCCAGACCTAAATATCCACCAAATAAAGGTTAAACAAATAATCATAAACAAAAAAGTCATGCCGACGCTCACTCCAATATGAACGTCGGACTTACCAACAAAACTCCACCGAAATCCACTGATCAGATACACTACTGGATTAAAAAGTGTAATTTTTTGCCAAATAGGCGGCAACATACTGATGGAATAAAAGCTTCCACCTAAAAAGGTTAACGGGGTTACCACCATGAGCGGAATCACTTGTAGCTTTTGAAAATTATCAGCCCAAATACCGATAATAAAACCGAACAAGCTAAAAGTGATTGCGGTTAAGACTAAAAAGCCCACCATCCAAAACGGGTGGGCGATTTCATAATCAACAAATATCGTCGCTGTCGCTAATATCAAACAGCCCAGCACAATTGATTTACTCGCGGCAGCGCCAACATAGCCCATCACAATTTCAACAAATGAAATGGGTGCCGATAACACTTCATAAATAGTCCCAGAAAATTTAGGAAAGAATATCCCAAATGATGCGTTAGAAATGCTTTCACTTAACAACGCCAGCATGACCAAACCTGGAATAATAAAAGCGCCATAACTAACACCGTTGATATCCCCCATCCTAGAACCAATAGCCGCGCCAAAGACCACAAAGTAGAGTGAAGTTGAAAGCACCGGAGATGCAATGCTCTGCATTAAAGTTCTCGCCGTTCTTGCCATTTCAAACATATAAATCGCTTTTATCGCATAGAAATTCATGAGCGAGACCTCACTAAGTTAACGAAAATATCTTCGAGTGAATTTTGAGACGAATTGAGATCTTTAAAATCGATACCATGGTTACTTAACTGCTTTAATAGATCGGCAATGCCCGTTTGCTCTTGTTGCGTATCAAATGAATAAATCAAGTCTAAGCCATCATCGGTTAGCTCTAGTGGCAAAGAATTTAGCTCTGCAGGAATAGAGTTGAGTGGAGCTTGTAAGTGCAAGGTCAACTGACGTTTGCCTAACTTGCGCATAAGGTCAGCTTTTTCCTCAACTAAGATCAACTCGCCTTTGTTGATCACTCCAATTCTATCGGCCATTTCTTCGGCTTCTTCGATGTAATGGGTAGTCAGGATGATTGTCGCGCCGCTATCTCTTAGTCCTCGCACCATTTCCCACATATCTCGCCGGAGATCGACATCGACCCCAGCAGTGGGCTCATCTAAGAATAGTATTTCAGGTTCGTGTGATAAAGCTTTAGCAATCATCACGCGGCGTTTCATTCCACCTGAGAGCGCTATCATTTTAGAATCCTTTTTATCCCATAGAGACAATTGTTTAAGAATTTTTTCAATATGCGCAGGATTAGCCGGCTTGCCAAATAATCCTCGACTAAAGGTTACGGTATTGATCACGGTTTCGAAGGCATCTGTGGTCAGCTCTTGCGGAACTAAGCCAATTCTAGCTCGAGCTTTTCGGTAGTCTTTCACTACGTCAAATCCATCCGCCAGAATTTGACCACCGGTTGGATTAACAATGCCACAGATTGCGCTGATCAGAGTGGTTTTTCCTGCACCATTCGGTCCAAGCAGAGCGAATATTTCCCCACGTTTAATATCTAAGGTGACGCTATCGAGCGCCTTAAATCCAGAAGGATAGACCTTGTTTAAATTCTTAATTTGAATAATGGATGGCATTTAATTTCCTAGGTGGAAGCACCTTTTTCTATAACGCGACTCTTCTGACAAAAGCGACTGTTTTATCTGGTGACAAATTAGAACATACCAGCTGGTCTGTATCAATAGCTTAAGCGATAGCTAAATCTCATAACCCGCAGAGCAATCGACACTTCGACTCCGCTCAGTGATCTATATCCTCGCAACCCGCAACATATTTTCCCAGCTCCCAGCTCCTAACTCCCAGCTCCTAGCTCCCAGCTCCCTTTGCTTTTCGCAACTAGCAATTCGTAACCCGTAACTCATAACTACTACCAAATTAGTTTCAAAATAATTCAATGAGAGATCCACTCTTTCCTATTGTGGGAATTACCAGTAGACTATTTCGAGACTGGCAGAAAGCCTACAAATCCTAAGATTTAATACCAACAGTTCGAAAACATCAATTCAAACACAAAAGAGTAGTGGCGGTTAATGAATAATCAGCTTATCCAATTAGATGACTTATGTATTGATCTAGAAAAGCAGCAGATTACTCGCGGCCAAGACACCGTCCCGCTGCCGAAACTTAGTTATCAGTTGCTAGTATTCTTTATTAACAATCCTTCCAAAACCAATTCGATTGACGAGATAGCCAACAGCGTTTGGAACGACAGAGAAGTCAGTAATGAAACGGTGATCCAGCGTATTCGCTTACTCAGACAAGGCTTGGGCGATGACACTAAATTGCCTCGCTATATTAAATCGGTTAGAGGGTTTGGCTATCAGCTTATTCCTTCGCCCGGCCCCATTCAGACTGGCCACTCTGCCAAACAGACAGACTTAGAACAATCAGAATTATCCAAGGGAATAGAAGACCAAGCCCTAGACACTAAACCGAGCCAATCCAATACGCCTTCAATTGCACTACAAGTTTCTATTTTAGTCGGTGTTATTTTAGTAATTGGCAGCTTAGTGTCATTTAAAATGTTGGTATCGCAAAATTCTGATAACCCGACTAGCCAATACCAAGCCGCAAAATCTAAAAACTCACAAAATTCACAAGACTCACAAACTAACGGCTCAACCATTTTGGCTCGCGCCGACTATTATTACCGAATAGGTCAGCAAGATGACTTGCTCAGAGCAGAGACATTTTATCGAAAAGCATTATTACAACCTGAACAACAGATTCGTGCGACGATTGGGTTGGCCAACACCTTGAGCGCTTTGGTTTGTCGTTATTCTCATTCTATCGAATTGGCAAAGGAATCCGAGCAATTAGTTAAGAAGCTTTTGACTAATCCAACGTTAAATAATCAAGCGAGAGCCGACGCTTGGGCTGCTAGAGGTTACGCAGTTGATTGTTTAGGCAACCTTAAACTTGCATTACAAAGTTACATCAAAGCGGTCGAACTCAATCCACAAGATTTTTCTTCGCGTTCTTCAGCGGCGCATTTATTAGAAAAAAGTGGTCAATTTATCAACGCCATTCAATGGAATTTTGAGGTCATTGATCAGACCAATGAAAATGCCCTCACCCGACTTCAACTCGCACGGAACTTAGAGCTTCTTGGTTATATCCCACAAGCCAATAAAATCCATCAGCAGATCTTTGAGCTTTATCCAGACAATGTTTTTATTAATGAGGCCTATCCACAGTTCCTTTTTGCCCGTGGAAAATTGGTAGAAGCTCAGGCTATCGCTCAGCAAGCCATTGAACGAGGAATATTTAGAAGAGACCTTTACCGCCTGCTTGGTGAAATATCCTTGAAGAATAGAGATATCAATGACGCATTAGCTTGGTTTGAGAAATCAAAATCAATCAATCCAAACACGTCTTATAACCGAACCATCGCCGAAATCTACACTAATTCTTTGACTCAGGATGACGCTCTAAAAAGAGTCGACCAGCTCAATCAAGCGATCGAGTCTGGTGATACTTGGCCTGACAACTTTTTAGAGCTTTATTTGATTCATCAAAGGGTATTAGGTGATCAAACAAAGGCGCAAGACTCTTTAAATCGTTTAGCGAATAATGGCTATTTGGATATCGGCTATTTGCAACAAAGTCCATTTTTCGAGCAAGTTCAGCAGAATGAAGCATTTAAACAGTTGATCGAGCAGTTACAGCTTAAAAAGCAATCTCTCCAGCAGCAACTTGTTCAGCAAGCTTGGCTCCCTAGCGGGCTTTTAGATTAGTAAAACTAGTCACCCTTTTTACCGGGTGACTAATCCATACAAACTAATTGTTATCAGAGTATTTAACCCAGTTATTTTTTAGGATCACTATGCTTCGGATGTGCGGCCAAAACATAGTCACTATAAATAGATTGTGACTGCTGATGACCTTGTCTTGAATTATAGAATTCACTGGTGATCAAGGTAACCAATTCCAGTTCAGGCTGAACAAATAAGTAATTACCACCGTTACCTGATGCCGCGTAACTCCAATATTTTTTTCCATCGACCTCATAGGCGAATTTCCACCAAAAATAGCCATACTCAACATTCTCTCTTACATCGACGCGACTTTTCACAGACTCTTCAACCCATTTTTGACTGATCACTTGCTTACCATTCCATTGACCCCCTTGTCGATAGAGCTCACCGAATTTAAGAAAATCACGACTCTTGTAACGAGTACCACCCGCTCCCGAAGTGATACCGTGATTAGAATAGTTCCACTTTACTGATTCAATGCCTAATGGTTTATCAAGGTATTTTTTAGCATAAGCGTCCATTTTTAAGCCCGATGTTTTTTCAACGATAGCGCCCAATAAAAAAGAACCGGCGGTACAATACGAGAAAGCTCGATTAAACGGACTTTCTTCAGGCCGCTTCTCCCAAGGCGCAAAACCTCTGAGCGGTATGTTTTTGACAAATTCAACCCAGTCATAAGAAATATACATCCGTTCTTCGTTTCCGAGCGAATAAGGCGTGTCATCATTACAACCGAGTATCGAACTCATACTCAGTAAGTCCTGAATAGTGATGGCTTGTTTGAGCGGATGCATCGCTTCAAATTCTTGCTTATCTGCAATTAACGAAAAGGCTTTTTGTTCGACGGATTTAATATGTCCATGCTCTAACGCTAAACCGACCATTAGCGAAGTAATTGACTTGGTCGCCGAACGAAGGTCATTCATGTAATCCACATGGCCATTGTTAAAGTACTGCTCATGGACCAACTTTCCTTTATGAGCGATAAGTACACTGGTGAGCTTTTGAAACTCATTGCTGTTCACTTTTTCGGATATTTGTGCCAGCTTATCGCTATCCCAACCGATAGTTTTGGCGTTTGCGGTTTGCCATTCCAGCGGTTGTGCGGAAGCCGGCTGGTAGAAAATAGAATTAATCAAGCCAAATACAAAAAGCATCTTTGCCAAAACATAGTAGTTAAACTGAAAGGTAATTCTCATTGGTAAACTCTCTAATAAGTCGATAACAGAGTAGCTATTAGAGTTAATAAAGCAGTTTTTATGCTGAATCTAGCATAAAGATTTAATGAAGATTTGCTGAAGCTTAGTGAAACCTACGCCAACCAGCTAATATAATGGTGGTTAATTGGGCTGGGAGAGCATCAATTTATGCGTAGCTACTTTTTAGAGGATGGCTCCGTTCCAGCGATTAGAACTTGATCTCGACCTGCATTCTTAGCAACATACAACGCTTCATCCGCCAATTTGAATAGTTCATCAAATGTCATTTTAGTTTCATGTTCTAAAACAGATACCCCGATACTCGCCGTGATGTTGAGACCCTGAGGTTTCAGTTCTCGAACTTTTAACAACAATCTCTGGGCAATATCTTCCGCTTTTGTGGCATTACAATCGTAAAGTAGAATGACAAATTCTTCTCCACCAAACCGCGCGGCGACATCTCCACCGCGACAACTCTGGCGAACCAATTTTCCAACCCCCTGTAAAACCTTGTCTCCAATATCATGACCGTTATTGTCATTTATTTTCTTAAAGAAATCTAAATCTACCATCAACATACTAAGCGGCTTTGATTTTCGATGAGCGTTACTGATCATTTGAACACTGACTTCGGCTAAGTAATGTCTATTGTAAAGTCCTGTAAGTTGGTCAGTGACACTAACCTTCTTTAACTCCTTTCTTTGTCTTTGAACTTGATCAAATAATTGTTTATTACTAATTAAATTGCCTACCCTCGCAATAAACTCCTCCTGAATAACAGGTTTTGGGACGTAATCATTGGCACCCAGTCTTAGCATCTCAATTTTTCTCGCTGCGTCCTCCAAAGCCGAAAGCCCTAATATCGGAACACGACCTGACTCCGATGTCATAGCACGAACTTCTCTGACTAAGCCCAAGCCACTCATTTCGCCAGCCAAAACAACATCAGATATAATTAAGTCGTAGTCATTCTCTTTGAAAGAGTCTAAAGCCGCCTCTACCGTATCAAAGCAATCGACTTCTAGACTCAATTGCTGCAACATATAATTTAATAGTGAACTCGTTGTAGCACTATCCTCAACTAAAAGAACTCGTCCTTGATATTCTCTTGCCATGCGTCGCGCGTAGTCGCTCAAAGAGTTGTGTAGATGCTCGAGATTGGATTTACGAAATACTTCGGTGATTCCGGCATTCAACGCCGAATAAATTAATGATTCGTCGTCTTCTGATGTCAACAGCAAAACGGGAATCAGTCGATTCGCAGCTTGCGCTCTAAATCGGCGACAAAACTCTAACCCATTAATATCCGGTAGGTGTAAATCGAGACACACAAAATCAAAGCGTTCTTCGGAAAGGCAACTAAAACCTTGCTTCGCGGTTTCTACACTACGCACCAAAATACCGAGCCCAGTCAAAGCATTCTCGACTATTTTTCTATATATCTGAGAATCTTCGATAACAAGCGCTTTCATTGTATTTGCTCTTTTTCTACTGAGAACTTTAACTCGAATATCACTGGCATTTATCCACCTTTAAGTAGTTGAATTATCCTTGGAGCGATCATCTCTATACTGATGGCTTCGGAAGCAGCGCCGATGGCCAAGGCGGCTTCGGGCATACTATGGACAATACTACTAACTTTATCTTGGACGAATGTTGTTGCACTTACAGATTTCATCTCAAGTAACCCTTCCGCGCCGTCACTTCCCATACCGGTTAATACAATACCAATCGCCCTGTCGCCACAAGATGCTGCTACCGACTTAAACAAAGGAGTTGCTGAAGGTCTATGAAGGTTTATGGGTGGAAAATCTTCTAATTTAGCAATTAGCCCTTCCTCACTATCTTCTATCATCATGTGATAACCATCCGGTGCGAAATAGACATGGCCAGGTTTTAACGCTTGACCCTGAGAAGCCACTTCACAACGCAGCGTAACACTAGCTTGTATCCAGTCGACCATACACGATAAGAACCCGGATGAAATATGTTGAACAATTACAATGGGGACAGGTAGTCCTTCCGGTAACTCGGACAAAATATCTTTAATCGCTGCCGGACCACCTGTAGACGAAGCGATTGCTATGATTTTCTTTGGGCAAATAGACTCAAACTGATTAAAAGATGACGAATCGGTTTCTGCAACTTTCAACAATGATTGCGAAAGCTTAATGATTTCACGCTTTCTAATTACTCGCATACCCGACATTGCTCTTAAAGTATCAACCAAGTCTCGACAGACGCTTTCAAACTTCGGGTTCGCTGGTCCCGGCGGTTTTTCAAGTACCGCTAACGCGCCTTCTTCAAGAGCTTTAAAACTAATTTTCATTTCTTTGTTATTTAGCAGAGAACTTATGATCACGATGGGAGTAGGTGTATTCTGCATTATGGTTCGAGTTGCTTCGAAGCCATCGACACCGGGCATATGTATATCCATAGTAATAATATCGGGTCGTAGTTTTTCAGCCAGTTCGATGGCGTCACGGCCATTATTAGCTTTCCCAATGACCTGCATATCATTTTGTTCATTAATAATCTGGCTTAACAGCATTGTTACTGAAGCAGAATCATCAACTATTAATACTTTTATCAAAATAATAAACCCTAATCTCTATTACAACAGCTGCTTCACCACATCTAGCAGCGCTTTAGTTTCGAACTGACCTTTGACAATATAGGCATCAGCGCCTACTTCAATGCCTCTTTTTTTGTCTTCATCTTTAGCAAGCGAAGTGACGATAATGACAGGAGTTTCTTTCAGGGTATCGTCAGATTTAATTTGTTCAGCTAACTCAAAGCCATTCATCTTTGGCATTTCAACGTCAGTCACAATTAGATCAAAGCGGTTCTCCTTTACTAAGTTCCAACCTTTTAACCCATCTGTTGCAGTAGTGACTTGATACCCATGAGTTTCAAGTATATTTTTTTCTAGCGTACGGGTAGTTATGGAGTCATCGACAACAAGTATGTGGGGTTGAATAGTTTTTTCATCTTTTCGCTCGAAATTTAAATTGCTATGAGAGGAGTGGTGCTGGGCAGATTCCACCAAATCGCCAACGTTTAAAACCATCATTATGTCACCGCTTCCGGTCATAGTAGCACCACTAACATTTGGTACCGAAATTAATGGGGGTTGCAGTCGCTTGATAACAATCTCTCTTTCCCCAACGACTTCATCAACCAAAAAAGCGACAGTTGACCACCCTTTTGAGACAATAATCACTGGGATTTTTTCTTTGTCCTGCCAATCTCCAGCCGGCATTTCCAAAGTAGCCCCCAAGTCTCTTAGAGGAATTGGACGCTCATTAATTAGAATCACTTGATTAGCCGAAACATCAAGAACATCCTTAAAGTCTAAGATTTTTATTCGATCAACGGAGGTGCTAGGAATAACCAGATTCTCACCGCTTGCACGAACTTGTAACCCGCGTTCGGAGGTTAATGTTAATGGAACTTGTAATATGAAACTCGCTCCTTTACCAAGCTCAGAACTAATCGATGCGGTTCCATTTAACTCTCTTAAGTTTGCTTTAACAACATCAAGACCGACACCTCGACCTGAAATATCCGTAATTATTTCTTTGCTCGAAAACCCCGGCCTAAAAATCAACTCCATCTTCGCTTGTTGATCCATTCTTTCAAGTTCATCTTGACTAACTATATTCTTGCTCAGAGCAATTTGAACGACCTTATCCACATCAATGCCTTTTCCGTCATCGGAAACAACTATTTTTATCTGGCCTCCGGCACTGGTCACTTCAATCTTGACAATGCCTTCTTCATCCTTCCCAAAGACTAATCTTTGCTCTGGAGATTCGATACCATGATCAACCGAGTTGCGTATCAAGTGCATGAGAGGATTTTTTATTCCGTCTAACACGGTTCGATCCATTTCTATTTGATCACCCTCTACCACCAATCGAATATTTTTATTCAAGTCTCTTGCGATATCTCTGACTACTCGCGATAGCGGATTCAACATGGTCGCCGCAGGTACTAGTCTTAGCATTCTAATGTCACCTTGTAATGCGTTAGATAGAAAGCCCATACGACTATTAGTATTTCTCATTGATTTAATTAAAAGGTTAGAGGTTGACCTAAGCGCCTCAATGCTTTCTATTCCCTCGGCTAACATCAGCGAAGCGTCTACACTAACGTTGGAATCATTACGGCCTAGCACTGGTTTTACTCGATTAAGTTGTGATTCAATCTTGGCTATCTGAAATGCCATATTTTGAATGTCACTAAAATGATCATCAATGGCTATTTTTGCGACTTGGATTTCCTCTGCCATTGAAGAGACTCGCTGTAACTTGTCGACAGATACTCTAATGGCATCAGATGCAGAAGATGCGGCCGGTACCGATGTACTTCCCTGTGCGCTTTTTTCTGTTACGGTTGCAACTGATTCGGTTTCAATGCTCTCACATTTTTCATCAAGGTCTGCTGACTGAGGGGGTACTTTCGAGTTGTCATCATTCTCCCCTTTAGGCAATGCGAGTTCAGCTGGAACAGGTTCTGAATCTCTCGTAGGGTTATCTATCTCATCGTTAGAAAAAGGGTTCTCTTGCTGCTCTAACTCCAAAGTCTGAATTGCTTGTTGTAGTCGGTCTAATAGCGCTGCTTTGTCAAAGTTTTCCTCTCGATTATCTCGTTGTGAAGCCTCGGCTTCTCTCACTCCATCCACGGTCTCTAAACACAGGTCCACTATCGTTGCCGAAGGTTGAATATTAGTTTGCTTCAAACTACTAAACAAAGACTCTAATCGATGAGCAAGTGCTTCTACATGGTTTGCATCTACTCCACGAGCAGCACCCTTAATATTATGTGCCGCTCGAAAGGCAGAATTAAGATACTCTTGTCGTTTTACATCATCTGGCGACTTTTCCAACTTGAGTAATTCATCGGTGATAGACTGCAGTTGTTCCTCGAGCTCAAGTCGAAATGTTTCCATTAATAGTTTTAGAAATTCGGGATCGATACTCATGAGTTCATTTTTAATCTCTTAGTTTAAAAAATTGATTTCATTTAGTCGTTACGACTTTCTAAATGTTTTAATACTACTTCGCATTTCTTCTGACATTTCACCGAGTGTTTCTGCTGAAGATTTTGTTTTCTGTGTTGAATCAACGACTCGCCTAGCGGCTTCATTAATCTCTCGCATAGCCATTGCGATCTGATCGATACCGGTTGCTTCCTGATGAACGGCTGCGACGATCTGGCGACTTGCGATAGAAGCTTCTCGGATAGCCGATGTTAAATTTTTCATTGCAGACCCTGACTGCTCTACCAAATTCATTCCATGATCGACGCCTTTAGTTCCTTCTTCCGTGACCATTACCGCCTTATCTGTCGCTCGTTGAATTTCCTGTAGAATACCATTGACTTGAACTGTCGCTTGCTGTGATTGCTCAGCGAGATCTTTGACTTCGGCAGCCACCACCGCAAAACCCTTACCAGCCTCTCCCGCTTTTGCGGCTTCGATAGATGCATTTAATGACAACATCTTTAATTGTTGTGCAAGATCATTGACCGAACTGGTTATTTCACCAATCTGTTGAGTTTGCTCACTTAACGCTAAAATATTTTGGGCAATATCTTGAACTTGATCTCTAATGGACTCCATTCCTTGAGTGGTTTGCTCTACAATTTCCACACCCAACTCACCATCGGCACGAGTCTTGTCAGCGGCCTCTCCTAAGGCTTCAGCTTTTTCTTGTGTCTGCTTAGAGATGGCCCTAATCTCTTCGAGAGTGCTCGTGGTTTCATTCACCGCGGCAGCCTGTTGGTTAGCCCCTGC
>JBDVOJ010000063.1:0-1207 GCA_039969155.1 Kangiellaceae bacterium
AAAGACTGGGTACCACCAGTAAACGCACATATTGTAGCAATTAATCCAGTAAGCGTTGTTGCAGATACCAAAAAGGCCAGCTCAAGCGATCGCGAGCGAACCAATACCAATGCCGATGCAAGGGGACCAAGCAACCACACAAAGATAATTGCCATCTCAAAAGTGAGCGCTCCACTCCACAATATCCAAATCGGAAATGCGAGGAGGGCAAAAACGCTAGATACAATCTGGGTTACTAAAAACTGTCGCTCTAATTGCGGCCAGTCTTGCTCACCAAACAGTTCACTAGAAAATAAATCTTCTGATACTCGAAAGAACACGCGCCTTAGACCCTGTTATAGCCCCTTTTGGGCTTTTGTTATTTAAACAGCATCTCACGGGGTATTAAAAAAACCGCTAAAATGAACAGCGCTTAAGCTCGTTAAATCGAAAAAATCGCGAAAAATGCGGTTTATTTCATGCTTTCATTCAACATGGTTGCTAATCCCTTAACAAAAAATCGACCACGGAAAACCCTAAATTCAAAATAATAATCAATTATATCAACGGCTTAATTCAACAGCCCAATATTTACTCGCACAATTTCAAACAATTACAATTTTATTCAAATTTGTAGACAGTTTACCTCAAAACCAACCACCAATCTCCATTTGATCTTGAAACACTAGCGCTATGGTCAGTTCAACGCTGTGGGAAAAAAGCGATCTTTGGGGAATTTAAAATGATCATGTTCTTAATCAGAACCGTATTTTGGGTAAGTTTAATTGTGCTGATATTGCCGATTGATAAATCCAAAACAGACGCAACTGTTACACAAGTCGTTTCGACTGCTGGTGCAATTGAAATTGCCAGTGGAGCGATTTCTGACCTTGCAAGTTTTTGTGGCCGCAACCCAGAGACTTGCGAAAAAGGCCGTGACTTCGCCAATGCGTTCGGTGTGAAGGCTGTATATGCATCAGGTTTGCTTTACAAATTTCTCGATGAACAATTTGCGGAGAAATCAGTAGAAGCAGCAGCAGTATCAAAAAACCAAACCTCTTAGAGAACTTAAAGGTCTTTGGAAGCAATTCTGCCTCTCGTGAGGTTGTGCTTGGCAACGCTGCATGATAGCCGAGAGTGTGCATTCTAAAACGAGCTGGATACGCCTCTTATGGACTTAGAAACGATCTTAGATAACTTTGAGTTTCTCGATGATTGGGAAGACAAG
>JBDVOJ010000064.1:0-1633 GCA_039969155.1 Kangiellaceae bacterium
AACTTTAAGTAGTTTTGGTGGTAACGTACCATCAAAAGTCCATAATGCGTCAGGGTTTTGAACCGGCATAGCAGGATGGAAGCGGATGCTAATTCCTGCGGTTGTTCCAGCTGTTCCTTCTAATCCAGCGGTATTATGATATAAACCACCTTCTGCGAATTCACCAACAGAATATTGATGATCTTGCTTAGAGTCGCGGAAACCACCATTGGTTCTAGAACCCGTAGTCGCTGTTTGGAAATAGGTTTCAGGTTTAAATTCTTCCCATCTCTGATGAGACCAACCTAATCCAGGTGGCCGTCCTTCTGCAGGCGGAGTATCGAGTGAACGCCCTAAAAAGCTTTCAATCTCGCTCTGCCAAGGATTTAATTTTTCTGTATTCGCATACTTAGTCGGAATTGGCCATATATCTTGACTAAGGAAACTTTCTAATTCGTTTGAATCTGGAATGCTAACAGCATCTCCAGGGGCAGGAAGATCAACCCAATCAGTGGGAGCCGTTGTTTGCTCAAGGTCGATAGGACCAGCACCAAACTCTTCAAAACGCATAATTTGTTGAGTAAATGGTTGAGCACCGAATAATGGACTTGGCGCACCGTTTGTTGGAACGTTAAATATGCCCGAATCTCTTTGAGCATCAGCTTGTTGTACATTGTTAATCGAAGTGTCAGCTGCAGAGCCAGTAGCACCGCCTTCAAATGCGCCGTGATTAGCTTCTTCTAATCCTTCTGGAAGATCACCAAAAACTGGTCCGGTCAACTCAGACGGATCGGGCTCTGGTAAAACAACGACAATTGGTAATGGCTCGATGTTTTCTACTGTTTCATCACCAGTGAAACAACCACTGGTCAACAATAGCATCGAACTTAATAATACTGACTTAGACAACGCAAAGGACCGCAACCCTTTGGTGTTCTCGTCTTGAGAATTAAAACTCATAATTACTCCTATAGTCACACCTAATTAGGCATGGATGCGTTGACGCCTTCCTTCTCAAGATGAGGTTTTCATCAAAGGAAATGCAAGATCAAATTATTATTTTCGATTTGAGTCGACTAGGAAAGAATCCCTTTTGTTGCTTCTATTTGGCAACTATTTATATCGCTCCCTGCTAGCCAAATAGATCTCTATTGATAGCTAGTTCCATTAAATATATATAAAGGAATGTCTAGTTGCAAGTTTTTTGCTTTTTTTTGTAACAATTATATTGCATATGCATCTATAAAGGTTTTATGGAGGTTTTATGGAGGTTTTTAAGAGGGGGGAGCTTTGCGACTTGTTAACAAGTAAAGGCTATTTAAGTTAACCATTACGATTTTTCTAACCAGTTCGATTAAATATATACAACAAATGAGATATCCGCAAACTATAAATGCGGTTAAATTACCGCGAGAACTTCCGGTCGCTAAATGTTAGAACAAAAAAAAGACGCCAAATTTGGCGTCTTTTCATCTGTTTAGCCTTTGAATTAAAGGCTAAAAGCGTTTTAATGCTAAGCTAAGATTTTAGCAACAACACCCGCACCAACAGTACGTCCGCCTTCACGGATTGCAAAACGTAAGCCTTCGTCCATTGCGATTGGTGCAATTAACTCAACTGACATTTTGATGTTATCACCTGGCATTACCATTTC
>JBDVOJ010000065.1:0-46400 GCA_039969155.1 Kangiellaceae bacterium
CCGATTGGGCTTGATCATGAAAGCTAAGAAATTTTAGTATGGATTACTTAAATCTTATTTTTCGGTCGAAAGTCGCGATTCTGTCGCTGCTTTTACTGGTTGTGTTGCAGAGCAATGCCTCAGAAAACAATCGAACAATAAAATCCCTAAAAGTTTTTCAAGCAGATTCTCTTGAGCAGATTAAAAAAGGACATACTGGGAAACCGTTTATTCTGATCGTATGGTCTGTGGACTGTCTTCCTTGTCGTCAAGAGTTCGAAATGCTTCGAATCGTTAAAAACCAATATCCCGAATTGAATTTGTCTATTGTGGCAACCGAAAGCATCGAGGAATTTCCTCAACTTTCCGATATTCTAGCGGAGCATCAATTGTTGCAAGAAGACAACTGGGCTTTTGCTGAAACCCATTCTGCCAAACTTAGATATCAACTGGATCCCCGTTGGTACGGCGAACTTCCGCGAGCTTATTTTTATGATAAGCAACACGCTCGTTTTCCCATTAGTGGGAAACTGGTTAAATCAAATGTGATCGAGTGGCTGACTCAAGTCAATAAAGAGTCTTAAGCTCAGCTTCCTATGCCTGTTATCCGCACGATAGCATTCTCAAAGAAGCTGTACTGCCAATAGAATAGTGTTTCATTAGTTTATTGAATTGTCTGTAATGTGTGAGCAATGTTTTGATTACTAAGTGCTAATCACTTAGGATATAAGCACTCTAATCGACGAACCCTTGGAGAAAAACATGAATAGAATAAATAGAAAGGCTTATTGGATGTCTTCATTAGTTGCAGCGGCACTGGTGATGACTGGTTGTAGTCAACAAGATGATTCCAAAGCTCATGATACAGAAAAAGCAGAAGCTAAGGTCGAATCACAAAAAAATGTCGTGAAAGAAGTTGAGAAAAACGTTGCGAGTCAAATGAGTAGTAGCACTTCGCTAGCCGATGTATTAGCCAAGCAACCCGCTGAAGTTCAAGCAAGATTTTCCGCAAGACATCCCTTAGAAACTTTGTCGTTTTTTGACCTGCAACCAGGCCAAACGGTGATAGAGGCATTACCCGGCGGTGGCTGGTATACCAAACTAATGCTGCCAGTATTGGGGAGTGATGGACATGTTGTAGGAGCTGATTATGCTGCGGATATGTATCCTAAATTTGGCTTTTTTAGTGCGGAAGACATTGAAAAAAAGAAGACGTGGGTAGATTCTTGGACGGAGCAAGCCAATTCTTGGCGTTCGGAAAATGATGCGAGTGTTGCGGCCTTCCAATTTGGTAGCATGCCAGAATCCATGCATGGCACAGCTGATAGAGTTTTATTTATTCGAGCATTACATAACTTAGCTCGATTTGAAAATGATGGCGGTTTCTTAACCCAAGCGTTAGCCGACACATTTAATATTCTCAAGTCTGGCGGTATGGTTGGTATTGTTCAGCATAAGGCACCTGAAGAGTTGTCCGATGATTGGGCCAATGGGTCTAATGGTTACTTAAAAGCATCTTTCATTAAGGCAAAGATGACAGAAGCTGGATTCGAATTTGTTGACGAAAGTGATATCAATATCAACCCAAAAGATCAACCAACTGAAAAAGACTTCGTCTGGAGATTACCGCCTACATTGGCTAGCAGTAGAGATAATCCGGAGCTCAAGAAAGAGTTTGAAGCGATTGGCGAGTCGACACGAATGACACTGAAGTTTAGAAAACCCTAACTTGTGATTCTGCGAATGATTGGAATTAAAAATGTTTGAATTTCAGAAGCTTATCAAGTTGACTAGTGGTGTATTGTTGACACTGCTAGTCAATTTAAGCCTATTCACACCTGGGGCTTTGGCATCACAAACCAAGCTTGAAATCATTCAAAGACCTATTATATTCAATCAAGAACGAGAAACGCTTTCACTTGAGTATCTACAACAACGCTATGACATCAAGCAAACCAAAGCAACTATCACGCCCCAAATGGTGGTAGTTCACTGGACCGCCATTAATAGTTTGGAAGATTCATTTAGAGTTTTTAACTCACCTAGACTACCCGCTTCACGAGCCAAAATAAGTAGTGCTAGTGCGCTCAATGTATCGGCGCATTTTCTTATCGATAGAGATGGCAGTATTTACCAATTAATGCCGGAGACAACCTTTGCGCGTCACGTTATTGGACTTAACCACACTGCAATAGGGATTGAGAACGTCGGCGATGGTAACAGTCACCCGTTAACTGAAAAGCAACTTCAATCGAATATTCGATTGATACAACTTCTGTCAAAGCGTCATTCTATTGATTACGTTATAGGGCACTATGAATATAAATTGTTTATCGGCCATCCGCTTTGGAAAGAAGTTGACCCGGGTTATTTAACGGAAAAAACGGATCCTGGTGTCGATTTTATTTATAAGGTTAGAGCTGGATTGTCCGAATTGAATTTGAAAGCAATACCGCAGTAAGGCCTCGACTAGGCTCAGCCAGCTTGAATGTGTGGGTAAATTTTTAAGTCGGTTTTTAAGCTGATTCTTTAAACGCCTTTAGTTTTCTGAAGGTTTTGAAAGGTCTGGCTGGCTTGAACTTTGAATAGTATAGATATAATCAATCATCCTTTGTTTTTCCTTAAGATGATCGTTTCCACCGTTGGTTCCTTTGCGTTCAGCTTCAATATTAATGTACCTGACTCCCGATTGATTAGCGAAAACTGATAGCGAACCATCGTCCTCATTGATATCCGTTTTTACAATAGGATTTTCTAAAACCGCGTTCCAACCATCTTTTTTTATTTGTGCAAAATCAATAGGATCTGTTACATAAAATAAATCGTCCTCATCTGCCGAGGTACGGTTAACTTTAATTAAAAACTTGGAACCACCAGCGAGTTTCTTTTGGTATCGAACAATCGAAATAGTGCCTTCGCCACCTTTGCCGTCATCGGTATATCCGTTGGTATTGTTGTGCATTGCAATCCAGCTAAAGGTTTTAGAGAGGCTACTTTTTTTAAGGTGATTTAATAGAAAGTCGGCGAGCTGTTTAGCTCTTGCCAATCCGCTATTGAATAATGATGAGTTGGGGGCAATATTAGGGTTTAGTTTACGTAAGGTTGCGCGACGACCTAACGGAGTAAATATTCGGTTCGGGTCAACTAGCAAAGTATTGCCATCTATTTTGAGTTCTATCAGTCGTTTGCCGTATTGGCGTAATTCAATAAACTTTCCACCTTCGGTCTTAATTTTATCCCTTAAATATTGATTGGCCACGGACTCGTTTTCGTGAGGAGCAATAAAAATTAAATCTTGCCGTTTTTCTTTATTTTCTGTCACCTGAATAGCGATGTCTGGCTGAGCAGGAAAAACCACAGAAAATGATAACAGTGCTGCCAATAAAGACATTCTTAGCTGACCGCTGTTTCGTTGAGCGTCAGTCGCTTTCGCGAAGCATCTAAGGTTGCAATAGCGCCAACAGGTATGGTGGCCATATCATCGATGTGCCCTATCATGACGCCTTTCAGAACCGGAATGTTAAGATTTCCTAAACGGTCTTGAATCACTTGCTCGAGGCTTAATGACGCACCCTTAGCTTCGCAGTCAGTGCACTTGCCGAACACAATGCCTGCGAGTTGTTTTAATCGGCCCGCTATAAGCAAGTGAGTCAACATGCCATCGACTCGGTAAGGTTGTTCTTCAACATCTTCAAGAAATAAAATCTTATTCTTATAACTCGGTTCAAAAGGTGTTCCGACGAGCTTGACCATTAGCGATAAATTACCGCCAATTAATTGTCCAGTTGCTTTGCCTGGCGTCACTGTTATCAGTCGATTATCTTTCTCGGCCTGGCCTTCTTTAGCTTCAAAAACGGGTGGGGTGGCCAATTCAATGTTGGCTTGTGGAGAAAAAAGCACTTTCTTAAAATTTTTCAATGTGTAATCGGTGAAATTCTGTTTAGCGATGGGACCATGAAAAGTAACTAAATTGGTTTTACTATAGATGGCATTAAGCAGCGCGGTCACATCTGAATAGCCAACAATCACTTTTGGATTTTTCTTAATTAGATCATAATCGAGATGTGGAAGAATTCTTGGCGAGCCATAGCCGCCGCGCAAACAGTAAACGGCGTCAACCCCTTTGTCGGCAAACATCTTGTTAACATCCGATGCTCTTTGCTTGTCTTCACCAGCCAAATAACCGTGACGTTTGTAAAGGTGCTCTCCAGGCTTCACTTTAAAGCCAAATGAGCGAAGCACGTCCATTGCAAAGTCTATCTCTTCATTCTCCCACGTGTTGCTACTCGGAGCAATCAAACCGATGGTATCACCAGGCTTGAGTCGTTTAGGTTTTATTTTCGGACCACTTGCACTAATGGCAAGGCCGCTTAATGGAATCGTTGCCAGCAAAGAGGTTGCGATAGTCGCTTTGATAAAATTTCGTCTTTGGGTCATGAAGTACTCCTTGAAGTTTTGCTAAACATAGCAAACTAAATAACTAGTTTAAAGATATAAATTGGGTTACACGCTTGTTAAGCACCGAATATAGAATTCGGTCCAAAGTGATATTCTTCCGGTTGTCTTTTTTAAAGGTATGAAAAGGCATGAGAAGAAGGTAAGTATCTAATTGCCTCGCCAGATTCTACAACTTCATCTTCGTAAGTTGGACTGAGAGACGGTTTGAGCGAGAAAATAAATCGAATACATTCTTTGGGGGGCTAAGAATTCTCAATCTCAAATTGCAACTTTTCCAATTGATCCACGATATTGATAAATCGAGTTCCGAAATCAGTCACCTTATATTCTACCCGCGGTGGCACTTCGTTATAATTGACTTTCTTTAGAATTCCGAAATCAATATTTCTCTTAAGACAAGAGTTGAGCACTTTAGTCGTCAAGCCGTCAACGCTTCTCACCATTTCGCCCGGCCGATTAATTCCGTTTTTCAGTAGTTGATAAACGGTAATAGACCATTTACACCCAATAATAGTCTCTACCATACGAGCAGTTTGCTCAGGTGCTGATTTTCTTGTAAATAATTTTTCTTTGTTAATCATAAAGATGTACCAATAAGTACCTACCACACCGTTTGGTGCCTGCTTTTAAGAGCGGTTTATTACTCTTAATATTATCACATCGCTTCAATTGGGAGGTGACAATAAACTATTAGATGGAGAGTAATGATGAATTTTTCTAAACAAGGCGCAGCACTGATTGTTGGTGGTTCAAGCGGTATGGGACTGGCTACCGCAGAAAGTTTATTTCGACATAACATCGAGGTGATTTTGGTAGGAAGAAATATTGAAAAGCTAAAGCGAGCAAAGCAAACGATCGAATCGCAAACTGAGGGTGTAAAAAATACAAACAAAGTTGTTCGATTGATTGAGGCTGATCTTTATTCTGAAAGCGGAAAAGATAAAGTGATTCGTTTTGTAGAATCGCAAACGAACCCCATTGGATATCTAGTTAATGCGGCGGGGTATTTTAATCCAAAAGCATTTGTCGAACACACCTTGGCTGACTACGATAAATACATGGAGTTAAATAAGGCAATATTTCTAATTACTCAAGCCGTTGTAGCCAATATGCAAAGACAAGGTGGCGGAAATATTGTAAATATCGGTTCAATGTGGGCCAAGCAAGCGATAAAGGCAACACCTTCGTCGGCTTATTCTATGGCCAAAGCGGGCTTGCATGCTTTTACGCAGCACTTGGCAATGGAGCTTGCGGATAATCACATTCGAGTGAATGCTGTTTCACCTGCCGTTGTCAAAACCCCTATTTATGAAGCATTTATCGATCCGACCGAAGTGGATGAAGCGCTAGAGAGCTTTAATCAGTTCCATCCGATTGGACGAGTTGGCTCAGCACAAGATGTGGCGAACAGTATCGCATTTCTACTCTCAGATGATTCGAGTTGGATTACTGGCAGCATTGTCGATGTTGATGGGGGGGTCATGGCTGGGCGAAATTAAAATAAAATCTCGTATGGCGATATTGGTTTTAAAGAGCTACCTCATTTTGTCAAAGTTGAAAGACCTTATGTGGTCTATAGTTAACTAAATGGAAAAAATAATCAGCATTTTTAGGGATTATGGAGTGAAATCAAGGGATCTCCTCTCAAATTTTGTTAGACTATTCGAATTAGAAAGTGAATAGCCCTTTTATCCGGCTCTACACACTATTTCTATCACTGGTTGTTATAAATATGGATGTGCGACAAAGTATAGATAAGCCTCAATCCTTCGATATTCTTGCTGTCGATGATGACCCAGTATCGCTTACCGTAATTACCGAGTTAATGGAAAGTCAGGGACATACGGTCCAAAGTTTTCTTGATGCCCAGGCTGCAATCGATTCATTTGAAAAACAGCAACCCGATCTTATTCTTCTAGATATTCAAATGCCCAACATTAATGGGCTTGAAGCTTGTAAACGAATAAAAGAAAGCAAATTCTATAACCAGCAACCAATTATATTTATCACTTCAAGTAAAGCTGAAATTGGCAATGCTTTTGATGTTGGTGGTACTGACTACATTCAAAAGCCGATAGAGCCACTTGAGCTTTTTTCTCGAATTGCTCTACACCATGACAGAAAATTTCTACATGAATCACTGCTCCTAAGGCAGCACGAATTAGCCGAATCAAATAGGCAATTAGAAAAGCTTAATGCCACTCTACATTTCAAAGTCGCGCAAAGAACTAGAGATTTAATACTAGCCAATAATAAATTACGAGAAGAAGTGAATGAGCGTCGCTTTTTACAAGAGAAGTTGGCGTTTCTCGATAGGCATGATTTTCTTTCCCGGTTGAACAATCGTTTAGCGACCGAAGAGCGATTAAATTCGATTTTGGCCGATTCTATAGAAGAGCAAGGAAAGCAGAACTACTACTACTTAATGTTTGATATCGACCAGTTCAAAGTAATCAATGATGTGCATGGTCATTTCGTTGGAGATGAGTTTCTTCGTTGGCTGAGTGACTCGCTTATGCACATAAGCCCAGAAGGTGCTTTTATTTCAAGGTTAGGAGGCGATGAGTTTTCCATTATATTCCAAGCTGACGAGGAGACTGTTGAAAGAGAAGTTAAACAATTGGTTCAGGATATTTCCGCGGAAAGCTTTAAATGGGATGAGCAACAGTTTAATTTATCTTTAAGTGCGGTTATCGCCGAGGTCACAGGATTCGAATCGGGCGGCCACCTTATTAGTGAAATTGAGAGCGCCTGTTTTACGATTAAAAATCAAGGCGGCAGCGATCTTCGATTCTATAACTCTACACAAGATAAGCAAAAGAGTAGTCGTTTAGAAATGGCCTGGGTTCCAGAGATTAATAGCGCGCTGAGTCATAATAAATTCACGCTCCACTTTCAACGTATATTTGATCCTTATGATAAGACCATACAAAAAGCAGAAGTCCTAATTCGACTGCCTTATCGTGGAGGTATTGCACTACCTGGTCATTTTATTGCGATTGCAGAGAAGTATCATTTAATTAGCGAAATTGATCTTTGGGTACTTAATAAAACGGTTTCATTTATAAAAGACCACCCAGAAGAATTTGAACAACTATCAATCAATGTATCGGGTGAAACTATTTGCAAACCAGCTTTCTTAGATTATGTGCATAAGCTTTTTGTGAGTGATGCAGACCTTGCTAGAAAACTTTGTTTTGAAATCACTGAAACCTCGACAATATCCAATATTGAATCGATGAAAGTTTTTATTAATACACTTAAACCTTTTGGGTGTCAGTTTGCGCTTGATGATTTTGGAACGGGGCTAGCGAGTTACGCCTATTTGAAGCAGCTATCGTTTGACTATTTAAAAGTTGACGGAATGTTTATTAAAGATTTAGGAATTAATGAATCGGATAAAGTTATGGTAGAAGCAATCATTAAAGTCGCTCATTCTTTGGATATGCAAGTTGTAGCGGAGTTTGTCGAAAGCGAATCTATTTCTGAAATTCTTAAAGATATCAATATCGATTGGTTGCAAGGGTATCATTTGCATAAGCCGGAAGAACTGAATTCAATTTAGAAAAACAGCCAGTCGTGCTAGATAGTACTTACTTTAAATATCGAATCTTAAGTCTCTGACGGAAGAAACCAGTCATTCTCTGATTGAAAAATACCTCCTTTCGCAACGATGCGATTAACTGCGATAGCATTTAATTCGCTCGGTGAGTGGATGCCGAAGAATGCCGCTTCGCTGCTAATCATTACGTCATTCGTCTGCAATACTATCTGCAGACATTGGAATATTGATTGAGTTAAGCTATTTTCCTGCTGCGGTTTTTGACAGAAAAACTGCATTAGCCGTTCGACCGATGCTAAATCTATGCGTTTTCCTTTCGGTATGTAAGCGATGTGAATGGAGCCATCTAAGATACCAAATTGATTTTTATGGCGACAAGTAAAATCGATATCATCAAAGCGCTCCACCTGATTAGTAACAGCTCGGTGCTCAGTGATCTTAATCTCAGGAAATTGGTCGTAGTCTAGTCCGTTCTCTGATAACCAGGTTTTGAGCTGTGAGTGAGCATTTGATGCTGTCTTAGCTCGCTCCAACACTTGCTCGCTAAACACAGATTGAAGCACACCGTCATCGACATAAACTCTACCAATAAGGGAAGTTTTCAATAGTCCATCGTTTCGTATCAGAGCTTGGTTATTCACTTTATTTGTCCAAATATCTATTTAATCAGGATTACTAAATGATTACGTCGATAGCATAATCTTGGATCGCAAAACATCACTAAAATTATAGTGTATTGACCTAAGTGACTAAATTATCTGAGTTTTTTAGTTGTTGGCGTGCTAAATAGTCAGGTTTTATCTCAAAATCTACCGTTGGTCGGTGAGATCTAGACAATTTAATAGGGCTTACTTAGAATGATAGGATTGTGAGCGCCATAGCCCTAGTAGGTCAGGGCAGTCTAAATTTAGTAGGTTCCTTTCATAATCGAGTATTAAATGTGCAAAAAATGATTAAACCCATTCTGACAGTGATTCTTATCATCGTAGCTAGTCGTTCTGCTAGTGCACAGGATAAAACAAGCGAAAGTATCAGCAATGAGAAGAAAACGATTGAAAATTGTCGATTAGTGTTTGGTTGGGATGCTGTAAAACCCTATCAATATCTTAATGCTTCGGGTGAACCTGCAGGGTTTCAAATAGAGCTTATCCGATCGATCGTTAAAGAATTTAATTGTAAAGTTGAGTTTCGACAATTAGTTTGGCACCGGTTACTAGAACAGGTAAAAAGTGGAAAAGTCGACTTTATGGCTGACATAACGGTTACCGAGGAAAGAGCGGCATTTGGCCTTTTCTCGGATAGTTATCGGCAAGAGACTTTCTCAATGTATGTGCGCAAAGAGCAATACCATGAATACCATGACAAAAGCCTGCAAGAAATGTTTGACATGGGCTTTCGTCTTGGAGTCACTACCGGTTATATTTATAGTGACGAAATCGAAGCGTTAAAACGGGATCCAGATTACCAAAAGAATTTTATCTATGTCGATTCCAATATAAAAAACTATCCTTCCATACGAAACAGTAGCATTGATGGCTTTATGGAAGACTCTCTAATAGCCGGTTACGAATTAAGAAACCTTAGGATGAGTAATGATGTGGTAGCATTACCAAACGAAGTTTTTCGCTCAGATATTTCCTTTATGTTTAGTAAAAAATCTGTCTCGCCTGAAATTGTTGAGGAATTCAATCAAGTATTAGCCAAAGCCAAATTATCGAAAGCGTTTGAGCAATCCTGGTTAATTGGGATTAATAATTAGCTATTTAACCCCATCCTTCGACTGTCTAGTACTCTATCTACCAACTTATTTCGTTACCGTGAAGATCATAGAATTTACCGTTATCTTTCTGTTTTAGACTACTAATTACTTGATATAGTTTTTCTGCACTTTCCGTGGTGGAGTAAGTTGCGCGTTCGCTGGTCATGTCGGTTCGAACCCAGCCAGGGTGAAGCACGACAAACGTAAATCCCTGAGCCGCGTATTCTATAGAAAGTGATTTATTGAAACTATTTAACGCCGTTTTACTGGCGCGATAGCCAAGCACTCCGCCGGATTTATTCTCCTCAATACTACCCATGCGACTACTGATATTCGCAATCACTTTCGTTTTGTTTTTTTGCAAGTTTGGCAGAAATCCTTGAATGACTCTAAGCGCACCTAAACTATTTACATCTAACACTTTTGCCAGTTTATCAATGTCTAAGCTTTCAAAATTCTGTGTACTGTGTCCACCGATACCCGCATTGTTCAGTAGAATATCAATCGGTTGATGAGCAAGCTTTTTACTAAGTTGAGAAACACTTTCAGCACTAGTAATATCAAGTTTTTCAACTTGAACTCCGAGTTTTTTAAGCTCGACAGCTTGCTCGGGTTTTCTTGCCGTGGCAATGACTTTATATCCTTGGCTTTGAAATTTTTCAGCCAGTGCCAGTCCAATTCCTCGGTTGGCTCCGGTAATTAGAATAACCTGCTTAGGCGACTCTGCAGCGACAGCGGCATGCGAGCTAAATATCGAGAAAGGTAAAGCTGTGCTGACAAAAAGTATCAGCGTCATTAGTGTGTTAGATAAGGTGCTTTTTAATTTCATCAGGTTCTCCGATCAAAGAAAATGAGTCGAACTTCAAATTATCACTTATAAGCAGCAAAATCTATTTGAGTAAAATGAAAACTTAAAAAATTTTGTTAGTATTAGTGTCGATTGATAAATGAGCTGTATGTTGGCTGAATTTAGGGCTTGGATTAGTTGAATGGATTCTAAAAGCGATCACTAGTTAAGGGCAAGTTAACTGAGTCGAGGTGTCGCTCGCTGAATGATGGTTTGATAATTGATACCTAGCGGCAACCCGCCAAAATTTCTTCCGCTCACTTGAGGGTCTAAACGCGAACGACAAAAACCATCAAAAATATCATGATGTCCATATTTGGCTAACGTCGCGCCTTGTAGTGCGAGAGCCATTTTCTCGGTGATTGTTCGCGCTTTGAATTCGATTGATTCAGGTTGTTCAAATTCTTTAACAAGCGATTGTAAATGTTGATCTAGATGCTTATTTTCGCCCTTAACGCTGCGTATTTCTTCTATAAACACTTCTAAGGACGCAGGCGTTTTTTGGCTGGCCCGCAGCATATCTAGACACTGCACATTACCACTACCTTCCCATATAGAATTGATAGGCGATTCTCTAAATAATCTAGGCATTAGGCTGTCTTCCATCACGCCGCTTCCTCCAATACATTCCATTGCTTCGAATGCATGTGCGGGAGTTCTCTTACAGATCCAATACTTACCGATGGCTGTGCCGATTCTAGCAAGCATTTTTTCAGACTCTCTAATGTTCTGTTGATCCAGTGCTTTACCAATACGCATGGTCAGCGCGAGCGCTGCTTCATGTTCGATAATGAGGTCGGTCAATACGTTTTGCATCAATGGTTGTTGATTAAGTCGTTTTCCAAAAGCAGAGCGCATAGAACAGTGATGGGTGGCTTGAGCAACTGCGGCTCTCATTCCAGCGGTTGAACCAATCATGCAGTCGAATCGAGTCATATTGACCATTTCAATAATGGTTGCAATACCTCGACCCTCTTCACCAATCATTAACGCATAGGCACCACGTAACTCGGTTTCACTGGATGCGTTGGCAACGTTCCCCATTTTGTTTTTTAATTGTTGAATTTGCATTGGGTTTTTAGTCCCATCGGGTCGCCAACGGGGTAACAAAAAGCAGGATAAGCCTACCTGAGTTTGAGCCAAAACTAAGAATGCGTCGCTCATAGGCGCAGAGACAAAATATTTGTGACCCACTAACTCGTAAGGTTTTCCGGCCCCTGGCGTTCCGATTGGGTGAGCTCGAGTGGAATTGGCTCTGACATCTGAGCCCCCTTGTTTTTCGGTCATCGCCATCCCGATAGTGACGCTGTTTTTTTGTTGAGCCGGAATGTTTCGGTGATCGTATTGGTAATTCATAATCTTTTGCGACCAGTTTTCAGCAACATCTGCTTGAGCCAACAGAGCTGGGATTGCAGCGCTCGTCATGGTAATCGGACAAATGTGTGCGGCCTCTATTTGGCTCATCAAATATACCCCCGCAGCACGGGCTACATGAGAGCCGAGTTTGGTGTCGATCCAATGAGACGAATGCAAGCCTTGTTGCATAGAAATTTGCATTAGCTGGTGGTAAGCCGGATGGAAACGAACTTCGTCAATCCGGTTGCCGTAGTTGTCATGAGTGCGAAGCTCAGGTTTGTTCTGGTTAGCTTGAAAGCCTAATTCGATCGCTTTACTTGAGCCAAGAAAGTGACCAAATTCATGTAAATCTTTTGTTGCCCAACTGGCACCATTGTTTTTAATAGAGTCTCGAAGTGCTAAGTCTTGCTCAAACAAATTATAGTTAACAAGGGCGCAAGGTTGATTTTCAACAGTATGAGTATCCGAAAGGTAGTTTTTATTGATATTCATAGCTAGTCCATTTCACAGAAAGTTAGTTAAAACGTATGCGATTCTATACCCAGTATGAACTCATACGGATTTAAAATCAATAAAATGAACATGTGTTCACTTTATTGAGGGGGGGGAGCTTGCGATCTATCGCCGGCTGTGATTTGATTGGATCACCAATTAGCTTATCAAGATTTCTAATTCGATTTATTATGGCTTATCGACAGACTGAGAAAACCAAGGCTCGCCAGTTAGAAGTTCGTCAGGCGATAGTCGATGCGGCTTTAGATTTAATCACCAACCGAGGATTCTCTGGTATTTCGATTAGGGCGGTGGCGGAAAAAGCGAAGCTTGCCAGTGGCTCAGTTTATAAGCATTTTGCCTCCAAATCTGAATTGTGCTCCTATGTTTTTAGACTAGCCTCAAAAGCCGAGTTAGCAAGAGTGGCTAACCAAAGCTTGCAAGGCGAGACTGTTAGAATCCGCTTACAGCAAACTGTTATTGGGTTTTCAGAAAGAGCCATTAAGCAGCCTCGACTTTCTTATGCCTTAATTGCCGAGCCTGTCGATCCATTAGTCGATGCCGAGCGGATCAAATTAAGACAAGATTATGCCGATGTATTTGCTGAGCTAATCACTGAAGGCATGCAGCAAAAGGAGTTTGTTGAACAACAAGCCAATATTAGTGCGGCGGCTTTGGTAGGGATCATCGCAGAAACTTTAGTCGTCCCATTGTCCCGTGCCAAGAATAAAATAACGGTGAAGCAGCAATCGGCACTCATTGGATCAATTCAGGAACTATGTATGCGAGCCGTTGGCAGCGCTTAGCATAGCAATGAGTGATTTTGACTTTATTGATTAGATTCGGTGCTAATTTGTTTACAACTCTGAACTAATGAAGATCGTCACCTAACCGCTGTTGTATAACCAAGGCAAACTCCTGCCAGCCGGCATTTCTATTGAGTTCACCTAGATTGTAGTGTGTATCACCTTGCCACTGACAAAACATTTTGCAATCTTCATCGTCACCTTCTCCTAGTTCAAAAGTGAAGTAATGAATGTCAGGTTTTTCAGCGACATTAGGTTGATTGATGTCTATTTCCAAAACAATACCAACCAAAATACATTCAGCATAGGCAGCAACCGGCGGCATTTGGATTATCAGTAGCGGTCGTTTACCTATAACTGTTGGCGTGACTTTTATACTTTCTGGTTCAAGTACTGTTGGGTCGTTTGGACAATTAGCTTCAACTTGTCGAATTAATTCGGACACAAAAGGCAAGCCAGCATCAGATGCCATTCGTTCAAAAAATTGATGTGGGTCGTATTCGCAAAGTTGACGGAAGGCTTCGTGGCCCAAAGTGTAGTGCCGTTCGCGCGGCATATCTAAAATTTCGCTATTTTTCAATATTTGACTCTTCGTTGAATGGTAGTTGGGGAGGATACACACGCTGTTGCATAAAAATCATCAATGCGTGCCAATTAACGACACCTTAATTCGATAATGAGTTTCGGTGTCGTGTTAGTTTGGCAAATTCTTGATGCGTGATTGGTTTAGACCAGAAGTATCCTTGCGCAAATTGGCAGTTTAACGCCTTTAGCAATTCAGCGGTAGTTTCATCTTCGACCCCTTCAGCAACCACATCTAGCTCCAAACTTTTGGCCATCTGCAATATTGCTTCAACAATCGCTTGATCTTGATGAGCTAGTTGTAATTTAGAGATGAATGAGCGATCTATCTTTAAAGTATCGATTTCGAATTTTTTCAAGTAACCCAAATTTGAATAACCAGTACCAAAATCATCAATCGACATTTTTGTACCTAAAGCATCTAGCTTGGCAAAAAGATCAGCAAGCCTTTTTGAGTCAACAATTAACAGTGACTCAGTAATTTCCAACTCTAAATACTCGGGCGAGAGTTTAGTCTTGTTTAATGCTGTTTGAACGATGTTGAAAAAATCATCTCGTTTAAATTGTACGGCTGAAACGTTAACAGCCACACTTAAGTCGCCAAGGCCTTGATCTTGCCAGGCTTTGCATTGCTGACACGCTTGTTCGGTAATCCACTGGCCCAATTCGATAATTAGTCCTGAGGATTCTGCAAGGGGAATAAAATCAATAGGAGAGACTAAGCCTTTATCAGGGTGGTTCCATCGAATTAATGCCTCAGCCCCCATTATTTTATTATTCGCTAAACTTATTTTCGGTTGATAATAGAGTTCAAATTGATTTTCTTTAAGCGCTACTCTTAAGTCTGAAAGTAGTTTTAATTTCGAAGCGGCATTTTCCTCTAATCGTTGATTGAAAAAATGGAATGCGTTCTTACCATCCTTCTTAGCTTGGTACATGGCCATATCAGCATGACGACATAACGTTTCAAAATTATTACCATCATTTGGAGCGACTGCGATACCAATAGAAACGGACGTGGAGACATCAATGCCATTAATTGAAAATGGTTTTTTGATTTTATTAAGTACCTTTTGCGCGATCACCAGTAATTGTTTTTCATCATCTAAGCTATCTAAAATTATCAAGAACTCATCACCACCTTGACGGCAGATAGTGTCGGATTTTCGTACGATCCCGATTAGCCGACGAGCTATTTCCTTTAGAAAGGTATCGCCTGCGTCATGACCAAGCGAATCGTTAATATTTTTAAATTCGTCTAAATCGAGAAACATCACACAAACGATGGACTCTTTTCTTTCTGAACTTTGCAGTGAGTGTTCAAATCTAGACTTAGCCATAATTCGATTGGGAAGACCAGTGAGTAGGTCGTAATGAGCGAGTTTCTGGATTTTTTGCTCTGCAAGTTTACGCTCGGTAATATCTTGAATACTGGCGATAAAAAATTCCACCTTGTTATTCTTGCGATAGCAGGCGACAGTGATATGAACATAGACAATTGAGCCGTCTTTACGAATATAGCGCTTATCCATTTGGTAACTTTCCGACTCACCAGAGATTAGTCGTTCGAAATGAGCTACATCAGTTTCCAAATCATCTGGATGAGTTAGTTCGGCCCAAGTCATTCGAAATAACTCTTGTTTGCTATAGCCCGTTATTTCCGTCAGAGCATCGTTGACTTTCAGCCAACCCTTTTCTAAAGAAGTAATAGCTAGGCCTGTTCGGCCAAGATCGAATTGGGAGCGAAACATAAACTCGTTTTTTTCTAACTCCATACGAGTGATTTTAAGATCATCGATATCTTGGAAAGCTCCAAAGAGTTTTATGGCTTTGTTTTGGTGCTTCTCCACAGAGCAATAAGTGTGCACCCAAATTCGTCGCTGTTTAGCTGTAATAATTTCTAATTCAAGATCAAACCCTTCGCCGGTATTAATGGCTTTTTCGACTGCTTCGGTGATGATCGGAATCCATTCGGGCGCATAAAACTGTATCGCTGTTTCGACGCATGGAGAATATTCGCTTGGAGAGGTATCGTGGATCCGATAAGTTTGATCTGACCAATAGAGTTCATTCTTAATGAGGTCGACTTCCCATGCGCCAACATTGGCCATTTTCTGCACGGCGTTAAAGTGATGTAAGATCCGTTGAGGTTGGTTAGACATTGCTACTCCTTTAAGCTTAAGAGTAGCTAATTTCGATAAAAAATCAATCGATTTCAGCAGAACTGTTAACCCGCATTAGAGGGAAAATCTTATGCTGTGAATGAATGCTTACGCCATTAAAGACAAAATGGCCTAAATTGGCCAATTTGCACAGTTCGTTCACTCATTCACACCATGCGGTTTTATGCTGTTATCGGTCTCTATGGACTACAAATTCCAATACTTGCGCCATAAACAGTTTAGATTCTCCTAAATAGTTTAAGCAGTCACTTGCTTTGGAATAATGAGCATAAAGCTTTTCTTCGGCACCCGCTTGCCCCAAACAAGTCACAAATGATGCTTTGTTGATCTGACAATCCTGCTGAGTTGGCTTGCCTAACTTGACGCGACTACCCGAGTGATAGAGTAAATCGTCTTTAATTTGGAATGCGAGTCCTAAATGTTTAGCAAATTGTTTAATGTGGCCTTTTTGAATGTCATTTTCATTGTTCAAAATAGCGGGAAGCATTAAAGATGCTTCAATTGCCAGCCCTGTTTTTAATTCACTAATCAGTTCCAATTGTTGCAAGTTGACTGATTGATTTTTCGAACGTAAATCCATTAACTGACCTTCACAGATGGCTTGAGTCGCGTTGGCGGCGTAAGCCAAAGAGTCCAAAATATTCTGCGCGGGAAATCCTTTCAATTCACTCTGAACTTCAACCGCACGCATCATCAAATATACTCCAGTTAATTCTGCAGTTGCTTCGCTTCGAGTTTTGTTATGTAAGGTCGGTTGGCCGCGTCGTAGATCGCTGTTGTCTTGAGATGGTTTGTCATCAAAGATGATTGATGCCGTGTGCATATACTCTAATAATTGAATGATTGGTTTGGTTATTTTCGGATCGTTATTGTAGTTGTCAACACACATTACATAAGCTAATGCCGCTCGTAAGTGTTTGCCTCCGGCGCTTAGACTATAGTTAGCGCATTCTGATAAGCTAAGATCTTTTGGGTTGAATTGATGGTTTAAAGCGGAACTTACCCGTGGATGTTCGGCAATAGGAAGCGTCTGCCTAATAAACTCGGTAATTGAATGATACCGTTGCTCAAATTGTTGTTGCTGCACTTTCCTTTGCTCAAAGTGAGCTGCAACATGTCGACTGATTAATTTATCAAACCAAGCTACATCGTTTGGCTGCTCTACCAGCTGGTTGATTAATTGGTCAAATTCTGGGACTCCTGTCTTCAGCAAGTTACAACTAAGTTGATGGTACTTATTTTCGCCAATTACGGATCTTAGACTTTTATGAGCGTTAATACTGCGCTCTAACAAAAGTTTTTTACTTTTCGGGTGGTTGGCATAAACGTGATGAATTAAGTAAAAGACTACCGCCCAATAAAGTCGATAAGGATTGAGCAAGTTTGACTCGCCAAGTTCGAGTTGTTTTAAATAATAGGTGTAGGGCGTGACATTGTCTTCGACTAGGTCATCGAATATATCTTTAATGTCATCATTAAACTGGTTATATATTCCGAAACAAAAAGTATGGTAGTTAAAATTTTCATCGAGTTGACTGTTCAATATTTCTTTGGCGATCAGCCTGCAGCCGGATGACTTTAAAATGATCGGTAAAAATAGTTCCTCGATAGAATATCGGCCGTCTTTAAGCTTGCGTTGCCTGTCAATGTCTTGCGCTTCGAAAAACACAAAAGCCTGCTCAAAAAAATGGCGACTCTGCTTTTCAGAACGAAAGGACTTAATGGTATTAAACGATTGGTTAAGTTCAGCATAAATAAAACTCATTTTTTCTTGATTTTTTTCGCTGAATTTAGGACAAGTAACAACTTCTCCTTGCAGTAAGCTAGTTCTTATCGCTTGGTTGAATAATTCCTTTTCATCCGCATTAAGCGCAGAACAGGAATCTTGCAAATCATCAATAAACGGATAAGTTAAGCCATAGCTGTAACCGAGTCGAATGGCCTGATCGAGCAATATCTGCTTCTCTTTTTCTGTAAGGTTGTCAGGCATTTCGATAAACTGGTGCAAAACCACACCAGCAATTATTTTGACTAATTTTCTCATTCCATGAGTTTGATCAATTTCTGTAGGCATATTTTGTTGAACAAGCGCTAATTTATTAGTTAGCCAAAAAAATGTCGACTCTAGTCCATGGGTTTTAGCCTTTTTGAAAAGCCAGGACATCGACAGTTGTTTACTAGTTAGTGTTGTTTTTTGATTGGATCGCTTTCTAATCCAACGTTGTATTTGCGAAACTATTCTTTCAATCTTTTTAGTTGATGTTTTGTCGTTGATTGATTTGCCTAAATCCCGCATGAAAATATAAGTAATCGATTTAGATAGATAGGCTTTCAACTTTTTTTCAGCAGCTAGCTTTTCTAGAAAAGACCATGAGTCGAGTTGTTCTGAGAGTTGCTGATCTGCTTCAAAGGAGGACAGATTAAACTGATTGCCGGACACCGTATTATTCGAGTGCCAGTTAGAGAAGTCATCTTTTAGCTGGTGAAGATAGTTGTTATTAGATGCGATGGATTGTAAGTCTTGCAGATACCAATTTGCTTGTTTCTCAGCTCGCTGGTAGCTTTTACAATCTATCCAGAAAGGGGCTGTTGAATCTGAGCTGAGGGCTGCGTTCGGTTGGCGGAGTTGTTTTTGCGATGTTTGTAAGCTAATGGTTGTTGGGCCGAACCTATCAAAGCTAGGATTGTTTTCTGCTTGTGAGCGGAATGTCAAATGTGGACTCCTTAAATCTATATTTTCAATATGCAATCTGCATCTGAATTCGTGTTTTAGCGAACTGATTCAAAAAACTTAAAAGCCAAAATGTCTATTTAACTATTGATTCAAGAGCTAGCAGCAAATAACATACCAAATATAACTCATTGTTTTTATTATCATTAATGGAAATGACCGTTGTCGAATTTACCATTTAATGATAATTCGGCATGAAATTCGTTAAATTCTAATAACGGGAGCACTAGTTAATCTATTCCATCTATTTCAGCTCTGAGCATAAAAAAACTCCAGCTGTTGCTGGAGTTTTTGTTGGTTAAGCTGGTAACGGAAGAAGCTTAAAAATAAATAGGCCAAGCCAGTACTACCCAGCTTGGATTAGCGTTTACCCAGGATAGGTGTAACTGGCTTGCAGCCCAAGCGGTATTCCTAGTGCCCAATAGGCTAACAAGAATAAGGTCCAGCCAATCATTAGGGCAATACTGTAAGGCAACATAATCGAAATGAGCGTTCCTATACCGGTAGACTTTACATACCTTTGACAGTAGACCACGACCAGTGGGAAGTAGGGCATTAACGGTGTGACAATGTTGGAGGTAGAGTCACCAACCCGGTAAGCCGCTTGAGTTAAGTCGGGTGAAATCCCCAGCTGCATTAACATCGGCACAAATATCGGTGCCAGCAATCCCCACTTTGCGGAGCTAGAGCCGACAAATAGATTAACGATGCCAGTGAGAATGATAATGCCGATAATGGTCAGCCAGGACGGTAGAGCCGCCGCCTTGAGCATTTCTGCCCCTTCAATCGCCATCAGTGCACCAATATTCGACTTGCTGAAAGCGTCGATAAACAATGCACAGAAAAACGCCATTACAATATAGTAAGCCATAGAATTCATGGCTTTGGTCATGGCATCAATCATGTCTTTTGATGTTTTGAAGGTTCCAGACAGAAAGCCATAAACCGCCCCTGGAATAATAAACAGCAAAAATATCAAGGGAACAATTGATTGCATCAATGGGGCTGAGAAACTAGAAAGCTGGCCATCCGGCGCTCTAAGAGGCGAATTAGTGGCGCTAGCTGAAAAATAAAGCAGTACCAATCCAAGCACCATCACTAGCGAAGCAATCATAAAACTCTTTTTATCTTTTGATGTAATTTCATCAAATTGAGGCAGTTCGTCGCCTTCAGCAGTTTCAACTTTGGTATCTTTTAAACGAGGCTCAATAATCTTGTCCGTTATATACCAACCTAGCAGTACGATAAACAAGCTAGAGGCTGAGGTAAAAAACCAGTTATTTAATGGGTTGATTTGGATGTCTGGCTGAATAATTTGAGCACCACTTTGGGTAAAGCTCTGAAGTAACGGATCAATTCCCGAAGGTACGAAGTTAGCGCCAAATCCACCAGATACACCGGCAAAAGCGGCTGCAATTCCTGCGACGGGGTGACGCCCCATGGCAAAATAAATGATCCCTGCTAATGGAATCACCAATACATACCCCGCATCGGTCGCTGTATGGCTTACAATCGCGATTAAAATAATAGACGGAGTGAGTAAAGCCTGTGGTGTGACCTTGAGCAAAAGCTTTAAGCCAGCGTTTATGAACCCAGAGTGTTCAGCTACGCCAACACCTAGCATCGCGACTAGTACAACGCCAAGCGGGGCAAATCCGGTAAAGGTTTTGACCATGCCTGATAGGAAGGTCGCTAATGAGCCTCCCGTTAGCAAATTGTTAACCACTATCGCTTCACCTGTGCGTGGGTCGATAGCGTCAAAGGTCATTTGCGAAAATATATATGAAAGCCCCCAAATGATGAGCATCGCGATTAAAAAAATCATTGCCGGGTCGGGCAGTTTGTTCCCTCCACGCTCAATTGCATTGAGAGCGCGCATTAACAGGGAAGGTTTGCTTGCATCTTGCATAATGACATCCTGAATATTGTTTTTATGTGAAGTTACGAAGTGGTATCAATGGCAAAGACCATCACAAGCTGAAATTATTCTTTTTCTATTTGGCTCTAATTAAGCCATAAGCTGTTTTTCCACTCAATCCCAGAATTTAGTCAAATCAACGGTTATTATTAAGATATTTACTAGTTGATTGTCTCAAACGCTAGTATTGATAATGCCATAATGAGAATTAATTTCAACAAGAGCAGGTTCTTGCATGGTGTTTTCCAATAGCGGGTTCAAATTAACGGTTAAATCCATACAATCAAAACCGCATTTGGTAGAGAGAGCTTTTAAAACGCAGCAAAATTATTAGAGCGAGTTCACAAATTCGACAGGTAACTATCTAGATTACCTGTTTAAAGGGCAAAAAACTCGCTAGACGACGTCATTAAGATATATTATGCGGGTAATAATAAAATAAAAAAATGGTAAGGTATTCTGTGTATTCTGAAGATGATATTGAATATGCTAGCCAGCTTCACAAAAAAGCTGTTGCAGTGTTAGATTCTCAAAAGCTCCCACTTACGCCCATCAACTACTCGGTTCTGTATTCTCACGTTTCTCAACGACAAAAAGAATTAACCCAAACGATCAAAGATTATCTGGCTTCAGGAAAATTAGTCAATAACGATTTTCTACGAGAATTGTTTGATAAGTATTTACTAGAACAGGCACGGTTCAAGGATGAAATGATCAAGCCGTTTGGCAATATGATAGGAAAAATGATTAGCCAAGTCAGCGAGCAAGTAAAGTCTGAAGAAGGTACGGTGGCAGCACTTAACTCGGTGGAATTTCAGCTATCTTCTGTCAATGGAAAAATTGAAGTAGAAAAAGTGATTGCCGATTTAGGCGGTATTACTCTCAAAGCCAAGCAAGAACACCAAGGTCTCTTTGAAGAACTCAATTCTGCGCAACAAGAGATAAGTTTATTGAAAAACAAGCTGGCTGCGTCCGAAAAAGAAGCGAAGACAGATCCTTTGACAGGATTGTTAAACCGTAGGGGATTAAAGCAAAGTTTACTTGATATCGAAGCACCTGAAAATACTTCATGTATTATTGTTGATATTGATCATTTTAAAGCACTTAATGATACTTATGGTCATCCGATTGGTGACCGAATTATTAAGCGAGTCGCGAACGAGATACAGCTCCATATTCGAGGGCGAGATCTTGCGGTGAGATTTGGTGGTGAAGAATTCGTTATTCTGTTAATTGATACCCCACTCGAAGGGGCTGAGCGGGTTGCAGAGACCCTGAGAAAGAAAATTGAATCGCTTCAACTTGTCATTAAGTCAAACAATACTCAATTACCACCGATAAGAATTTCTCTTGGAGTTGCTGACTTTCAAGCCAATACTCATTGGGAAGATTTGCTAAAGCGCGCGGACGAAGCGTTATATTCGGCCAAGGAAAATGGTAGAAATCAAACCAAAGTTAATCGAAGAGAAGGCGGAGTTTCGGCATAAGAGGTTTGAATTAATACTGAGAAGTGACTACGTTATTTCGGCCCTGTTCTTTGGCGGTATACAGGTTTTTGTCAGCAACCTTAAATAGATCTTTGGTTGACTTGTTTAGATCGGCGATAGTGTGTGCGACACCTAAACTTGCCGTAACTGCGATGGTACTTTTATCCGATAGTGTTGCCGTTGACTCTATTGATTGACGAATTTTTTCCGCGAAGTTTTCTAACTTGTCGACCTGGTAGTTTTTCAGTAACACGGCATATTCCTCGCCTCCCAACCTCGCCACTACATCTGTTTCTCGTTGGCAATTCGATTGAATAACTTGAGCGATAGATTTAATAACTTCATCACCTGCGGTATGGCCGTACTGATCGTTTACATTTTTGAACAAATCAATATCGATCAATATCAAACTCAAGGACTCACGAGAGCGTAAAGCAGACTTCCACGCACTTGTAAAAGCATTGTCAAAACATCGTCGATTGGCGATTCCCGTCAGGCTATCTTGTTGGTTTAGTTTATCGAGCTTGTATCTTTGCTTTAGGTTTAATAGATATTCCTTATTAAGCTTTATTGCTTGAGCAAACATGTAAGTCGAGTACAGCAGTAACATCATTCCTTCTACAAGCCGTTCTCCGCTCAAGAATACAGCGCTTACAAATGGCAACACAGTCAAGGCAGCAAGAAATGCTACCGATAATTTCTTCATTGGTGCAAATATAACGGCGCCGGTACTGATTAAAGCAAAAATGGCCATCAACATGTAGGTATATATTTGCTCAAAAGATGGAATAACAATCGATAATGAAAATAAGACACCGAAAATACTTGCCGGTACCAGTACGTTAAAGTGGAGCCAAGCTTTTCTCTTAAACCGCTTTTCCGTCTCTTTGTTGGCGTAGTAGCGGTGTACTGTGAGCCGTACTAAGCCTAGTACTAATAATACTGAGCTAATAAGACTAAAAAACAGCAAATGATGCTCATAGAAACCACTAGCTCCTCCAATTAATAACCACGTGGCGAAGTAAGCGTAGATCCCATTGATACTGCGCTCATCGACATCCAAGAAGATTTGTTTCTGTAGAAATTCGAGATATTCTTGATCAGCATTGCGCATCAACTGAGCTTCCTTTCACCGCTTAGAAGTCGATAGGACAATGTTTTTAGGTTGATAAAATAGAATAAAATCAATTGGATAGAGTTTCTAGCGGTTTATTATTTGTGTTAAGTCTAGTTTTAATGACGTGGATGTCAAGTGAGATTTTTACTAGCTAGGTAAACTAAAAAGGGGACAATGTTACGCGAGAATTATCTAGTATTCTGTAGTATTATCGCAAATCATAAAAAACACAACAAAATGAAATGGAGTTCTGTTAATGTATTCACCTGTCAAAATATTCGTTCAGTCAGCTCTTGTAGTTGCTTTAGCCTTGTCTATTGCTTGCGGGGGGAGTAGTGGATCTAACCCTGATCCTCAGCCTCCCTTTATCAGTGAACCAAAGCCTGCTTTTAGTTTAACCCTTCGCCAACAAACAACTTGTCAGGCTAATGCCGTTTTACCCGGCGTTTCAGTTTTAGTTTATCAACAATCACCTCTGTTAAATTACGACACACCATTTGAGCTGTACAAAACCGACTCCAATGGACTTCTGGAGTTAGATGTTCCAGCGGATAGCAAGGTTTCTTTTTCGATTAATACTAAGACCGCTGCGGGTAGTAGCAAAGTTTATACCTTCAATGAGTTAGAGGCTGATGATTATGACTTCACGGTTTTATTCTTTGATGAGTCTGAATTGCAAGCCGACTGTAAATGTGAAACTGTCGCTTTCGATGCAGAGCTCAATACAGGGACTAACCTAAGCGAAATAGAAAACAAACAACTTTACTGGGGAAATGGCTTAAATGATTACACTGTCAATACCTCAGACAGGCTCAGTTTTACCGACGTTGAATTGTGCGGCACGGAACATGAGCAGTTACCAGTCGCAGTTAGAGTATCGTCACAATTTGATGGACCTGAATTCTATGGATATAAAGCTTCAACGGAGGCACTCGATTTTTCTACTCCCATCAATATAGATTCCACGGTTGTCGAATTGAATAAACCTGATTTAGGCGAGGACTATCAGGTGGCTTCTTGGAAGGTTGTTGAGGGCTATAACTATTTTTATTCGTTGAGTACCACTGAAGCGCCAACCTATAAAACGTTTCCAAATTTCTTACCTGGAAAGTCTCAATTTGATATCACTCAATATATTCCAGCAACGTTTAACGGCGAACCATCAAATGCTGAGTCCTTTTCTGAGGGGGCGAGTATGGTTAGAGCTTCGTTGGAGGGAAATAGCATAGAAATGATGGATAGCGTACCTAGCGCACAATTCATCGACATGGAATACGATATTGAAAATCGACGCGTGATTATTGTGTCTGATGGTCCAATTAGCGAAGCTCATCTCAACTACACCTACATTCGAAATATTCGTCCAAATGGCGAACTGTTTAGGTGGTATATATATTCGCCAAATAGCCAGCAAATTAGTTTGCCATTGCTAGAAGAACCTTACGAGTCAGAGTTCTTAGAGGGGGATAATGGCAGCGCCCTTAGGCTGTCATCTTATGTTCGCGTTAACAATGCCAACAGTTTTAGTGACGCGTTAACTATAAGACGATTTAATGACTTGAATAGTGGGAGGAGAACGAATGAGTTTTCGGAATCTCTTATTGAGGTTTACTACAGAAAATTTGCAATAAACCAGCAATTAATCAAATCTGAAATGGAAAAACTGGAAGCGGCTAAAGGACGCTCTAAGAACGCAGCTAGAGATTTGTATTATAGGTAAGCTATTTAGGTACACTTCAAAGACGATTGATAAAATAGTACCTAAAAACGGTTCGTTTAGTGGCTGGTTATGCAACCTGCTGTGAACTTTTTTCACTATCAGCTATGTCGTTCGCCAAGACATAACCAGCTCTTACTATTGGGCTGGTCAAAATGTTTCTTTTATCACAAATACTTTCATTATTGCTGGGCAAGTTCATTTCTCCACAACACGAACACGCTTTAATGCGAAGTCGACCTTTTTGAAAAATTGTCCACTGATGCTTTTGGTTACTCATATCAATTCCTTACAGGTTAGTTATCGTTCAAACTTTCTAAAAGTTCATGTCGAGAAAATTAAGACTAGTAGTGTTTTTGCTGTTCAACTGTGAATAAACTCACACTTCTCTATCGGAAAATCCAACTTTCTTCATAAAAATTGCGGAGCGAGATTTTTCAAGGGCGGAATTATTTTGCGATGAGATAAATATCTCAAATTGTTGATTTATATGAACAAAAAATTGAAAAAAATCATTAGGTTATTTTTGACTTATACCAAGATAAGTCAGAGTTGACTGTTAGCAGTAAATCTTTACGAGTCTTAAATTGCTTCTTGCTACTAATAAAAAGTTAAGAATCTAGATCCAGATTTTCGATTTTATTTGGGCGATAAAAGTAATAGCCTTGCATGTCTTGGCAGCCAAGCGACAGGAGTAATTCTTTTTGTTCGATAGTTTCAACACCTTCCACCACGCAATTCGCCTTAAAGCTAGCGCAAAGCTCGAGTATGGTTTTTACCACCCCCTGACTTCGCGGATCGTCTATTAAATTTTTGACAAAGCTTCTGTCTATTTTTAAGTTATTAAATGCTAATTTGTGAACATAACTCAAACTCGAATAACCTGAGCCAAAATCATCTAAGGCGATCATAAATCCTTGGTCTTGTAGAGCTCTAGTGGTATCCGCGCATGATTCCAGATCGCTCATGATGGTTGTCTCGGTAATTTCAAATTGAACGCGCTGACTGCTCACTCCATGATTATCTAATATGTTTTTCAACTGCTCTAATACTTCTGAACTCGCCACATCATGCGCTGAAAGGTTGAAAGACAAATAGAGGCTACTTGGCCAGCGTTTTAAATCGGCAATGGCTTTCTCAAATAAGTGCAACGAAATGTCGCTAACAATTCCAGTTTTTTCTGCAACAGCAATAAACTCTGCAGGGGATACTTGTCCCAACTCCGAGTTGTGCCATCGGGCAAGAGCTTCCAGTCCTTTTATCCGTCCAGTTTTTCCATTAACAATCGGTTGGTAGTTAAGACTTAGCTCGTTATTTCCAATACTTTGTTTTAGCGCTAATTCAATTTTTGATTGTTGTTTAATCAGGCGTTCGTGTTCTTTTGAAAAAACAATAGAGCTTCCTCTAGATTCAGCCTTTGCGCGATAGAGTGCGAAGTCTGCACGCTCCATTAACTTTTCTACAGTATTTCCCGCTTCCGGATAAACCGCGAAACCGCAAGAGCCAGAAATATGAACCAGGCCAGAACGCATCACAAATGGTTGTTTTAAAATGTCGGTTATTTTTTTGGCTAACCGATTAAGTTCACCAGAACTATGGTCATGATCAATAATTAGAGCAAATTCATCCCCACCGATCCTAGCCAACATATAGTCGCCATGCAGAATACTCGTCAATCGTTGACTGACTTCTTTTAGCACTCTGTCCCCAGCGGCATGTCCATGAATATCATTGACTGGTTTGAATCCATCTAAGTCAACCAGCCCAACGATAAAACTAGAATTGTTCACTTGGGTTGATAGTTTCTGATTAAGGTAGGTTGCAAAGCTTCGTCTATTGGCTAGCTTGGTTAAGCCGTCTTGATTGGCCAACAATTCGTTTCTCATATTAAGTTGTTGGGTATTTTCGTGTTGCAGCTGGAGGTCTTGCTTCGCAGAAATAACATTGGAAAAAGCTCGATAGTAGCTTAACGCTATTAAAACCAGCACAGCGACAACGATAGAGAAATTAATCGCTATTGATATGAAAATCGGATTTCCACTGGCTAAGAAAAAAAGCACAAAAGGCAAGGCCACTGTAATCGTTGTAGACCATACAGCCCCCGGAAGATGAATTAAGCATACGATGATGCCAAACACAGTGACCGACATGTAATAGGCCACATGAAAGCGTAGGCCCATATCGCCATAAGTGTAAAGGGAATATGCCCAAGCCGAAAAGCCGATGCCCATAAAAACCGAGAACAAAACCGTCATGCGTATTTGATGTTCCACCTGAGCAAGGGTGAAAGTCTTTTTCTTATAGCCATACCATTTTATTGAACGGGCGATACAAGCTACGCTTAAGAAAGCCGCAACGTAAATGGTCAGGTGTTTTGGTGCCACTTCATAGTGGGTATAAGATAGAATCAGAGAATTAACCAGAAGAATAAAATAAAGCAGCGGAACTTTAGTAATCAGCTCGTTAAACTGGGCAAATTTTAATTGCTCAGTCGCTTCGCCACCATTTGCCAATAGCAGCAGATGTTTGGTTTTTTCAATTATGGACACTTAAATTGACTATTCCCAGAGGCCTCTCATGCTTAAACTTTAGTTCAATATTGACTATAAATACAGCTAAAAGCCGCTTATCTTGAGGATTGCTGGGAGCAAGAAATACCGCCAATGAACGACTTATATTTAAAATGAGCTTTGGGTTGTCATAAGAATTAATATAGCTCACGAGGGGGAGGTTAGGACTTTACTCCCTAAGACCTTAAGCTAAGCGAGGCTAAAAGCGGGTAATATGCGACTCTGAAGAACGGTTCACGCATACTAATTCTTACCGAGATTAGTTAATTCACGATGCATTGATCATTTTGTTTTTGGAATCCTTTGTTGCATCGCCAAAGATTACCAGAGTATCCGATATGAGCATTGTCAGGTATGTTAAAAGATACACAGTTTTCGTTGGATATCTTATACCCTCGATTGCATTTCCATTTATACCCAGTCTTATCTAAATGCGCAAATAAAGGAACCTCAATTTTGCTACATTGGTCGTTAACTTTTAAGAAACCTCTATTGCAGATCCACTGTTTTCCGTAGGGTTGTTGAAAACCGTTTTCTGGAATCTCAATTGGTAAACATTCCCCGTCCGATTCTATAAAACGTCGCCGGCATTCCCAGCCTTTACCTCCGTGTGAGTTTTTAACTTGAGCATTTTTAGGGATTACGATTTCCAAGCATTGATTGTCGGTTCTTTTAAAACCATCTTCGCAGAGCCAAGCTGACACTAACGGCGTTTCACTTAAGTAACCGTTTTCCGGCACCTCAATTTTTTCGCAGGTTTGTTTTGATTTAAGATACCCTCGGTCACATTTCCAACCTTTGCCGTAAATGTTATCCACTAGGTAAGCGTTGCTAGGAATAATAATTTTATTACAGATATCATCCTGCTTAGTATATCCTCTGTGGCATTCCCAAGTTTTTCCTGAAGGCGATAAAAATGCATTGGCTGGTATCTCTATGGCCACACACTTGTCATTCAAATCTCTAAAACCTCGGTTACATTCCCAGCTATCTCCGTAACGACTCTTGTGCGAGTTTTCTGGTGCTGTTTGAATACTCAAAGATTGAGAGTCGGCATTAAAAGATGGTAAGTAACATGTGACCGTAAATAGGGCTATAAGGCATAACGGGTTTAACTTTAGAGCTTTCATTCAATCATCTCCTGAGAGAAAGGCTAATCTGATGAGCTGCTGAAGTTGAGAATAAGAAGTGCGAGATTAGAGAGGGCAATCCTAGTGCCGATTGGATGAAATCAATCGTCAGCATTTAATCATACGCCTTAATTAATTTTAAGTATATAAATTTACCGATTGTTTTAATAAGTATGCTGGTTACAATTATTTATTAGATTCTCTAAAAATGATAGGTTTTAGGTTTAGTAGCCGATGATAATTACGATTTCATTTCAGGCTATAAATTTCAGAGAAAATATTATTCTTTCCTGATTTCTTGGCCAAATACATCAGTTCGTCACTTATTTTTATAGCTTCTTTCGAAGTCTTGGGTATTGTTTCAAATGTTACTAAACCAATACTAAAACTCACTGACCATTTGTTATCAATCATTCGTTTGTTCAATTCTTTTGCAACCGCTGATATGGCCACTTTGGCCTCTGGCTGTTGTGTTTCTGGTAAAAGGCAAACGAACTCATCGCCGCCTAGTCTTGCAACAGTATCGGTCACCCTAAGTGAATTCTGTAAGCAAACCGCCACTTCAATGAGGAGTTTATCGCCCTCAGCGTGACCCTGCGAATCATTAATAAGCTTGAAGTCATCGATGTCGAGATAGGCTAGTGACAATACCTGCCTATTTCTTGACGACCGCAGCAACTCACCTGCAAGTTTAAAATAAAAGCTGCGAGAATTAAGTAGGTTGGTCAAATTGTCAGTGTCTGCCGCTACTGACTCTACGCGGTGCGCATTCCTGAAGCTGGTGACAAGTATCGCTGTAAAGACCAAGCTGACCGTAAACGGTAGCCAGTAGGCTAATATTTTAATAGTTGAAAAATCTGGTCGAACAATTTCAACCATCGCTAAAGTAATGCAAGTAATTAAAGAGAGAGTGATTCCTGAATTTCTTGCGCCATACCAACTGGTAATGACAATCGGTAAGAAATAGAAAGCTTCTAAATAAGTGGAAGCGCCTAAAAGAAAGGAAAAAATACTTATGAGTATCATGCTTAATACAGCTAAATTCCAGATCTGCTCAGTCGAGCGGTTATCTAGAAGATGCATGAGTGTATTCACTGTTTTTTGTCCAGAGCTGTTAATGCCAGAGCTATGAAAGGTTATTATAGTTTAAATTCTATGAAGCATGTCTCATATACTCAAAGATGATAAAGGACTTGTTAGATAGAGATGTTTTTCTCACGAGTGATGATGTTATTTTTAGTTAGGTGTTAAACCTTTGGGTAAAAACAATCCAATATTGCTGTCTAAACAATGAAACAAAAAGTTTAAGCTAGGGTAGCCATGAAGCTGCAGGGCGGATCTCTCCAATTATACTTTCTCTCGAGTTGTATAGCTTTGGAGTGAAATGCTTTTGTAAGAGCTTTTTTTCTTTTTCAGACAACACGCCCAAAAAATGGAGGAGTGCCATTAGTGCGACTGGTCGAGCCCGAGAACTGCCGTCAGCAATTTTTACTGCGACGCCTAATCCATCCTTAGGCAAAGCGGCAACGACTACGCCTTCAGCGCCTGTTTTGGCTATAATTGCACCCTTAGTCGCACTGATGATTTCACTGACAAAAGTATTGTTACCGGCCAAATATAGTGGTTGGTTGATGATGGCGGCTTGTAGGCGATAAATTGCATTTGCGCGGGCTTCAGACAAGTCGACGGGGTTTGCGAATCTAGCCGTTGCCAAGGCAAGTGTGCGCAAGGACATGGTTGGTGCCGGAAGTCCACAACCATCAATCCCAGTTGGGAATTGCCTAATATTGACTCCTGCCATATCGGAAATGGTATCTAATGAAAGTTGCTGCAATGGGTGTTCCATTTGATGGTAATTGTCTAATGACATATTTAAGCGCAAGGCGGTGGTCAAAAAACTAGCGTGCTTTCCAGAGCAGTTATGATGAAGTTTGGAACTATTTTTTCCGCTCGCAAGCAATGTTTGAGCGCTCTTAAGGTCAAGAGGTAATTCTGCTCCGCAAGCTAGATATTCTTCGCTTAAACCTATACGAGCTAACCATGATTTAATACATTCAAGATGTATTAGTTCACCCTGGTGAGACGAACACGCTAAAGCAATTTCTTCATCGCTTAATGCGTACTTGTCACATGCACCACTTTCTATCAATGGAATCGCTAAAATTGGCTTTAACGCGGAGCGAGGGAATATCAAGTTGTTATGTTCGCCCCAGCTTTCTTCAATGACACCTTTGTAATTGCATACCACTGCTGCACCAACGTGTCTACTTTCGATGATACCGTTACGCCTCACTTCGACTAACAATTCATAGGACAATGAGTGGCACTCCTGAACTGATTGTAGTTGTGATCTTTGTCTCTTTAGAGACGGCCAGGTATTGTTGGGCCTATCATGTGAGGTTTAGTCTTGTATACATGGTTAAAGGCGGAAATCAAAGTTGGTGCACGATAAAGACAAGTATTCAAGATATTCTCCATCACCTCATGGTACGCCTCCTTCTGATCAAGCTCAAAAGCCCTGGGAAAATAACTGGAACCAAAAGTCATTCCAGGGACTAAATTTATTTCCATGAAAAAACAATTTCCATCATTGTCAGTCTTAATGTCTATCCGCCCAAAATCTCTAGCCTCTAATTTAATGAAAACATCTAATGCTAACCTTTTAATTCTATTTTTTAAATTGCATTCAGGTATTGGTAGCAGTTGTTCAGAATCTGTTTTCTTGACTTCAGCTCCTAGTATCCTTATTCCTCCTTTCGATTTGTGAGGAACAATTTCTATTGCTGACATCATTAGTTCGCCAGTTTTATTATTGTCAATAATGGACACTGTGAATTCTCGCCCTGCTAGATATTTTTCAACTAATACCGGGGCATTAAACAAGTTGCAAAGACTAGTCACTTTTTTTTCAAAGCTAGGAAAGTCTATTACTAATGACGCATCATCTATGCCATTACCATTTGCTGCATCGATTGGTTTAAGAAATAATGGAAAGGAAAATGGTAAATCTTTTTCATTCTTAAACTGCCCATCCAAAGCGGTAAAATAATCGGCAGTGTTGACCCCTAGTTTTCGTAGTCGACTTTTAGCTAGTACTTTATTTGAGTCATACATTAATACATCCCTAGGTGAGCCGGAGTAATTAATACGACTCTTCTCAAAATAGTCAGATAACCATATCTTTCCGCCATTTTTTTGCACAATGTATTTGACTGCTAATATAACTAGAGCTGGCTGCCTTATAACAACATTCTCTAGATCTTCGACGGTTTTGCAGATGGTTAAGGTCATAAAATGGCCTTTATTAACCAAGGCATCCAAAACATTGTTACACGATTGAAGCTTGCCAAATCCTGTTTCGTTTAGCGTTTCGTTAGGTGTTGTAATTATTTCGATATTCATAATAGTTCTCCATCAAAAAGAACAACCTGTCTCGTTAATGTTAGAGTGACAGAAATGCGAAGCTCAAGGTTTTGTCCACCTTAAACGAAGCAAAAAATATAGATAAGTAGTAGTCTTGATGAACAGGACATCAAGTTTTTCTTGTGGCTAGCGCGTATAGACTTTATTTAGTCAATATGAAACGCGATAGGGTAGAGAGTTGAAACAATCTACGACATCGATGGGTAGGTTTACTGTTTGCCCATGATCGTGGAGTTGGTGAGACTACAACCAGTGTAGCATATAGAACTCAGTATCGTGGTTTTTTCGGCTTATACCTTGAAACTAATCACCGTATTAACCATTCTGAATCGCAATAGCTCGGTATTCGGACTGGTAAACTGCATTCTTATTGGCCTAGCTCAGTATAGAAGGTAATGAATATTCTCAATTAGAGCCATAAAAAATGCATTGGAACACATTCAAGAAATTTAGTTATTGTTCTTACTTCTCAATAAACACAGGCATGATCTTTGAGAAAACAGGTTACTGAAATCTTCAAGTCGGCTCTACAGCGCCTGTATTAACTAAGACTAATTCCTGATAGTCACAATACCTTTCTCTTTTTAGACCAACGAAAATTGCTCACCGCCGGTGTGATGATTTTAACTAATAGAACATTAGGTCTATTTCTGGCATAGTGCCCGCATTATTCGCTTCACTATTTTCGATACTAATCATTTATAGCCATGTCTCATCAATTAAATTCAAATTCGAACCAGAATTTAGATTCAAACATAATAAAACTAACCATTATTAAGGCATCAAAATGGTTAATGCTATTTATGCCTATTATTTGGCTATTCTACGCAGAGAATGGATTGTCCATTAGTGATCTCTTCATCATTCAAGGCATCTATTCGCTTGTCATCGCCATTATTGAAATACCATCAGGCTATTTAGCCGATGTTATGGGGCGTAAAAAATCGATTGTTTTAGGGACGCTATTTGGGTTACTTGGGATGACCGCTTATTCGCTATCTTACGGATTTAGTGGATTCCTGCTAGCGGCACTTTGTTTAGGAATAGGGCAAAGTTTTATTTCTGGTTCTGATACGGCATTAATGTATGACTCTCTAGTTAAACTAAAAAGGCAAAATGAGTTTATCAAGCTTGAGGGGAGAATTGTATCGGCGGGAAATATTGCAGAAGCATCAGCCTTTGTCATTGGTGGATTGCTGGCTGAAATTAGTTTACGAACGCCGTTTTATGCTCAAGTTTTTATTGCGCTTATTGGTTTTATAACTGCATTGCTTTTAGTTGAGCCGAAAATGGAGGAAGGGAAACATGGGAAAAAGAATGCGTGGTCGAATATAAAGTCAATTATTCAGTTTGCGATCATCAAAAATAAAACGCTTCGGCACTATCTACTCTATTCCGCCATTATTGGCGCTGCGACACTGAGTATCGCATGGTTTAGTCAACCGCTCTACGTATCAATCGGTATTGAGAGTGCTTTTTATTTTGGGGTGATTGGAGCGATCTTAAATTTAATTGTCGCGGTGGTTTCTTTCTACGCTTACAAAATAGAGTACCGGTTTAAAACATCGAATATATTGTTAGCTATTCTAATGCTGATTATGGGCTGTTATTTCTTATTGGGTTTCTATGATAGTCAGTGGGTATTGATTTTCCTTGGTGTTTTTTATATCGCACGAGGCGTAGCGACACCTGTTTTAAGGGATTACATGAATCGGCATACGCCATCCAATATGCGTGCGACGGTAATGTCATTAAGAAGTTTTGTAACTCGTATAATATTTTCAGTCATTTCGCCGGGGTTTGGGGTGGTGGCGGATCTCTATTCTATTCAGCAAGCGCTAATGTTAGGCAGCGTGATATTTTTAATACTCAGTATGACGAGTTTTGTTTATTTGTTTAGGCTTGAGAGGTCGTGTTAGTGGGGAATGCTTTCCATTGCCTCATTATCTTATGGCACTAAATGTTTAGTGACTATAAGTCGATTTAACCTGATCTTTAAACAAAAAGGCCCACTTAAAAAGTGGGCCTTTCTCTATTTGGTGGAGGCGGGGGGGATCGAACCCCCGTCCGCGAATCCGCTGCTCTTGGTACTACATGCTTAGTTAGTCTATATCTTAATCTCTAACAGATCCGGCTAACAGGATGCTAGAAACGAGTTTGTTTAGTTTTAACGGTTGGGGAACAAACATCCTTACCCGCGAGTCTCCGTATATGACTGTTAACTACCTACCGGTGACGCTCGGCAGCAACAGTTAGCCTAAGCGGCTAAAGCGTAGTTGTTATCGTTTGCAACTATAGTGTTTCAGCTAGTGGGTACGAGGTTCGCTGACACCTCGGCATGCACCTTGAGTTTTGTAATCCTCGTCGAAGCCATGTCGCCCCCAAATACTACATTGTCTCGATTTAGACAGCGAAGGACCCGAATTAGTTCACATCACGCTAAAATCTTGATTTTGTAGGGGATTAATACTCGAAAGTACACTAGAATTATGACACACTTAATTTAACTAAACTATTCCAAAATGGCATGAAGGCAAGGAAATTGGCACGAATGGCGATTGGAACGGACTTTTGGACGAATATTTAGACAAATGACAGAGCAGAACTCTGAAAATCGCTTTCATTACGCACAGGCAACCGATGTTGGTTGTGTTAGAGAGCTCAATGAAGATGCGATTTATTCGGAACAGGGGCTTTGGATTGTCGCCGATGGAATGGGTGGCCACGCCTGCGGTGAAGTCGCATCAGCTATGGCAATAGAGGCGATAACAAGCGGCTATACTGAACATGGCTCGCTAGAAGACGCTATTCAAAACGCACATTTAAAAATCGTTGATTCCGGTAGGGAGAACATTGCCCGTGCAGGCATGGGGACCACCGTTGTCGCAATGACCTGTGAGGGTAATAAATACCATATAGCTTGGGTTGGGGATAGTCGCGCTTATCTTTGGGATAAACGTCTAGGAAAACTAATTCAACTGTCAGAAGATCATTCCTTGATGGTTCGATTGATTAATGCCGGGCTAATAACTAAACAAGATGCCCTAACTCATCCACAGCGTCATATGATCACCCAATGCTTAGGGTCGACTGAAATTGCATCAGTGCAGGTCGACCAATTTGATGGAGAATGGGACAGAGATCAACAAATCATATTATGTAGCGATGGTCTTACTGATGAGGTTTCAGATAGAATGATGAGTGAAGTGATGGCTTCACACATGAATATACAAGAAAAAACAACAACATTAATTAAGAGTGCAAAGAACGCTGGCGGACGAGACAATATTAGCTTGATGATTATTGATTCTCCAGTCAACAAACCACCTTCATTTTTAGACCGAATTAGGAAACTATTGGGGCGGTAGAAAATGAAGGACTTTGCATCCGCTTAAAAAATGCCCACGAGAGGGAAAAAGTCATGACAGAAAAAGAAAACGAATCTGGAAAAACAGGCCCGCAAGGCACTCAAGTTTTTGAAGTTAGTGAAATCAATAAAATGATTGCCAAGGAAATCTTGGATTCTCGTTCTGAGAGTGCTGACAAACCCGCGCTGATCGGTATTAGTAACGATGTGGTGGGTCAACAATATATTTTCCGCAAAGACAAAATTGAAATCGGCCGCAGACCAACTAGTGATATCGTTTTAAATGAAGCTAGTGTTTCTTCAATGCATGCGCAAATAATTCAGGACGATGGTGAATGGCGAGTACTCAATTTGTTGTCTTCCAATGGGACATTTGTTAACGGTGAGAAAGTCGTTGATCAACCAATTGTTCCAGGTGACATGATAGCATTTGCCGGCTCGGAATTTGTTTTCTCTTTAGTTGAAGATGATGAGCCGCAAACCAAACCAAAGTCTTCCAATAATTTACTAGTTGTTGGTATTGTTTTGGCTGTTGCTATTTCTGCATTGATCTATTTCTTTATGTAATATGGCAGACGATCCTTTAAAAGCAGTTCGTAAAGCGATTGAAAAAGAAAACTCCAGCACTAAATCCAAAGTTGAACAACCTACCAAATTAGGTCGCTATCGAATCCTCGACGAAGTGGGGAGAGGAGCGACTGCACATGTTTATCGAGCTTACGATCCTCAACTTGATCGGTTTATAGCAATCAAGGTGTTGCGCGAACAGCTTGCCAAGGACGAAAATTATCGTGATGGATTTATTCGGGAGGCTCGGCTCGCAGCGCAACTTACTCACTCAAATATCGTCACTATTTTTGATGTCGGTATTTCTGATGAAAAGCCCTATATTGCAATGGAGTTAATGGAAGGAGCGACCCTAGAATCAATTCTAAAAAAATCCAATAAGCTATCGCTAAATACCGTGCTGTCTATAGTTCGACAACTTGCTGGTGCGTTGGCATACGCACATAACAATGGAGTTGTTCATCGAGACATTAAGCCTGGCAATATACTAATTTTAAAAGATCGAAAAACTGCTAAGCTAACCGATTTTGGGATCGCACAAATCGATGAAAGCTTATCTAAGAGCAATACTGCCAGCGATAAAGTTCTGGGGACTCCTGAGTACATGTCGCCAGAACAAATTTTGGGCAAGCCGCTCGATAGACGTTCCGATCTTTATTCAACCGGTGTACTAATTTATAAAATGTTGTCCGGTTTACCCCCCTTTATTGCTGATGACTTAGGTCAACTCTTTAAACAGATTATCAAAAGTAAACAACCAATACTGATGATAGAGAACACTGAAGTCAAAGATGACGTTAATGATTTACTCAGAAAATTATTGCAAAAGAAACCTGAAAAAAGGTTTCAGAATGCGGAGCAGTTACTCCAGGAAATACGCTACATTTCCAGAAAACTTTCTAAACCTAAACCCAACAATGCATTTTTTTCTTCGCTGACAACCCGCTGGACCATAACAATGGCAAGTTCGGTATTCGTCTCTATGTGTATCGGTTTGGTCGTAGTCTATATGATGCAGTACCGAGCACTTTCCGCTATTGCTTACGATTATGGACATACAGTTGGGAAAATGATCGCCTATCAAAGTAGCGAAGCAATTGTACTTGATGACTCCGTGGGACTATCTGCGTTGGTAAAAGAAAGTGTAAAAAATGAGCAGCTTGAATCGATTTTTATTCTCGACCTGAATAACCAAATTATGGCTACCAATGTTGCCGGTTTGGCGGGACAAGCGTTTAAGGCTCCTGAAGCCGGTGAGCCGGTTAAGAAGATTGATTCAACAGAAATTTACCAACGAGAACTTGAAACTAAGCAAGTTCTATTTGATGTTTATATGCCAATTTATGTCGGTGAACGAAAGGTTGGGCGGTTATTCGTTTCTTACTCTTCAGAGGCGATCTATCAAGCTTCCAACACAACTTTGGTGACTATGTTATTGGTGATGCTCGTGACGCTTGTAGTGGTTTCTATTGCTACGTTGATTTTAGCGAAACAAACATCACAAGATTATAAGAGAGTCACTTTGGGATTAAAGAAGATGGCGGTAGGAAGAGTGGATGCTCGCATACTGTCTGAACGAAATGATGAAGCGAGTACTTTATTTGCGGCATTCAATCAGCTTGCGGCGTATTTGGAAAGGTTATCTGATTCAAAAAACAAATCTGACATTGGTGACACAAGGGAATTTACCTTGGTATCGGTCAAAGCTGAGCATACCGAATTACAAGAAGATATTGATACCGTCGAGATTGCTATCGAAGATAAGGATTAGAATTTTAACAACGACTAGAGAGATTTAACGATGGAAAGTTCTACTGTGAGCGCGTACTTAAACTATTTGTTAATAGCAGCTATTGTCAGTGGCGTTTTTTCAGTGTATTTCTTTTCTAGCTTTTGTTTAAAGCTGAAGAATAAACAATTGTTTAAATCTTTTCGGAAGCTCGTGGGCTTGTTGGTGTTTTCCATGAGCTGCGGATTCTTTTCGTTAATTGTGATCGGTACACAAGGTTATCAAGCACTAACTCATGAGATCTTGGCAGCAACTGTTACCATTACCCCGCTTAGTGAACAAAAGTTTGTTGCAAGAGTAGTTTATATAGATGGCTATTCCGAATCCTATAGTTTGCGTGGGGATGAAGTGATGTTTGAAGCGAATATCTTAAAATGGAAACCATGGTCAAATATTCTTGGTTTAAGAACGGCCTATCGTTTAGACAGAATAAGAGGTCGGTTTAAAGATATCGCTCAAGAGCAATCTCATAGCCCAACGGTCTACCAAATATTTCCGGCTGATGAAAGTGATATAGCTGAATGGCGGACCGATTTTCAACATTTGAGGTTTTTAGTGGATGTAGAACACGGCTCAGCTAGCTATGTCGAGGCAACTCAAAGCACTGTTTATCAGCTATTTGTTACCACTGATGGCTTGTTGTTAAGACCAAAGCTTTGAATTGAGACTTTTCTAGCTTGGAGTGCCGGCTCGCTTCTTTCGCGCTTCCTTAGGATCGGCTAACAAAGGGCGATAAATTTCGATACGGTCGAGATCATGCAATCCGTCTGACAACTTACAGACCTTACTAAATATTCCTACTTTTGATTGACCCAAATCGATCATTGGGTAGTCGTTTAGAATGCCAGAGAGTTTGATCGCGTGTTCTACTGTAGCATCGGCGTCCACCCTAATCTGATAGAGTTTTTGCTCTTCAGGAAGAGCATAAACCACTTCAATTTGGAGCTTTTTTGTTTGCTCTTGTTGTCCCATATTACTGCTCACCGTAAACTTTTTCAGCGCGTTCAGTGAATGCTGTTACCATTGATTGAACCAATTGGTTAAACATTGAAGAAAAGGCTAAAGACGCCAGCTTATTAGAAAACTCAAATTGAATATCTAGTTCAATCTTACAAGCGGAATCTGAAAGTTTTGTAAGTTTCCAGTCGCCCGATAAGTGTTTAAATGGGCCATCAACTAGGTCCATTCGAATTGAGTTTGGTGGTGATAGAGTATTTCTTGTAGTGAACGATTTAGCAAAGCCGCTTTTTGCAACAACTAACTCTGCGGTGACCTGGTTATCAGAACGTTGAATAGTTTTGGTCGATTGGCAATAGGGGACAAACTGATCGTAACAGTCAATGTCATCAATCAACTGATACATCTGTAGATCAGAATAAGGTACTAGAGCGCTGCGGAATATCTGTTGCATAAATTAATGGTTTCTATCAGTTTGTTCTAATCCAAGTGGTTCTAGTAAAGCTGTTCCAATTTAGCTAGCAGTTTACTGGTACGAGCATGATATTTTTTTGCCAGTTCATTGTCAGGATCAATGGTGAGAATTTTTTCCCAGCGAGTCATCGCTTGTCCAAAGTCTTGATTCTTGCGATAAATTATCGCTTCTTCATGTAGTTTTTCGACCAATAGTTCAACACGATGACTTAGTTCATATTGCCATTGCTTCTGCGGGTATGATTTAGCTGCAATCAGTTTATCAGCAGAGTCTAGGAAGCTTTGGTCATCTAACAATAAATTGAACTCATCGAGCAGAACATTTTGAGTTTGTTGTTCAACAAACTGCTTATAATTTTTGTCTAGGCTTTTTCTTGGATTGTTCTTTACTGTTTGAGTGATTTTTTCCAGCATTGAATACCTGTCACTGATTGACACACTAGACTGGGCTAATCCGGAAAGCGCTTGCTGCTGTAGTTTAGTCAATTGGTCAGTATATTTTTTTAAAATAAATAACCTATTAATTTTCTTCAAAGCTTGAAAATAATCTTTATCTTCAATTAAGTTTTCAATTAGTTTCAAGTTGGCATTTGAGCGTCGTATTTCTTTCTGAACTAACGGGCTACTTTCGATGACGGGAATACGTAAATTATTGCCCGGCTTAATCCGAGTCGGTTGTTCGATATTATTTAGCTTTGCTAAACTAATGAAATAAAGTGAATTGCCTAACCAGCTATCAGCAATGCTTCCTAATGTATCACCAGGCTTAATGACATAGTTAGCCATACGTTCAGTCTTAAAAAATTTTTGCACAGGTTGGTCGAGAAGTTTTACCAGCAATTGAGCGGTAGGGTGTTGTTTGTTGATACGTAAGACTCGGTCGATTATTTCTTTGGCTAGTTGAGTTTCACCTTGTTCTAGTCTGCTGATGGCTATATCGATAGCTTGGTCCTGCTTTTCTGCAGAGTATAACTGTAAATCATCAACAACTATTTTTCCGTCTGTCGGACGATTTAGTAATTGGCATCCAAATAGCAACCACGATGCTAGCAACACTAGCATCATACGCAAGACAGCTGAAGAGCCGGTTTTCACCATCTAGCCGCGGCTCTCCTTTAAAATTCGACTTTTGTCTTTAGCCCATTCTTTGGCTTTGTCAGCGGCTCGTTTGTCATGAAGCTTCTTACCTTTGGCCGTGGCTATTTTGATTTTTACACGATTTCTGACCCAGTATAATGAAAGCGCAACAATGGTGTATCCGCCTTTTTGTTGAGCGTCGTGTAGTTTAACCAACTCATTAGCATGTAATAACAGTTTTCGATTACGAGTTGGTTCAATGACATTGTGGGTCGAGGCTGTCTTAAGCGGGGAAATATGGCAGCCGTAAAGCCATGCTTCGCCCTGATGCAATTGGATATAGGCATCCACCAGAGTTACTTTAGACTCTCGCATAGATTTTACTTCCCAACCTTGCAGTGCTAACCCAGCCTCAAAAGTTTCCTCTATCAGGTAGTCGTGACGAGCTTTGCGGTTTTGTGCAATGGTGTTATCGGGCGTCTTTTTCTTTTTTGCCATTTTTTTGCCTTTTAGCGGGGCATTAATTGAATATTGCTCGGAGGGGAATTATAGGTGAATCAAAATATAGATACTAGGGGAGTCTATCAGCTAAGTATTCGTAAACAAAAATGAAATATACTCACCCAATAAAAAGCCGGCTGATAGCCGGCTGATCAAATGAGCGAAATAACAGGAAAGACTAGCGAAGTAATTTATTAACTGCCGCTAAATCATCCTCAGTAAGTAACCCAGTGGCCTGTTTTAAACGCAGGATATTAAGAACATAGTCATATCTCGCTCTAGCGTACTGACGCTTTGAGTTAAACAGTATTTGTGTCTGTTGTAAAACGTCAACAATGGTTCTGGTTCCGACTTCAAATCCGGCTTGAGTCGCTTCAAGGGATTTTTCAGCCGATACGACCGCTTGTTTAAGCGCTTTAACCGAGCTGACTGCAGCTACCGTTCCTAAATAAGAACTTCTAGTGAGGCTGACCGCTCTTCTTCTTTCAGCTTCTAAGTTGTGTGATGCCTGTACATATAGATGCTGGGCTTCTTCAACTTGAGAGTTCGTGCGACCACCTGAATAGATAGGAATATTCAAGTTTAAGCTAATCGATGAATTTTCCTGATTTCCGTCACGGTTGGTTGAACTTGTGATGGGTAAATCTCCGAAAAACTGTGTTCCCTCAGCATCTGTATCACCATCGCCATCAGAATAACTGGCACTCAGCCCCAAAGTTGGGTAGTGCCCAGCTTGAGAAATGTCGATGCTTTGCTTTGCGATTTCCATCCCAACTTTCGATGCTTTGAGTGAAATGTTATTTGATTCAGCTCGTTTAACCCACTCTTTTATGTTCTCGGGTTCTGGGTTTCTTAAAGGGATATCATCTTTCAATGTCAATAAATCGTAGTGATATTGGCCAGTAATTTGTTGTAATAACTCATGTGAATTATCCAATCCATTTTGTGCAGCAATCTGGTTGGCTATTGCTAAGTCGTAGCGAGATTGAGCTTCATGAACATCAGTGATCGCAATTAGACCTACATCAAAGCGCTGCTTAGTTTGAGCGAGCTCTTTGGATACCGCTTCCGTCTCAGCTTTGGAGAAAGCCACACTATCTTGTGCCGCGAGTACATTGAAATAAGCTTCTGCTGCTCGTACGATTAAATCTTGTTTAGAACCCTCGTGATTGATTTTAGATTGAAGTTCGCGCTTTTCTGATTGTCTTAAACCTAACCAAGTCGAATGATTGTAAATTTCTTGATTAAGGCTAAGACTATAACCGTTTGAAGTGGTATCCGACGAGTTGGCTGAGTTTCTTGGTTGAGATTCATCTTCTGGCGTAGCGGGATCATCAATAGCGCCAATGACAGTGGTTGTTCCTGAGGAATCTGAAGAGCTTTTTGAAATACTATAACTTCCAGAGAGCTGTGGTAGTAATCCAGCCATGCTTTGATTAACCCGTTCGCTACTGGCTAATGTTCCCGCTTCACTTGCCAGAAATGTTGGATCACCATCTTTTGCTAGTCGATAAACATCTAATAAATTGTCAGCAAATACGTTGGTAGAAAGCGCCACGGCCAGTACACTGACTGCAATTTTAAACGGTTTTTTCATTTTATTACCTATTAATAAAAACACTGGTTGCTATTCCCTAGCTTTTCTTATGCTAGATACTAAACCTCAGTGAGGGATAACTGGGTGTGTTAGTATTGTAACTCACCTAAACGTAAATTCATTTAAGTAAATTATTATAAAGTCCCACAATTTGTAAATGGATATGTAACCTTCATAACGACTAGTCAGTAGTTTTAGTCCATCAATCCAAACATTTATTACATGTCCCTAGACTGGCTGTAAAATCTTATTGGCAGGTTAGAATACGAATTGATTGGTCACTTCAGAATTGATCATTTTGTTAGACTCAATTGGGAACAGGTATTCATATTGCCACTCGCCTTGTTCATCAACTTGGCACAACGTTGCCATGAGGTTGCCTCGATACTCTAGCACGCAGACAACGCGACCGCGCTTAGACAGGCTTCGTTTAATATTATCGGTCAGCTTAGCCATGGCAGAGGTGATTAAAATGGCGTCATAAGGAGCGTGAGCTAGCCATCCGTCGCATGCGTCACCTTCTTCGATCAGCAAATTATCGATTGCGAGTTTTTTCTGGCATTTGGTTGCTTGTTCAACAAATTCTGCAATTATTTCGACACTAAAAACTTGTCGCGAGAGTTTAGCCATTAACACTGATGAATAGCCACTACCGGTACCTATATCAAGCACTTTATCCTGTTCAGTTAAATTTAGAGCTTGAATTAATCGGGCTATTTCTCTTGGAGCGAGCATAAATTGCTGGTGGCCTAGCTGAACGTGAATATCAGCGTAGCAAAGACCTTGTTGATCTTGAGGTACAAAAAGCTCTCGAGGTAAAACGGACATTGCGCCGAGAAGTCGGCTATCAAATACTTTCCAAGGTTTAACTTGTTGTTCAATCATATTAAAGCGAGCATGTTCAATATTCATCAGTATTAAATATCCTTGATTGTACTTTGCAATCATTTTGCCTCAGGACGGTTAATATTGCCAATAATCCAACTAGTTTTATCTGTTTTTTTTTGGGAGAATCAATGTCTACCCTCAGAGAACCAAAGTCAATCAAGATGGAATTTAAAATCATAGCAACCGAAATCCTCTATAAAGGTTTTTTTCGGATGAATAAATACACCCTATCTAACGAGTTATTTAAAGGTGGATGGAGTGAAGAATACACTCGAGAAGTGTTCGAGCGTGGCAATGCTGCCGCGGTACTACTTTATGATCCGCTAAAGCAAACTGTAGTTTTCGTCGAGCAATTCAGGCCAGGCGCTATCACTGGAAAAGGTTCACCTTGGCTTATGGAATTAGTCGCTGGAATTATAGAGACAGGAGAATCACCAGATGAAGTGGTGAGGCGGGAGTCGCAGGAAGAAGCCGGTTGTAAAATTACTCGATTAACTAAAATTTGTGACTATTGGGTCAGCCCTGGGGGAACAAGCGAGCGAATTTGGTTGTATTTGGGAGAGATTGATAGCTCTCAGTTGCCTGATTTTGGCGGCTTGGAAAGTGAACATGAGGATATCAAAGTTCATAAAGTGCCGATAAATGAAGCGTTTAGATCATTGGATGATGGGGAGCTCAACAACGCCATGTCAATTATTGCTCTGCAGTGGTTACGACTAAAAATTCTAACCAAATCAACTCTTTGGAGCTAAAAATTAGGATTTGGTCACAAAATGAGCGATAATCGCCAGAAATAATGGGAATTAGAATCCGGTTAACACTTATTACTATCAATTTGTTCTACTATTGGAGTAGTTGCTAGGCCTTTAAGTTCGTGCGGTTTGGGTGAAGGACAAATAAAGCATAAGCGTTGTATTGATTTAAACAAATGTAGAAAGTTGCTAAAAACGGTGACATCTCAAATTCTTGCTAAATTAGGTTATATTACTTGCAAAGCAGTCAACAACTAAACTCGAGATACAAGCCTTGCTTAGAGGAATTCATAACTCAATGCGAGCTGAACTACTATCTAATGGTGCAGTTGATGCCGTTTTTGAATATTTCGAGGAACGAAAGCTTAGAGTTGAATAGCGAAAAGTCTCACAACTACAGCCCGATCAAGGGAAGTAATATAGACTTTAAAATGGTTGAAAAAGCGAAATATACGACTACGCTTCAATTAAGGCTCAATTCAAGTGAGAGCTCTGCCAATATTGGTATGGACTTGTTAGTAAGGCTTTATCATGATGCCAAATTGTTGGAAGTGATGGACAAAGTAGGACCTAAAGCGTTAAAACCAGTTTTAAAGGGAAAGAATTTAGCTAACGCACAGACCGATGAAAAAAGACAGCTTAATCGCTTTTTAGGAGAAAGCCTAAAAGCATGTCTAATAAACTGATGGATTGTGTTTAGACGAATGTTGCTGAGAGAGTGAAATGGAAAATACAAACGTTGAAAATTTGCCTTACGACATAACGCCATCTCGAATGGATGTAATTCGACTTGTGCAAGTTACTGACAGTCATATTTTTGCTGATCCTGAAGGATGTTTGTTGGGGCTAAATACGCGAGAAAGTTTTGAAGCTGTGTGTGAGAGAGTCGTGAAGGAAGAATGGCGTCCGGACGCACTGTTAGCCACGGGAGATTTAGCCCAGGATTCGTCACCAGAATCTTACAAATATTTAGCAGACTATTTTTACGAAATGGATATTCCTAGCTTTTGGGTTGCTGGAAATCACGATAATCCTGAAACCATGGAAATGTACCTTTCTAATGGCAAAGTTTCTCCAGCCAAACACTTAATTATCGGTCATTGGCAAGTTATCTTGCTAGATTCTTCAGTGGTAGGCAAGGTATACGGTGAGCTTGACCAACAGGAACTAGAATTCTTAGAAAAGACTTTATCTCGATACACCGATAAGCACACTCTGGTGGTTTTACATCACCAGCCAGTTGAAGTTGGAAGTAAATGGCTAGATGGCATTGGGCTGAATAATCGAGAAGAATTCAGAAAGGTTATTGCCAAATATAAACATGTTCGAGGAGTGCTTTGGGGGCATGTTCATCAAGAATTTGATAAATCAATTGATGGTGTACAGTGGATTGCGAGCCCTTCAAGTTGCGTGCAATTTACCCCAGGTTCTGAAGATTTTTCTGCCGATACCAAAGCACCAGGTTATCGTTATTTGAATCTTTTTTCTGACGGTCGAATAGAGTCAGTGGTTCATAGAATTGACAATATAGAGTTCACTGTCGATTACTCTATTAAGGGATATTAAACAGTCGAGTTATGTTATCTAGGCTCGATTAAGACTCTAGGTATAAATAAAAAAGCCAGCATTTAGCTGGCTTTTTTGTTGAGGCTAGAAACTAGCTGGCTTGATATTTAATCAAACCAGTAAGCATCTAATTGAACACCACTTGCAGCAGCCGTTCCTCTCACAATGATAAACCACGTGCCTTCATCAGGATTGGTGATAGTACAATTATGAGTGTTACCAGCACCTTGTTGGATACAATCATTGTTGGTACGAGTAGGGGCTGAACCAAAGTTAATCACTAGGTCGGCATTCCCGGTACCACCAGATGTATCAACCACCAGTGAGGTTGCTCCAGCAGGAACATCTATGGTGTATGACAAGTTTTGACCCTGAGCTGGGCTTAGACCCGTTTCAGTGAAACCACCTGAATTACCACCACCCGCTTCAGTGACCGTCACTGATTGAGTCTCGGTATCACTCGCGCCTTCATTGTCGGTAACCGTTAAGGACACAGAGTAGGTTCCAGCGGCAGCATAGTTATGAACTGGATTGGCATCGGTAGAAGAGTTTCCATCGCCAAAGTCCCAACTGTAACTGCTGATACTACCATCGCTATCACTACTTGAGTCAGTGAAAGTCGCTTCTAGATCGGCAGTGGTAACGCTGAAATCAGCCGTTGGAGCAATGTTACCTACTGCTTCCGCAGTCCAGTAGGCGTCTAACTGAACACCACTAGCAGCAGTCGTGCCTCTCACAACGGTAAACC
>JBDVOJ010000066.1:0-21143 GCA_039969155.1 Kangiellaceae bacterium
GTAGTTAAAAAGGTCAAATTCAGATAATTCAAACATGCTTTAGCCCCCATAGATTAATGATTTGCTAGTTTACGTCAATTCGGATTATTTATGCTATGACTAGTGTGTAAATAATTCACACAAATAATGCTCAGGAATTACATTTTACTCTAATCATTTACCCTATACTTAATTTGAAGAGAGGTCTGAGCTGTTATTCAGAGTTCTCAATTTGTGATATTGCGCCTTATTAAGTTACTATGTCATACTCAGAGTCTTGTTGTGTGAGTAAGTTCTTGTTTTTAGTGGCCTTTGTTCGTTCAGGTGTCCGATATCAGGTACTATTTCGAAAAGCTTCGCGACATTGATCATATTGTTAAGGACATCAATTGCTACGTATCGGCGACATTTGGTTTCTTTTAATCATTGTTTTTATCTCGCTATTACTGAAAACAGGTTCGGTAAGTGCGGGACAAAAAGAATTTGGAAACCAAAATAATATTTACATCACTGAGTGGGCTAGGCTTCGGCATCAAGCAGAACTGGGTGATCCCGATGCATTGTTCGTACTTGGCAATTATTATTTTAAGCCGCCTCGCGGCAGTAGTTTTCGTAAAAACCTGAATAAATCCGCAGAATATTATTTTCAATCGGCTATTCGAAAGAATGCGGCTGCGCAGTATAATTTCGCTTTTATGCTCCATAAAGGATTAGGAGTTCAGCAAAACACACTTGAATCTTATGTTTGGTTCAAAATTGCTTCATTAAACCCTAGTCCCGTGGCCAAACACGTTAATCAGCTGTCTCGTGATGTTGTTGCGACGCTAGAATTGGATATGGACAAAGCGCAGATTGAGCTAGCCAACCAAAAGTTGAAAGAGTATCAAGAAAACATTGATAAGAAACGCTTTCGTCAGTTGAAATACCCTGATTGACTATCAACTCAGCCCAGCTTTATTTATCTTTTGGGCGTTTAAATTGGTACAAAGTGTTTATAACAGAGCCAATCGCTACCACAATCGCGCCAGCCAAGAATATCTGAAGCATTAGAACGTCCGACATCAACGGGTTATCGCTCCAATAGTTCACTAGCGCAAGGGCTATTGCTAGAAAACCGAGCAGGTAACAAACCATGGATGCTTTGGGTATGCTTTTGAAAACGAACTTCACTTTAAGATTCTCGGACCTTGCCTAAATCAAAGGTCAATCCGTTGGATTTTATCTGTAAAACGATTCCACCTTTGCACTCTACCAAATCCGCTTGTTCAATTAGACGGTAGTAGCAACTGCGGCTAAAGGAAGCGTATAGATTCCGTCTTATATTAACAATTGGTAGAGCTTGTTGCTGAAACTGAGAAAAGGATAACTGATCTAACTGAGTGAGTAATCGTTTGTTGTCGCAATTATCAATGAATTCGTAGCAACTAACACCTTCAATTTCGACTAATTGAAAGTCAACTATCACGAATGGTTGCCAATCTACTTGTATTTTTATTTTTTCTACTGGAGTTACTAGGAAGTACTCATCACCGGTTTTTTTGATGATGGTAGAAAACAGTTTGTAGAGCTTTTTACGACCTATCGGGGTTTTTTCATGCCACCACTCACCATTCGCTTTGATGACTAGGTCCATTTCTCCACAATAGGCTGGATCCCACGCTTCTACCGGCGGAAGTTGTCCTTCTTGCTGTGACAGGTAACTCATTAATGAATCGAAGGAAGTTGCCGAGGGGACCATTGGCTAACCTTTTCTTATTAAGTATTGATAGGGTGTTTGTTGAGTGTTGGCAGCTAGTAAATGGTGATCCATAAATTCGCAAAACGAAGGAACATCGCGTTTTGTCGCTGGGTCATCGGCAAAAACTTCAAGTATTTCTCCCGTTTGCATTGCCCGAATTGATTTGCGAATCATCATGACCGGTTCTGGGCATCTGAGCCCCTCTAATTTCAAACTTTGTGACACTTTAATGTCTGTTTTATTGTTCATACGACAACCTGTAAAACTAATAACTACTAATTTGAGAGTCCTAAAATTGATTAATAGCGATCACGTCGTTTATTCGGCCTATTTTTGTTATATGGCCGTGGTTTATGTTCTGGAATTTTTATTGTTGGTAGCAGGTCAGTCGTCACATCTTTGGTTGGAATCGTGTGCTCGATATATTTTTCGATGGCAGGTAGATTAAACGCCGCGTCCTCGCATGCAAAGGATATCGCTACACCGCTGGCACCGGCTCGGGCTGTACGTCCGATTCGATGAACATAATCTTCTGCATCATCCGGAAGGTCATAGTTGAATACATGACTAACGGCATCTATATGAAGTCCTCTAGCGGCAACGTCTGTTGCGATTAAACAATCTATCATTCCAGACTTGAGCTCATCTAACAGCCGCATTCTCTTTTTTTGCTGGACATCTCCAGTTAATAATCCAGATTTATAACCATTGGCTTTTAGGCACAACCAGACTTCCTCTGCTTTGCGTTTAGTATTGGTAAATACTATTGATTTAGTTGGTGCTTGTTGTTGCATTAATCCGACTAATAAAGGCAGCTTTTCTTTGTTGCTTGGGTAAAATAGAAATTCATCGATTTTACCAGCAGTGACTTCATCAGGTTCCACATGAATATGGGTTGGCGTGTTCATATGTTCATAGGCAAGTTCTTTCACTCGGTTTGAAAGCGTTGCAGAAAACAACATATTCAATCGCTCACTGGGTTTTGGCATACTTCTAAAAAAATAGCGAATATCGTCAATAAAGCCCAAGTCAAACATTCTGTCCGCTTCATCGAGAACCACGCAATCTAATCCATAAAAGCTATACACGCTTTGGTCTAAGTAATCTTTTAAACGACCTACTGTACCAATCAGTACATCCACGCCTGCACTAATGGAATCTCGTTGTTTGGCATAGTCTGCACCACCAAATGCGACCCTAATTTTTAAATCAGTGTACTTAGCCAGTACTCTAGCATCTTCATAAATCTGAATGACCAATTCCCGAGTAGGTGCAATGATAAAGGCTCTTGGCTCATTAACTCGGCGGTCTTCAACTTCGGGTAACGTCAGTAGTTCATTGAGTGTGGCAAGCAAGAAGGCGTTAGTTTTACCAGTACCTGTTTGTGCCTGACCCGCGACATCCTTTCCTGACATCAAAAGTGGAATGGCTTCTGCTTGGATCGGCGTAGCGAACTCATAACCGAGTTTATTTAAAGATTTTATCAGGCTCGGGTGTAACCCCATGGAGTCGAATCGAGTCTGTGATAAGTGGGTGACCATACTTGGTTATCTGCCTTAGGTATTGCGAATACTAGATGAGTAAACTGTTGCTGCCAAAAATACTAGACTTTTTACCATCTGTAGTTGCAACTTAGTCGAGCAAGCTGCAAAATAGAGCGATTATCTTCAAAAATTAACAAAATAGAATTCTTGGACGATATGTCGATTTTTGACCAGAAAAACAGATAGTAGCATTAAAGTAGAGATACCGATACCACAAGAAACTATAGGTATTCTCAGCGATTCATTGACCGGAGATTAAAAGAAATGGGCGAGCAAGTTATTCATTTAACTGATGATAGTTTTGAAGCAGAAGTTTTACAGTCAGATTTACCAGTACTAGTCGATTTTTGGGCTGAATGGTGTGGACCTTGTAAAATGATTGCACCAATCTTGGATGAACTAGCCACAGAGTACCAAGGGAAAATTAAGGTAGCTAAACTTAATATTGATGAGAATCAAGCGACCGCACCTCAATACGGGGTTCGTGGTATACCAACTTTAATTCTGGTTAAAAATGGTAGTGTTGAAGCCCAACAAGTCGGTGCTGTGAGTAAGTCTCAATTGGCTGCTTTTATTGACAGCAACATCTAACGAGAACGTTAGCAGCTAGCCTTTATGCATTGACTGAATAAAGGCTGGCAAAATAAGCTCTTTTGCCAAAAGGTTCTATCTAGCTAATTGATTTTTAGTGGATTTTCTTCAATTTAACAGGCAAACCACTGAAAAACTGGACAATAAATAGTTTTAGTGCTATTTTTCATTCAATCGCTTGTTTCGAGCAATTCTCCAACCCGAAAAAATTCCCTAATAATCAACATCTTTGATATTGTGTGATCGGGCTGATGTTCAGATTAAATAAGCAACTAATTTCAAAAAATAACGAATAATTAACTCAATACAACCGTGTTAACGCTTGTAATCCTAATGAATAGGTAAATCTAAATTAGTTCTGATAATTAATTAGTGCGGACAATTATAGTAAGTCTTATAAAGTTGCCTAATCATTTCTATATTGAGACTCCCAAATTCAAATTAACGTATTTATCATTTTAAAGTAATAAATCAAACATCTTAACCTAAAGTATCTCCTATGAACTTATCTGAAATTAAACTTCTCTCGGTTACTAAACTTGCTCAAATGGCCAAAGACGCAGGCCTCGACGATGTTGCTCGAATGCGAAAGCAAGATATTATTTTTGCAATTCTTAAGGCACATGCCAAGAGTGGTGAAGATATCTTTGGTGATGGAGTCCTTGAGATCCTGCCTGACGGATTCGGTTTCTTAAGAAATGCCAATTCGTCTTATTTAGCTGGACCTGATGACATTTACGTTTCGCCAAGCCAAATTAGACGCTTTAGTTTAAGAACTGGAGATACCATTTCTGGAAAAATTAGACCGCCTAAGCATGGTGAAAGATATTTCGCGCTATTGAAAATTAGAGAAATCAATTTTGATAGCCCGGAAAATGCAAAGAACAAGATCTTGTTCGAAAATCTAACGCCTTTACACCCCGATGAAAGAATGGTCATGGAGAGAGGAAATGGTTCTAGCGAAGATATAACTGCTCGAATTATTGATTTAGCTTCCCCGATAGGCAAAGGGCAACGTGGCTTGTTAGTATCTCCCCCCAAAGCAGGTAAAACGATGATGATGCAAAATATCGCACAGTCGATTACAGCTAATCATCCAGATTGCTTGCTTATTGTTTTGTTAATTGACGAACGACCTGAAGAAGTTACCGAGATGGAACGCTCAGTTCGTGGAGAAGTTGTAGCCTCAACCTTTGATGAGCCCGCAAGTCGTCATGTTCAGGTGGCGGAAATGGTCATCGAAAAAGCCAAGCGATTGGTTGAGCATAAGAAAGACGTTATTATCTTACTAGATTCCATCACTCGTTTAGCGCGAGCTTATAACACCGTTATCCCTTCATCTGGAAAAGTTCTAACCGGTGGTGTGGATGCTAATGCACTGCAACGTCCTAAGCGTTTCTTTGGTGCAGCAAGAAATATTGAAGAAGGTGGTAGTTTAACAATTATCGCGACAGCCTTAGTTGATACTGGGTCGAAAATGGACGAAGTTATCTACGAAGAATTTAAAGGAACAGGTAACTTAGAATTACACCTTGATCGTAAGATTGCTGAGAAACGCGTTTTCCCTGCGATTAATTTTAATCGAAGTGGTACCCGAAAAGAAGACCTCCTAACAACTTCAGAAGAACTACAGAAAATGTGGATCTTAAGAAAAATCCTTCATCCAATGCAAGAAATTGAAGCAATGGAGTTCCTTATCGATAAACTGGCAATGACCAAAACTAACGATGAGTTCTTTAATTCTATGAAGCAGCGCGGTAAGAACTAGTTTTCTATTTAAAGTAATTGTCATTTTTAATCGTTGCTTTGGCCAATTTTTAGTACGCCTTACAGCAAAAGGATAAGAGTTGTAGGGATAACTAGCCTTAGCGCTAACTAACAACGATTTAAAAATGGCATCACTTTTAATGGTAAATCAAGTATTAGGTAATATCGTAGCATGATTCTGAATCCGTCAGTTAAGTACAAGGACCTTCGAGAATTTATCGACTTTCTCGAACAGCAAGGTGATCTAAAACGGATCCAATATCCAGTTGACCCAAATCTAGAAATGACCGAAATCTCCGACCGCGTTTTGCGCGCGGATGGACCAGCACTTTTATTTGAAAATCCTGTTGGTTATAAAACGCCGGTTCTTACTAATCTGTTTGGCTCTGCCAGACGTGTTGCAGCCGCCATGGGATGTGATGATGTTTCCCAATTGCGTGAAGTTGGAAAATTATTAGCATTTCTTAAAGAGCCTGAACCACCTGCTGGTTTAAAGGACGCTTGGGATAAGGCGCCAATTTTTAAACAAGTGCTTAATATGGCGGCCAAAGAAGTTAAAAAACCGAACTGCCAGTCGGTAGTGATAGAAGGTGATCAAGTCGATCTTTCTCAGTTACCTATTCAGACTTGTTGGCCCGGTGATGTAGCGCCGCTGATTACTTGGGGACTAGTGATTACTAAAGGTCCTGAAAAGAAACGTCAGAATTTAGGAATTTACCGGCAGCAAGTGATAGCCAAGAATAAAGTGATTATGCGTTGGTTATCCCATCGTGGTGGAGCACTCGATTTTAAAGAGTGGCAACAACAAAAAACTGGAGAGCCTTTTCCGGTTAGTGTCGCGTTAGGCGCTGATCCGGCCACCATTTTGGCAGCGGTAACTCCGATTCCTGATCAACTTTCTGAATACGCATTTGCCGGTTTGTTACGTGGTGAAAAAACCAAAGTGGCTGACTGTTTATCCAATGATTTACAAATTCCAGCATCCGCCGAATTTGTTCTTGAAGGGTATATTTATCCAGACGAAGTCGCTCCAGAAGGGCCTTACGGCGATCACACTGGCTATTACAATGAAGTTGAATCGTTTCCGGTATTTACCATAGAAAAAATAACCCATCGCGCTGACCCAATTTATCATTCAACTTATACCGGTAGACCGCCAGATGAACCAGCAGTACTCGGTGTTGCACTAAATGAAGTGTTTATCCCTTTGTTGCAAAAACAATATCCTGAAATTGTCGATTTCTATCTACCGCCGGAAGGTTGTTCTTATCGAATGGCCGTAGTGACGATAAAAAAACAATATCCAGGACATGCTAAACGAATCATGATGGGAGTTTGGAGCTTTTTGCGCCAATTTATGTACACGAAATTTGTTATAGTGACGGATGATGACGTTAATGCTCGAGACTGGAATGACGTCATTTGGGCACTAACGACTCGCGTGGATCCGACTCGAGATACTACTCTAATTGACCACACTCCTATCGATTACCTTGATTTTGCCTCGCCAGTTTCAGGTTTAGGGTCTAAAATGGGAATCGACGCCACTAATAAATGGCCCGGAGAAACGGACAGAGAGTGGGGCGTTTCGATCGAGCGTGATCAAGATGTTAAATTAAAAATAGATAAAATATGGAATGAATTAGGCTTATGACGGAATTTACCTGCAGAACCAAAGAAGTGGTTCAACTCAACGACCAAATTCACCGCATTCGTATCATCCCTGATGATGAAAAGCTTTTTGATTTTAAAGGTGGTCAATACATCGTATTGCACATGCCTGATGGTAAAAGAGTACCGCTTTCGATAGCCAGTGCTCCTGAAGAGAGAAACTTCATAGAGCTGCATGTACGTTTAGTGGAAGGCCATCCATTAGCTTCCGATATGATTGAGTTGTTTAAGACCGCTGAAGAATTCAGATTAGAAGGTGCCTATGGTGGGTGCTTTTTGAATGATAGTGATAGAAACCTTGTGATCATTGCCGGTGGAACCGGTTTTTCGCCAATGAAAAGCATGATTGAAAGTGCGTTTGCTCAGCAAACTAGTCGCAAAATTGAGCTCTACCTTGGGGCGCAAGTGACTGGTGATCTTTATCAAGACGATTTGATAAAAACTTGGGAGCAACAGTACGAGAATTTCAGTTACACACCGGTTATTTCGGGTGATGAAGATGGTTGGCAGGGCGTTAAAGGCTTTCCTCACGAACCGGCCATGGATTGTGAAGAACAAGAATTACTGGCTAAAGATTATTACATCAGCGGCTCTGCACCTATGGTCACAGCCATCTATAAGGCGCTTACCAGTAAGGGCGTGGACAAATCTCAAATACATTCGGATATGTTAAATATAATGCGTGAAAAGGGCGAAATTGACTAATCGTTTTCGTTCCTTAAGTTGTGTTAAAAAGCGAGCAAACAGAGGATTCTCGCTACACTAGTTAGCTGAAACTGTGCGTTCCTTAGCCCAATCTCTCAACGCTTGAACTTTTTCAGCCATCACAATGGATATTGGTTTGGTCTGGTTGAGCGTTTCTACCACTGAATCAGTGTTCATAACCCCGCCACTTCCATAGGCGTGATAAAGTGCGGATACCACTCCTTGCTCTATTTCAGAGCCAGTAAATCCCTCGCTAGCGTCAGCTAATGCGGATAAATCAAAGGACGCTGTTTTTTGCTTTCGTCTGGCCAAGTGTATTTTGAATATTGCTTGTCGGGCTTCATGGTCGGGTAGATCGACAAAGAAAATTTCATCGAGGCGGCCTTTCCGCATTAGTTCGGGTGGCAGTTTACTAATATCATTAGCGGTAGCAACAATAAATACTTGGTGAGTGTTTTCGGCCATCCAAGTCAGTAGCGTTGCAAGAAGTCGTTGTGACGTTCCACCATCGCTCTCGCCACTTGAAAGTCCTTTTTCAACTTCATCGAGCCACAGAACACAAGGTGCCATCAACTCCGCCATTTTCAAAGATTCGCGTAGATTTTTTTCGGTTTCGCCATGGTATTTGTTATACAAGGTTCCAAAATCAAGTCGCAGTAAAGCAAGTCCCCACATACCGGCAACGGCTTTTGCAGCAAGACTTTTACCTCCTCCTTGAATGCCTAGTAACATCAAACCCTTTGGCGGATCGAGGGGAATGTTCTGGTCGAGAAATACCGCTTTGCGTTGCTTTAGCCAGCGTTTTAAATTCGCCAGTCCACCTACCTCGGAAAACTTTGAGGTTTCATATTCAAAACTTAGCACGCCGTCCATATCAAGCAACTCGAATTTAGCTCGATTGACTTGTGGCAATTCCTCTTCGGTAATCGCTCCGTCACTGATCACATTACGAATTAGTGTTCTAGCATCAGCAAAAGTCATCCCTTTCAAATTTCTAACGAGTTTCTTTAAAGTTTCAGAGTCGGTCTTAACTTTTTGACCATGATGTGCTTTGGACCAGACATTGGCTTCTTCTCGTACTAATTTTTCAAGCTGGGTTTCTGTAGGTAGCGCTAGCTGAAATTTTGCGGAGAATCGCTTAACTTCGGCAGGAAGTTCGATCTTATGTGAAACAAAAATTAAGGTGTGGCTTCTAAGGTGATAATCAATCGCAATTTCCTTAATGAGTCTGACCACTTTAGGTTCATTCTCAAAATAAGGGTGAAAGTCACATAGAATAAAAATACCGGGACGTTGCACTGATTTAATGTGTTTAAGAGCCTGAATGGGTTCCTTGCTGTCTTCTATCTCAGCCAAGTCGTGTGCTAAATCCACTCGAGTGATCCCATCGACTCGATCCCATCCAAAAACGGGCTTATTAAAATGGATAGCTAATTGTGTGACTAATTCAAGCGCTCTATTCTCTTCATGAGTTTCAATGGTAATGATTGGGCTTTTTGATTTAACTAAAAGTCGTAAATCATTTAATTCTGTCATTCCACTCATTGGTATTTTTCCATTCTTTCTACTACAAACCGATTAAGACTATGAAATAGGGAGCTTAGGCTTAGGCCAATTGCTCTAAATCAATATCTGGAGGATAATAACTTAATATGATTACCTAGTTCTAGCAAAAATCACTGAAAATAGGGACCCCGATGTATCCAACTTCCCCTTTAGACAAAATAATTGGCGCGGCAGACAATGCCTTGAGGACTTTATTGGGTGGCTACCAAGTCACTGGTAGAGCCGATCCATCTGCCAACACTGCTGAAGCTGAGTTAACTGAGCAGGAGCGTAAGCACGCTGCTGGGCTAATGCGAATAAACCATTGTGGTGAAGTTTGTGCACAAGCGCTTTATCAAGGCCAAGCCATGACCGCTAAACTACCTCAAGTTAGGCAAAAAATGGAGCAAGCTGCAGCGGAGGAAAATGATCATTTGCAATGGTGTGCCGATAGGTTAGATAAGCTGGACAGTCATACTAGTTTACTCAATCCGCTTTGGTACGCCAGTTCTCTCTCTATTGGCGCCATAGCAGGCAAACTTGGTGATAAGTGGAGCTTAGGGTTTGTAGCGGAAACTGAACATCAAGTGGTCAAGCATTTACAAGAGCATTTGCAGAAGTTGCCCCAAAGCGACGAAAAAAGTCGTCAGGTAATCTCACAAATGGAAGATGATGAAATGCATCACGCTAAAACCGCAATTGAAGCAGGTGGAGCAGAACTTCCGCTGCCGGTTAAAATCGCTATGAAAGGCATGGCTAAAGTAATGACTAAAACCGTTTATTGGATCTAGTCGGTCAAATTTTACTGGTGTTGATAAGGTAATCGGATCGACACTTTTAGCCCGTTGGGCTGATTGTTTTGCGCGAAAATCTCGCCCTGATGTACTTGTACAGCCTTTTTAGCGATTGATAACCCGAGCCCGGCTCCGCCCGACTCTCGAGAGCGATCAATTTGCGGTCGGTAAAAAGCTTCAAAGACTTTTTCTAATTCGCTTTCTGAAATACCCTTACCATCGTCGCATATCTCAATTTCTACAAAGCTCTCTTGCTCAAAAGAATGCTCCTTCGTTTTGGCTTGAAGTCTGCAATTAACCTCAATTTTAGTTGAAGTGTACCTCAACGCATTACGAATAATGTTTTCAATACAGCTCAAAATCAAAGCCCGGTCACCTTTATATGACAAATCGTTTTGTAAATGACTGACCAATTTTATGTTTTTCGCTTCGGCTTCAAATTTAGCATCGGCAACCACTGACTCAATCAGCTCTGAGAGATTAAATTCATCGAAATGTGGCTCACTACTTAACCGGTCGGTTCGCGAATAGTCCAATACACTTGTGATCATTTGGTTCATTCGGTCAGCTTCCAGCTTTATCCGAGACATTTCTTCGATACTATTTCCGTTGGTTTTTTGATTTACTAGTCCAATTGCTAGTTGAAGACGAGCTAGTGGTGTCTTGAGTTCGTGAGAAAGGTCTCCGAGTAGTTGATTCTTAGACTTGATAATGCCATCTAAGTGATGCGTCATTTGCTCGAAATCCTTTGCTAAATCACCAAACTCATCGCTTCTTGATGTGAGCTTTTCTAAGCTACTTTTATCACTAAGATCCTCTGAAAGTTCTGAAATAGCTAGCTGCAATTTTTTTATCGGTCGAGTAAAAAACCATGCCATCAAAAAGCTAAGTGGAATACTAATGAAAAAAGTTGAAATAATTAGGTTTTGAGCAAACTCTCTAATAAAGAACCCTAGATAGCTTCGGCTTAAAAAGGAGAATCGCTGTGATACGTAAAGTCGGTAAGGTTTGCCTTGTTCCTCAATCTCGTAGCCGCCAAAGTATAAGAAACGTTTCTTGAACACTGTCATTGGCTTTTCTTCTTCCAAGACCTGCTGATGAAGAGCGAGCAATAATTTTGGAGTCCGTTTACCAAAGTAATCATTGCCATTGGTATCAAGTAAGTAGGCATTTCGCAAAAAACGTCGTGATTTACGATTGGATCTAGAGTTCTTATCTAGAACAAAAGTCAGTTTATCTTCAATATTGGAAAGTTGCTCGGCTAAGTGAGGCGGAAGGGTTCGAAAGCGAGCGCTTTCACTGCTGACTTGAGTAAGAAATAAATTGAACGAAAATACGGACGCAAAAACAAGCCAAAACCAAAAAAGTATTTTCCAAAAAATTCTAATTCGCATCACAACCCAAAGCCCGTATCAGTAAATCACTATTTTAGAAGTTGATATCCGTTACCTCGAATGGTTTTTATTCTTTCGAGGCCGTCTTGGCGTTCACCCAGCTTCTTTCTTAAATTACTTATATGCATATCAATACTGCGATCAAAAGCTTGCAAACGCTTGCCTAAAACCTCACGACTTAATTGTTCTCTTGTAACAATATTGCCAGCGTTGCTAAGCAGCCTTTCTAGAAAGTCGAATTCAGTAGAGGTAAGTTCTATTACCTTGTTAGAAACTTTCACAACACGTGTTGAGTGACTTAATTGAATATCGCCCAACGACGTTTCCTCATTGTTAACCGCAGATGTTATCGGCTTGTGAGTTCGTCGGGTAATCGCCCGTATTCGGGCTACTAATTCTCTTGGATCACAGGGTTTAGCGACGTAATCGTCCGCCCCCATCTCCAAGCCAACAATACGATCAATTTTTTCCCCCTTAGCGGTAAGCATTATGACCGGAAGATCGCTGCTCTTTCTGAGGTTTGATAAAGCATCGAAGCCATTTAAAACCGGCATCATCACATCAAGAATTAATAAGTTGTACTCATTTTGGCTGATTTTCTCAACGGCATCTTGACCATTGTGACATATGTCGACAGACATGTTTTCATTCTCAAGATATTGCTTGAGCAAGTTGCACAATTCTATGTCGTCGTCTGCAATAATAATATTCATCTTATTATTCTAGCACAGGCCTGAAACGAGTAATATTTAGGCAAGGCTCTTTACATAACCTTTACAAACGCTTTGAGGAAATTTACTAAACTAGCGATAAACTGTTACTCGTGGTTAAGAAGACAGAACTTTCAAGAAGTTGCATTTAAATTTAATCAAGAGGATTTCAAAATGAAAAAGTCATTAGTTATTTCCAGTTTAGTCGCTGGCATATTGGTAAGCGGTTTATCGAGTAGTGTATTTGCAGGGCCTAATCATGAGCATAAACATCGACACGCTCATGAGCATGAGCGCCAGTTTGACGCAAAACGACTTAATATGAAGCGGATGATGCGAGCTTTTTCACGCTTAGATTTGAGTGAGGAACAAAAAACCGAAATCAAATCGATATTTAAGCAAGGGTTTGACGACAACAAACCTAAACGAGAAGAAATTCAAACCCTTCGTGAGCAAGTTAGAAATCTAAAACATGCCGAAGTCTTGGACGAACAAGCGTTAAGAGCGACAGCAATAAGTATCGCGAATCTACGCACTGATATGATGTTAGCCAACTTGCAAAATCGTAAAAAGATAGAGGCGTTACTCACCGAGTCACAGGTGCAAAAGTTGCAGGAGATGAAAGAGAAGCGCAAGCAACGGCGATTAGCTGAATAGTTACGAGTTTAACTTAAGTTGTCGGAAACTGATTTTTATCCACGATAAAAAGCTATAAGCTGCGACTAATTATCAGTTTTCGATTACTTTACGAGCATTTCTTCAATCGGTCTGACTTGTTGCATTCCGATATCTTTCTCAACTAGATTAGCAAAATCGTCAGCCAGTCTTTCACTTTCTTTGAGGACTGTTTGCCAAAAGTTAATACGCTGTTCTGTTTCAAGCGAAGTGAAATCAGAACGGTCTGAAATTTTCCCAAATGGTAGTTGTGCTACATGTTCTGGCGAGGGCGTTATTAGAACAACGCGGTCAAAATTAGCTAACTTGGCGCGTCTATAACTTAGACTCTTATCAAACCAGCCAGGCTTTATTTTCGGAAAAAAATGCGGATATAGAATCAGCCCTTGCTCCCCAAAATTGATATCCAAGTGGTAGTCAATAATTCCACCATCTCTATATGCCCCTGATACAGCACCTGGGATATCTTTTATTCCACGAAGTATCAATGGAATAGCTCCAGAAGCCATCAAAACTGCATGGACATTGGTTTCATCTAACGCCACATATTGAGTATTACTATCGGGGTAATTAAAATAATGTGATGCGGGATTTTCTTTGTTTAAGCTAGAATGAAACACAAATCTTTCAAAAAATAGCTTGAGACTATTTGCTGAAGTTGCGTTAAACCCCGCTGCAGTGATTAGCCCCAGCAACTGAACTAAACGATTTTCCGAAGCCGCGAGACCTTTTGCTCGAGCCACAATGAAATGGCTTTGTATTATTGGATTTTCAACGATTTCTTTTGCACCGGACTCTGCCAGAACTTTCTTTAGCAGGATATCCGCTTTATCGCTAATTTCATTGGTTGAGGCCCTTTTTGAGTAGCGCTCATTGGAGTAAAAGTGTGCTAGTCGAGAGATTGCAGCAACCGGATCTTTTTGGGCCAAACATGCTAAACGCCATGAGCCCGCTGACGAACCGATAGTATGAAGCACTTGTTGGCGATCTTTAAAAAACTCTCCAAAAAGATATTTATCGAGTCCAAAAAGCGTAAACCATTTGGGCCCTCCGGATGCACCAGCCATTACTTTTATTTGTTGGCTAGATAACCCATTCTTACTAATTTCTTTAAGGGCTGTTTTACCTGCGTAAACAGAGATTGACGAAGACATAGATTGTGGAATTAACCTTTAATTATTTTAGAACCGATAAGTTAGATGGCCGCTAAAGCTGCTTGCATCAATAAAGTCGTCACAATCTGCGACACAGCCAGCGACAAATTGGTCGCCAGTTGCACCAACAAAATCTCCAATGGTAACATCTTCAAAGTCGTAGGCGATATCAGTGTATCTTATTCCCAAAGTGGTGTTTTCACTGACGCGATAGTCGTATTGAATAGATGCTCCTAGAGCATTGGAAAAGCGATAGACAGCATGCATTTGAAATCCGTTTCCAGATTCCTTGTAATCAAATTTAGGGTTGTAGTGAAAGCTTCCACCAATACCAACTCGATGCCTACCCATGTTATAAAACCCAAGAAAATCAACCACTGTTGTTCTAAAACTCGCATAACCCAGGCCATTGGAACCATCAGTTAAGCTTCCGGTGATTTCATCGTACAAATATCCAGCCGATGCAGAGAATGTGAGATTCTTGGCGACCGGAAATTCCGCACCAAATGATCCTCTAAAATATCCACCCGCTTCAATCTTATCTCGATAGATTTGATTACTGGCCGTTCCATTGTAATTACCAACTACTGCGACCTCGACACCGCTGTAAAAAAAATCGCCATTGCGCGCGTAGAGAGGAATATTCTCGGTGTTATCCGTACCTTTATGTAGGGCTGCCTCCATAAAAAAGCGGAATTCATTTTCAAATTTTAGCGGTGGTTTGGTCTTATATTCAGTGGCTGAGGTTGGATTGATACTAAAAATGCTAAACAAAATGGTGGCTACGAAGCCTAGCTTAATTTGAATTTTCACGGCTATCCCTATGGTATTAATGATATTTTTGCTTTAAGTCTTGTAGTTTAGTATTGATGTAAAGCTTTGTCATGATAAAAGCCTAGTTTATGTGAACTTTATCTCTGGGCGTTGCGGTAAGTCACTCCTCAGCAGAGTTAACGCTGATTCTCCGGTAGTCTTCTAGGCGCAATGCGGTTAGTTTCGCCCCCCATACACAGCCCGTATCTATGGCATGTCTCTTATCTTGATTAACCCTGCCTTGCAGCGCTGCCCAATGACCAAAAATTACATTACCTTGATAGTGCTGGTTGGCAATTTGATACCAAGGCAGGAGATGCTCAGGTTGCCGACCGACAGCACACTTTGTTTTCAGCTCTAGACTACCGTCATGTCGGCAAAATCGCATTCTAGTAAAGGCATTGGTAATATATCGGAGCCTATCAACTCCAGCCAGCTCGTTGCTCCACTGATTTGGGCGATTACCATACATTGATACATAGTATTGGTAGCGACTAGAGGATTGCAAAACTTGTGAAACTTCGTTGGAGTAGCTAATAGCCTGTTTAGCGGACCAAAAGTAGGGCAAGCCGGCATGAACAATTAGGCTGTTAAATGGTTGCAAATGTATCGCTAGGGGTTGCTGGCTTAACCACCTGACAATACGGTCGCGATAAGTAGAATCTAAAATGTCATGAAATGTATCTTTATGATGAGCTGGCTGGCAATAGTGTGCCACCGCCAAAAAGTGCAGGTCATGATTGCCTAGCACACACTTTATGGAATTTTTATGTTCAAGAATATATAGCATGGTGGCCAAGGAATCGGGGCCTCGATTGACCAAATCACCTGCGAGATATAGTTGATCGTAAACTGGATTAAACTTGATTTTATTGAGAAGCTTTTGAAAACTCTGGTAACATCCTTGAATATCACCGATCACATAGGTCGACATAGTTTAAAGAACTCGACTCGCTAAATTGGAATGGCTCATGAATGATAGTAATCGTAAACTAGTTGTAATTACCGGTGCAAGCTCGGGTTTTGGAAAGGCATGTGCTGAACGTTTTGTTAGTGAAGGTTGGAAAGTAATCGCATTAGCGCGCAGAACCTCAAGATTGGAACTGTTGCAAGCGCAGCTTGGCGTATCTAATTGTTTAATCCATACCCTCGATGTAACTGATACTGAATCGGTTGAAAAATTTGAAGTTTATCTATCAAGTTTGAGTCAACCTATTGATTTGTTGGTCAATAACGCTGGACTAGCGCTTGGTTTATCACCTGCTCATGAGGCTAGTTGGCAGGATTGGCAAACCATGATTGAGACCAATGTTTTGGGATTGGCCAAAATGACGAGATTAATTCTTCCACTGATGGTTAAAAATCAGTCGGGCCATGTTATCAACCTTGGTTCAATAGCGGGAAGTTATCCCTACCCTGGGGGCAACGTCTATGGTGCGACCAAGGCCTTCGTTGAACAGTTTAGCCTCAATCTTCGAGCTGATCTTTCGGGAACTGGTATCCGTGTAACAAATATAGAACCAGGTTTGGCTGAAACTGAGTTTTCTGAAGTTCGCTTTGCCGGCGACAAACAAAAAGCGGCCGCCATTTATAAGGATCTTCAGCCCTTAAACGCTGAAGATATCGCCGAAAGCATCTATTGGTGTGCGTCACAACCTGCACATGTGAATGTCAATCGCTTGGAAATCATGCCGACTTGTCAGGCGTTTTCAGCACTTTCTATCACAAAGCAGTCTGGAGCAAAGTAAGCTTATTGCGGAACTTTGTATTGGTGTTGACGTCTACCCACTTACCGTAAGAATTTATTCTTAAGTGGAAAGCTGGTTGGCTGTGTCGTTGAATATTAAGCATGCGTTCATTTTTCCACCTGCATTATTGTTCGGTTACAGTCATCTTAAGCATTATAAATTTTTGGTAGAAGGAAAAGCGCAATGATAAGGTCGTTCATTTTGGTGGCGGGACTAACCGTCTTTTTATTCACGAGTTTTGACGCTTTGGCCAAAAGGAAGGCCAAAAAACAATACTTTAATCAGACCGAATTAGCGATACCTTTCGACCCCACGCATCCTATTTTAACTGCCAATTTTTTGGCTGGTGAACACCAAGAACTATTGGTTATGGGACAAAATAAAAATGGCCAAAAGCTAGTCACTGTTTTGGTATTCAATCAACAATCAAAAGAGTATGTGGCTTTAGAACCCATTGTGTTACCAGACAATGCCGTAGCATTCGATTTATTAACTAATAAGAATGGAATAGACGAACTGTTGCTATTAAGCGCTCAAGGATTAAGCACATTAAATTTTGAAGCTAGACTTACTAAACCGCTTGCTTCAATTCAGTCGATTTACTTAAATTCATCGCCACAATTTATTGCTCCCAAAAAATTGGTTAAAGACATCAATGGCGATCAGCTGGATGATATTGTGGTTACTAATTTTTCAAACCAAACCATTTTTGTTCAAAAGCTAAGCGGAGAGTTTGAAAAAGTGTCTTTACCCATTAAAGCCACGGTTGATATGAGTCAAAACGATATATCTTTTTCAGAACCTCGGGTGTTCAACATCGACACCAATTTTGATCAGCGTACAGACTTAGTGACTTTCAAAGACAATCAAATGGTGAGTTATGAGCAAACCCAAGATGGATTGTTCAGTTCAATCCCCAATACCATCTCTTTGCCTAATGAGATCAGCGCCTTACCATGGTGGTCGATTCGAGGTGCGGACGGCGAATCCGTGGATCAAAGTCAATTAGAGCATCGTATGGTTGAAACCATTGAGGACATTAATGGCGACGGAATAAGTGATCTAATGGTCAAGCAAACACAAAGTTCAGGCGTGCTAGATAGACAAAACAACTACGAAATTTACTATGGGAAAAATCAACAAGGCATACTGTATTTTAATTCGGAAGTGGACACTCGAATTTCCGCGGAAGGGACATTATCCGGATTGCAAATTATTGATGTTAACGATGATGGTCGAAAAGAAATCATGGTGTCGTCTTTCGACATTGGAGTTTCTCAAATTATAGGCGCCTTAATGTCTGGCAGTATCGACCAAGATGTTTACTTATTTACTCTAGATGAGAAAGACAAATTTAATGCCGAACCACTATTTTCAGAAGAGGTCGATTTGAACTTTAGCTTGTCTTCTGGACGTTCTGGGCAGCCAGTCATTCTATCAGCAGACTTAAATGGCGATGGTTTAAATGAAATGTTGTTGTCTGCTAATGAAGAGCGCTTAGCAATTTATACAGGGAAAGCTGACGAGGAAATGTTTGAATCAAGGGCCAAGCGCCACCGGTTGCAACTCCCAAAGGACGGCTCAATGTTGTCTGCCAGTGACTTAAATAATGATCAAAGCGATGAAATTATTGTTCGTTATGGAAAGCAGGATGATGAAAAAGACCGGCGCAAAATTATAATACTTACAGCGAAAGTGAGCGCTAACTAATAAGCACTAAAAAATTAATCGGTGAGCGATAAATATCATTGCTATACTTAGTAGACAGAATTTTGGGGTGGCCTTATTATCAATTAGATGTCGAATGTTATAGTTAAAGAGAAGATCAATGTGGCCAATCTTGAAGTGGGCATGTACATCTGTGAACTAGATCGGCCATGGCTTGAATCGCCATTTCCTCTACAGGGATTCTATATTCGCTCAAAAGAAGAAATCGAAGAACTAAATAATTACTGTGGATTCGTTTACATTGATATTAAGAAAACTCTGGAAAACAGTAATAGCCCCATCAACCAATACAAACCCGCTCAATTTTCCGATAAAGATAAACTTCTCATTCATAGCACCAAGTACCAAGATTCTAGACCGATGGAAGCAGAACTCCCCGATGCGAATTCTAGCTTTGAAGATTTTTCCATTAATACAGAGGTTTTGGTAAAGCAGTTGAAACAGGGCCAAGTGCTCGATATCAAGAAATTCCGCAAGTCCACCAAGCAAATGGTTGAAAGTGTTATTCGTAATCCAGATGCGATGCTTTGGTTGTCAAGACTTAAACAAAATGATGATTACCTCTATCAACACTCAGTTAGGTGTTCGGTGTTGGCCGTTGCATTTGGTCGACAACTCGGGCTTTCAAGCAACAAACTAAACAATTTGGCGCTCGGAGCGGCATTAATGGATATTGGTAAACTAAAACTACCAAAAACTCTGCTCAATCGACCGGGTCGTCTTTGTGAAGATGAATTCGATATGATCAGAGATCACGTACGCCTCAGTTTAAATATGATTGCGGATACAAGTCATCTTAGTAAAGATGTCTATGATTTGATAGCACATCACCATGAGCGAGTTAATGGTAAAGGCTATCCAAATAAATTGAAGGGAAACGATATTCCATTGTTCGGAAGAATCGCAGCTATCGTGGATTGTTATGATGCGATATCTTCAAATCGATCTTATGCTAAAGCAATTTCTCCAGCGGAGGCTGTTAGAAAGCTTTATGAATGGCGGGATATAGACTTTCATGCAGCCCTAGTCGAGGTATTTATTCAAGCGCTTGGGATTTATCCCGCGGGATCGATGGTTGAACTGTCGACCGGAGAAGTTGGCGTGGTAATGTCCGAATACCGAGCAAGAAGGCTTAGACCTAAAGTGATGGTGATTTTAGATAAGGACAAACGTTTGCTTGCAGAGTTTCCCACTATTGATTTATACCTGGTAAGTCAGAATGAGGCTGGTGAAGAAATAAATATTAAGCAAAGTCTTGAACCTGGGTCCTATGGTGTCAATCCTAGCGAATTATTGTTGGGATGATCCAGATTAGGTTTTAATGCATTGATAGTTAATATTCAAAATACCAATGAACGTTTGTCCGTTTACCAAGCGTTGCAAGACCAAATTGATGAAGCATCGCGAGATAAACGGCAAGTCGGTGTTTTGTTAATTAAGTTGCAAGATTTCAATGACCTTGAGGCCGTTGTAGGTTTCGTTTCTCTAGAACTAATTTCAAAACGAATTCAGGCAAGACTGCTTAGCGTTGCAAAAGATCACCGCTCTGTCATTCAACTATCTCTAGATACATTTATTGTTGTTATTCCTAAAATGCTTAATATCGGTCATCTAAAGATAGTTGCTGAGTCACTTTCGCGAGTCATTAGAAGTGCAGTCAAATTCGAGAGCGAGAGTATTGAGTTAAAACCTTCGATCGGAATCTCATCAAGCGAAGACAGTGAACACAACGGCCAGCTTATCTATGAAAACGCATTAATAGCAATGCAACGGAGTTATTCTGAAGGAAGTTATTGCGTAGCCTTCGAACGAGAGTTCCGAGAGCAGATGAAACGAGACTGGGACCTTAAAAAAGATATTGAATTGGCAATAAGAGATAATCAATTCGAACTTTATTTTCAACCTAAAGTTGAACTTAAAAGCATGAAAGTTTCAGGAGCTGAAGCGCTAATTCGATGGAATCATCCAAGTCATGGCTTAATTACCCCGCACAATTTTATTCCGTTATCAGAACAGTCTGGTCAAATTCAAATAATTACCAGCTGGGTTGTGAAGTCGGCGATTCAACACTTAAGTGACATTTTAAAAGAAAACCCCCAGTTCAATTTATCCGTCAACATATCCGTTAACAATTTGAATTCTCCAGATTTAGTTTACTTGTTACAGGATACACTCTCTATTTGGGATGTTTCCGCTGACCGCTTGACCATTGAAGTTACCGAGACGGCGATTATGAGTGATCAGAAATCATCATTAGAACAACTAGAGAAAATTAGAGCATTGGGAGTGAATATCTCAATTGATGATTTTGGAACTGGCTATTCATCCTTAGCCTATTTTAAACATATTCCAGCGACAGAAATTAAGATAGATAAATCATTTATAGAGAATTTATTGGTAGATCCTCAAGACCGAAATATAGTTGCTTTGATAATATTTTTGGCGAAACAGTTTGAACTAAAAGTGGTTGCCGAAGGTGTTGAGACCAAGACATCGGTAAACGAGATATGTAATCTCCAATGTGACTTCGCGCAAGGTTTTTATTTTTCCCAGCCGTTACCCTATAATGACTTTATTGAATGGATGA
>JBDVOJ010000067.1:0-72956 GCA_039969155.1 Kangiellaceae bacterium
ACTGTGGCGCTAGACCCCATGGCATTTATTCGACCAGTAAAAGTGGGTGATATCTTAGGGGTCTACACTGAAATTACTGATGTCGGTAGAACTTCCATGAATGTTCATGTTGAAGCTTGGGTGCGGCGACGGCGGATTGGAAGTCGTGAAAAAGTAACTTCTGCGGTTTTTAAATTTGTCGCACTCGATGAGCAAGGTAAACCAACCCAAGTGCCTGATGAGAACGATTTGCCAGACTATGTCAATGACGTGTTTTTTTGAATCCTAGTTTATTTAGTGCAATCAATAGTGCAAAAACGCCTACCAAACCATTTGAAGGAAAAACGCTCTACCAACCTGTAAAATTCTATAAGACCCTTGTCAATCCGTAGATAAATCGCTAAGTTTACAACAATAATTCAATTTGCAACCGCCAGTTGACAAAATAATAAGCACGCTTGCTAGTCTGCAACCACCGGATTTCCTAAGCTAACCATCAAATTCAAACGAAGGACAAAAACCTCATGATATTAGCAGAAAAGATAGTTAGATTAAGAAAACAAGTTGGTTGGTCGCAGGAAGATCTGGCTGAAAAGATGGATGTATCTAGACAATCAGTTTCCAAATGGGAAGCAACCAATAGCATACCCGACTTAAACAAAATCATTAAACTAGCCGATCTATTTGAAGTATCGACGGACTATTTACTAAAAGATGAGGTTGAAGTCTCTGATTCAGTTGATGGACGATCCGATGGAAACGCGATACAAGTTAGCCTCGAACAAGCAATGAAATATGTAGACGATAAGGTCAAAGAGTCTCAACTAATCGCCAAAGGGGTGTTTTTGACTGTCGGTTCACCGATTCCGCTTATAACCTTATTGGCCATGGTTAAATCGGGCCAGTTAGCGTTTTCTCAGGGGGTAACCGTAGCAATCGGGGTGTTCTTAATTTTAGTAATGGTCTCTATTGGCGTCAGTTTTTTTATTCGAACCAACCAGTTTGAGAACGACGTTGAGACAATCGACAATGAAAGATTTGAGCTATCTTATGGCGTGCACAGCGCATTTAAAGAAAAACTACAGAAATACCGAAGTACCTATAATCTAAAGCTGTCCATTTCAATTGGCTTATTTATCTTCAGTTTTGTTCCGATCATGTTTGGCAGTATGCTGTTTGGCGGCTCGCAAATAACTCTGTTGATGCTGAATGTTTTATTATTGATGATTGGTGTGGGTATTTTTATCCTTGTTCCTGTTTCGGCAAAATACGAAGCCTACAATAAGGTTTTACAGGAAGGTAATTACGGAACCACTAAAAGCAAACGAACCAGACGTGCGGAAAAATTGGCGGCTTTCTTCTGGCCATTGTTAATAGCTTTTTATCTTGGTTGGAGCTTATGGACTATGGACTGGGGTATCACTTGGATCGTTTGGCCAGTGGGCGCTCTTCTTTTTGTGGCGTTGCTTGGATTGATGGAGTTGTTTGTTAAGGAAGAAGATAAATAGGGCGTGACTCTAGTCACTATAAATTGGAGTGGCATGTGAGGTTGGCTAAAGATTACTTGGTCCCACGTGTTTCTATCACTGACACTTCGAATTGACTAAGATAATTCACGGTTAAAAAAAAGCGGCGTTCAGCCGCTTTTTTATGAGTGTTCTTTAGTCTAATAAGTGGTGAACTAATCTTCTATTTTCTTAATATAAATGTCACCGTTGGTTGTACGCAATTGGATTTTGTCGCCTCCACCGTTGATATCACCCTCGCCTGTAATCCGATCACTTTTTGCGCCTTTAATCGTTAATGGAAAGTCCGAATAGATTCGATAATCTCTTCGAGAGTTACGGGTTATTTCTAATTTAGCATCAACACTTGCAGACAAACTAGCGGGAATATAGAGTTCAATATCACCACCGGATGATGAAAGTTTAACATGAGTATCACCACTGGTGGCTATCATTTCGGCTTCGATCGAACCACCTGCTGTAGAGGCGTCAATAGAACCATTCGCTTTCTTTATCTTGATATTTCCGCCGGCGGTTTCCGCGACAATCGGGCCACCACTGCTATTGATTTTGATACTACCACCGGAGGTATCTACATTGACTTTGCCAGTACTCCCTTCAACTTGGATAGAACCACCCGAGGTTTCCGCTTTGACATCTCCATCGATCATTGCAATGCCGATACTACCACCCGATGTATCGACGTCGACATCTCCGGTAACTGGGCCAATATTAATACTACCGCCAGAAGTTTCAGCCTTAACGTCACCTCCACCAGAAGTAAGCCTAATACTACCGCCGCTGGTATCGATGTTTGAGGTTCCAGTAATCTTACCTAGCTTAATACTTCCACCTGAGGTATTTACTTTTAAATTCCCATTCACATCCCCTACTTTGATACTACCGCCACTAGTGTCGGCATCAACATTTCCTTCCGCAACATTGCCAATCTTGATACTTCCTCCAGAGGTATGCACCTTAATCATTCCACTTAAGTCACCCACTTCAATTGAACCACCACCGGTTTTTACATCGAGATTAAAACTTGTAGGAACTTTTATCATAAACTGAACATTAACTTTACTATTCCATTCACTATCGCCATCTACGGAAATATCGTTACCACTCTGATTAAAACTCAGTTTAAATTCATCGATTCGCTCCTGGCTACTCGCCTTCTTTTTAACTTTGATAGCGACGCTATCCTTGTTCCAGGTTTCGATATCTATTGAACCTTGGTCACTATTGATAGTTAATGTGCCGCCTTGGCTCACCTCAAAGTTCTTTTCAACGGTTACGGTCTTAGCGAAAGCGTTAGATGTTAATACTAGGCTTGCCAATCCAATCAACAAACGGGTGAATTTAGAGTGTCCGGACTTGGTTCGAGTAGCATTTGATACCGTTCGGTAGGGTTTCAGATAAGTCTTCATTGTTTCCTCTCAGGTTAAAATTAATAGGTCGATTTCTTGCAACATAAAGCCGTTAAATGCTGTCGTTAGCTACAGCCTTGTTTTGTGAATGAACCAGTACTCTAGCTAATTCTCGAATATATCGATTACTATCATTCACACTATAATCTTTAAAAACTTCTTGCGTTTCTTTTTCATCACTATATTGCGTCAGTGCGGTAAACACCTGAATGCGAATACCTTGATTAACATCGTTTTTTAGTGCTTGTCTTAATACGTTTCTGACTTGGCTATAGTGAGAGTTTTTCACCAGTACCTCTGCGGCAGCCATTCGAACACCTGGATTCGGGTCGTTGAGCAAGCTGTAACTCAATGCGTCTCTCATCTGGCTAGTTTCTGTCTGGCCTTTTAATAGCTCGATGAGCTGCAAGCGGGTATCATCACTGACGTCATTACGCATGGTCGAAGCAAGTAAACCTTGAATTTGCCGACTAGCGATATTGCCGTCGAGGCTAGTCTGTGAAGCTAATGAGTAAGTTAGTTTAACGGCGCCAGAATTTGAATCGATACTATCAACCGATAAATCGGTAATTTCGAAATCACCATTCTTGATCAAGGTAACTGGTAACATGGTTGAATCTAACAGGGTCGAATCTGATATAGCCGAATTGGAATTATCTAAATGTGTTTGCGAAACCATAAAGCCAACACCAAAAGCGACCAAAACACTGGCAAATTGTGACCTAAAACTGATCTTTGCTTGCCACAATTGACTTACCAGTGATAGAAAAGAGACTCTTTTTTTACTATGGTTACGCAGCGCTCTGTGAGTCGCCCAACGGACTCCGCTCATTCGTTCCCTGTCTATCACTGGTGCCATTCTAGGTGGCACTAACGAGTTAAAGCTCTTCTGTTCTGCAATCGCATCAAAAAAGACTTTGTCTTTAAGCATACGTTTTTCGACGCTTGCCATTTCGTCTTCATCAAGTTCGTGGTTAATGTAATCCATCAAAAGCGAAATATCTTTATCACTCAAACTTTGATTAATTGTTGCTTTTTCCATATCGATTTACCCGACAAACTGTTTAAGCTGTTCTCGCATTTTACTGCGAGCTCTAAATAAGAAATTCTTCACTGCACCTTCGCTACAATGCATTATGCCGGCAGCTTCAGTCATCTTAAGTCCTTGTTGATGGCATATTACAAAGGCGATTCTTTCGTTAGAAGATAAGCTCTCCAAGGCGTGACTAATGGCTTTACTGAGTTGTTCATTATGCATTTGAGACTCACCTGTTTCATTGGTCGCATATCGCTCGTAAGCCTGCCAATCTTGTGTTTCTGAGTTTTTGGAGCCAGTATTCGAAACGATATATTTTAGTTTGCTCTTTAATGACCTGTGGTGGTCCATTGCGGCATTAACCACGATCCGATATAACCATGTGGCAAATTGACTTTCCGCTCTAAACTTCGGCAAAGCCCTATAAGCGTTAATCATGGCTTCTTGAAAAATATCATCAGCCTCATCGGGAGACGATGCCAAGCCTGCCGCAATACTCAGCATTTTCGATTCAACCGGACTTATTAACCTCTCGAACGACATAGTGCAACCATTGGCCGCAGCATTTATCAGTTCTTTTTCATTGTGCTGCAATCGCCGATTTTCCTTTTTTGGTAAGGGCTTTACTTTAAGGGACTTTAAGTCACTACAATAAAGTAATTTTCATGCTATTTCGCTCTATTTTGGTAGTTAGAGGGACTGAACCGGCAAAAGGTTTGCAAAAAACTTATAAAAGATTAAATCCTTGGTGATATCGTCCTTTGAAACGCAAAGGGCGGATAGATCGAGTTCGTAACAAGTTCATCTGCCCCTGCAAACCATTGTCTCTTGGTCTCTATAGAAATACACGCCTAACAGTGATACATTTTGATTTTTCATAACTCACGAAAGACTTAATACATCATGTTGATAGTGGTACGTTCTATTCTTTTATTGCCTTTCGTACTTTTTAGTTCGTATACATTTTCTGAACAAAACGTATCAGCACTAAGAGCCGATGGCCCCAATCAAGGGTTGACCGCTTACCAATTAATTCAAAGCTTTGCTGGTAAACGGTCGATTGAATCACCCGATTTATATCCAGCTAACCATCCCGATGAAAAACATATCTATGAAGATACCGACGATGTTGTTGGCCATCATTTTGTCTTTGTATTACATCGAGATAGTGATAAAGACAGAGACAAATATAAAAAGTTTGCTGACAGACAACGTAACGAGATCAAGGCCTACTCAGGTTCTAAATCTAGTTTAAAAGGTTACCAAAACGAAACCATGACCTACCGCTGGAAGTTTAAACTTGAATCAACTATGTCGCTTTCAAACAATTTCAGCCACTTCTTTCAATTAAAATCAGTGGACGATGGTATTGGTATGCCAATACTCACAATTTCAGCTAGAAACTATCGCGATAAGAACTGGCTAGCCTTATCCCATGCACCAGTAGAAAAAGCGACTATTTTAGATAAAATTTTGTGGGCGGAAATTTCAGACGTTTGGTTAGAGGCTGAATGTACGGTGACCTATGCCGATCGTGGTGCCCTGAGTATTACGGTGAAACGAACATCAGATAAAAAAACGGTATTAGCTTACCGGTCCGATAATATTGACATGTGGCGAGGCACCAAAACAAACCATTTTGTAAGACCCAAATGGGGTTTATATCGTTCGTTAAAAACCAAACATATGTTAGCGAACAAACAAGACTCAATCCGTTTTGCAGATTTTGAAATAGTGAAGCAATAGTAGATACCGTTCCCTCGCGCTGCTAGCAGAGGTGCGAACCACGAGCGACCCTGCTGGCTGGCATCGTTATACTTTTTCAATGATGATCCGATAGTAGAAAGTGTCCGGCTTGTCGGGAGATCTTTCTGCGATCATCAGCTTTTGTTCTTCTTTACTTTTTCTCTGTAGCAGTAAATCTGGTTGGTTTAATGGCTGATCGGGAAAATACATTTGGGTGGTTAGCTCCAGGTAACCCTTTTTTGACACCTTAAAATGAATATGCGGTGGTCTCGACCACCCAGTCCTAACGGGGTAAGCACCTGGCAACACGGTCTTAAAACGGAACCCGCCGTCTTTAGCGCTCTGAACGATTGCCCAACCTTGAAAATTTTTGTCAATCGGTGCCGGATTGGGATCATGTGGGTGGGAATATCGTCCCGCAGCGTTAGCTTGCCACAAATCGACTGTAGCATCCTCTACAGGGTTGCCTTCAGTATCAAAGATGCCTCCACGAATAAATATATGCTCTCCCAATGACTCTGCGTCGTTCCCATTAATTTTGGTTAGATCAAAGTCCTTATCTTTCTGTGCAACCACTGGGTAAAATGGTCCCTCACCTTCTGTCGGCGTCGGTTGGCCAGTTGTCGAAAGTTGGCTAATTATTGAGGATTCATTGTGTCCCATTGCCTGAGTTGTTACTCCCAAAACTCCAACGGCCCCAGCTTTGATAAAATTGCGACGTTTCATTTATAGCTCCTTTGAGATTCTGATTGAAATCATTTCAAATGTGATTGAACACCCGATTAGCTTAAGCATACCGACTATAAATTACCTGACGTCCTTATGACTTTCAGTTGATTTTGTTCTGACACTAGTTTCCGCCCCTAGTTTCTTCCCTGTAATTTCAATGTCTTAACACCCCATGTAACCCTTGAAAAATGTTAAAAATACTCTAGTATAAACAGTTCTACAAATTTCACTTTGAGACTATTGTTGAAAATATCGATTCGAACAGTCGCTATTATATTGCCACTCTTAATTGAATTGTTGTTTATTCATACAGTTAGTGCAGCAAGCAGTAGTACCGTAAAATCGAATAAAGAGTGCCGTCTCAAGTATGGCTGGGCAGACTGGGCCCCGCTTCAGTATATCGACGCTTCAGGCGAACTGACCGGCGTTCAAATCGATCTGGTTAAAGCTGTTAGCAAAGCTGTAGGCTGTGATATTGAGTACATCAAATTATCTTGGGCACAAATTCTTAAAGGTTTAAAATCAGGTGATATTGATTTTACTGCCAATGCGACCGAAAATGATTTCCGAAAGACTTTCGCGTATTTCTCAATACCTTATCGAAGGGACATCTTTTCTTTTTGGGTGAGAGACGAAGAGCGTGTTCGTTTTGACCATCAAACGGTTGAAGAAATAATGAAATCGGGAATGAAGTTAGGTCTAATTTCAGATCAGTTGTATAGCCCGGAAATTGAATTGTGGAGAAAAGATCCAGTTTTTAGCAAAAACATAACTTACACCGAAGAAATCGATGATTTAATTTTATTACTCGAAGAACGTAAAGTTGAGAGTATTGTTGAGGACGCTTATATCATCGCTTTTAGAAAAAGACTCGGTGGTTTTTCTAGGAATATCTCTCACTTATCAATTCAAACATTTGGCTATCCAGTTGCCTTTATGTTCAGTAAAAAAACCACATCGAAAGAACTGGCTGAAAAATACAATCAAAAAATGCGTGAGTTAAAAAACACCAGTACCTTTCAATCTATTTGGTTAGATCCGAAGCTTATACAATAGTATTTTTTAACTGACTTTTCCGACTAAGCATGGGAGTTCTAGTAGGGTCCCTAATTTAATATAGTCTTAGGCTCGGAACCATAAGTCTTCCTAGACTCTTACTCTAAATTTTGAAACGTTAGACATATGTAGTTTACTCTGCGGTCCTGATATAGAGGAAAGCTCACTATTCTTCTTTAGCTTCTTCTAAAACACTTAACTGTTTAGATTCTACGAGCAATCGTGGAGAAACAAATTGAGTGATTTCCACACTGGTTGCTTCACTCCCGGGATAATTCATAAAGGCCAAGACTTTAACCGCCTTCTCGTGATTTTCCGGTAATACTCTACTTCGGTCTTCAAAACCAGCTACCAATTGCCACTGCAGAACGTCAATATCAGAACCACGCCCTGCTAATATGGATTGTTTGGTTTTAGACCATTGGTTGCCATCCAATTTATCAAATAGGTTTACGGTTTCAGGGTTGTAAATAAAGACCACGTCAATACTGATAGCAAAATGTAGATTAGGGTCTGGCGCGATGTAGATTGAGATGTTTTCTACATTATTGTATCTATGCCACGGGTTTAATTCGCTGAAGCTTTTTATAGAGCAACCACTCATTAGGGAGCAAATGATTATTAGCTGAATTATTCTAATTATATTTATCATCAATTTATTCTTTTGGTAAGTTTTAATAGTTCTTATTTAGCACGGGCTATCACCGATTGTAAATTTCTAGACTTGCCCCTATGACTTCCAGCTTTTAGTCGACTTTAGCGGATAAATGTCGCTTAGTAACAGTCCGATAAGCTTAGAGATTATCAGTATTGTCTACTATTTAGAGCGTCCGATAAAGTCGGGCAAGATCACCCTGGAATTTGTTCCCTAAAACAATCTATAAAAACACTTACCTTTAATGGCATATAATCCTTATTAGGATGGACTAGCCACATATAAGTATCAAAGTCAGACGCAGCACAATCATACTCAGGAAAGAGATCGATCAATTTCCCGCTTGCTATCTCATCACGACACAACCAATCAGGAAGTAATGCAATTCCTAAATTGGCGACCGCACTCGCGGTCATGGTCATTCCGTGGGAAATCAGTAAATTACCAGACACTGGTACTTTGATTTCCTTTTTATTGGGTAGTCTAAATTTCCAGTAGTCTCTATAACCTGGAATCGAAAATCGAAGACAATCTAATGTACTTATGCAATTTGGGTCATCGGTTATTGGATTATTCTTAACAAATTCAGGACTCGCGCAAACTTTAAAAATTCTTGGCGCCAATTTTGAATAAACAAAATCTCCTGTTGGTTGTGAACCAAACCGAACTGCAACATCAATTTTTTGTTCGACGATATCAATCTGACTATCGGTTAAGACTAAGTCGATAGAGAGTTTAGGGTATTTCTTTTTCATGATTGGTAGAATAGGCACCAGCATTTTCTGCCCAAACGACGTACACGCCGTCACTCTCAACGTACCCACAGGCTGATTTGAAAGGTCTAAAGCTTGCTCTCCGGCAACCACTAAAGCATCAACTAATTCATTAACCTGATTAAAGTAAGCCTGCCCTGCTTCTGTAGGTGCAAGTTTTCGAGTGGTTCTTTGAAATAAGCGAAAACCTAAATTAATTTCTAGTTTTCGAATTGTTCGCGAAACCGAGGAAGGATCGATATTACGTACTCTCGCCACATTGGCAAAACTTTGGTATTTCATCACATCGATAAAAAGTTGAATACTGGTTAAGTCCATTCATGCACTCCTTACATCAATCTCATGACTATAACGCTATTTACTGCATAAGTAACCCTTTGTTAGGCTATACATGTTGTTTTGAGACAGAAAACAGAGTACCACTAAACAAGCTATCTAAGACTAAAGGAATGCAGTTATGTCGTTAAAATTTTACAAGAAGTTTTTTTCAAACAATGAAGAAGTGCTTGCTGATATTAGCAAAAATGGAACTTGGCCAACAACCTTCGTCTCAGGCGCTAGCGAAGGTCCACCAATCCATTGGCACAAAGACGAGGTTCATGCATATATCATGGAAGGTGAAACGGATTTTCTAGATGCAGGGTCTGGCGAACGAACATTAGTTTCGGCTGGCGATAAAATTGTAGTCCCCGCAGGTGATTTACATGCAGAAGGTGCAATAAAAGACCGCGTTGTCTACATTTTGGCATTGCCGGAACCAAGGCTTCCTGAAGACTTTTTGGCCATATTTAATCCCAATGAAACAATCAACGTTTAAAATCAGTAACTGTAGAGAAATGAATAATAAACTAGGTCTAAATGAGTAAAAATCACAGAAGGGGCTGAGCAACCTTAAAGCTATAATCAACTTCGATTTGACGAGGATTAATTCAATAGCTAAATGACTCTCCCCTTATTCCAACTTATGATTGCTTATCATTGTCATATAGCTGCATGGAATCCCGCTGGTTTAACTTTTGATATCCGTCACAGATCTCCCAAGAAATAAGGGTCAGAGTCGATTTCTAGCAGTAATAAACAGCACCTTGTTCATTGATTACTTTAGGACGACCAACAGGATTTTGAGAGAGACTTTGCCCAATCAGCTTTTCTATCTCTCCCTTAAATTTTTCGCTTCCCACTAATAATCCTCGATTAGTCGCAGCCCGAATACTTTCAATTTGAATATTGGCCAATTCTTCTTGAAATAATGTTTTGTAGACTTTAAATCTTTCTTCTTCAGTCCTAGCGAGCCTTTTATAGACCTCATGTGGCGTAATCAACTCAGATTTCTTACTTCCAATATTTACAGGGTGACTAGACCATTTATATTCTTCAGGTCGTTTGACCATCTTCGCTCTCACAGGATTTAATTCAATATAGCGATAGCAAACCAGTAAATAGTTTTCAGAGTCAACCATACAAGACTTAAATCGGCCTTTATTTACATGGACGTAATGTATGCCAGTATTGCAGGAGCAAATACTGGTCCCATAGCGTACCCGTCCTTTTATATTTATGATTAAAATATTGTACATATTGCCGCCCCAATGACTGCATCATTGAAGATACTGCTCCTTCACTTTTTGGTGTCGCTAATAAGTGAACATGGTTGCTCATGAAGCACCAAGCGCAATATCTACTGCGAATTTAGTTGCTGCTGATTTTAAAAAACGAGTATACACACCATAATCATGCGCCTCAGCAAAGCAAGGCTGTCGGTTATTTCCCCTTTGGATGATGTGTTGTGGTATACCTATCGGTGCGAATCGAGGCAATCTCGGCATGGTTTCTTCCCTAAAACCTAGTTTGAACGATTGATTATTATGGATTAGTGAGTGCTAAAACGGTATCAGTTATCTCTCACTAAACTGTGAGAATTCGTTGCTTCTAGCTAATCGACACTGCCCCCTATTTCTTGAGGATTTATATCGTTGAAGCTTCGTATAGAACAACTGCTCATTAATAAGCATATAATTATTAGTCTAATGACTCTTGTTATATTTATCATCAATTTATTCTTTTCGTAAATTTTAGTAGTTCTTATTTAGCTCGAGCAATCACCGATTGTAAATTTCTAGACTTGCCCCTATTACTTCCAGCTTTTAGTTGACTTTGTCGGATAAATTTCGCTTAGTAACAGTGTCAGATAAGCTTAGAGAGTATTATACCGCCCCTAATACCTTGTGAGGTATCGCAACTTCTAGCTAACCGACGCCGACCCTAATTTCCCCTAATTTCTAGGTTTAGCGATACTCAAACCCACTTTTTCCCCATAAGTTGGTTTACGGCAAAAGCGACTTCCCAACACGATAAACCATATTCCCGCTAGCTAACACGATAAAACCAGTATTACCGTCTTCTACAATATAATCGTGTCGGCTAAACGGTTTTTCATAGCTATTTAAGCTGCTTAATTCGTTTAGCTGATCCAAGCTAAACGATTTAATCTCTGGCACCCCATTAAGGTCGTAGACTCGTCCAAGTTCTTCGCTTAATGCTGGCTTGTTGATGTTAGCATCTAAGCTGAGAGAAAGATCGCTTGTTGATACAACTAATCCGGCATCAGTATAAAGTTGTCCTTCATATTCAAAACGAATTTGATAATATTGAGAGTTACTTAAGCCTCCGATATCACTGGAGTGAACAAAATCAGATTTCTGTGATAAAACAATTTCATTATTTGCAATACTAAACTCAGTAAAGGTAGCTTTTCGATCAGCGTTCCCAGTTATCTCCATAGTAAAGAGTCTATCAGACTGACTACTAAATCCACTTCCATAAATAATACTGTCGCGATTTTCAGAAGTAACAGAATCTAATAAGCTAGTTCCTTCAAATAGTAAAACATAAGAATTTGGAGAGCTGTAGAAGTAGTAAACCCATCTGTCTGAGTTTCCTTCTAACGGAGTAATATCGATACTATCAGAAGCGAACTGATTGAATCCCAACGTATCAATATCGACAGAAGTTTCGAGTGATAAATCAAGAGTGTTATATATTTCTACTACTTTCCACTTATTTGGCGTATCCTGAGTCAAATAAAGCTTAGAGCCATCACTGGATAGTTTAAATCGATGTACACATTCCGGTAGTTCTATTTCTTCTAAAACACTCATGTCTGACAAATTAAGTTTAAATATTTTTCCCTGATTTTCTTCGTGAAAAACCATTGCAGCTAAGTAGGCGATATTGTTTTGCTTGTCCACTTGAATACTAGATACATGCCCCATGTCGAGCTGCACTTCAATAGCATCGGTAACATACTCAATCAAATCAAAAGCAAAGGGGATTTGTAGCGTGCCTTCAATATATTCATCGTGATTAAAAAAGATCGTTTCGCTAACTCCATTAATGAGGTTAATTCTGACTTCAGTGTCAAAGGTCTCAGGAGAGTCACCTGCGATATTATTAACAACTATATTGTTTTCCGCTTCACATTCAAAATTATAGTCTAAAGGCAAGGAGTAAATGTAACCATGAAAAGGTGAAGTAGAAGAACAGCTAAAATCGTCGTCAAGAATGCTAGAGTCGACAGAAAAATTAAAATCAACTCGATATTCTTTAGTTTGTTTTTCAACCGTTTTCTCTACGCTAAAATCACCCAACTGTTCAGCAAACCCTTCGATAGTTAATGTAGTATCGTCGCCAGTACCGCTGACTTGCAAGACTTCTGAGTCTATGAGCTTACTAAATGTTATGTTCAAACTTGTAGCTGCTAGACTAACAGATGATTCGGCGTCATAAACATCAAGATCTGCAGCGATAGAATATTGAGATTCTGAATCACTGATACTATCGACTACTAAATCAATACTTCCTTGAATACTTTGCAGAACACTTGGGCTGTAGCAATCAACAAAATTGAGAGTCAGATTGTCCATTGCAGATAAAATACCGTTTGAGTCGGCGTCTTCAAGATTGACTTCAAGTTGGCCACCATTCTCACACGAGGAAATATAAATATCATTGTCTTGTTGACGGAACTCGAACAAACTCTTTTCGACAAGTTGACCGATCTGCAACATTGATTCCGGAACTGCATATCCATATGCTAAGACAAGATCATAATTATCTAAATCAATAATTAGCCCATTTGCTTGCTGACTGTTATTTGGCGGAGATTCTTTATCTTCGCTTCCACCACCGCCACAAGACGAGATAGAAATTAACACCAACGAGCTAAATAAAAGAAATAGGTAAGTATTATTTTTAAGTTCATTAAACATGGCGATTTATTGTTCCCTTAAAGTGCCGCTGAGCTCTCTAATTAGAGCTCTTAAATAGATAATTAATAAATGTATGAAACTTTGATAGTAGAAGATTCAGGCAATCCGCCCCCGTAATCACAATCCAACAGCACTAAGCCAGTGTTTTTTCTTCGTTGGCGTTTGTATAACGATCATGCAACTCAATTAAGTCTTTAAGCTCAGCATCGATATTAGCATTTCCCAAGAGTTGGACAAATTGGCAAGTGGCATAGTTTTTAGCTGATTGATCATAAACTTGGGTCCATTGCTCATACTGTTTAAGCCGCTTTTCATCCGAAGGCTGCCAGTCTTCAATCATTTCCTTGGTAATTCTGAAAGTCAGTTCGGGCTTATTCAAAACCTCACCCTCGGTCATTCTCCAACGTTTAGGCGTTAATCTTGCGCGGAAACACTTTTGCGACTGACAAAGCTTTTGATAGAGAGGATCGCAACCCAAAGCATCAAATATTTTTTGTGTCTCTTCACTATCGGCAGCATAGCTTTTATGAGTAGCAATTAGTCTGAGCCCTGCGAATGTTTTATAGACCTTACAACCAAACTCGGGGTGAGCGTGACAAAACGATTCAACTTCTTTCATTTTACCATCTTCAAATACTCGTTTACCCTCAGTGGAAAGCCTTTTCCAAACGAATTTCTTACCAAATAACTTTTGTAAAAATCCGGGCTCTCCTTTAATCATTTCTGGCGTATCAATATCAATGAACATTAGTTGTTCTGTATTCAAGACCAGCGCACCGTAACGATTTCTTGTGATAATAGCCTTTCCTTTCTTATCCTCAATGATTTCTATTATGTCTTCTTTTATGACGGCGTGAGGATAGTACAAGTTATTATCTTGAGGGTTTTGTAGAGCTTCTACAGTCTCAGCGAACCGTTCGTGGGCCTTTCTTAATGCATCATCCTCTGAGGCATTAGAGTAGCCCCATGAGCTAATATAAGCCTCGTTTCCTCTGTTCCAGTGGCGCTTACATTTTGTCATGTCGATTCCATCGACAGTTTTAGCTATATGTTTCCAATATTTGGGTATGAACATTTCCAGTCCTTATATTTATTGTTATTAAATAACATTCTTTTTTCTATTCTTCGATAGAGTTATCAGTTATCTAGCACCGCGGGGCAGCCCAGCGCAACTAAATGATTCTAATTATTTCCTTTGCAATTTAGAGCTATTTTTATTACTCAAACATCCATTTCTAGCTTTTAAATTACTTACATACAAGTTGCTATGCAACTCTCACTTTTCAAAGTAGCTACTATCAAACGTCTTTTCACATTTTAAAGGGACGATTTCTAAGTCAATTATCGCGTAATCATTTGGTCCATCGGACAGCAACAGGTGACCATCAGGAGAAATAGCATAGGCAAAAGGCGGACTCGGTAAAGTTAAAATCTGTTTCGCCTTCCAAATTCCAGCAACTCTTTCTACTTCAAAAAGAGCCCCCGAATCCCCGCCAGCTATAACCTGGTATCCAAAAGCGATAATCTTGTCTTTATGATGCATAATCTTGTAGATATCCGTGTCAGCATCACCTAACAAATATTCTTCACCACTGTCTGACCAGAATAAAAATTCTCCGTCATAATGCCCGAGTTCGGAGCCATACAACCAACCATTGTCTACTTGTAAGAATGTTCTTGTTCTATAATCTGCTAGATATTTACTTGGAAAGTTCTTAGGTGGTTCCGGCCTTCCGGACTCTTTCCAAGTAACTCTAAACCAATGCTCATTATCTATCGAATATTTACCCTTTTCATCACACCATGGAAGTCCATGATCAACTGGGGACGGGCCCATTTTTATAATAATCGCATCTCCATTATTGGTATCTTCAGCAGACCTTCTCAAACCCTCCAGTTCGCCCAAATCAACCAGAGCGTTTCTCGCTGATTCTCTAACTACCTTCGACCATGAGAATTGGTATGCTTTGTTTAACGCTGAGATAATATTATTCTTAGATACTCCTATTTTGCCCAATGCCTCTGCGGCAGCTTCCGCAAGCATCCAATCATTAGAACCAAGAAGTTCTGTGAGTTGAGGGATTGCCTCTCTCGAACCAATGCAGCCCAGAGCATTTACTATACCGACTAACATTCTTGGCCAACTAGCATTTTGTAAGGTTTTGAGAAGCTCGTTTTCAGCTCTTACTCCTTCATTACCATAAGCACACAACTCATCTTCCCAAGACCAAACGAAACTCCCCTGTTGGATTCTTGTTATCAAGAAGTCTATGCCTTGCGGATGATCCAATTTAATCAATAGGCTTTGAGATAGCCACTTAATTTCGTCATCATGATGGGTTGAGAGTTTTATCAAAGCTGGAATTGCGATTGATGCAGCATCTCCATCCAAGCGTCCTAATGCTTCCAATGCTTCTCGTTTTTTTTGCAGACTTAAACTTTCATTATCAGCGATATTGGCCAGTAAAGGTGCCGCAGATATGCCTGTATTTGAAAATGCAAAATTGCCAAAATTATAGCCTAGCATTCCTTCAGGGTATTCAATATTTTCGTCCAAATACAAATTAGCTAGGATTGTAGCGGACTTCTTTAAAAATGGTATCCACGGTTTTTCCGAGGGCAATATTCCATCGACTAATACACGTCTAAAATCAGGACCTGCCCACTTTTGACATGTAATGCTTGAAATAGCAAAGTTATACCACTGCCCTTTCAATAACTTGTCAGATTGATTGTGGGAAAGAAATGGTAAAGCTCTGACCGCTGATGGTCCAATTAGAGCCAAGGTGTATGCAGCGGTATCCCTAACTTCTTGTCGTTGGTGGGAAAGAGCTGAAACAAGTGCAACGAAATTCGGATTAAGTCCTTTTAAAGATGAGACTTGTGGGACTTCTTTACTAGCCTTTTGACTAACTAAAATACCAGCTAGCGGTTCAGGAGCCTCACAAGATATTTTTTTGAAATCTATACTAAGAGCTGACTGGATTTGCTCTGACAGTCGTCTATTTCCAATGGAAAGGCCACCAGTAAAACCATTGGTATTTAATTGAAGTAACTTATCTATCTCAGGTAAGATACTCGTTGGCTGTTTTTCTATGCTTTGACATCCGGTTAGGACAGTCGCCAACAAAACTAACAAAAAAAACTTTATTTTCAAAAGTAGAATCCTTCCCTAGAGTCGTTTGTTGATAGGATTTCTACCTATCCTATAACATGAGCATTCAAAGACCAAATCTTTTGTCCTACTTGGTAGCTCTGACCACATTGATTGAATCGTTGATTAGGGATTCTAATTCCTCATCAATATCTTAGCGGTAATAATAGCGGTATTATTCTCATATCTCATTTTGGCAAGAGAGCTTACTTTTTCTTTCACCATTTCGGGTGACCAAAAAAACCAGCCATTTTTAGTGAATTGCTGTGCAATCTCATCGGATTTATTTTGGTAGACGTTTCCAGCGACTAATCCTAGCCGAAGGCTTACATCACTTTCAGCTAGATTTCTTTCTTTTAGATTTTCTTTTAGTCTTGCGAATACAATTCTCCTATAGTTTTCACAGGTGAATAGCTTATATCTGCCTTCAGGAATATCATGTTGTTGGAATAATTCTGCGACTTTTACACCAGGGGAATCAAAATAGGATTTAGCTTCTAATACGACAATTTCATTTTTAACTGGATTAAAAACTAACAAATCGATTTCTGGTCTTGGAATTGAATGCTTTCCAATTGCTCGCTTCTCTTCCTTGGTTAGATTGACTTTAAAAGATTGTCTAACCCAGTAGCCTTCGTGTTCTAGCAGTGTCTTTATTATTCCCTCGAAAAGTTCCATTTCTTGTCTTTTTCTTCCCCTTTCAGCACTAACTTTTAACTAGTAAGTTTTGTACACATTAAAGGCCAGTTTATTCCACTAAATATATGGATTGCGTTTCTAATTAGTAATTGATTACGAGCTTATTATTGCATAATAAATTTTCTTTTCCCATTCAGAGTGGAGACTATATAGAGCAATAGAGTTAAAGACAAAAGCCAAGATAGTTAGAACGACCAGAAGCTGTTCTATCGAAGTTTTAGAGTTTAAGAATGAAGTGCCATATTATTGCTCTGGCTTTCAAGTTCATCTGACCCTGAGAAATCGATTTGTTAGAATTCATAGCTCTTAGCTAATCGACACTGCCTCCAATTTCAATTCTTTATTTTGAAGCCTTCGTCCTTTATTGGTTTCTGCTTCCCTTTTCTCTCCACAACCTAACTCCTATTTCATTATTTTGGTATTATTACTTCTGCTCACATGGCAAAATTAACTTTAATAGATTCAGTTGTTCGCACAAAAAAACTATTCAAATTCATCTTGTAATCTTTTCCAAAATGGCTTCAATTGTTTACGTATAGCATCTGATTCCATTACTTTGGCTGCTCTAAAACCATAAGTAATAAAATTCCTTTTTCCTAAATGAGAATAACGTTCATATAATTTTCTTTTATATAGGGGAGTAGAACTCTTTCCTTCTCTGAGTTTTTGCTTATTTCTTTTTGCTCTAGTCTTTTTCGCTAACCGCACCCCACTCTTCATCCTGTTTGAAAAACGAGCAAAAGCAGCTGATCGTATTAATTTGCGTTGGCCATCAAATGTAAAACCTAAATACTGTAGTGGTAGGTTTGAAGTTTGTTGACCATAGCTCAACCAGAAATCCCTTATTTCAGTTTTAGATGTGTTTAGCTCAAGTTGAAGCTTTATAATTTCTGATTGAGCAAAGTCTTCAATATCGTCCCTAAACTCCCTGTCAGTAATAAATAGCATGTCATCACAATAACGATAATAGCTACCTCCTTGCTCTTCCATTACGTTCTTAGCCATCGCATCGAATTCCAGCATATAAATATTAGACAAGAGAGCGCTAATTGGAGAACCTTGAGGGATTCCTTTGTTCTCTCTATTAACAGAGATCAGCCCCTCACCTCTTATTTTTTCTCTAAATGTTTTTACGTCGCAGACTTTATACCGTCCATTTCTTGGATTATTCAACGGGATTTCTAATGTTGAGTAAAGCTTGTTTTTATCAACGCTGGCATATTGCGTAAGCGATTTAAATACGTTGAAGTGATCGGCTGGCAGTAAGCTTTCCCCTAATAATTCCGACCAAGCTGACTTTAGTACCTGGTGGTTCAAATTGTCGAAAAAGCCTTTCACATCCAACGCTACAGCCGAACATGTTTGACGAGCTTTAATATCTTCAAACGCCTTATTGGCGAATTCTATATTACTTTTACCTAGCGAACGGAAAGCGAGCACATTTTCAGTAAGGCCTAGTGCATTTAGCTTATCTTCATAAAGTTTGGATAGTTGTAAAGCATAGTAGGCGTATATGTGCGAGTCTAGATGGGATGCATATGCAATCGGACGTAACTTTTCTTTCTTCTGCAATTCGCCTTTATCATCTTTGTATAGCTTATAGCTTTCGAGCTCATAATTTATTAAAGGGAAAAATGCATGCTTTGCCACACGCGCAGAATAAGTTACAAGCTGATGTGCTGTTTTGAGTGCGACGGGAGAATCAAAATGAATATACCCTCTGCGTCGGTACCAAGGATGCTTTTTCTTAAACATACACCACCTCATGAGTAGAGCGGTGCAAAACCTGAGCTGAATATGGACTGTGACCTTCCAAGCTCCAACTCAGGCTTAACAAACGGACTTTAAAATCACGCTGTCTTGGCACAACAAGTTGAACCGAGTCACATATGTTAGATATGTTATATAATATCAGTATCACAGGAGTATTAAGAATGAACCTAATAGCGATCTGCGGCTGTCTTACTAAGTACCTGTTTCGACGAATCGAGCAAATGTTAGTTGACAACATGTGATAAACCTTAGCCCCTAAAGAACTAAGCGTCATAAATACTAATTGAATAATTCTAATCATTCAAGCATATCTTCCTTGAAATTAATTTTGGTAAAAGTAAATCTCTCTGATGTTTAAGAATTTCATTTTTCTTTACTATATTATCAACCGTGAGGTAGTCGGAGCTTCGGGTCGGACCGTCATAGTTCATTGTTTTAATTAGTAATTAGCTTTAATATACCCAACTTTAACCGCTTAAACTAGTATTTTTCCCATCAGAAAGCGGGTTGTAAGCTGTAACTGGTTCTTTCACAAGACAAGTATCCTCTACCAGTTCGATTTTTCTATTTTGGCCCTTCATACCCAATGATTTTGCGAAGCCTTCAGTAAAACTTAAACCACCGATGGCAAGACACTTTGTCCACTTTTCTTCTTCATAAATCTGCCCCTGTGTCAGTGCCTCTTCTATCCACAAAGTCCGATTCTTTTGTAAGCTCATTTCATTGTCGAGCGATAACAATTAACACAAACGTTTTGTATTAATCAGTCGGTAGCGCTTGGTCGGATTCTGAATTTCATAGTAGCCACCATGCCGCCAATCTTTGGGATGTTCGACGACGCCTGCTCTAACCATATTCAGATCGATGTAGACTAAGCATTGTACTAAGTAACGATCCGAATCAATCGCTGTGGTGTGATAGCAATCGTCCCAATAAGCACCTTTTCTATTTTTACGCCGGTTAAACTCTTGAGCTGTTCGACCCGCAATGAGCTGCATACTGTTAGCAATGGATTGATGAGAGGTATCTTCAACGAGCAAATGAATATGATTGGAAGTGATGGTGTAATTAAGAATGCTCAAACCAAATCGTCTTTTCGCTTCAAATAACCAATGTTTCCATCGGTCACGATCACATTTAAATTTGAGTAGAAATTCTTTCTTATGGCAGCGATGCACAAGATGCCAAATATTTCCTGCAGCAAAATGGCGATTAGCTCGTGTCATAGGCTTCTTCCTTAAAGCAATGATAATTAGGTCAAAAACAGGCTTCTAAGCGACAATTTCCACCTTATATTAACACTTTACTATTGTTAATCAATTGGTTACTGCTGTCCGCCCCTGAAGTTTTGAAATTATCGACTGGCCTATTAGCATTAAATAACGCTACTCCAACTATTTGATTTTAAACCTGTAACCACGTGATAATCTCGTTATTTTTCATAAAGATAGAAAAGTTTAGAGCTGTGAAGTTCAAAGTCTGATAGAATCCGCATGCCAATAGCGCCGGTATACTTACTACTATTCGCGGTGACGAATTCAAGCAGTACTCACGGTTTTCGACAAGCACAATAAATGAACTAAACGGACACGTAATGACACAGTCGGATATTATTCAAAATATTCTTAAAGATACTAACTATCATTTAGATCTTTTCTCAAATAATGAAATTGAATCATTACGGGGAAAAATTTTTACTGAGGAAGTTCGAGGTAAAGAAGTATTCTTCATAAAATGCATTGTTAGGGATAAAGACATTCAGTTAAAACCTGAGGAAATAGTTCGTCAATTATATGCTGGACGATTGATCAATAATTACGGTTATCAGAAAAGTAGATTGGCATTTGAATATAGTGTTAATTTCGGCAGAGAGAAAAAAAGTGCTGACATAGTCATTTTTGATAAAGATCGTCCAGATACATCTTATATTATTGTTGAATTAAAGAAGCCTAAACTTAAGGATGGTAAAAACCAACTCCGCTCATATTGTAATGCTACAGGAGCGCCTATAGGCGTATGGACTAATGGGGAACAGATATCTCATTACCACCGGAAGGATCCTAACTATTTTGAAGATATCACTAATATTCCAAATGCTACACAAAGCCTTAAGGACATATTAAGTGAACGATTTACATTAAAAGATCTTATTGTTAAAGACAAAATATCTAATGAGAGAAAGTCCCTAAAAGATATTATATTGGAGATGGAAGATGAAGTACTTGCGAATGCAGGAGTAGATGTATTCGAAGAAGTGTTTAAATTGATCTTCACTAAGCTATATGATGAATTTGAAAGTAAAAAGGATAAGTCGAAAATCGAATTCTATTTAGAGCAGAATTTAGATGATGAAGATAAAGCTGATTACGAGAAGCTCAAAGGAGCTCTTAAAGGTATCAACGATAAGAAGTTCAGATCTTTAGAGTTTCGAAATACAGGTCAAACAGATACAGAACTTAAGAAAAAAATCCAATCATTATTTGATAATGCAAAAAGTCAATGGTCTGGCGTATTCCAAGATAGCTCATCATTTGAACTTTCAGACAGTCATTTATCAGTATGTGTTTCAAGTCTACAAGATGTAAAGCTGTTTAATTCGAACCTTCTTGTAGTCGATGAAGCTTTTGAATATTTGGTAAATAAATCAGCCAAAGGTGAGAAAGGACAATACTTTACGCCTCGTCACGTTATAGATATGTGTGTACAAATGCTCAATCCGAAACGTGGGGAGCATATGATAGATACTGCAGCGGGTAGTTGTGGTTTTCCTGTTCACACAATATTTAAGTTAACAGGTCATTTATTTACGAATGCTGAAATACCAGATGAAGATAAAAAACATGTCTTAAAAATATTTGGTATTGATTTTGATGAGAAAACAGTTAGGGTCGCTAGAACGCTAAACTTAATTGCTGGTGATGGTGAGACAAACGTACTGCATTTAAATACCTTAGATTTTGACCGCTGGCGCGACAAAACTGAGAAAGACAAAAAATGGATAAATACATATGGAAAAGGTTTCGCTAGACTCGAAAAACTGAGAGTTAACAAAGGTGAGGATAAACAGTTTAATTTTGATCTTCTAATGGCTAACCCTCCATTCGCAGGTGATATAAAAGAAAGCAGAATATTGCACCAATATGATTTAGGGTTTAAGTCTAATGGAAAAGCACAACCTAAGGTTGGCCGGGACATATTATTCATAGAAAGAAATTTGGATTTCATAAAACCTGGTGGACGTATGGCAATCGTATTACCTCAGGGAAGATTCAATAATTCATCTGATAGGCATATCAGGGATTTCATAACTCAGCACGGGAGAATTCTTGCTGTTGTTGGTCTACATGCTAATACATTCAAACCGCATACTGGGACAAAAACAAGCGTATTGCTCGTCCAGAAATGGCATGAAGAACTTTGCCCAAAGGTTGATGATTACCCTATATTTTTTGCAGTGTCTGAAAATGGAGGCAAAGATAACTCAGGAGACTACAAATACGTTAAGAATAAAAATGAACAATATAGGTTAGATAAGAATGGTCACCTAATAGTTTCACATGACTTACACAATCATGACGGTGAGTTACCTGATGGAATTGCTGAAGCTTTCATTAGTTGGGCCAAAAGTGAGAAGTTGTCTTTTTGGTTGGAGGACTAGAAATGCAAATTTCTTCAATAAATTACAAAGAGTTAAATAACGAGCTAAGAATTGACGCAGAGTATTACAGAGAAGAAATACTTAATCAGCTAGATGTATTGGATAAACATAAAAATGATAGTTTAGACAATCTCGTGGATTTTGTAATTGGTCCTTTTGGTTCTACTGTAACCATCGATCAGTACGTAAAAAATTCAGATTATCGATACATTAGAAATAAAGATATAAATGATTTTGTAATAGGTGATAAAGACATAGCTTCTATTCCTAAAGACTTATTTGATAGTCTGCCAAAGTATCATTTGAAGAAAGATGACTTGTTAATAACGGTAGTCGGCACGCTTGGCAAAGCTGCAATAGTAATGGAGAAAGATACTAAGTCAATATTCAGCTGCAAGAGTACTTTATTAAGATGCAAGAACATTAATCCGTTTTTTCTTTTAGCTTACCTTAATTCTGAAACTGGTAGACTTTTTTCTCTTCGAGGTAAGCGTGGCGCAATACAAGAAGGACTGAATCTACCTGATCTTAAAGAAATTCAAGTGCCTGTTCCTTCCGAACAATTTCAAACGTTGATTGAGGAAACAATACGAAAATCGTTTATGTCGGCTGATGATTCAGTAAAATTATACAATGAAGCAAATGCATTGCTTTTGGCTGAACTCGACCTCGCTGAATGGAAACCTAAACACCAACTGACCTTCATAAAGAGCTACTCAGATGTACAAAAAGCTGGGCGAATTGGAGCCGATTATTTCCAGCCATTCTATGATGAAGTGAACGAAAAGTTGCAGTCAACAGGATTTGTATCGGCTAGAGAAATATGTTGTGATATAAATTATGGTGCAGTTCCTACTAGTCCATACACGGAAGATAAATCAGGAGTGCCTTATATAAAGGGTCTTAATCTTAAAGGTCTTCAAGTAGTTAACAATAAGCTAGATTACATAACAAACACAGAAGAGTTGCCCGAAAAAGTTTTTACCAAAGAAGGTGATATTATAATTTCTCAGATGGGAACTGTCGGCAATTGTGGTGTAGTATCAAAAGAACAAGAGGGTTGTGTCTTTGCCTCATTTACTATTCGCATGAGGCTTTCAGATACTTCAAAATTTGATCCTTATTTTGTTGCATTATATATTGAAAAAATAGCTAAACCATATTATCTAATTAGAAATATTTCACAGGCAAGCGTACGGCAAAATACAGATTTACCTACGATTAATAATATGCCGATTCCAGATATATCGAGAGAGAGACAGAAAAAGATAAGTTCAAAACTCACTAAATCATTTGAATCTCAGAAAAATTCAAAGCACTTATTGGAATGCGCGAAGAATGCAATAGAGCTTGCCATAGGAACAGATGAAAAAGAAGCAACAAGTTGGCTCAAGAAACAATTGAAACGGTAGAGTTATCTTATTAGTTGCTGAGCAAAATAGTGGAGCTTCGGGTCGGACCGCCATAATTCATTATTTTAATTAGTAATTAGCTTTAATATACCCAACTTTAATCGCTTAAACTAGAAACCAAGGGAACCAAGGGGGTCAGATCAACTTGAATCGTAATTGGCAGGTAGCAAACCAAGGGGGTCAGATCAACTTGAACCGTAATTGGCAGGTAGAGCTGTCCCCGTTATTTATTAGTCTCTATCACTTCTCTTTATGACTCTTCTTTATGACTCTTCTTTATCATCCAATTCCATCATATCTCGTAAGTCCCTAAGCATATCCTGCGCATCACCCACCTTCATATCATCCAAAACATCCTTAAGCCCTTCAGTTTGCCCCATCATCGCCTTAGCACCCCCAACGATTGATCGCTGCAAATCATTGAGTGGCTGCTGCGAACAATCCAATTTTTCCTGATCCGCCGGAATAGGTTTGGCGAGTTGCGGACTTGGCCAATCTTCTGGCGGACGTTTTTCTGGTGAAGTGAATACACTCGAATGAAATTCTGGAGAAGCTTCAACACGCGCCGTGAGCGGCGGAAACTTATTTGGAGCAGTTCTTGCCCATTTTTCCTGCATGGTCTTCATAAACGAAGTATGATCCATCCGATCGTTCACCACAGTGTTCTTGGCGATATTGGCGGACACCATAATCATTGGTACACGAATACCCAGTCGTTCATAGTTAAATCCCATCCAAGGCTTTTTCCCATCCAAACAAGGTGGAACAGCATCCACAGGTGGTGCCACATGATCGTAACAACCGCCATGCTCATCAAAGGTAATAATCAAAAGCGTGTTCTTCCAACTACTGCCTTTACCGTCCTTATCACCTTTCGAGTTTTTGACCGCGTTATAAACGTCGAGTACAAATTTTTCGCCCAATAGCACACTACCAACGGCTTCTTTCCCATCAATAAGCGTTTTATTGTACGATGAAGGATGCATGTCATTATGATTAAGAATAAACCGCGGCTCCACAAAAGAATAAGATGGCAGCGTTCCGTTTTTGCAATCATCCATAAAGTCATTGTAAACAGTTTTAAAATGAGAAACGTGATCTTTAAGCGCTCTAAAATGAATGATTCCAGTGAGCGGGATGATATCGTCTGTATAAATTTTCCAAGAAAGCTCTGACGCAGAATCTTGAATTTGATTAAATATCGTTTTACCGATGCTGTCTTCAACCCATCCAATGGTATTTTCTAATTCATGCGCTGTATCCGAAGACGCACCATTGACTACATGTCCCCAGGAAGTGCCAGCATTCCAAAAAGCACGGTTGCACCAAGTTTGACTTGGGACCGAGCAATACCATTGATCAAACACCGCAAACTCAGTTGCCAAAGTTGTTAACACCGGAAGAGCAGTTGGATCAAAACACTGCATGATTTGAGCGTATTTCTCAAACTTGGGCGATTTAGGCGGATGCTTGGTTTCGTTGTAAGTAAGGTTTTCGATATAGTCGGTGACAAACCCCTTCATTGACGCAGGGGGAACTGGCGTGGGTAAATTATAAGGCGGGTGCTTGTCACCCTTGTTCTCGCAGTCTGGTTGGTTAAACAGCTGGGTGTTGACATGCGGGTATGTTTCGCCTGGATCCGGAAACGGCTGAAAATAGTTACTCGTAAGGCTGACAGCAATCTCCGTTTTCTTGTCAGGGTTGTCCGGTGCATCTGTTGGAATTGGATTTGTCAGATCCGGTTTGATTTTTCCATCTTTGAAAATACCATTAAAGGTTTTTCCCAAAGGCGCATCGGCTGGTACACCGTTGGGGTAGAGACCTCCTAAAATATTATCGAAAGACCTATTTTCCAGCATTACCACGACTACATGATCAAATGAATCCAACATATCCTTCATTGCAAATTCTCCTTGAATAATCGCTGACGAATTTATCAGCCGTTCTATCAACTTCTATGTTATTGCAAATGTACTAGTAACTTCTTTTCCTAGCTCCTATCTCCTTTCTTTCCACTAGCAACTCGTTTTCCCCTACAACGGCCAAAAACTCATCAACAACGGGGTTAGAATATGTCTAAAATAAACCTAAAATAAACCTAAAATAAATAACCAACCAATTAGCTATCCAGTTGTTTATCGAGACTCATGGATTCATGCAAAACACGAATTATAACTATTCTCTCTTCTTCAACGATGTAAACGATCAAGTGACTTTTATGGTGGTGTATTCGCATAGGCGGAATAAATTCTTGAAATAAATTAGATATATTGGGATTGTTCGTCAGCATCCGAAATACATTATCCAATCCGTCGAGGTATTCGAGTGCCTTATTAATGCCCCAATTTTTAACCGAGTAATGCCAAATGGCTTCTAAATCTTTTTCAGCTTCTGGCTGTATTTTAAAGTGATGACTCATCTAAATTCTTTAACATCCGTTGTTTGAAAGATTCCATATCAAAATCTTTAGCCGTGCCACTTTCAAGTCCTTTAGTGATCGCCTGTTGTAAAGCCAATATTTTCTGTTGTTGCTGTTGATCTTTGCGGATCAAATCGCGAATGTAATCGCTATTACCGGCATATTTACCGGTCTCGATCTGTGTTTGAACCCAATCCCTCATGGGTTTAGGTAAAGAAATATTCATGCTCGTCATACATACTCCCATCAGTTGATGAGTCATAATATGGCATTTAATGGCAATAATTGTCAATATTTAGAGGCGTTACAACGTTCTAACACACAGGAACTCCCAGTTCCCTTCCCTTCTTCTAGCAACTAGCTGCTTCTTTTCCTAATCTCCCAGCTACTTTCCCTTCACTAGCAACTCGTAACTGGTCTTCCCCTACAACGGCCAAAACACCATCAACAACGGAATAGAAACAAAAATAATCAAAATTTCCAACGGCAATCCCATCCGCCAATAATCCCCAAACCGATAACCACCCGGCCCCATAATAATGGTATTATTTTTATGCCCAATGGGTGACAAAAACGCACAAGACGCCGCAACCGCCACTCCCATTAATAAGGTATCTGGATTAACATCAAGACGAGCTGCAATAGACACCGCTATAGGTGCAGCCACCAAAACCGTGGCAACATTATTCAGCACATCCGATAACGTCATAGTCACTACCATTAGCAACACTAAAATAGCCACCGCCGGCCACCCTTGAGTACTACTCACAATGACCTCGGCAATTAATTCTGTTCCACCCGAATGTTCTAAAGCGGCGCCAATGGGTATCAAGGACGCCAGCAGAATCAACACAGAGCCCTGAATAGAATCATAAGCTTGTGACAAGGAAATAACCTTAAGCAAAAGATAAAGCACCACACAGGCTGCCAGAGCAACGGTTAAATAAACATAACCAAAACTCGCCGCTAAAATGGCCGCACCAAACAGAGAAATTGCCAACCAGGCTTTATCATGTTGAGTCACTTGTAAATCACGAGGCGCCAAAGGCAAAACACCTAACCAATTGATCACATCATCGATTTGATCTTCATTACCCATCATCAATAAAACATCACCGGGCTTAATGATCAGTTTACGAACGCGATCTCTAAATGGCTTCCCTTCACGCGACACCCCAAGCAACATAATGCCGTGTCTATAAAGAAGGCGAATGTCTAACGCGGAACGACCAGTAATACGGGACTCTAGTGGAACCGCAGTTTCCACCATTGATAAAGTTCCCGCCAATACACCATTGTGTTTTTTAGATCGTGAGAAGGATAGTTTTAATGCCGTGGCAAAACTCTCAACCGCTTTTGGACCCGCTTCTAAAACTAACAAATCACCCTTACGAATAGTTTCACTGAGTGCCCTACCCGGTAGTCGCTTTCCATTACGCACCAGCCCTAGAATCATCACATCGTTTTCTTCAGCCAAATCGCTCAATTCTTTGCTGGTTTTCCCGATAGCAGTGGAACCTTCCGACACGCCGATTTCAACCACATAGCCTTCAAGATTACTTAGCTCATTACCTGCATTGTGTTTGGTCCGATCCGTCGGTACAAAACGCCAACCAATAAAAGCGACAAAGGCTAACCCCGCAACTGCGGCTCCGAGTCCGACATAGGCAAAATCAAACATACCATAAGCCTCTCCTAGCGCAGTCTCTCTATACTGGGAAATAACAATATTCGGCGGTGTACCAATAAGCGTCACCATACCGCCAAGAATGGTGGCAAAAGAAAGTGGCATCAGCGATAAAGCCGGTGATCGTTTTGCCTTATTTGCCGCCTGTATATCAACCGGCATTAACAAAGCGAGCGCAGCAACATTATTCATAAACGCTGAAAGCACCGCACCAAGAAACCCCATAGACGCAATGTGCAATGGTAAAGGCCGATTGGAATTAATCACACGACTGGTCAACATTTCGATGGCGCCCGATTGAGACAATGCACGCGACACTATCAACACCAGCGCGATAATAATAACCGCCGGATGACCAAACCCAGAAAAAGCCTGTTCAACGGGAATAACTCCAAGTAACAATCCAACTACCAACGCCGCAAAGGCCACCAAATCATATCGCCACTTGCCCCACAGCAACATGCCTAATACCGACGCCATTAAGGCAAATAATATCGCTTGTTCATTGGTCATAGTTGGTAAACTCTTTTTATTGTGTTTTTATCGCATTAAGAATGATATTGAGAATTCAGCTTCAATAATACGACAGACGCGCAAAGCTTGGCAGTAAGGATATGAGATGGCATTCGTCGACTAGTAATCCTTTACCGTAAAGCTGGACGCCTCCACTCTTGCCATTTTTGATGTACTGAGCATAACAGGCTGATTTAATTAAGTAAACGGTGATAAAAAACAAGTTTCGAGTGGCGTGTTACTAATTGCGAGTTAACCAGATTAAAACCTATTTACCAAAGATTGCCCCGCGCCAAAAGTAGGTCCTCTAGGGAAACATTTTGGGTACGGCGAGCAGGAAGGGAAATACTTTTAGGTTTTTGAACCTTTTGTTGGTCTGCCTTTAGGCTGACAATTCTCCTTCCGCATCGAGTCGCACTGAAGTACGACCTAAACGATTTTAAACCAATCCCCTCTCCTTAATCCTCGGCTTTAGCCCCCTGCGTCGCTCTACCTTCTCCGTCCTTGGAATCGTCTCCCGCTGGAAAGGAGAAAATCTCCCCAACGATAAACTCATAAGTGGGTTTCGAGTTTCGAGTTTCGAGTTTCGAGTTTCGAGTTTCGAGTTTCGAGTTTCGAGTTGCGGGTTGCGAGTTGCGAGTTGCGAGTTGCGAGTTGTGATTTACGGGTTGCTGGCTGCGGGCTATGAAAGATTAGTTAATTCTCGATAGTGAACGACTTTATTTCTACCTTGTTGTTTGGCTTGATAAAGCGCCTTATCCGCTTGTGATATTAACCTATCGAGTTGCTTGTCTTCAGAGGTACTTTCGGCGACGCCAAAGCTAGCAGTAATTGCTTCATTGACCGTCGATGGATGGATATTAGAAGTGCCACTAAACGCTGCTTCTCGTATAATAAGACGTAGTTTTTCCGCGAGTTTTAAAACATCGGGTCCTGAAGTGTTAGGTAGTAATAACACAAACTCTTCCCCGCCATAACGCGCGAAAATATCGTAACTTCGTAAGTTATCCGATATAAGCTGGCAAAACTTCACTAACACCTGATCACCAAACTGATGTCCGTATTTATCATTAACACGTTTGAAATGATCGATATCCATTAAAATTACCGAAAACAATTTGTTTTCTCGTTGTGAGCGCGCGATTTCCTTTTGCGCAATCGACTCTAGTGCTCTTCGGTTATAGATTTGAGTCAGTGGATCGATGGTCGCTTGCCGCTCTAGTTCTTGAGTCAAACGCTCGCTCGCACTCCAAATGATGATGGAACTGGTAACAACCACCATTAACAAGAAAGCCATTAACGAGCTGATATGGGCGATGGTATGCGCCTCAACAGAGGCTTGTTGATAGTAACCGGCGGTCCACACTGCGCGTGCTAGAAAAAGTAATCCGTAAAAAATGTAGAGCTTATAAATCAAGCGAATGGCATTAGTACGATTATTGCCGCTTATTTTTAGCAGCTTATACGAAAGATAAAAGCACTGGATAGCGAAAATACTGCATAAGACCGTCACACGATACTGCGCATTAAAATCAACGATGGCGTAATAACTTGAAGCGAATAATTGAAGGATTAAGAGTAGATTGCAGATCTTCTGGTATTGTAAATACTGAAACCCATAAAACCGAAGAACGCCAGTACCAATTGAGCGGATACCGTAAATCACCAACAATCCTGCGAGAGTGATAGCAAACCAATCATCAATAAACGCTCTAAAACTCACTAAAGTGAAACCGAGCGCTATAATCAATACACCGATTCCGATTTGCCAAAATCCTTTAAAGGTCCGATGGGTCTTTGCATAACAGCAAAGATTTATCCCTTGTATTGTGGCCAATAAGGTAATAATTACCGTTAAAGTTCTTGTATCAAATCCATCTATCATAAATTAATCGGTTAAAGATTAGTCTCATAATTCTAATTCAATACAAGCGAATAGCAAGCAAGATATCTCATATGGCAATATACGGTTAACCGATCACTCGCCATAGATAATCAATAAAACTGCCAACGAGGCACATTACCAGCTCTTTCTCTTAGCTTGCATGGGCAATTAAGTTACTTTACAGCGCGTTTTCAACTTATTTAACAAGCATATAAGACAGCTTAACTTATTGAATTTTCGCCGATAGCTATCTCAGATTCTAATAAATCCAAGCCATTTAGTGTAATTGTTCACAAATTTCGTAAAGGATCTAACCAAAGCCTACTTAGTTACCTTGATCGCTGGCATACTCCCGCCCAATAAAAAGAACATGGTCATCAGACCAAATACAACTCTCACGGATAGAGTTAATTTGAGGCAAACAAAACATGAAAACCGTACTACCCAACCCGAAAAAGGTTGCCGGTTTCATCGACCGGCTCAATCCTAGCTCCATTGGTTACAGCTGTATGACAGTGTTTGCACTGTATGTTGTTTCAGTTTTTATCTTCTACCAAGCTTTTACCACTGAGTTTGATACTAGTAGTGAGTTAGAAGGCGTGCGCACAGCGATATTCTGGTTTTTATCGCCGATCTTATTGAAATTTGCTATCCAGTTAATTTCCTCAATATTTTACCCGGTGATTGAATCACTTCGCGAAGGAAGAAATTTACGCCCTTTTAAAGGCAAAGTTTCAGTCATCATCCCTGCTTATAATGAAGAAGTTGGCATAGAGAAAACCATTCGATCCGTTATGAACTCGGACTATCCTAATTTCGAAATCATTGTACTGAATGATGGTTCAACCGATAGTACCGAACAGCAAATTATGCGTTACATCGACCAAGCCAAAGAAGATGGAAGCTACCGACAAGATATCCATTATCGGCGGTTAAGTAATGGTGGTAAAGCCAAAGCACTAAACCGCGGTTTACGCATCGCTAGTGGTGAAATCATTATTACGATTGATGCCGACTGTGTCGTAGATAAAAGCGCAATTAGTGAAATGGTTAAAGGCTTTAAACATGCTGAAGTGGGCGCAGTTGCCGGAAACGTGGTTGTTGGTAATCGTAAAAAACCAATTGAACTGATCCAACAACTTGAATACTTGTGTGGATTCTTTTTTAGACGAGCAGACTCTAACTTTGATTCAGTATTTATTATTGGTGGAGCGGCGGCCGCTTATCGACGTTCGACGCTCGATAAGGTAGGTGGTTTTGATCAAGAAATAATTACCGAAGATATCGAAATGTCATTACGCATATTAGGCCATGGCTTTAAAACCCGTTATGCCGCAAACGCTGTTGTCTACACCGAAGGACCTTCTGATCTTAAAGGGTTGTGCAATCAACGATTGCGTTGGAAATATGGCCGTTTGGTTACCTTTTTTAAGCATCGAAATTTATTTTTTAACTTCAACCAACAACCCAGCGTTTACTTAACGGCTTTTCTATTACCGTTAGCTGTTTATGCTGAAGTTGCATTGTTACTAGAAGGCTTCCTGCTAACTATTTTCTATAGCTACACCATCCTAGCGCAAGACTATTTTCCAATGGCAATAATGATCTTATTTACCAGCGGAATGATTTCAATGCAAATAATGGCGGATAGTAAAAAACGATTCCATCTTAATTTGTTGGCCCTAGCACCTGTCGCTTGGATAATTTTTTATTTTATCGATGTCATTGAATTTCAGGCGCTGATTAGAAGCATTAAACGCGTTATAAAAAAGGAATCTTTAAAGTGGCAGAAATGGAATCGCGTGGGAATTGTAAGATAGAAATTTAATTTTTTAAAATCAAGCTGGCTGAGCGTTGTCGTACTGCATAGTCGAAGCCCTGCCCTCACTTCGACTCCGCTCTGTCAACTTGTCCCCTCTACACAGGGAGAGGATATCTGTGTGACGCCCTGAAAGGCGACCTACAAAATAGCGAGTCCCTCGATCAAATCTCAGCTTTGAATACTCTTTATGGCGATAAACTTGATATTAATTGCGAGCAATTCTATTATTCTTAGATAACAAAGTTAACTTGGTGTGATATCGGGCACTGCCCTATTCCCAAATTAACTCGCCGCCTTGGCTTACATAGCCACTTAATCGGACTGTTGAATTGAACATTTGGTTTACAAAAGTTCTTTCCATTACCTCACTTTGCATTCTCATTGCACCGCCAATCAGTGCTTCTTCATCCATAGAACTTAATCAAGACACTTCAGCAGCTTCAACTGAAGAACAAGACAAAGATAAAAATAATTCTCGCGTAGCAAGTGTTTACGATCTTTCATTGGAAGAGCTACTTAAGTTAAAGCCAGTACAAGTCACCGCTCGAAAACGAACTGAATTAATTAAAGATGTTCCGGCATCTGTTTCAGTATTAGATCAAAACCAATTAGAAACTTACTCTTCTGCAGCAAGAGACATTCGTGCGCTCAGTGCTCGTAGCCCATCACTCCAAGTAGAATCGTCGTTTGATCGTTTGTTCCCACGATTCTATTTACGCGGATTAGGAAATACTGACTTTGATATCAACGCCTCTCAACCAGTCTCATTAGTGTTTGATGGTGTGGTTCAAGAAAATCCAATGTTAAGGGGGTTTCCGTTATTTGATATGCAACGAGTCGAAGTATTAAGAGGTCCTCAAGGCACTCTTTTCGGCAACAATACACCAGCTGGAGTAGTTAAGTTAGAATCCGTGCGGCCACAGCCAGGAAACTTTACTAATGCGTCGCTTAGTTATGGCACTAGTAACACCATTGATTTTAATGGTGCGATTAATTCACAGCTTAGCAATGAACTGATGACTCGTCTTTCTCTGCTCTATCAACAACGCGATAACTGGATAGACAATGCCGCCCCTGGCTTTGAACAATCAAATGTATTAGGAGGGTTTGACGAAGTCGCACTGCGTTTGCAGCTTAACTACAAAACCAATGAAAAGCTCAATTGGCTATTTAATTTTCATGCTCGCGATTTTCAAGGAGCACCTGCCGTATTTAGAGCCAATATTTTAGATCAAGGTAGTAATCGTTTAAATCAGAATTTTGATAGCGATACGGTATTTCTTGATGCTGCTCAACGCACCGAACAAATGCTAACTAATCAAGGTGGAAGTCTAACCGTCGATTATCAGTTTGAAGATTTATTACTCACCATAATCAGCGGCTATGAAAGTGTTGAAACATTTTCTGTAGGTGATGTTGATGGCGGTTATGGTGCGGTGTTTACTGCGAGCTCAGGTCCTGGAGTAATCAGTTTTCCCGCAGAGAATTCATCCAATATTCCAAAACATCGTCAGTACACTCAGGAGATCAGATGGTCTAGTAAGAACAAAGGAAATTTTGGTTATCAATTTGGCGCTTTTGCTTTTGAGGAAAATCTTTTCATTAGAAACCAGAGCTATGACTCACTAAATAATGGAGTTTTGAATGGCTTAGCCAATCAACATCAAGAAACCAGTACGTGGGCTGTTTTTGGAACGCTGGATTACGATATAACGGAAAAGGTTAGAATGACAACCGGTGCTCGATACAGTTCAAACAGTAAGGATTACTCGACCGAAAGACTGATTAGCCCGACTGGTTCGGGTCCACTTTCATCGATAAGCGTCAACAAAGATGATAGCCATTTAAGCTGGGATATTTCCGCCATTTATCAGTGGCAAAAAGATTCTAATATTTACTATCGGATTGCAAAAGGCTTTAGAGCGCCGAGCATTCAAGGCAGAGTTATTTTTGGTGACGCTGTGAACACCGCAAAATCAGAACAAGTTATCTCGTTTGAAGCGGGGATTAAAACAAATTTTTGGAATGAACAAGGAACGATCAATGCAGCGGTTTTTTCCTACAATATTGACGATCAACAAGTCACAGCAGTTGGCGGTGAAGATATTAATAATCGATTGTTGAACGTTGCAGATACTCGAAGTTTTGGATTTGAATTAGACGCAAAATTTTCACTCAATCAGCACTGGCAAATCAACTCTGGATTTAGCTTCAACGAAAGTGAAATCAACGATCCCAGTCTTTCTGTTTCGGTATGTCCACAATGCACCATCACCGATCCTACTAATGACCAAGGTTTTGCAATTATTGATGGTAATCATTTGCCGCATTCTCCACATTGGATCGCATTCCTATTAGTTAACTATAAAACCGAGTGGCAAGCAGGATTATTGTATTTTCAAACCGACTGGGTGTACCGAAGTGAAGTAGACTTTTTTCTCTATCAATCAAAAGAATTTGAAGGGCCCGGATTATTGGAGGGCGGTCTCAAGTTTGGTTATCGCTGGTCGAAGAACAAGTTTAATTATGAAATCTCTATGCTAGCTAGAAATATTACTAACGAGCAAGAAATTATTGGCGGAGTGGACTTTAATAATTTAACTGGGATTGTAAACGAACCGCGATATGTGGGACTAGAATTTAAAATTGGTTTTTAATCGTGGCGCGCCCGGCTGATCGAGTAAGGTCCCCGGTGAAGTAATGCTTCACCCTTGCGAGAGCTCGAGGTTACTGCCGAGAGAACTCCAACAAAGTGCCACGAATGATGTGTGTTCGTGGCGCGCCCGGCAGGAGTCGAACCTGCGGCCTAACCCTTAGGAGGGGTTCGCTCTATCCAGCTGAGCTACGGGCGCTTATGAGGGTTTACGAACTTTTTAAATCGCTAACTCAATAGCCAGCAAAGCAGCACGAATAGTAAACCAACTAGCTATGAAATCAAGTGGTTGATCGATCTAGTCAGAAACAAATGACTAAATCATATCCCCTGTCAGTCCCCTCTCCAACGGGAGACGACTCCAAGGACGGAGAAGGTAGAGCGACGCAAGAGGCCAAAGCCGAGGATTAGCGAGAGTGGGTCTGACACCCTGAAGGGCGACCTACAAAGCAAAATAGATAAAAGAATTCACCACGGAGAAAAAGACTTAAATAAATTCAATGGGTAGGTATCTAAACAGGCTGATCCTATTCGGTCGTCGGCTCTCACTTCGACTCCGCTCAGTGAACTTTCTTTTTTAATACGACAATCTCTTTACATTTTCAAGCTGGCTGAGCGTTGTGATAAGACGTGTCGAACTGCTGAGTCGAACTATCCAATCGAAACCTTCTATACACTTCGACTCCGCTCAGTGAACTTGCTATTTTAAAACGCCGACCATCTAATCCCAAGACTGGCACTACTTTTCTCGTGAGTATAAAACGGGTCTGAATTCGAGAAATTCGAATGCTCTAGTTCAACATAGACAGCTAAATTAGTGTCAAATAGAGTAGCCAAAATCCATTCATACCCCAGCATCGCTGTTACACCTTGTTTCTCGCTGGCGTCATCTTCCAGAGTTTCTGGATTAATTTCAATTTGGTTAACCAGTGAAAATTTCGAATATTTGACTCTTGCTCTAAGGTATTGATAATCACTAATACGATGAATTGCAGACATCGCAAGGTAACCACTTGTAGCGTTATAGTATCCTGTTACTGTGTCTCGCCGTTCTTCGTAATTGTAGGTATAACGCCAGCGCACATCATTGTTAGGTCTATAAATATAGCCCATATTTAGAGTCGCATAGTTATACAGCAAATCAGTACCAACAATTTGATTACCGTCTTCGAGATCCCTGCCGCGACGGTCAACATATTCCCTTTGTTTAAAAGAACCATTCATAAAGAAACGTCCTAAATCTGATGCTTTGTACTCTAGTCCCGCAGTAAATTTTTGATGACTATAATCTAGGTTACTCAGTCCAGGAATATCTAACTGTTCATAAGCCTTGTCCCGCTGCTCGTAGGACGCCCCATACTCAAAAATACTATTTTGAATATAGATAAGCTCTGCAAAATAGTTTTGTTGATCAGAATCATAACGATCGGCAATAGATTGTCCGGCATAGGTTCCAACCAATCCTGTACGTTTACTAACAAAGGTCTTATCATTGAATCGGTAGCCTGCCGAAACTTTATACTTAAATTTTGCTCCACTCAGTTTAAAACGATCCCTTAATGTTAATTTAGCATTTCCATAGAATCGGTCTGCCCGAGGGTCATCGTCATAAAGAGTCTTCGTAACTCTGGCATGAACGTAGAGCTTTTTAAACAGTTGGGTTCTAAGTTTGAAGTCACCTTTAATAAAATTGACAGCCTCTTCTGGCTTAAAGGTCTCAGAGAGTTTGTGTGGGTTGTCATCGGCACCGTAGGTAATAGTCGCATTGACAGCGTTATTATCCGTTGCTAAGCCTTCAAAAGGACAAAGTATCGATATACAAACCATAGAAACCGTGGCTAGTCTAAAAAGAAGCCTAATGCTCATACAACCTATTACCTTTTGCTGTTTCCATGATATTTACCACCCAATTTTCTGTTTAAGCCTGTAAGTTACTCAACCGTACTCAATTTCATTGGCCTTAGCGTACTCAATTGCCGGTTGGAACCCAGCATCCAGTTTAAACAGTAATTGTAGCTGCTCTTTGCAGCTCACTGATTGACCGGTTTCACAAAATACGCGCGCATACAGCAATCTCGCTTTCTTAGAGCCAGATCTCCGGGCCAAATATTCTTCCAACAGCTCCTTCGCGAGCCCTGTTTCACCTTGATTAAGATATTGGCTTGCTACTCGATACTGCACATCTGAATATTCTGGATGAGCGGCAAGAATCCTTTTAAATAATTCTATTGACTGATTATGGGCACCAATTTGTAAATTATAGTCAGCTAATCGGTAGATCGCTCGCAAATAATTGGGTTTTGACTCTATCAGTATAGACAACGCTTTGATAGCTTCGGATCGACGCTGTAACTGCCATAAAAGCTTAGCTTTGTGCAACTGCAGCTTTTTATCGTTATTAAGAGACAATGCTTTGTCAATTATGGCAATAGCCTGTTGATCATCTCCTGCCTTTGCCGCAGTCTCGCTTTGGCGATAATAAATGCTCCAATCGTTATTAATTGATTCGACCACTGACTGGTAAGCTAACAAAGACTCAGAGAATTGTTTTGACTTAGAGTAATTATCAGCGAGTACCAATCTAGCCGTATAATAGAGTATCGATTCTGGCAATATTTTATCTAGATAAACCTTTGCTGACTTTCGTTTGTTTAATTCTGAATAGGCTAGGGCGATCAACAAATATTCAAGTTCGTTATTTCGATTGCTTTTTAGTAAGGTTTTAAATTGGTCAATGCTAGATCTATAATCGCCTGCAAGATAGGCCTTAAACGCGGATATTTTAGTTCGATTACGGTTTCTCTCTGCGTATTTAGCTGCAACAACTAATTGCTTGTTAGCATTCACTGGTTTGTCAATTTGTGAGTAACAAAAAGCCAACCACAGTCGAATATTAAATCGATTTCTCGCGAGTTTTCTTGCTTGCTTTAATTGCTCAACCGCAGATTGGTAATCCGTAGTTTTAATCAGGTAAAAACTGAACTGCAGCCTTAAGTCTAAGTTCTTACTATCTAAAGAAATAGCTTTAACAAAACTATCTTTGATGAGTGCGTGCTCTTCGAAAACTGCTGCTCTTGCACTTGCAAGTTGGCCCCATGTTTTTGCATGACTAGGTCTGTACTCAATAGATTTTAAGAAATAAGCTTGAGACGCATTGTATTGCTGTTGCTGAACCAAAGAGCGGGCAAGCGCAGCATAAGCCTTTGCTTTTTTGCTGCTGCTCATTAGGTCAACTTGTTGTCGTAAAATAAGTTCTGCCTTTTTTGGCTGATTGCTTGCTAAGTAAAGATACGCTAGATTAATAATGCCCGCTTGATGACGTGGTTGATAGATAAGTAATTCTTCATAAGAGTCGATTGCTCGCGGCATGGATAATTTGCTTTCTACGAGAGCTTTTGAAAACTGTAACCCTAAGGATAACCTTTGAGTTAATGAAAGCTTACCTAATATTGACAACGCTTCTGGTAAGTGCTTTTGCTTAATCATTAGCTTTATGGCTAAAACCAAGACTGACTTCTTCTCAATCTCCGAAAGCTCTTTAGTAATAGGCAAACTGTCGATTTGTGAAAGTGATAGGCTGGTATCTAAAAGTTCGACCCTCAATAACCGAGCTAAACGATTGGTTTCCTCGCTATTAACTAACGCTAGCATTGAAGTACTATCAGTCTCATGAACTTCATTCTCTGAAGATTCGATGGTAACTGTTACACTTTGGTCTCCAAGCAAAGAGAGTTGTCGCTCAAAATACCAGCCAAGAGTTAACAGTGCGATAAGACCAACTGAAATCGAAATACCATTACCGAGTTTAATATTTGGCTGATTTAAATCATCTTGACTGTATCTAGCTTCACCTTTTTTCGCCTGATTATCGTTTGCTTGAGGCTGTTGAATACTTTTTTTATTTTCAAGATTTAGAGAGTTCATTATAGAATCCTCGCTCTTGAATATTTTGAATCTCAATTCCAGGACGCCCATTCACTTCTAAGACTAAAGGGCCTCTTGTTCTATCTATACAAATGTCGACACCGATGTAACCGAGCGGGATCGCTTTAAAACAACTTTCAGATATCGCCTTAATTTCTGACCAAAAATCTATTTCAATACCTATTAATTTTTCACCACTGTCTGGATGCTTGGTCATGTTTTTCTTGTTATGTTTTGCACTGATCGTTCGCCCTGTTTCAATGTCAATCCCTATACCTATGGCTCCCTGGTGAAGATTTGCCTTTCCATTAGAGTGTTTAGTTGGCATGCGTAGCATTGCGCTCACTATCTTTCCATTAGAAAGAATTACTCGAATATCAGACAATCCATAAGGAGCCAATACCTGAAGAGATTGATGTTGTTCTATTAGTGGCTCAAAATAAGCGACGTCCTGATCGCCGCTTTGTGAAAAGCAACCTGAAATTATTTCACTGCAATGTTGTTTAATTGCCAGCACAGAATAAGATTTATTACCTGCACCTATAAACTCTCCATTCTGAAAGCCCTTGACAATCAAAATCCCATTACCCTGTGAACCTTTATTTGGTTTAAGAGCAAACCCTTTATCACTAAAGATAACCTCAGGTAATTGATTGATTTGGGTCAGGCTTTCAATACTAAAAAGTGTTTCTGGAATTGGGATAGCCACTTTTGAGAGAGCAGCTTTGCTAGCAAGTTTGTCTGCGGCAAGGTCGAGCAACTCCTTAGTATTACGTTGGTAAACAAAATCACGATTACGGCTATTTATTCCAACTACAGGGAAAGCTTGATTAGATAGAATTTCCTTAAAACGAATTAACTCACTAAGCTTAATTCCCGTCCACTTACCTAGATATATTTGTCCTGCTAAGACTAATAAAAATGTTTCTGGGTAGAAAGAAAACACTCCCTGTAATACAAAAGAATTTAACAGCCAATAACAACCGATTATAGAAGCGATGGTCCCAGATGCTCGTTTGCTTAATTCAACCCAATCGCCATCTTCTGAAATACTATGAATTCGTTCGGCTACAAAACTAATAATGATTACTGGGAATAAACTAAGCATGCCAAATTCCAATCGACTTCCAGCACCTAAAATCATTAAACCAACAACAAACACCATGGTATTAATAGTAATAATAGCCGCGAGTCTAGGAACTTTAAGTAGTTGCATCTTTTTTAGAAAATGGTGCGCAATAAAACTAATTACTAGAATAATCACAAACCCCACAATGCCTTTTAGCAATCCCATAAAAATGCAGGCCGCGGCGATCAGCATTGGAAGAAAAATGCCAAATGTTTTGACGCCAATAACGTTTCTCAAAATTGTTATTAACAAAGTACAAATGGGGAATAACAAGAACAACCCAATGGTAATCGGCTTAAGTCCCATCGATAATAAAATTCCAGTGATATCAACTGAGCGACGATTAGGTTCATTAACGCTAGGATTATTGCTTTGTTGATGAAGATAAACCGCCGGTGCAACTAATTTTTCAGACGAAGAAAATAGATAGTTAAAATTAATATCACGAGAGTGTCTAAATAAACTTTCATCGCCTCTATAAAGCTCCAAAAAGTTTTGAGGCAGTGTGGCAAAATGACCATTAGTTGGACCAAAAGGAACCCACTGATTCTCGATAAAGACTTCCAACCACTGATGGGATGTTTTTTTATCAACGCCGTTTAAAATCACCCCACCAATTAACCTCGCCGGTAAGTTATTATACCTAGCTAGAGCAATAAATAATCGACTCTTTCCATTGCAGCTAGCCGTTTTTAATCGAAGAGCAGTGAGAGCGTCAGTTACCCCTTTAAAAGGCGCACCTTTAATATCTTGATAAGTGTAATTAAAAATTGCTCTTAAAACATCATACATATTTGAATCATCAACTGGCTTGATTAATTTCCACAGGGCTTTGATTTCAGGATGGTTCACTTGAATCGCGTCGCTCGAGCCCAAATAAGGCATTAATTCATCAGGGTATTGTGACGGTATAGAAATCTCTGGGCTGATCTGAAATTGTAACGATTGAGATACAATTGAAAACCGATAGGCTACCTGTTGACTAGGTGAAAGCCCACTCCAATTAACCGTTCGCCCTTTTGCCCCATCGGTGACAATAACCTCATGACCATTTTTAATAATTTGTTCTTCGAGTATTGTTTGGCGGTCATTTGATTCAGGGATATAAGTGGTGATACTGACCTCTTCATCGCTCTGGTAATCGATTGACAAAGAAAATTGATAGTTCAGTATTGGTTTTAGCTGCTGATAAAAGCGCTCAGTTGATTCAAAATTGATAGCAAAAGCGATTAAGAAGGCTAAAACTAAAAACCAAGTGAAGTGATTGGTTAATCTATTTAGCATTTTTTGGGCGAGGTTTAACATCGTTGTTAGTTAAGCGTTAGATTATTCAACTGTTGTTCGACAAACTCTCATGGCTGTGCCTCAGAGTGTATCTTAATAGTGAATAAAGTATAGTCGATAACGTCTGTAGTAAACGAGACTTTAGCTAGAACTAATCGGCGTGTTGTGCGATGTTTAACAGTTCCCCTATTAAATCCGTATAACAAGCGCCTAATATAAGCATTAAGAGTTTGCTCATAAACCTCTTAGGTCGTCTATCTTCTATCACCCGATATGATCAGTCCCTTAATAACAATTGCGGATCTAACCGAGTATTGTACCAATTGAGCCTCCAGTCCAGATGGGGTCCAGTTGCTCGGCCGGTCGCGCCGAGCCCGCCAATTAACTCGCCTTGTTTGAGCTCTTGGCCCACTTTCTCATTTAATGAATCTAGGTGAATGTAAGTGGTTGAGATGCCATAGCCGTGATCGATAATCACGCTCCCCCCCGAATAAAACAGATCTTTCTCTGCTAATGTAACCACCCCATCAGCCGGCGCTACAACAGGAGTACCCACCTTGTTTGCGATATCTAAACCAAAATGAGGCCGCTTAGGCTCTCCATTGAGCACTCGCTGACTGCCGTAAACTCCTGAAATACGCCCTTCAGCAGGTTTAATAAATTGCATCATGAAGGCTGTTTGAAAGCTGGTACTTTGGCGAGCTTTTCGAACTAAAGCGCCCTCTTTTTTGATTCGAGCAAGTGTTTCGGGTGATGTCGGGTTGACTTTACTCGGCGGTAAGCCATCTACACGCTCAATTTTCCATTCTCGTTTGGCAATTGCCAGTGAAAAAAACTCAGTACCTGATGAGCTTTTTACTTCTAGTTGAACCTCTAAGTCGCTTTCTCGTCCCACTCCAAAAACAAACTCGCCTGTTTCAGTGAGCGCCAGCTTTTTACCTTTGAAGTAAACATCGCCATCGACCAACATTCGGCCGACAATAAGACTTCCTTGTTGAGGATTTTCCGTGAAAATTTGCAATAGCGGCTGTTTGGCCTGCGAGCAACAGCTCACGGAATAGATGCAGATAACTAAGAAACATCGAATCAGTGAATTTAAGAATTGGCAAACAGTTGTCATGCTCTCATCATTCCTTGTGTCATTTTATTAACTGGATTGAAGCCATTGGGCAAAATTAGCTTGGCGATAAACCCTAATCCAAGCTAATACGCTATTTTGCCAGTTTTTAGCCTATTCAACTGAGAGCCAATTCAAACAAATTGGATTCGAGCTAAACCTTCAAGTCGGCTGAAGGTTGTGGTGAGCCAAGCCCAACTGCAAAGTTGAAGTATTGCTCAAGCTAAATACAACTCATAACAATGGAACACTTCGACTCCGCTCAGTGAGCTTTTTATTTCTAAGTCAAGATCCCATCTTAAACACTAAGCCGGCTGAGGGTTGTGGTTAGCGAAGTCCAACTACAGAGTTGAAGTCTTAACCAACTATAATCCCTACGCTTGCGCTTCTCTTTGTTGAATAAACTCTAATGCTCTATCAATTCTAGCCAAGGCTCTCTCTTTTCCAACCCATAATAAAGTAAGGTCTATAGCTGGTGACATTCCGCCTCCTGTTGCTGCGACTCTTAGCGGCATACCCACTTTACCCATACCTATTTCTAACTCTTCTGCCGTTTGATTAACCACTTGTTGGATGGCGTCTGCTTGCCACTCGGCTAGTCCAGCTAATTTCTCTCGGATTAATTGCAGAGCTGGTTTTGCCACCGGGCGTAGGTGTTTTTTGGCGGCCTTTTCTTCAAAAGCTTCAAACTCAGTATAGTAAGGTTTTATTGCAGTAACTAGTTCAACCAGAGTTTGTGAGCGCTCTGAGAATTCAGGGATTAAATCACCAATTTGCGGGCCATTCGCTAAGTCAACCGATTGTTGATCGAGGTGCCATTGAAGATGAGGTAATAACTCGTTGATTGGCGTTGATTTTATATACTGCTGGTTTAGCCATTTTAATTTGTCAGTATTAAACGCCGATGGGGCTTTGTTGATATTGTTAATATCGAATAACGATTTCATCTCTTCAATGGAAAACACTTCTTGATCGCCATGGGACCAGCCTAATCTAACCAGATAGTTAAGCACAGCGTGCGGTAAATAACCGTCATCTCTATATTGCATAATACCAACTGCGCCATGTCGTTTTGATAGCTTTTTACCGTCATCACCCAAAATCATAGGCACATGAGCAAATTCTGGGCATTGTGCACCAAGTGCTTTAAAAATATTGATTTGACGCGGTGTATTATTTAGGTGATCGTCGCCTCGAAGCACCTGAGTAATCCCCATATCCATATCGTCGATGACCACAGTAAAGTTGTAAGTCGGGGAGCCATCAGTTCGTGCGATGATTAAATCATCGAGCTCTTGGTTACTGTAAGTCTCTTCACCTTTAACTGCATCAGTAAAGGTAACAGCGCCGTCTCGCGGGTTTTTAAAGCGGATCACGTGGTCTTGGTTTAAATCCACATCAGATGCTGCAAGATCGCGACATTTGCCATCATATCTCGGCTTTTGCTTACTATTCATTTGATCTTCGCGCAACTCATCCAATCTTTCACGAGAACAAAAGCAAGGATAAGCATGACCCTGCTCAGCTAACTGTTGGATTGCTTGTTTATAGCGGTCAAAACGGTGGGTTTGATAAATCGGACCTTCATCCCAGTCCAGCTCTAACCACTTCATTCCATCTAGAATCGCTTGCACTGCTTCAGGTGTTGACCGTTCTATATCGGTATCTTCAATTCTAAGCACAAATTGGCCGTCATTAGCCCTGGCATGCAACCAGCTATATAGTGCGGTACGTGCACCGCCTATATGTAAATAACCGGTAGGTGAAGGTGCAAAACGTGTTTTTACAGACATTAGGATTTCGCTTGTAGGTTGTTGTCAAAATTCGAGCGCTATTCTATCAAATCAAACCAAGAAAAAATAATTAAATTAGGGGTTGACCGAGTTAAAAATTCTCTCTAGAATGCGCACCTCTTGAGAGAGACAGCAATCATCCTTTCAAGTACTCGTGGGACTTTAGCTCAGTTGGGAGAGCATCGCCCTTACAAGGCGAGGGTCAGTGGTTCGAGCCCACTAAGTCCCACCATGTTTAGAAAAAGCCTGCATTTATGCGGGCTTTTTTGTGCCTGTTGGAAAATCAAGCAAATTCAAATTCAAATTCAAATTCAAAAGACTATTCACCACGGAGGCACGGAGAACACGGAGAACACGGAGAAAAGACTGAAAGGCAAATTCTTTGTGTGTTAGTCCCCTCTCCAGCGGGAGAAGGGATCTTTTGACATTTTAAGCTTTGCTGTAACCTTTCGGCTACCTGACGTTCTGAAGGGCGACCTACAAAATAAATCAGACAAAAGATCAATCACCACAGAGAACACGGAGGAAAAACACTAAATTTACTCTTGCCATTAATTACCTATTCAAGAAAATATGTAAATTCTTAAATTTTCCAACCGCAAGCAACTAGCAACTAGCAACTAGCAACTAGCAACTAATAATTATCAAAGCACCATTTCCATCTCATGCCATTGCAAACCGCCGTGGTCGGACTCAGATGGGCCTAAATCCACAAAACCAAAACTAGCATACATCGGTATTAATTCCGTTTGGCAAATAAGTAGCACCTTATGCTTGCCTGCTTCACGCATTTGTTCGATAAAACGCTTCATTAAGCGAGTCGCCATCCCTTGTCTTTGATAATCAGGATGAGTAACAACCGACATAATCACAATATTCTTACCATCTGAATGATGACCTACCAGTTCTTTAAAAGACTCGTCTGAAAGCTCAACTTTATCCGCTGCACCACAATTTACAAAGCCAATAATTTCTTTGTCATTTTCAAGAATTAAAAAGCCTTCTGGATACATTTCGATTCGTTTTAGTATTTTTTCTTTGGTGGCTGCTTCATCACCTGCATAGGCAGTAATTTCTATTTGGTAACAGCGATCGAGGTCAGATGGCTTAGCTTGGCGGAACGATAGACTGGTCATGGTTTTTTATTAGGACTTATTCAAAGAGTGGTTTATTTAAACTCAATTGGTAATTGGGTACAAGGGTGAATGTTTTTACTTAACGCTAGAAACGCTTTGAATGCTTACACTTCGACTCCGCAGTTCGACTACGCTCAGTGAGCTTTGATTTTTCTTTACAACATACCTCACCGCCAAGCCGGCTGAGCTTTGGTTTTGAGTCTGAAAATATCATCACCATTAAGCCCGCAGAATTTGTTGTATATATTTTAGTTACAGCGACTCCACTTCAAACAACCACAACACCGCCCTTTCAAAGTTCGCTCGCCAAAATTGCTCGTTATGCTCTCCGCCAGCAACGACATCTGAATAAACTCTATCAGCGGAGTGTCCTTGCCGTTTTATTTGGTGGACCATTTTTTCCATGTTCGCAACGGAGTCTGAACCTTCATTACCCCCCATCAGATAAAACAATCGAGCTTTTTCATCAGGAGCATTTTGTTCAGTAAACTTGTAGACTTGTTCCGAATACCAAAACGACGGTGAGAATATACCGGCCTTAGAAAACGTATTGCGATATTTCAAAATGGCATAATGGGAAATCAGTCCCCCCATTGAACTTCCCATAATCGCAGTATTTTGCTGGTCAGCTAACGTTCGATAATGACTATCAATATAGGGTTTAACCTGCTCAACAATAAACTGCATATACTGCTCCCCTTCTGCAACTCCATACTTATTATTTTGCCAAGGACTTAACTCATTCATTCTTTGGGCTTGACCGTTATCGACTCCAACAACAATTAATGACAACTTATTTTGATTGTGTAATTGATTAAGCGCTTCGTCGACTCCCCACTCGCCAACATAGGAAGTCTTATCATCAAATAGATTTTGTCCATCATGCATGTACAATACAGGGAATGATTTTTCGGAGGAAGAATAATTAGGTGGTAAATAAACTCGAATCTTTCTCAATCTATCAAGCCCAGGCATTTCGAATTCTTGGGATAATACTTCTACGTTGTCAGTTGCAGTCGATGTTTTTGCTTGATTATGCTCGCAGCCAGCGAGTATTAGTAGCATTGAGGCAAACACTACGAGCTTTTTCAAAATATGTTTAAATAGATTCATTTTCTTCTCTTAAAATAATCTTACTCTTGTGTCCAATAAAACACTCTAGATTCTAAAGGCTTCAAGCTTACAGCTATCGTTGATGACTGTTCTGCTAACTTGAAAGTGATTGTTTGACTTGATTCACCGAATAAATCGGCGAGCTCTGGTTGGTCACTTTCTAGTCCCCATTGCTCGATCAGATTTTGAGGTAAATGAAAATCAAATTGATATGATTTAGTGGGTGAAAAGTTGCTAATCACGATCACTTTATTTTTCTGACCCCACCTGGAAAAGGAGAACAATGATTCATCATAATGATCGGATGCATTTAGATTAAAGCTATGAAGTTCCAAAAAATCGCCATTAAACGCCGAGTTAGACGCGCTGAAATCCAATAATTTGGCATAGTAGTGTCGAAGATCCTTTTCCGCTTGAGTCGATTTGCCACCATCAAACTTCCCCCCATTATTCCAACGTTGCAAGCTAGGGACTCCCCAATAGTCAAAAATAGTGGTGCGAGTTGGGTCGCCGAACCCTGCGTCACCATCCCCTGCTTCCCCTAAGGCTTGTGCAAAGTACAATAAGTTTGGACCTTTACCAATCAGGCTGGATACAACCATCGCTGGTTTGCCTTTTCTTGCATCGCCTGCGAAGTCAGCGCTGGCGATCCGTTGTTCATCATGATTTTCCAAAAAGTGAAGTAAGTGACTATCAACATCCTTAAAACGATCGACTATGGGTAACAGCGAACTTGTCGCTGCTTTTTCCTGCATAATTAGTTTCATGGTGTCATAGAAATCGACTTTGTCATACAGGAAATCCATCTTTCCTAATTTAATATAATCTCGATACAAGCTAGGGTTATACACCTCTGCCAGTAAAGTCGCATCGGGGTTCTTCATTTTGATGGCACTATTGAGATAACTCCAAAATTCAACTGGAACCATTTCTGCCATATCATATCGAAATCCATCAACTCCTTTGTCCAACCAATACAAAACAATATCATGGAATTTTTTCCATGAATCAGGCACTGACCTGCCCTGCCAAAACGCATAGTGCGCTTGATAATCTTTACTGGCATAGTCTTTGGGTAAGCGAGAAAAATCATAACTGCCGTCAGGACGAACACCGTAATTCACTTTTACCGTTTCATACCAATCGTTAATATCCGGTTGTACTTTACGCGCACCATTGCCTGTCCACTTGGCGGGAGTTTCGTCAAATTGGTTATCAGAAAGCGGATGAGGCTCTCCATTTAAAGGAAGGTAGCCGTTACTCGCTTGCGGGACTTTAAAAGATTGCCCGACAATATAATAAAAATTATTATCTCGCTTGTACTCAACACTGGTGTCGTCATTAGCTCCGAAGTCTGCCACACCTTGATGTTTTGAAATTGATTGGTAGTTTCTAGCGACATGGTTTGGAACTATATCAATAATTACTTTCATACCTTGCTGATGAGTGCGCTGAATAAGTTGCTCAAATTCCTCTAGTCGCTTGTCAGGATTGACAGCAAGATCGGGGTTGACATTGTAATAGTCTTTGACCGCATATGGAGAGCCAGCTCGTCCTTTTACCACATCGGGATCATCAAGAGAAATTCCAATTTCAGAATAATCTCGAATGACTGCATGATGAGGCACACCGGTATACCAAATATGAGAAACGCCAAAGTCTTTGATCTTAGAGAGTGCGAGTTCATCAAAATCATTGAACTTACCGACGCCATTTTCTTCGATCGTTCCCCAAGGTTTGTTTGTGGAGTTTTGATTGCCAAATAGTCGAGTGAAAACTTGGTATATCACAGGTTTACCATGAGGCTTTTCCGAACCTTTGTTTTCAATATTAGAATTTAAAACTTGCTTGGGCTCGGTTAGATCGAGTTGAGTCGCTTTTTCTTGTTGATTGGTTTGCTCGCATCCAGACAATAAAAGCGCGCTTATAACAATTAACTTTATAGACTTTATATTTCTTTTATCAATTATTCTCATCATAGATTCCATTTTTCATAATTCTTATAATAAATCAACACACCAACCTAATTGTTCGTTGTGAGGTTCTGAGCCGAACTACTCAGTAGAAATCAACCATTCTATACTCGCTTACGATTCTTCGATGACCGATAAAACTATTAGTTATTCAGCCTTAAATTAGAGCTTAACAATTACTTCGGTCAATTGGTGATCCCACAAGAAATCAACCTTAAGCTGTTGCTTAGTATCGTCATAGGAGTAGTCAGTACTCTCTAATCCCTCTCCGCCAAATTGAACATTGTTTGGAGCCCTACTAACGCCATGTATAATCAAATTTATTTGCCGTTGCGATGGCATGGATTGATAACCAGTAGCGGTTCTATTTAGCTCAATGACGAATTGGTTGTTCTTGTTCGTCGCAATAAAGTCTAGAAGTTCATAGTGATTGTTTTCGATATTATTAGGCGTAATACCGTCATCCTCATACATTTGATATTGACTCTTTTCGAGGGTCTCATCATAGTAATAGTGAAGGTTTAATTTTTGACTGCCGTATTCGCTGGTGTTGTTAATTGGATCGATCATGGGTATAAACGCGCCAGCTTTCACCATAACTGGAATCGTTTCTAAACTAGTCGGAATATTGGCAATTTGATTACCTTGATATTTGATATCGCTCCAAAAATCGAACCAAACACCATCCGGTAATTCTACTTGAGCCTCAGTAACACCCGCGTCAACAACTGGAGCGACTAGCAAGGAATCTCCCCAAAAGTATCTATCCTTAATATCAAAGGCAAATGGATTGTCGGTATCACTAAACATCACTGGCCGCATCAGTGGCAGTCCTGTCCGACTGTTCTGATAGGCCATACTGTAAATATAAGGCAGCATACTGTAACGAAGCTTTAAGTATTCTCGTATAATGTCTTTGGTTTGCTGGTCATGAAAAATGGGTTCAGGAGCTATATTGTCTTGAGCATGAGGTCTAAAAACCGGTTGGAATACACCATATTGCAACCAACGAATGTAGAGTTCTTTATCAAAGGATTCTCCCCCTGCAAAACCACCTAAATCAGAATGGGTATAAGCTAATCCTTGCATCCCCATCTGTAGTGTTAGTTCTACTTGCGGTTTCAATCCTCCCCAAGAGCGTGAGACATCGCCAGTCCAAGGGATCATTCCATAGCGCTGAGTTCCAGCAAACCCTGATCGCATCATCACGAATGGTCTTCTATCCGGCCGATCAGTGATCAGGTTTTGATAAACCATTTTAGCCCATTGGTGTCCGTATGCATTGTGCAGCGTCTTTGCATCATAGGACTGCTGCATACCTGAAACAAAGTGAACGCCGTCATCAGGGTGAACTTCTGGCTCACCTAAGTCCCCCCAAACACCAGCGACTCCTTGTTGGGTTAGCCCCGAATAAATCCCTGAAAACCATTCCGTTGCTTTGTCGTCGAATATATCAATGAGTCCTGTATTTCCAAAATAGAAATCAAATCGTTTTGGCTGGCCTTGTTGATCTTTCATAAGAATTTTTTCAGTCACTGCTTCATCCCAGCGGGTCGAAGTGCTCAAGATAAATGGTTCAGTAACCAAAATAGTTTTAACGCCTTTTGATTTAAGATCGGATATCATTTTTTCAGGGTCTGGAAAAGCCTGCTTATCCCAAGCTAAATTTCCCATAAATCCTTTAATATCGTTACCAAACCAATACAAGTCCAAAATAATCGCATCTACCGGCATGTCGTCTTGAATAAACTGTTCAATGGTTGAGATAACTTGTTGCTGATTCTTATAACCAAAACGAGAAGAGAAATTACCAAACGCCCAACGAGGCGGCATCGGTTGAGTGCCGGTTACATTAACGTATTGATTGATAAGCTTTTGATAGCTGTCATCAGCAAATACGATATAAGCTTTGCGCCCAGACTCAGCTTCAAAAACTAATTGATCGGCTTTAGTTTTACCGATATCTAAAAATCCACTGGCGGTATTATCAAATAGAATGCTGTATTTTTTATCGGAAATAACTAGAGGCAAACTGTAATACATTTGATTAGACTCAGTGGTGTAGCCGTAGTGCGCGCGATTGTAGAGCGGTAGTCTATGCCCTCGGCGATCCATGCCTAGTACTCGTTGGCCACCTCCCATAATTTTTTCATCTTTCTCCAAACTAAATTCAACCTTACTAAAATTGGCTTTACTTAGTTTGGCCTTACTAGAATTGGCCTGCTGTGATTGTTCAGATTGTCTTAATAACCAGTTTTGTTTCTGAATGGTTAGTAGTTGATTCTCACGATAAAAGGCGATACTCAAATCGACTTTATCAATAACCGCTCGTAGCTTTCCGGAACTAAACTGGTAGCTTGAATCGGTCAGCTTAAACTGGGCGGGTAGATTTTTTAAATCATCTTTGATTGCAAATGATGTTAACTGCGCTTCGGACTCCTGCAGAAATTCTACTTGAATAGCACCGGTTGCAAGTGCGGACAACTGAATTGAGCGATTAGCTTTTTTAAGGCTAAGAATGTTGTCCTTAAAGCTATGGGAAAGTCTTGAATCACTGATATTAAAACACGCAACCACCACGAGTAGCGATAAAATCACCGCGATTAACTTCAGGGCTTTATTCTTAAAGAGATTATTACTAGGCGATGGCCGTCGACTCTTTGGTTGCTGATTTTGCTTTTTAGTTTCCATAATTATCATCGCTTTGTTTTACGTTCCTATTGCTTTACATTGGTCTGTACTTATTCGGTCTAAGCAATCACAGCAGTTGTTCCGTACTCGTGATTGGTTTTTGCTAATTTTAATAACCAATTAAAACTGGATGATTCGAATTGATTTTGCTGGTAGTTCTAGCTTTTCATTTAAACTTAAAGACTCTTTATTTAGAATATCCATAACATCCCGACTCCTTTCACTAGCATTTATCATCGTCTTAAATCGCTGAGTTTCCAGTTGTTTAGCTTGGTCATCTTTGTTGATGACTATCATTACTTTGTCATTGTATTTATCGCTATGACGAAAGTAGACGTAGATGCCATTCTGAGGCGAATAGTGAGTCATTTTACCTACATGAATTGCCTTTGATGTTTTTCTCCAATTTAATAATCGTTTGGTAAAACCTTGCATATCACTCTGCTCTTTGATGAGACCTTGTCCTGAAAACGCATTACGACTGTCTATAGGCCAACCACCAGGGAAATCTGTTCTAATCACACCATGAGATCCGGTTCCACGATTATCCATCAATATTTCAGTGCCATAAAAATACTGAGGTATCCCTCTCACCGTTGCAAAAAAACCGACCGCGACTTTGGTAAGTTCGATATCGTGATTTAACTGAGTATATATTCGACTCATATCATGATTGTCGGGAAAAACTACTAAGTTGTCAGGTTCTGAATAGACGAAGTCTGTCGCCACTAGCTCGTATAGCCGCCTCAGTCCATCCGCCCAAGTTTCTTTTTCGATCAATCCTTTAATCAACACATCTTGCAATGGAAAGTCCATCAGTGAAGGCAAGTCTGAATGATATCCATCGTGTGTTTGGTTTCCTCGTTGCCAATAGGCAACAATATTAGGACTCACCGACCATTCTTCTGCAACTATATTGTAGTTAGGATATTCCTGCATAAGACGTCGTGTGAACTCACTGAGAAATGCTTTATCGGAATACGAATAGGTATCCACCCGTAAACCGGATAAATCAGCGTATTCTGTCCACCAAATACAATTTTGAATTAGGTAATTTGATACAAAGCGATTCCGCTGATTTAAATCTGCCATTGTTGGTACAAACCAACCGCTAGCAAACGCTTCAATATCTTCTTGGGTACCGTGTGGATCATGTAATGCTTCTCTTCGATGAGTCGTTTCTACATAACTGTCAGGATGATTAATCCAGTCTTTACTCGGCAAATCTTTTAACCACCAATGCTCGGTTCCGATATGATTAAGAATGACATCCTTAATTAAACCGATTCCCTTATTTTGGGCTTGCTGTGATAATTGTTGATATAGCTGGTTACTTCCAAATCTTGGATCGACTTTATAATAATCGGTGGTTGAATAACCATGATAGGTCACTTTGGGCTGAGCGTTTTCCAACACGGGATTAAGCCAGATTTGAGTGAATCCCATGTCATTAATATAGTCTAATTGTTTAATGACGCCTTTAATGTCACCACCGTGCCTGCCATCATGGTTATTACGATCAACACCTTCAATATAGCCTTCTACTTTATCATTACTTAAATCGCCATTGGCAAATCGATCGGGAGTAATTAAATAGATAACATCTTTCGGACTAAAGCCTTGCCGCTGTGAAGAATGCTTTTTCCTAGTTTTTAACGAGTAGCGGTAGGTCATTTGCATTTGACCATCAATCCAAAACTCTATCGGATAGTCTCCGGCTTTGGCATCTTCTTCGATCACTAAGTTGATAAAAAGATAGTTTGGGTTATCGGCCTTTTCAACACTGGTTAAAGTTAGCTGTTGCTCTGGCGATTTTACTTGATAGCGGCTGATGTCGACGCCATATACCATCAATTGCAGCTGAAAGCTTTTCATTCCAACCCACCAAAATGGCGGTTCAATGCGTTTTATTATCGAGTTGTTAGTGCTAGCTGATAATTTGAAAGAGAGCCCCATTATCGAAAAGGAAAAAATTATCAAGCAACTGGCAAGGCGCAGAAAAGAAGGACTTGAGCTTTTGGTCATTAGTTAACAATATTCCGAGGAGACAAGTCACCTAATAGTACGAGACCTGAGTCTATTTAACAGCTATTTGCATACGTATTCATTATGTAACAGGTGATTGATTACAATACTATTTATTATCAATTATTCCGAACACCCACTCTGTAAGGACTCAATATGAAACAGACATGTTATTTGCTCTTAATATTTGTCTTTGTTTTTCATTCACATCAATCCCATTCCAAAACGGATGACGAGTTTGTGCCACAATGGGCAAAGAGCGCAATTTGGTACCAAATTTTTCCAGAAAGATTCAGAGATGATGATCCACAAAATAACCCAAAGGTTAAGGATATACTGGGTGCCGATCCCGCCACTCCGCCAAAGCAATGGAATATCCACCCTTGGGGAAGCGACTGGTATGAACGACAAGCCTATGAAAAAGCCAATGGTGAAAATGAGATCGCGACGCATTTATTGCGTCGACGATATGGCGGAGATCTGCAAGGTATTTTAGATAAACTCGACTATTTAGAGTCACTTGGCATCACCGCGATTTATCTTAACCCGGTATTCGATTCGCCTTCTCTGCATAAATATGACGGTGCTAGTTATCATCATATCGACCCTAACTTTGGGCCAGACCCAGAAGGAGACCGTCGATTAATTGCGACTGAGAATCCTCTCGACCCAAAGACATGGGTATGGACAAGTGCCGATGAGTTAATGCTTAAGTTAATCGACGAATTACACAAGAGAAATATACGGGTAATTTTTGATGGTGTATTTAACCATTTGGGGATCAATAGCTTTGCATTTAAAGATGTCGAAAAACACCAGCAAAATTCCCCCTTCTCAGAATGGTTTGAGATAAAGCAATTTAGGGATAAAGCGAAGAATAAGGACTTTCAATATGAAGGTTGGTTTGGGGTAAGCTCATTACCGGTTTGGAAAGAAAATAGTAACGGTATTGTAACCGGTCCCAGAGAGTATATTTTTAACGCTACTAGACGTTGGATGAATCCAAAAAACAAAGGCACTCGTTTTGGCATTGATGGATGGCGTCTTGATGTCGCTTACGATGTTCACCATAACTTTTGGAAAGATTGGCGTAAACTGGTCAAGGGTATAAATTCGGAAGCCTACCTGACAGCTGAAATAGTTGATAAACCCGAGAGAGTTAAACCTTACTTGCAAGGAGATGAGTTTGATGGCGAAATGAACTATAACTTTGCTTTTACCGCAGCTGAATTTCTGTTTAATCCTTCCTCGATGAAAATTTCAGCGACAAAATTTGATGAAAAACTTGAAGAACTTCGCAACCTCTACCCCAAAGGGGTTGCTTACGTTAATCAAAATCTATTTGGAAGCCACGATTCCAATAGAATTGCATCCCATATTGTAAACCGAGGAATAGGCAACTTTAGAGATTGGGGACAATATTTTGGACTCTCGCAAGCCATCAACAATCCAAACTACCAGGTCAGAAAACCAACTGAAAAAGAGATTGAGCTTCAAAAGCTCTTTATTATCTTACAAATGACTTATGTTGGCGCTCCAATGATCTATTATGGTGACGAAGTCGGAATGTGGGGTGCTAATGATCCGGATAGCCGAAAGCCGATGTTATGGAGCGACATAGAGTATAGCGATGAACGTTACTTACCTAACGGGAAACAAAGGTCGAAAGCGCTAGTAGATCGCGTCGAAATCAATCATTCTCTATTTGATTTTTATGCCAAGCTCATTAACATTCGCCGTCAAAACCCAGCACTTCAACGAGGTGACTTTACTACTTGGTTAGTCGATGATGAAAAAAATAGTTATGGTTTTTCGCGTAGTCTTGATAATCAAAAGCTGTGGGTGCTGTTAAATAGCTCGTCAGCGAATCAAAGCTTTCATCTAGAGTTTGGCGGAGAAAGACAAATAGTAGAAATGATTAGTGGAAAAACGTACACCTTGGAAAATTCTACGCTGTTGTTCAACTTGCCAGCTAAGACCGGCGCTGTTTTTAGTCTAGTCAATTAAACTAATGCTATTGGGGTCTCTTGAGCTGAATTCAGGTAAACTTTATTTTTCTTTGAGTTGACCGTTGCTAATACTGTAATTAGTGACTCTTAATTTGTTAGTAACTTGTGCAAGTTAGATATATGTGATTCAAAGTTTAAACTACAACCTGCTAAGAAGTCATGAACTTTCAGCTCTTTATAAAGATCACCTTGACCAGGTTGGTTGTTAGCCAACGGAGGAAATGCACCATAACCGGCTAACAAACAATTCCACGAAACAGCATCAAAATGCGACTGAAAATTACCTTCTTGAAACAATTGTCTAAGATCATCTTTACGAAACCAACAGTCTAGCAATCGAGACAAGTTAGTCGACAGGTGAGCATTATTTCTGTTGGCTCGCCAGTATTCGCTATCTTCTCTAGAATTCAATTTATAATGAGCGACTATATAATCTCTAACGCTTTCAAATCGGTTGTAAATATCACGATTATAGTTATTCTTATACCTGTCCGAAAAGTCGCCTTTTTCATAGTAGTCGATAAATGCTTCTATCGAAATTTGTACCAAATGTAAGGCGGTAGCCTCTAAGGGTTCGATAAAGCCTTGCGATAAACCGATTGCAATACAATTCTTTTTCCAATGCTGTTTGAGTTGTCCCACTCGCATATCTAAATGATGGCAATCGATATCATCATCAACAATACCTAAGTGTTTTCTGAATTCTAATTCAGCATTGTCTTTTGAAATAAAATCCGAACTAAACACATAACCATTGCCATAACGGCTGGTCAGTGGGATTTTCCAAATCCAACCTGCACTCATTGCAGTGGATATTGTTTCTGCTGAAAATTCTTGATCAGACTCTGTCTGCACAACCACTGCTGAATTATTAAATAAATGACTATTAAAACTATCGAATTCAGCCTTTAATGATTTTTGCATCAGTACCGAGGCAAACCCGGTGCAATCTACAAATAGATCAGCCTCAATTCGTTCACCTTGTTCGGTGACCAAAGCCGCTATATTACCGTTTGGTTGTTGAACGACTGATTGGATATGTTGCTGCTGATAATTCACGCCACGAGTCTGGGCGAGTTTGGATAGAAATTCACCCAACAACTTAGAGTCAAAGTGGTAACCATATTCAATAGCGAAAGGGAAATTTTCAGGGGTAATTGGCCCTTTACCTTGTGCGGCCAAAACCCCATTAAGCAAAAAGTCCTCAGGTTGAGTATTAACCCTTAACCCTAGTCGGCGAGTTCGCGCATTGGTCATAAACGCACTCGAAGTATGCAAGTCGACTTGGGTGGTAAAGGGGTGCGAATAGCTTTTTATACCAGATTGAGGACTCCACTGGTCGAACTTAATATTAAGTTTATAGGTCGCATTACAAGCTGGCATCCAATCAGATTCTGCGACTTCGATGGTTTTAAAAAAATGTTTTAAACTGGGTGTTGAACCTTCGCCAACTCCGATGGTGCTTACATTGGGAGACTCAATCAGCTTGATATTAACCTGCAAAGAAGCCCAGCGTTTAGCAAATAGATTTGCGGCCATCCAACCGGCGGTACCTCCCCCAAGAATTACAATATTCAGCGGTTTATTAGGAGCCATAAGTTGAACCTATCTAAGCTCACAAAGCTTGTTCAAAAACTCATCATGCGGTAATAGTTGCGCTGCCGCTTGACACTTAATTGACTGAATTTGGTCTAGCATCGACTGAAGTTTGTCGCTAGGAATATTGTTAGCAATGGGGTGATAATCTTTTGGTGTTATACCTTGTCCAAGCATCACCTGTAACCATGAACTTTCCGCAAATAAATCGTTTTGCTCTCTAAACAGCGAACCATTTTGTTTAAATATATCTATCTTATGCGCTAAACTATCTGGAATTTCCATGCTTCTTAACTCTTTCCAGAATAGCGAATCATCTCGATCATTCACTTTGTAATGCAAAATGATAAAATCTCTAATTTGTTCATATTCTGTTTGCGATTGAAGATTGTATTCTTTGACCATGGCCTGATTGATGCCATTGTGTGGAAACAAGTGCAATAAACGAACGATAGCCGATTGAATTAAATGAATACTAGTCGATTCAAGTGGTTCTAAAAAACCACTCGATAGCCCCACCGAAATCACATTTTTATTCCACTGTTTAAGCGCTCTTCCCGTACGGAAATTGATTTTACGTGGTTCGGTTTCTGGCTCAGATTCTAAATTACTCATTAGTACCTCTTGCGCTTGTTCGTCAGTCATATAATGACTGCTGTAGACCAAGCCATTTCCGTTTCGATGTTGCAATGGAATTCGCCATTGCCACCCAGCAGCGTGGGCAATTGATCGAGTATAAGGTAATGTTTTTTCAAATCGTTTAGACGGTACTGCTAGAGCACTGTCACATCGCAACCAGTGACTCCAATCTTCATATCCGGTATTTAGTTTTCTTTGAGTTAAAAAACCAACCATTCCTGAGCAATCTACAAAGAGATCGCCTTCTACGACCTTTCCATCTTTTAACTGTAGATTTTCAATAAATCCATTGTCTGAATTTTGTTTTGCATCTAAAACCAATCCTTCGGTTCGTATAACCCCCAGCTTTTCACTAAATTTTCTAAGGTACTTAGCATAAAGTCCAGCATCGAAATGATAAGCATTTGGAATTTCTAAAAGTGGGTCCTGGCCTTTAATAAACGCATAACTTCCTTTTTCGGCACACAGATAGTTTAAATCGTAATCCCACAAGTGTTTTTTATTTCCAAGTTTCTGGGAGCGCGCGAGTAAATGGTGGAACTGGCAAAAAGCTAAACTTTTCCCCGCAGCACCAAAGGTATGATAGTAACTATCACCTTGAGATTTCCAATTATCAAATTTAATCGCGAGCTTGATAGTCGCCTTGGTTTCTCGTACAAACTCATCTTCGGCGAGCCCTAAAGCCGAATTAAACAATTTGATTGGTGGAATTGTTGCTTCACCTACACCAATTGTACCTATTGTTTCAGATTCGACTAATTCAACTTCGATAGCGGAACCAAGTAGCTTTTTTATTAATGCAGCTGACATCCAACCTGCAGTACCACCACCAAGAACGACCACTTTTTTAATTATTTGTTCACTCATCAAAAATTCCTAACGATATATGCTTGTAGTAGCTGCTACTAAGATACTTGAACTATCCTATACTGCAAATCAATTTATTCCGCTAAAACAAAAAAGCCCACCAAAAAATGGTGGGCTTTTTATCAACTTATTTACACTAAATTAGAATTCGTAATTTAGTCCTAATAAGTAGTTTGCTCCGAATGATTGATATTCAGTAATCTGGCGAGCATCTTGGTTCGCTTTGATAGTCTTTTCGTCGGTGATGTTTTGAGCTTGCAGTGTCACTCTCAGTCCATGCAACCATTCGATACTTGACTCGTCAAAATTATAGCCAATTTGGGCATCCCACAACTCGGCGCCTAAATCACCTTGTGGTACAAGAGATAAACTTAATCCTCTCGTTTCTGTTTCAAATTGATTACGCTTAGTTCCTGAGATTCTGACTTCGAATCCGTTATTTTCATAGTAGGCAGTTAAAGCATAACTTTCTGGAGAAAGTCCAGGAATTGGGTCGGGAGAACCATCAAATGCGCCATCCAAGAAAGTGGCGCTAGCAACCAAACCAAAACCGTCTAAGGTATCAGAAATGAGCCGTAGTGGTACACTGGCTTGAAATTCTCGACCCCGTATAAATCCTTCTAAGCCATCTTCTCTAAAGGTAACAATGCCTTGCATATTTTGCGGCTCAATACCATTTGAAGACTCGTGATATCCAGGAATTTCAAACTCACTAAAGTCAGCTAACAAAACGCCAGAACGATGCCAGTTAGTTAGATCTTTATAGAAGAAACTTACTGCAAAAAAACCATCTTCTGCAAAGTAGTTTTCATAACTAATATCAATCTGATTAGCCTCTAACGGACGTAACCCCGCATTTCCTGAACTTCCACTCCATGCTGTCAAGGAAGGATCCTCAATCAAGTCATCATTAAATTGAAAAGTCACTTGATTGTTAGGACGCATATCATCCATTCTTGGACGACTGGTCACTGTCGACACTGCAGTACGAATGTACTGTGTTTCATCTAAATGGAAGTTTAAGTTTAAGCTTGGAAGCACATCTGAATAATCTGCACCACCTGACACAGGTGTAGCATTAGTATATAAATCAGCACCCGTTACCGTAGAGAAGCCTGTCGCAGATTGATCTGAGCTAACGTACTGTAGACCAAAATTACCAGTCACCATAACGTCACCGATTTCAGTATCAATATCGACTTGAGCGAATAACGTGGTTATCGATTCATTAATAGTCCACGTATCTCCTAAACGTCCATTTTCTAGGCCCGAAGCGGCCGTCTCGGTATAGTAACCACTGTTATATAATGCAAGGCTATCGTATGCAATGATGCTACCTAAGCCGAAAACATCTAAGTTACTCGCACCTAACAGATATTCAGAAGGGACTGGCCCCTGTCCCGGCCATGTTGGCGCGGTCAAGTATGCTCCTTCATTAACTTTCTGTTTGGTTCTATCTGAATACGCCAAGCCAAGGTTAAAGCCACTAAAGATCGAGTAGTCAAGATCACCATTAAGCTCTAATCTTAATGTATCTAGATCTTCGTCAAAATGAGGTTGATTAACGAATCCGTCTTGAGCGGTGTCTGGTCCAAAGTTAGGATCGCCTTGAAACGCAGGAACTGGTCCTAAACTGCCGCCCCAAGCTTGCGGGCCTGCTAATTGGATTAAGTTTGGATCTGAAAGATCGACAGCCCCAACCGTTGGATGAGCGGAAAAGAAAACGCCTTCAGCAGTCATTTCAAAAGAACGCGCACTGAGCGGACGTCCAGCGTTACCAGCTCTACCAACACCTGAATAACTTTCGATATCAGTAATGGTTTTTTCAGATTGGCCAGTAGAGTAGTCAAACACTAATGACATAGAGTCGGATACCATATACTCTAAATTAACTGCGACGGTGGTTAATTCTGCAATTTGTGAGCGAGCATCATTTCGAATAACAGAATGGAATCCATCGTAGTATCCCGAAGTGACTAAACCGTTATCTGATGAAGTCGCAGTATAGTTACCACCACCCCATTCCGGGCCAGCCTCTTCTATTCCACGACGAACGTCACTTTCATCAAAATCGATATAAAGTGCATCTAGTTGTGCTCTGAACTTTTCACTAGGCGCATATTCTAATACAGCGGCTACCGAGGTTCTATCTAACAGTGCAGAACGAATGAATGAATCGTGTCCACCAAAAACAACATCTCCCGATGAAACTCCAGAAGTTGGATATCCCCAAATTCGTGAATTAACCTCTTGACGAGTAGATTCTTGATTAGCAATAACCAATGCAACGCCAATGGTATCGTCAGCAAATTGATCCACATAGTTAAATGATAATCGATGACCATTGTTATCAAAATCTGGATTCATTGAATCTTCAGCATTTTGCTCATAAATCGCATTGACAGTCATATTCGCTTCGGTACCCAGAGGATTAACCGTTCTTAAATCCACCGTACCACCAATTCCTTGGCTTAATAAACCAGCTTCAGGTGTTTTATAAACCACGATTTCCTTAACAATTTCTGTCGGGTATAAATCATATTCAACACCACGGTTGTCACCCATACCGAGTAACTCACGACCATTGAGTGATGTTGCGATATAGTTTTCATTCAAACCACGAATAGAAAGACCACTGGTTCGGCCATTTCTTCGCTCGCCTTGTACACCCGGTAAACGCGCTAAAGATTCTGCGATACTGGTGTCAGGTAACTTACCGATATCTTCTGCTGATATCGCTTCTATAATCGATGAGTTATCCATTTTAAGAGCTTGAGCTCTAGCTAAGCTACCACGGATTCCAGTAATAATTACTTGGTTTTCTGTTTCTTCTTCGCTCGACTCAACTTGTGATTCAGCAGCATTTACTTTATCAACTTCCTCTGCAAAGGTTGGCGAACCAAAGGTGATCATTCCCGTCGATAGCAGCGCTACCGTCAGTTTACTCGGCTTAAAATTAAGCATTTAATATTCCCCTTTTTTATTATGCTTGTAGTTTACTTGGTTACACGTCTGGTTTTAATCGTTCTGATTTAATTTTGTATTCTTCTTAAATAATATTTTTAACGAACGTTACTAGCCTCTACTTTTCTAACAGCGTTGCAAAAAAACAGCCAAACGGCGGTAACGTTAACTCATCGTCACGCAACTCACCGCTGGCTAAGCCATGCTCTAACAACATCGAGGTAGAATCATTTCTGGAAATCTTTGTTGACTGTTCCTGGTTGGATAAATTAAAACAAACTAGCATACTGCCCTTTTCACTTTTTCGTGTGAAAGCGAGAATAGGTTCAGCTGTTTCAATAAATTGAATGTCACCATCAATCAATGCTGGTTGAGTTTTGCGCCAGTTCATGAATTGTTTGAAGCTATTTAGCACAGAATCCTCTTCTGCGAGCTGCTTATCAACCGACATACTTAGATGGTCTTGTGGTATTGGCAACCACGGACTGCCACAGGTAAAACCTGCTTTATCTTCATTGGAATTCCAAGGGATTGGTGTTCGGCAACCATCTCGCCCTTTGAAGGTCGGCCAAAATGTGATGCCATAAGGATCTTGCAACTGATCGTAATCGATTTCAGCCTCGTTCAAACCAAGTTCTTCTCCTTGGTATGTACAAACAGTCCCTCTTAAACTGCAGAGCAAGGCCGTCAGCATTTTCGATTTTTGTTGACTGTTTTCAGGTCCACCCCAGCGACTTACCACTCGAGTAACGTCGTGATTACTAATAGCCCAGCATGGCCAGCCTTCTGCCATTTTATTTTCTAAAGTCTCGACAGTTTCCCTAATATATTGCGCTGTAAACTCATCAGTCAATAATTCAAAGCTATAACCCATATGCAAACGTGAATCGCCTTGCGTATACTCAGCCATTGTGGCTAAAGAATCTTCCGATGAAATCTCACCCAGTGCAGCGGCTCCGGGATACTTATCCAGCAAGGCTCTAATTTCTTCTATAAACTCAATATTTTCAGGCTGAGTATTATTGTAATAATGGTATTGGAATGCATAAGGATTATCTTCACTAAATCCTCGACCTTGACGTTCTTCAACCGGCTTTGCTGGATTATCTCTTAACTGACTATCATGAAAACAAAAATTGATAGCATCCAGTCTAAAACCATCCACACCACGTTCTAGCCAAAACTCAATATTTTCCAGAGTAGCTTGTCTAACTTCTTTGTTGTGAAAATTTAAATCCGGTTGGCTCACCAAAAAATTATGCAAATAATATTGTTTACGACGAGGCTCCCACTGCCACGCGCACCCTCCAAAAATAGAAAGCCAATTGTTTGGTGGGGTACCGTCTTCATTGGCATCAGCCCAAACATACCAATCCGCCTTGGGATTAGTTGTGTCTTCTCTACTCTCCAAAAACCAACTATGCTTTTCAGAGGTGTGACTTAACACTTGGTCAATAATGACTTTAATATTCAGCGAGTGCGCTTTTTTAATAAGTCGATCAAAATCGTCTAACGTCCCAAACAAAGGATCAACATCTCGATAGTCACTAATGTCGTAACCAAAATCTTTCATTGGTGATTTAAAGAAAGGTGAAATCCAGATAGCATCCACCCCTAAGCTAGCGATGTAATCAAGCTTTTCTATGATGCCAGGAAGGTCTCCAATACCGTCACCATTAGTATCTTTCATACTCCGTGGATAGACTTGGTAAATGACCGCCCCTCTCCACCATGAATTATTTATCATTCTATCTTCCTAATTTGCGATGACTCGAATCAGCGCATTTTTTGAATAGAGTCTGACTGTTTGATGATTGACTAAGAATCACCTTGCTAGTCACATTTAATAAGTATTTGTGCACGCACTTCAATAAAGTTTATTGAGTGCAGCTCGACTCAGCTAGCCTATAAACTAGCTAAGTCTTTGGTTAGTTATGAATAATTATTCGAGTAGAGAAACACTCAAAACAGGTTGAGTATTATCTGGACCGACGACTGAAAAACGGTAAGTGCCTGCAGTTGTTACTTCAAGCGACATGTTAGCGCCAGAAACTGCCAAACTTTTATCTGCGCCTAGCACAACCGCTTCTTCACCAGCGTTGGCGCCAAAGTCAACCGTCGACCAATCAGCAGAGGCGACTTTAAATCCGTAGCTGCCGACTGCTAAAGTGATATCAACTGAATAATCGGAGTCACCGTTATAGGTCATTGGATCATCTTCACTCCAACCATTCATATCCCCACGAATGAATACGGTGGTGTCGTTAAACATTTGTGTTTTATGAACGGTCACTGTTGGCACCGCTTGGTCAGAGAAGTCAAATACGAAGGTGTATTCACCGATCTCTGTGAAGTCCATCGACAGGTTGCCAGCATTATAAGCTAAGATTTTCTCTACACCCTCAGTAACCGTTCCGTCAGCATCAAATGAACCATAATTGAAGATATCCCAATTTTCCGATGCAATCTTAAATTCATGCGCTTCCACAGCGACGATATCAAATACAACACTGTAAACATCATTACCAAGATAACTCATTGGTGTATCCGTACCCCAGCCATTCATGCCACCGCGCAAATAAACTTTGGTTGGAAGCAAGACTGTTAGCACTGGCGATTCTATTTCTGACGCATCTAGTCTGAACATGTACTCTTCGTCCACAGCAGGTGTGAATAGCATATTTGACGCAGCTCGACTTAACGTTTTTGCCTCATCTTGAGTGACTACTTGGTCAGCAGAACCAAAGTCAACGGTGCTCCAATCTTCGCTTGCGACTTTAAATTCGTATTCGGTACCACCTACTAATTCGATACGAGCTTCATAAATGCCATCGCCTTTATATTCGAATTGATCGTTAGTACTCCAACCATTCATACTGCCTCGAACAAACACTGAAGTATCAGCATAAGGAACTACATCTGGCGCTCCAATAGTAGCTAAGGCCGATAGTCCTTCACCTTGAGCATCGCCCTGAACTTTGACAAACACTGCAGTGGTTCTTGCTGCTACTGTAAATGTTCCTTCGCCCTCACCTTCAGCAAAAGAAGAAGTCGCGACTACCGGATCGACCGACGCAAGTTGCGTTGTGTGCAAGCTAAAACCGGTTGCTGTGGCGATAGTGTGAGATTGCTCGGTGTCGCTACCATTAACGATAACGACAATCGCATCATAAGCAGGGTCTAAGTCGGTCAGCCCAGTTCCATCATCAATACTCATCGCGATTAAACCTTGCGATTGAGTACGGCCAATATTATGGAAGCCAACTCTCGCATTAATCTCTTCTGCAGTATTTAATCTGAAAAGTTTACTGTCACGGCGAATACTTAAGAATTCCTTAAACACGCTAGCAGCAAACATGGTATCTGACATAAAGGTTTGAGTATTGGGATTTGAAGAAATACCAACAATCATATCCCAGTCATTTTGATTATCTTCCGCCAAAGGCAAACCAACATTCCAGTTATTATGCTCCATGGTAAAATCGACTTTGTTAAACCAATCGCCTGAGTCATAGCTGTTTCGGTCCATTGATTTTGAACGTAACAGATCACCGCCCATTTGTAAGAAAGGAATACCCTGACTAAGCAATGGAATTGACGCAGAAATATTTTGAATTCTAACCCTATCTGCGGCAGAAATTCCGATATCTAATTTGTACTGCATTTGATCCCAAAGTGATCGATCATCATGCTTAGAAACGTAGTTGATGATATCTGCAGGATCTTCTGCGTAAGAAGCAGGATTAAAACCACTACCAGTTGTGGTGACACCAGTGCTGGTTTTGATAACAAAATCGCTTAACGTTCCCGCCAATCCTAAACGAACGATATCTTGATCGTGCAAGTTAGCTTCTTGATTGAACAATCCAGCGTTTCGAACCCCTTCACGTAATCGGTCATTGAAAGTCGCAATTTCGGTACCAGCTAGATTAAATTGATTAGCTTCTTCAAATCCTCGGTAGTCCCTTGACCAACCTTCACCATAGAAGAAAGTGTCCTCGTCGATAGTTCTGACTAATTCGCGAGCGGCAACCATCTGGTCAACCGAAGCGTGTGCCATGATATCAAAACGGAAACCATCTATCGCGTACTGCTCGGCCCATTGAATCAGCGAGTCATTCATTAACTTGCCCATCATGGTATGCTCAAGCGCAGTATCACTACAGCAGGTTGAATTTAAGATCCCGCCAGTTTCTAGATCACGACTTTGATAGTAACCAGGAACCACTTTATCAAGTACTGAGTTATCCCATAATCCTCCAGAATTAGTATGATTATAAACAACATCCATATTCACTCGTAAACCAATTTCGTGAAGTGACTTAACCATAGCGCGCATTTCTAAAATTCGAGCGGTTCCATCGGGGTCGCTAGCGTAGCTTCCTTCTGGTGCATTAAAATGCTTTGGATCATATCCCCAATTGAATGAGTCATAACCTCTCATTGCTTGTACTAATGCTTGAGCTTCTGTTTCAAATGGCAAATAGCTTTCTAAGATATCTTTTAGAATTTCGCTATCATCATTCACACCACAAACTGGTGCGTTTTCATTTAATGCACAAAGATCTGCGACAGTATCGGTAATGTTTACGATAAAGGCTGGGTCCTCTCCAATACTTGCAATGTCATTAATGGGCAAGAATTGGAAGTGAGTTAAACCGTTGGCAACTAGCTCGGCAAGATGAGTCATTGGTGCTGAGCTCATTTCGGTGAAGGCTAAATACTTACCGCGGTTAGCTTCTGTTGTACTCGTATCAAGTACACTAAAATCTCGCACATGACCTTCGTATATCACCGCATCTTCATAGTTTTCTACAGTTGGAATGCTATGCCCTTCCCAACCTTCAGGCTTGAGGTCATCATCCGCTAAATTAACAAATTGTGAGTAGATTCCATTAATCGACAAACTCACTGAATATGGGTCAGAAGTTTCAATGGTTTCTATTGCATTATTTTGAGAATGATAGACTGTGACTTCATAGCGGTAGAACATTCTGTCAAGCGCCGCAGTTCCATCAAATGTCCAAATTCCAGTCGCCGCATCTTCTGTCATCGCATTAGCACTGACTAAGTTTTTATCGGCATCATAAACATTGAGAACGACACTTTGAGCAGTAGGCGCCCAAAGCTTGGCAGTAATAACATCACCATCGTAAAGAATACCTAGGTCCGCTTCGTTAGCATCGTTGTCGCCACTGGTGTAGAGGTCGTCTAAAACTTTTGCAGCTTGAACATAGGTTGCAGCAAACGCATTACCGTCTGCATCGTAAGCAGCAATCACTAATTCGTTCTTAAGAATTTGTTTGATTTCATCATCGCTAGAATCAATTGCAAACGCAGACCAACCAGCAGTTAACGGATAAGCCGCTTGTAGTTCAGCAGATTGTTCAACTGATGATAAAACCACAGCTGTTCCATTAACTTGATTATCGAGGTCAGCTTCAATACCAGCGGTTGCCGAATGATGTAAACGAACCTCAGCTGCTAGACTAGTATCAACTTGCCAAGCAATCGTATTGGCATCTAACCAATGTGCAGCAACGTTTTCAATTTTTAATGGTTGTGGGCCTAGCTCGGTAATTGGGAATTCTAATGCCGATTCAAAACCTGAAATAGTCCAGTTCATGCGAGTAAAATCTGGGTCGTCTTGTACCAAGTTCATTTGCTTATCGCCACCACCCATTTCTTTACCAGCATCGTCGGTACCAATATGAATAATGAAGTTTCCGCAATCGGTATGATCTTCTTTAAGTTTTAGAATCCAGTATGCGCCATAGTTAGGATCGATGCCGTCATAAACATGTTCACTCCCCCAAATAGATGAGTCGAATGGAGCCGCATAAGCATCACACTGATCATTATTCCAAGTGTGAAGCACATAACCATTATAGGAAGGATCATTGGCCTCATTGGTCGCGCCTTTATTGGCGCGGTTGTAATACAAAATGGCTTCATCATCTGCTGGAAAAACCGTTGGAACCGGCGCATTTGGATCGGCACCTACCACACAAGCATCATTAAACTCATTAGGCACCAGTGGTGCTACACATGATATTGCTGTGGGTTCTACACAAGATGTTCCCGATGAGTCTACGACTAAAGGTGCAGAACAAGTTAACAATTCTTCACCTTGATCAACAGACTCACCACCACAACCAAACATAGTTGTAGCGATAACTAGAAACGCTAGGATATTTATTATTCTTGAATAACTAAGCATAGTTTGCTCCATCATATAAATTTATTTCTTCAATTTCTAAAGTGAGTTTCCGACTACATTTTGTAGTTAAAACCAAGGTAATATTGTCGACCAAAAAACTGTATGGTTCCGGTTTGCGATTCTTGACCAAAAAAGCTCTTAGTTGGCTCATCAGTCAGGTTAATCGCCTGGAACATCACACTGAAGTTATCATTGATTTGGTATGACGCTTGGTAGTCAAAAACTGTCTCACCATCGAAGAAAGTTTGCTGTTCATCCACAGCAAATTGAGAAGAGACAAATTTAGAACGGTGTCTTACGTTTAATCGGGTATCAAAGCCTTGATAGTCCCAAAATAGCGCTGCGTTTATAACGTTTTTAGATAGGCCTGGAAAAGTCGTTTCTACTGTTGGCCCCGGCAAGTCACTCGTTGTTAAACCCGCAATCGCATCTATCTTGCTTTCTGTATAAGCGTAACTCGCTGAAACGCCCAACCCAGACCAGAAATCAGGAAGGTTTGTAAACACTTGGGTATAAGCTAATTCAATTCCTCTGAAGTAACCACCGTTAGCATTGTTGACTGAAGTCGTAAAACTGCCATCAACCGCTCTTAAAGGTGGATTACTGTCAGGGTTGTCTGGCTCAAATCCAGGCACATATTCTGGAAGTGCAATGCCGTTGTCTGCAAAGATGAAATCATTATCAGTAAATGTTTGCACAAAGTTCTTAAGATCTTTATGGAAATAAGCGACAACAAAAGCCCCTTCCGTATCAGAGAAGTAGTACTCATAAGATAAATCATATTGGTTTGCTAAGAAGGGCTTTAAATATGGACTATTAGTACTTGATGCGTGAGCTTCGCCGTCATCCTCATCATAAGAAATACTGGTGTCGGAAGCTAAACGATTGATTTGAGAACGAGCCATGACTCTAGCTGCAGCAAAACGAATTTGACTGTTGTCAGTAATTTGAAAATTAAGGTTTAGCTGTGGAAGATAATCGGTGTAATCAATTCCCTCTATACCTGGAGCGTAATCAGAATTAATCAAACCCGCTTCGTCGACAATGTTTTGTGCTCCAAGTGCAGGATCACCCCCAACATTGACCAAAGTTGATGCTCTTTGATCAGTATGCACAATTCTCATTCCAACATTACCGGTAATTGGAAGATCAGAAACTTCAGTATCAATGTTAGCAACAAAATAACCAGAGGTTACATCTTCCCATACTTGACCACTTTGTTTAACAGACCAATCATATCGATTATTGATCTCTCCTAGTGAATTAGCTCCCCAAGTTGTGACCGGTTGAGGAACGCCGTTTGGAAACCATGCACTCAATGCTGCGTCGTAATCGATCGCTAGGTAGCTTGGAAAACCAGCAAAAGCCCCTTGAAAGTCAACCACGGTAGCCATGTCACTGGTGAGCCTTAGTGGTGGCTCATTAGAGGAGAAAGTATTATCGGCACCATATTCAAACACCGAACGTTTGTTTCTATAATGTCTTTCAGAGTATCTAACGCCTGCTTCAAATGAACTAAAGACTTTATTGTTTCTAAATTCATAAACACCGTCAAAGCGAGCCGCGTTGAGAGAGTCATCAAAAACGTAAGGGTAAATACCGTACTTACTCAACATCATAGTGTTTAGATTGGTGAAATTTTGATTAAAACCAACGTCAGGTAAATTTAATCCGTTAAGTCGATAAGAAATGGCAACATCGTTATCAAAAACAGGGTCAGCAACGGTTGCATCTTCAGCAGCAAGTGTCCAAAGCAATCCATTCCTGAAATCACTGGTTGCAGATGAGCGAGACAAGTCACCAGTTAAAGTAAATTGGTCTGTTAGCTGCCACTCTGCATTGAGTCCAAACGCTTCAGAATCATCAACTTTAACATTATTGTCGTTAACCATTTCAACCCGAGTATTACCGCCAATTCGCGCTCGGTTAAAATCCGCACCAATGACTGCGTTATCGTCCAACACAGGATTGTTAATTAGCGCCGTTCCTGAATCAAACTTTACTCGAAATCCTCGAGCAAAAGCTTGCTCGTCAAACTTAGAAATAAAAGTATCGGCTTTAAGCTTAAATGTATTGTTAGGGGCCCACTCTATCGCTGCAACATAACCGTCTCTAGTCGATTCTCCCCCTTTATGCTGCATTTCAAATCCTTCACTTAAATATTCTGCAGCAGGATTACTTTCTGGCCCATCAACATCGCCAGCCACATTATCGACATCTCGTCGGGCACTGTATGATAGCCCTATAAACTGAGTTGCAACACTGGGTTGAAATAAGCGAGCATAGCCTAGCGCAACACCCAATGTGTCATCCGCGAACTTACCTTGATACGAAAGGCTAAAACGATGCCCAGAATCCTGAGCATCATATATTTCGTCAGCCCGGTCATTAAACATGCCTCGCAAATTAGCGCTAAAAGTATGCTGTTGACGATTGCTCAAGGGACTAGCAGTTTTTAGATCAACGGAGCCAGCAACCCCGCCTTCGATTAACGACGCTTTTTGTGATTTGTAAACAGTGGCTCCGGAAACAAGCTCTGACGGGTACTGGGCAAATTCAACACTTCGACTTCCGCTAGTAGCGACTTGCTCTCTTCCGTTCAACGTGGTGTGAACAAATATTCCAGATAATCCGCGAATATTTATTTCAGAGGCTTTTCCGCCCGTTCTAATTGCTGAAATTCCAGGAAGACGAGTCAGTGCGTCAGCAATCGAAACATCTGGTAGTGAGCCTAGGTCATCGGCACTCAACTGTTCAGTTACTGTATCCGCCGCTCGCTTTTCATCAAGAGAGCGAATCAAACTTCCTCGATATCCGGTTACTACAACAACTTGGCTGTCGTCGGTGTCTGCATCTGCCGATGATTCAGCATCAGCTTCCTGTTCAGCTTGAGCCACTTTAAGAATAACTTTCTGCTTAGCATTTTGATTAAGCTGCTCTTGAGCTGAGACCAACTCGGCTGAAACTCCCGCACTGAAAAGCGCTAGAGTTAATAAACTTGGCTTGAGTATTTTAGAGGCTCTTGCACAAGGCTTTATCAGACTTGGCTGAACACGGTTGTTGGCTTTTGCCATATGACGCTCCCACTGTAATTTTTACTTGGAATTATTATTCTTTATCACTGCTGGCCGCACCAATTGTTGTTATATATTGCGCCGATACTCGATGTGTATGCCAAGCATAGGCTGATGCAATCGCAGATTAGCCGACATAATAATCACAAAAATCTATGCTACACAAAAAAATGCATACGTATTCAAAACGCTTGCAGGCATTCTCTCGAGCAAAAGCCACACCAATGTTAGCGCTTACATTTTCTACCTGTGTTTTGATTAAATCGATTCATTCAGTTTTTAAATTGTGGCAGCAATATCTCATAGAAGTAATGCTAGCCAGCCTCTAGAGACAATTGCTTTGGTTGTTCTTGCAAAGATACTGAGACTAATTAAAGGTCAAAAAGTCAGTCCATTAACACAGTCAATTAACTGATTGAGGAGAATATTGAATACGTATGCAATCGCCAATTTTCCTTGAGTACAAATTGCATACGTATGTATTAAAAAATGATAGCATTTTGATTTGTTAGTACGTAGATTCGAGCCTAATAACAACAAATAAACGGTCGCGTGTAAGCTATATCCCGCTTTACTCGACTAATACCGAATAAATCTTTGGAGCAACAATGAACGGCAGACCCGAGCTATCCTTTTGGCAAATATGGAATATGTGTTTTGGATTCTTCGGAATACAGTTTGGTTTTGCACTACAAAACTCTAATGTCAGTCGAATCTTTCAAACCCTCGGCGCTGACTACAGCAATATGACCATTCTTTGGGTTGCCGCACCTATTACCGGACTGTTCGTTCAACCGATTATTGGTTATTTAAGCGACAGAACATGGAATCGACTAGGTCGACGTCGTCCCTACTTTTTATGGGGCGCTATTCTCGCTAGCTTAGCGCTATTTATCATGCCCCACTCACCAACGCTTTGGATTGCGGCGGGAATGCTTTGGATCATGGATGCGTCTATTAACATCTGTATGGAACCCACTCGAGCTTTTGTTGGTGATATGTTGCCACCACAACAACGCGGTAAAGGTTATGCTTTTCAAAGTTTTTTCATCAGCGTCGCTGCGGTAATAGCATCAGCACTACCTTGGATGATGACTAACTGGTTTAACATTAGCAATGAAGCACAAGTTGGAAGTGTGCCGGAATCGGTCAAATTCGCATTTTCTGCTGGTGGTCTGATATTTTTACTATCCGTCTTATGGACTGTATATACCACTAAAGAATACTCACCAGAGCAACTCGAGGCATTTGAAAACGCCGAGAAAGAAAACAATCCAGAATTTATTGAAACGGAATATGATCGCTCTAAAGGCCAATATTTTAATGGTGGACTCATTTGGGTTATCACAGGGGCAATACTAACGGCTTTGGTTTACCGATTTATAGAACAACTCGATCGTAACCTTTTCTTACTAACTTTAGGACTGACCTTATTTGGAATATTGCAACTGATTGCGGGAATTCTAAAAGCTAATGACAGAGACAATAACGGCTTCTCAATCGTAATGCTCGACCTTTTCAATATGCCCAACGCAATGCGAAAACTTGCCGCAGTTCAGTTTTTCTCGTGGTTTCCATTTTTCGCCTGGTGGTCATCTGCAACTCCGGCAATTACGTCATTCCATTATGGTACAAGTGACGTTAGTTCAAAAGTATTCAATGATGGCGCCGACTGGGTTAACGTGCTTATGTCCGCTTATAACATTGCTGCCGTACTTGCAGCAATGACGATCCCATTAATGGTTAAATACTTCAATCTGAAAGCTAGCCACATAACCAATCTGATTCTTGGTGGAGCTGGTTTTATCTCGATCCGATTTATTACAGACCCTCAATTACTCGTAATTTCAATGATCGGAGTGGGTTTTGCTTGGGCTTCAATTTTATCACTTCCCTACGCTTTATTATCCAACACAGTTCCGGCTAAAAAGATGGGGCTTTTTATGGGAATATTTAACTTCTTTATTGTGCTCCCACAAATTGTTGCGGCATCCATATTAGGCTTTTTAGTTAATCAATTATTCGATGGACAAACCATTTATTCATTAGTGATTGGTGGTGCTAGTATGCTGGTTGCGGCGGCATTAACTCTCAGAGTTGAGCAACCAAAATAGGCAAGGTCAAAAACGCTTATTCCAACTCGTTAAGAACAACTGATTGTGAGAAAACATTTTGAAGAATGACATTAATAAAATACTTAGATTAAGCGGGATTTTTCTTTCTGTGTCATTACTGCTTTCCTGCGGTGCTTCTGATGAGCCTGATACAAGCAAACAGCCCGAGGTAATTTCCTTAAAAGAGAACACGATTAGCTTTTACGGAACGACCAATGATTTTGCCAGTGAAGCGATCTATTTTTTAATGACCGACCGTTTCGTTGATGGCGATCCAAGTAATAACCAAATTAATCAAGGTGGAACGAATCCTACTTTTAAAGGTGAATTAGTGGGTCCGAATGGTGAGACCGCTTATGTAGGATATATGGGCGGAGACTTTAAAGGCATTGCAAATAATGCTGAGTATATTAGCAACATGGGATTCACTTCAATC
>JBDVOJ010000069.1:0-1139 GCA_039969155.1 Kangiellaceae bacterium
ATAAAAACAATGCTTCTTTTTATTACCAACGTGCACTGGCAAATAACGAACTCGGCTACAATGAAGCAGCTTATGATGATATTTTAAAAGCCACCAATATTGATCAAGAGTCCGAGCGTGCGTATCTGCTTAAAGGTAAGATCGAACAGGCCATGGAACGTCCTCAGGTAGCCATTGAAAGTTTACTGATTGCGGAAAAACTAGGTGCTCGTGAAAAAGGGCTTTACAAGATTTTGGCATCGGAATATTTACAACTTGGCCAGGTGAAGATGGCAAGAACAGCTGTCGATAGGCTCGTGAAACTTCAACCTGATGCGTTTAGCTATCAGCTGGAAGGGGAGGTATTGCTGGCCATAGGAGATACTGCCGATGCGGTGAGTAGCTTTACCAAGGCAGTTTCCATCAATTCGAATATAAAGCCTGCAAATGAAAAGCTGGTGGAAATATATTTAGCTAAAAATGATCGACAAAAAGCTGGCGATATTATCAATCGATACTTAAATAGCAATATTGGTGATGAGGCCATGCTGCTTAAAAAAGGAAGATTACTAAGTAGTATGGAAGTTTATGACAGTGCAAAACAGATATACCATCATTTATTAGCGCTTGATACTAACAACTACCTGATTAACTATGAGTTATCCAACATTCATTACACTACCAACAAATTTGATAGCTCGAAGTATTATAGTGAGAAGGCGCTTCAATTAGATTCTACCCAAGTGGAGGCTAAGTTATTACTAGCTCGTTCATTGGATCAAAATAGAGATTACCAGCAAGCGATAGACATATATGAAAACATCGTCAGGGGTGATTCTACGAATAATTTAGCCGCTAGTGAGTTAGACAATTTGAAAAGAAAAGTTGCATATTTGTGGCAATTGGAGCAGCAGCGTAAGCAGAGAGACTCGGTATTGAACAATCTGCCTCCAACCTTAGAGAAAAAGAACATAGATAATTAGAATAAGACAATTTCATGATTAAAATAACCCTGCCAGACGGATCGGTTAAAGAATTTGAAGACAGTGTAACAGGACTAGATGTAGCTATGAGTATTAGTGAGGGTTTGGCCCGAAATGTACTTGCAGCAAAAGTAAACGGTGAAGTTTGGGATGCAACCCGTCCCATCGACAAAGATG
>JBDVOJ010000070.1:0-14647 GCA_039969155.1 Kangiellaceae bacterium
TACATTCACTGCGTTTACCCTCCGAATAATTGCCGAGTCCGTAAGAGCTTGGTTTTGACTTTGCCCAGTGGCTACGAGCAACCTGACATCCCCATGTCCATCGGATCAGTGGAAAAGCTGTTTGAGCCACAGGCGAGTTCTTTTCCACCCGATGGGCGCTATAAGCCAATGACATCTCAATTTAAAAGACCAAGACATTCAGCATCCTCGAACTGCGCTCGTTTCAACGAAAGAAGCTTTTGGTTTCTTTTGTCTTCTCACAAAAGAAACTCGCAGGAAAGCCGTAGCGCTGCGAAACGCTTTTGACTTTGACTTTGATTTTGATTTTAGTTTTGACTTTAATCTTGGTTCTTACTAAAGGACAATAAAAACTGTCCACAAAAGATAAACAGCTCCCCTTTGGCGTTATGGCAGCAACCGCGCTAGCTACCTAATCAAAATTGACTGACAACCTAGCTTTAATATTCAATGTCAGAAATGATAAAAGTCTTTTGGCCACTCGGCAGACGAATAAAAACCTCATCGTCCACTTGTTTTTTTAGAAGCGCCTTTGCCATTGGCGAGTCAACCGAAATGTAGTGATCTTTAAAGTCAAACTCGTCTGAACCGACAATCCGGTATTTAGTTAAATCGCCGTTATCATCTTCAAGAGTGACAGTTGCTCCAAAAAATACAGTATCTTGATTTGCTGGTTTTCGTTCAATCACAATCATCTCGGGGGTTCTTCTTTGCAGATATCTTATCCTTCGATCCATCTCGCGTAATTGCTTTTTGCGGTAAATATATTCAGCATTTTCCGAGCGGTCGCCTTCAGCCGCCGCAGCGGTTATCGCTTTAGTCACTTCGGGGCGTTGATTTTTCCATAGGTCAGCCAACTCATTTCTAAGCCGAGTGGCACCTTCTACGGTAATGTGATTGGATCGTTTCATAACTGGGAGCTAATTCTTTAAGGCGATAGTGATACGAAAAATACCGCGGCCGTTATATTCCAAAAAGTTTGTGCTGTATGTGGCCTGATACGGTATTATCCGCGAAAACCTAACTGATTCCAAATTTGTAGTCGATCTGTTTATGTACAGCTGCGTAGATTGTCGTTAACCTGTTTGGTTCACCTTGAATAGTTTAAAAAAGTGCCAATGCAAAAGATCGCAATTCAATCAAGTATTAGAAATTGTTCATTTATCGGCGGTGAATGGATCGGTTCAGGCACTTCTTTTGAAGTTATTAATCCAGTTGACAAGTCGGTAGTAGCCAAGGTCAACGAGGTGCAGGCTGAGCAAGTGATTCAAGCTATTAACACAGCTCACACTGCGCAAGCTAGCTGGAAGCGACTTTCTGCGATACAGCGAGCTAAATATATAGATTCTTGGCAGCGACTGATTAGGCAAAATGTTAAAGACCTATCAAGACTTTTGACTCTGGAGCAAGGGAAACCGGTCGCTGAGTCTGAAACCGAGATTCTGCATGCGGCTGACTATACTCAACTCTACGGTCAACTAGCTGAGAGTTTCTCTAAAACACAAACCATTGATGCTCCACAAGGTCAACAAGCAAGTGTCATTCGACGCCCCGTTGGTGTTGTTAGCGCGATAACGCCGTGGAACTTTCCTTGTTCTATGGTGATGAGAAAAGCTGCCGCTGCGATTACCGCAGGTTGCTGTGTGGTGTTGAAGCCATCTGAACTCACCCCATTAACTTCACTTGCATTAGCGGCTTTAGCTCAACAAGCAGGACTTCCCGAGGGCGTATTTAATGTGGTGGTTGGCAGCAATGCCCAGGCAATAGGAGAGCTACTAACCCAAAACCCTAAAGTCGCCAAATTAAGCTTTACCGGTTCTACTCACGTAGGGAAAAAGCTATTGGCTCAGTGTGCGCTTGGAGTAACACGAGCAGCAATGGAGCTTGGGGGAAATGCGCCATTTATTGTTTTTGAAGATGCTGATCTTGATGAAGCGGTCGAAGGCGCAATGGCTAGTAAGTTCAGAAATGCGGGACAGACTTGTGTTAGCGCTAATCGATTTATAGTTCATCAAAGCATTCTTCCGCAATTTCAGCAGAAATTGATTGAGCGAATTGATCAGCTAGTCGTAGGTAATGGGTTAGACTCCGCTACCACCATTGGGCCCTTAATTAATCAATCGGCAATCGATAAATTGGACCGGCTTATTGAAGCGTCTATTGACCTTGGGGCTCGGATGAGCTTTCGAGCAAGCATCGGTACTTTTGCCGGCAATTTTTACGCTCCGATGGTACTTGAAAATGTAACACCTAACATGCCGATCTTCCAAAGTGAGATATTTGGTCCTGTTGTTTCTATTACGAGTTTTGATAGCGAGGCACAAGCGATCGAATTAGCCAACCAAACCGATATGGGGTTGTGTGGTTATTTTTATTCCGAAGATATCGAAAGACAAAAGCGACTAACAGAAAGCTTAGAATTCGGCATGCTAGGAGTCAATCAAGCAAGGCTGTCCAATCCGGCCGCTCCTTTTGGCGGATTTAAACAGTCAGGAATGGGAAGAGAAGGTGGGTGTTTTGGAATCGAAGAGTACTTGGACTTTCAGTATATCACTCGACCTTGTTCTCAATAGCTCATACCAATAATTAGATTCAAAGTAGACAGCTCCACACAATCAAGACAGGTTAAAAGTATGGAGCTTGGGAGATTTGAAACGCTTAATTAGAAGCGGGTGCTAACGCCCAATGTCCATACAATTGGGTCGATTTGTACGTCAACTGTCGCCGCTACCGCACCATTCACAATGACATCAGCTTCAGTATCGATATCTTTGTAATATACCGTTCCTGATAAGTTCCAGTCTTTGTTAATTGGCGTATCAAAACCGAATTGAATTGATAGGCCCGTGGAAGCATCAAGCTCCAGACCGGTAGATTGAGCACCCAATGCAGTCGTTAAAGCGGCAGTTGATTCTTCTTCAAAAAACTTAGTGTAATTTAAGCCAGCTCCAACATGGTAACTGGTGGACTGTCCCCAGTGATAAGTCACTGATACTGTTGGAGGAAGCTGTTTGGTTTCACCTATATCTAAACCGGATAGCGCCCCGGTTCCTTTGAGCTCATGAGTAAATGGCGAGGCTGCTAAGATTTCTAACCCCCAATTTTGGTCGAACATATAGGTGAAACTTAACCCCAGACCTAAACCAGCATCAACGGAAACGCCGTCGTTACCCAAAACAGCACCACTGTCGTCGTTCGGTTGAACATAAGCAAGGGTTCCTCGGAAAACCCAAGGGGTGTCTTGGTTGCTATTTGTTTCAGCGAAAACGGGTGCACTAAGAGCGCTTAAAAGGGCTACTGCTACTACGGATTTTTTCATGATATATACCTTATTTTTCAAACTTACTGTTAATAACCATGTAAATTGTAAGGTTTAAACGTTGGCGTTTATTGACATCGATCATTAAACAGGGCTTGGTTCGAATTAACTTGCCTAAAACTAACGTATAGCAGTTTTTTTAGCTCGACTTGAACTAGATTTGAGATAATTTGATTAATTTTTCACCAGTAGAAAGTGACGATGGCTTTGAAGATAAAAATTAATTTTTGAGATAATCTTTTATGTATTTTTATATAGATTTGAGATATGAAATAGCGTATTCAAATCACTTTAAGTGGACCTTTATTATTGGTTTGGTTTAATTAACTTGAGCTCAGCATCTGTGGCAAAGTGTTCATCCCAATGCTTCAACTTTGGTGCCATAACCTTGAACCAAACGGTGGGAATAAATGTTAATAAAATTGTCCCAAGATACCCGCTGACCATTTCAGGGGCGTCGCTCATCGGTTTTAATTTGTGGAACGGCAGAATCCCTTTTGCATGGTGATGAGAATGGCGGGTCAAATTAAACATTGCCCAAGAACTAATTCGTTTATTGGTATTCCATGAGTGTCTTGGTTCAACCGGAGTTTTAGGATCTCTCACAAGGCCATAGTGTTCCATGTAATTAACTACTTCTAGCAGAGTTTTACCCCAGACACCCGCCCCAATGAATGCTAATAATCCAGCAGAGCCACCAAGGTAGTAACTTAAATAGAGTAAAACGATGCTCATGCAATAGCCGCGTAAAAGTTTATTGCGTATTGACCAAAATGAGGTGTTCTTTTTCATAAGACGCTTTTTTTCAATTCGCCAAGCGCTTATATTACCTTTTAGGGTCGAAAGAACTACGTGTTGATAGACGTTTCTTCCACGAGGAGCTGTAGCCGGATCAATTGCTGTACTGACATATCGGTGGTGTCCGTAGACATGCTCTATCGAAAAACTCGAATCAAAGCTAAATGCCAGTAGCCATCGCCCGATGCACAAGGATATTTTATCCCTTGTTCTATGCACTAACTCATGGGCTGTGATGGTGCCTATCATTCCAATATAAAATCCGGTAAGCAAAGTTCCTGAAACTAGTTGATACCATGTTGCATTGCCCCTAGATTCTAAAACATTCAGCGCAAATTGGTTTTCAAACCAAAGACCGAAGCCGAACAAATCCTCGGGCGCCACCTGCCACATAAGCGCAAAAACAATTAACATTAAAAGCGGAAGTGCTAACCATAGTTGTAAGGTTAAGATACCTGGATAGCTATATTCTGGGGCGCTCTTATCGTCACCTAAAAATAGATCACCAAGAACAAAAGTGGCAATCGAGAAAGCTAGACCAATAACTAAATAAGGGCCTCCTAAAACTAAAAATAAGGCAGTCAGTAATCCCATTATATGAAACAATGAATGTTTTAAATATTTAAACATACTCTTCCTACGATCTATTTGTTTTCTAGCTCAGGCAGTGGCTATGAACAATAATTAACAGCCATCCAGCATTAAAGTATACCGATCTAGCGCTGAGTTCCCGAGATTCGGATATGACAAAAAAGGGTTATTTCTTGCCAAAATCGACAAACGGTAGCAAACTAGGCTGATAATACTCATAGTTTGGTTCTCTATTTCATGGCTATAACTGTCAGCAAAGAGCAGCAATTATTGATCCCTGCTTTTTATGTTCAACAAATCCTCGACCAGCTGCAAGACCACTCTGAGGAAATTCAGCAATTCTTTGCTAGACACCAACTTGTACCTGAAAATCTCACCCAAACTAACTCATTAATACGCCTAGATACTTTTAAGCTGCTAATTGTTTATGCCATGGAGTTGACCCAAAAACAGTCGTTAGGACTTTTAGTGGGTCGTAATTTGAGTTTAACAACTCATGGCATGCTGGGTTTTGCGGTAATGGCTAGTCGCACAATTAGAGAGGCACTAGCGTTAATTGCCAGATATCTAGATATTAGAACACCACTACTGGGATTGAATATTTCTGAACAAACTGAATATGTGGAGGTTCAATTATCGGAGCGTTATTGTCTGGATGCTATTCAGCGCCCACTGTTGGAGTCCGCTGTCAGTGCACTACATAGTATGCTTGAACAAATTGCGGCCGAACTAAAGCCGATTATAAAGATCAGACTTCCATTTTCCGAACCTGCTTACGTTTCTGAATATCGTTTCCAATTTAATTGTGAAGTCGAGTTTTCGGCCGCTAAAGCGTCACTCTTAATTGCGAGCAAAGTATTAGACGTGCCACTCAAATTAGGCAACGAAAGCGCGTTTAATAACGCTGTGGAAATTTGCGAGAGGGAACTGATTAAACTAAAAGAAGGACAAACCGTCCAACATAAAATTAGAACGATACTTCTCGAATCCAAAGAAGAGTTTCCCAACCTAAATCAAGCCGCTAGTCAATTACACTTATCACCTAGAACAATGCACCGTTGTCTTGAAAAAGAACAAACGACATTTTCTAGGATCCTCTCTGAAGTGCGTTATCTGCGGTCTCAATCAATGTTATCAAGTACCAGACTATCGATTGCGGAAATCGGGAGGCAGTTGGGCTATAGTGAGCCAGCTAGTTTTAGGAAGGCATTCCGAAACTGGTCAAATATGTCACCAAAGGAATTTCGTAACCAAGATAGATAAAATTCAAAATGAACCCGATGCTTGATTGCTACAAAAAGTGTAAAGAAGCTCAGTCGGTTTTACAACTTTGAAGAATCGTAATTAGTTCGAGCCGAAAGTATTCTTTGGAGTCAGGTAACATTAAGTTTGATTCAGCGAGCTCCTAAAAGTGGTATTTTAAAAGCAGACTGGCAGTATTCTGGTTAGTATCAAAATTCTCAGAATTATCAATCCCGTATTTCTCATGCCAGTAGTCGTATTCCAATCCAACGTACCACTGGTAGTTACCACCTAACCACTTTTTCATATCTATCTTAATTTGCGGATTGAAATGAAAATTTGTCTCCGATTCATCGCTTATAAAAACCCAGTCTAAATAACCATCAATCAAAGTTGGTAGCTCAGCGATTTTAGTCGAAAGGGTCCAAGTGCTGGTTAACTGCCAACCATGTCCAGCTGTGTCAGGTGCATCTCTATGATAAACATTACTTGTCAAATAGTTGAAATGATTGCTATTAAAGTCTAACCCAAAACCTACCAAATTCGATTTCACACCGTTTTTTCCGCGTTCAAAAGTTGTTGCTAGAGTGAGTTTTTTTAGCAGGGAACCTTGCTCAAAGTCATATAGTTTAACTCTTGGTGAAAACTCTCCGTAACGCCCAGTTCCATTACCCGAACCTGCGTAGAATTTCTTTTCTGCAAACATAAAAAGGTCAAAGTATTCCCAAGCTGCGGCGTATTCAAAAGTGAGAGTTTGTTGAGTGTCAGGCTCAACTACAAAGTTTTCACCGTAGAGATAACTTATGCTTGGATTATGAAATTTTGCGGCGTTTAATTTGGACGAACTTCCGATAAGTATACCAACAAAGAGCAGCGCTAAAGTAATGACGTTTTTTGTGATCACATACTCTCCTTAGCAAGGTGCTCTGAAAACGCTTGCTTATCGACTGGTTTTCCTAAGTAATATCCTTGACCGTAATCACAGCCATTTCGCTTTAAATAATCTAGTTGCGCTTTGGTCTCAATTCCCTCAGCAACTACTGCAATGTCTAATTGAGCCGCCATAGCCAAGATACTTTCAATAAGCGTTTCAGCCGAAGAGGAAACGCCGATATCTTGAACGAAACTCTTATCAATCTTAATTATGTCAACTGGGTATTTAATTAAGTATGATAACGAAGAGTAACCCGTTCCAAAATCATCGATCGCAATTTTAATTCCATGTTCTCTCAATTCTCTCAAAACAACCAGCGCGCTATCAGAGTCATCGGTTAACAATCGTTCAGTAATTTCGACTGTGATCTGAATTTCTTTGTTAATCTCTTTAATCGTCGTCAGCCAGTTTTCTAGAGCCTTGTCTTTTGTATGAAATAGTCGAGGAGAAATATTGATCGAAAGACCTATATCTTGTTTTAACTCGCGAAGGAATTGCCCTGAACTTTTTAACATAAACAAATCAATTCTGTTGATTAGCCCCGACTCTTCGGCCAATGTAATAAAGTCATCTGGGGAAACAAATTCGCCAGAAGGTTTAATCCATCTCGCTAGCGATTCACACCTTATCAGTACGTCTCTTTCTAGATCGTAGATAGGCTGGTAATAGGCTTCCAAAGACTCTTCATTAACTGCGGCGATTAAATCGTTTAGTAATGCATGGCGATGCTCTGAACGTCGTTGCATTTCTTTAGTGTAAAATTGACACCCGTTTCTACCACTACCCTTAACTTCGTACATAGCTTGATCGGCTTTTCTAAGAAGAGAGTCAGCGCTGTCTGCATCGTTTGGATATAAGGCAATACCCACACTGGCACTTGAGTGAACAGAAATATCACCAAGGCTAAACGGTTTTTGGATTTGTTCGATGATATTGTCTGCAATTTGGCGAATATCTTGATAGCCATTGACATCGTTTAAAATTACCGCAAATTCGTCGCCACTTAATCTTGAAACAGTATCAGATTTTCTGATCGCTTGTTTAATACGATGGGCAGTTTCTATTAAGATCCGATCACCAGCTTGATGGCCGTGATTATCATTAATCGGTTTAAATCTATCTAAGTCAACAAACAATACAGCCAACAGTTGATCTTTGCGTTTTGCCAATTCAATCGATTTTTCTAAGCGATCGTTATACAAAACTCGGTTAGGTAATCCCGTTAAACTATCAAATGTTGCTTGATGTTCAATTAGCTTGGCACTTAAAACCTTATTGGTGACATCTTGAAGAGTACCGATGATGGCTTGCTCGTTGTCATGCTTTAAGCCATCGGACATTATTCTCAACCAGACTGGTGCGGTATTTTTGATAGACAGTTTAACTTCAATATCAAATGCCAATGAGCGATTTACCGCTTGCTTGATTTTAGAACTCATCAACGAGTAATCATCCTCTGAGAAAAGTTCACTTAAGTCAGATAGTTTGTTTGGTTGAAAATGCTTTGACTGTCCCATTAAAACTGAACAGTAGGAAGACCATTTAATAAACTCTAAATCGAAATTCATTTTCCAGCCGCCAATCTTAGCGACACTCCCAACCGACTCAAGGAGAAGTTTGTCATCTTTTATTTTTTGCTGAAGTAAGTTTTTCTCTTCCTGTTGTTTAAAGCGAAATAGTACAAAAACAGCAAGCAATAGTGAGGCGAATACAAAGTAACCTCTGAGAGCGAATATGTCGCTACTTAACTCTGTTAGGTCTCGCTTTGAAACCGCATCGATATGCCACGAACCACCTCCAACGCTTATCAGAGTGCTTGAGCGGTTCGGGTTTCTGAGCACCTCGGGGTTACCGTAAAAAACATCACTTTCATTTCCTAGTGCATCAAAGCTTCTTATGGCAATGCCGATGCCTTCTGACAGCTTTTCTATTTCAGCAAACTGAAATAGTCGTTCGGCGTCTAGTGGCGCTGAAATAATTCCCCACAGTTTTCCATCACTGGTTTTTATCGGAGCTCGACCGATAAATGCAGTTCCCCCTTGGACCAAATTAACGGGGCCTATAACAAGCATTTGGCCAGTATTGACGACTTGCATTACCATTCCGACCTGAGCTGGAGTCTTGCGATAATCTAAGCCGATGACCTTTTCATTACCTTCGATCGGATATACGTAGTTAACCTTAAGATCTTTCGCAGATGCGAAATTGATAAGAATAGGGTTTTTTCTGAAAAGCTGTCGAGCATATCGACTAAAATCCTCGTAGGACAGATCAGGTTCGGCAGAAATATAGGCGGCAAAACCGGTCAACATGGATAGGTTAGTTTGTAAGTTACCTTGTAGTTGTGCGGTAATAGTATTGAGCTGCTGAGTAACCGATGCGTTTTCTTTATGTAAGAGTGTTTTTGTTAGTGATTTTTCGATTTGATACTCGACTAAAAACGCCGTTACAAAAATGCTGATTAAAGTCAGTGAACGATGTTTTCGAAACCAAAATAAAAAACATAAAGGTACTAGTAACAAAAGTAACAATAAAATGATTAGGCTGGGAGTTAGAGAGCTTTCGGTTTGTTCGCTATCGAAATAAAAATTATTAATATCTAATTGAGTCGAGACTAGCCCGAGAGAACGAATTCGTTCGTTCATATTAAACCATCGCGCCTTGTTTATGTGGCCAATAGGATATTCGGGAAATCGAATATACTGGTCAATGTCTTCAGCGAAAGCTAGATTATATTCGTAAACATCCTTAAATTTTAAAGCATGCCTAGGCAGTTCCTCGGAAATCCTTTTGGCCATGGTTTGCCGATTAGCTAATGCATATTTCCAACCCTCAATACTTGCTTTTACAAAACGTCGTGTTATATCTGGGTTTTTGCTGACAAATTCATGGGTCGAATAAAGCGTGTCGCCGTAAAAGCTAAGCCCATATTCGGCGGGATTGAGTTCATTTAGTTGAATACCTTTTTCCTGTGCTTCAAACAAGGCTGGAGTACGGTAAGTTGCGATTACATCGGCCTTGCCGGTAATTAAAGTATCGACACTGAGTGGACTATCGACAAATAGAATTTTATCTGATGGAATACCGTGCGACAGCAACAAGGATTCTATTTCTGCCCTAGTTGCTAGCGAGGTAGTTGCGGCAATACGAAGAGATGCTAGTTTCTCTATACTGGTTATATCAATCGATTTTAATGAATAGAGAGACAGCGGACTAGTTTGAAAAATTGGTGCTAAAACGACTGGTGATAATTGTTCATTACGACCGAGTAAGATGTCCAAGGCGCCAATCGCAAACTGGGCATTACCATTCATTAATTCATGGTTTGGAGAAATGAATTGTTTCTCTGGCCCAAACGCGGATCGAATTTCGACTTCGAGGCCGGCATCGCGATAAAAACCTTGCCAATCGGCGGCGTAAAAGCCTGCAAACTGAAACTGATGTTCCCATTTTAGTTGTAATACGACTTTGTCTGTTGCCTGTACAAAATAGCTTAGTAGAGTCAGGCAAAGAAAAACGACTGTATTTCTAAACATTTATAATTATCTTTTATGGCGATATCCTAATAAATTGTAGTTCAAATATGCGCTATTCGCGCTATTTTAGCGGGCTATTTACGGAATTCCATATAATTGGTTGACAGTTTTCTTGCAGAAGCAGTTGATTAGCCTTCGAGAAGTGCTTACAGCCAAGAAATCCGCGGTGTGCAGAAAGGGGAGAAGGATGGGGAGCGGTAAGAATATGGTGGCGCTGATTATCTATTTGAGCACCCTTTTTTTGAGCATGAGCGCCCCAAAGTAAAAATACGATGCCGCTACCAAAGTGATTGAGCTGCTCAATCACTTTATCGGTAAACTTTTCCCAGCCTAAATGTTTGTGTGAATGAGGCTGTCCTTGCTCTACAGTGAGTACAGTGTTTAGCAACAAAACACCTTGTTCTGCCCAAGATTGGAGGTAACCGTGATTAGGGATTTCAAATCCTTCAATATCTGCTTTTAGCTCTTTGTAAATATTTACCAATGAAGGAGGTGTTTTGATCTGCGGGAGTACTGAAAAACAGAGTCCATGAGCTTGGTTTGGGCCGTGATAAGGATCTTGGCCTAAAATGACTACCTTTACAGATTCGAATGGTGTTTCAGTAAAAGCGTTGAAAACCGAGTCTTTTGGTGGGTAAACCTCAATACCTTGTGCTCGTCTTTCGGCCACATATTCTAAGGTCTGTTGAAAGTACTCTGCTTTTTTTTCTTCAGCGAGAAGATCGGACCAAGTCGTCATTTTTTTAACTTACACCCTAATGTGTCAATGGTATTTATCATACGTTTATTGGAAAGTTGCTCACTTGAGTTGATTAAGAGCGATAATTTTCAAATTGCTTTTTAATTTTAGAAAGGCTCATTAGTTCAGAGCAACGCACAGGCTTATAGTAATAGAATCCTTGAGCTATTTCACACCCTACGTCACATAAAATATTGGCTTGTTGTTCAGATTCGACACCTTCAACGATTACTTCAATTCCCAATTCTCTGCACATGCTGGTTAATGCTTTAATAATTTCTCGTTCAACCTTGCTTTTGGTGATGTTTAAAATAAAACTTCTATCTATTTTGAGCTTATCCACTGGTAGTTTTTTAAGATAAGAAAATGAGGAGTAGCCCGTTCCAAAGTCATCCAAGGAAATCGAGAAACCTTGTTTCTTGAGCGAATTTAGTCTGCTTGAGGCTGTCTCCAAATCGCCGAGAAAGACTTGTTCTGTGACTTCGATATGAACAAGAGAGCATGGAATTGCTTCTGCTGCTAGGCTAGTTAGCAAGTGTTCTTGAAAGTTGATATCAGAAAACTGTCTGGCAGATACATTGATCGCCACAGGTAATTGAATTCCCTTATTCGTCCACTGTTTAAGGTCACTAATAGTTTTAGCTAATAGCTGCCTTCCTAGTTTTATCATTTGCCCCGATTCTTCTGCTACTCCAATAAATTCCAGTGGGGAAATCATACCTTCGGTTGGGTGTGGCCATCTCGCGAGCGCCTCAACACCAATAAGCTTTCCAGTGTGCATGTTCACTTGAGGTTGATAGTGAACGTCAAACTCTTGATTCTTAATTCCTTTGTGTATCAGTGTTTCGGTTAGAATAAGTCGAGATGATTTCTTATGTTCGTGAGAATTATAAACTTCTACCTTAGATGCTTCTAAGCCTTTGGTTTTATGCATCGCCACATCTGCATTTCGTATTAACGAATCAAAGTCGCTGCCATTATTTGGGAATAATGAAATCCCTATACAAGCTGACATAAACAACTCAATTCCTTCGATTTTAATGGGTTGTTCAATGTCGCTCAGAACTTTATTGGCAACTTCTTTCGCTTCAGATTCGGTTAATTCATTAGAAGATATAATGACAAACTCATCTCCACCATATCGATAGGTTGTAGTTTTTTCTGCTGTTGGCCTTTTTAAACGAGAGGCAATCTGACGTAACAGTCGGTCGCCAAAATTGTGCCCAAAACTATCATTAATATTTTTAAACCTGTCTAGATCAAGAAAAAACACTGCAAAACTAGTATTATCATCGGTCTTTTTACGTATTGCCTCTCTCAAATCTTTTCTTAATAACCTGCGATTTCCAAGTTCAGTTAACTCGTCTATATGGGCCAGTTGATGAATTTTTTTTTCGGCTTGTTTTCTTGCGGTAATATCAAGGTTGGTAGAACGAATAACATCCTTTTCTTCTATTGCGTCGTGAACGGTCATGCAGATATGGTTCAACCATTTGGTTTCACCTGATTTTGACACAATTCTTAGGTCAATGGTTTCCATGCACCCCTTGGTGTTGATTTGATGAACATGATCGTTCCAGAGATTTTGATCGGGTGGATATATTAATTTATCCATTAGGTTTTTGTTTTGATAGAACTCTTCTTGAGAGTATCCAGTTAGCTCTAAGCAGTATGGGGAAACATAAGTGTATGTGCCATCCACATCTCTCAAGTATGTAAATTCTTGAGCTAAATCGGCTATTGCTCGAAATTGTTCACTTTTTCTTTTCAGGCTTGTTTTCAAAATAACAGTGTTGCTAAGTAAAATACCGACTATTAAAGATGCGAGTGTAGGAGCAACTAAATATAAAACATCGAATGAAATATCAAACAAAAACCATTGTAAAATCGCGATAGGGTAAATGACGGATAGCGTTAGTGAAATATAAATGACATAAGTTTTCCATTTAGATAGATTTTCCATGGTTCAGAAAGCTCTCATTGGATTAATAGTCATTTCATTTGTTTGCGTTAATAGGGTTTGGGTGATGGGAAGTCAAACATCTTCCAATTTAGAATAGTCTAGCACTAGATGGATTTGAACGCTAAGTTTAAACAGCAACTTAGTAAGCTCTGATGTGGCTTTAGAGTTGCTGAACTAAACGACGACTAAAAGTTCTTCGTCGTCTAGTAGTTGTAAGCTTTTACCCACAATGAACTGCCTATCCAGAGCTTCCAGCACTTTTAATCCTGTCGTTCTAGCTTCAGCATCGAGAGGGCAGTAAGGAAGTCTGAACACTGGTTTAATTGCTTTAGTCATGGCAAGGGCGGTATTAATTGCAATGGGGTTTGGTTGTTCAAATAACCATTTAAATAGTGGTTGCAGTGATTCGTTGAGCTCGCTTTGCTGGCAATCGTCCATGAGTTTCCTGATTAATCCCGGTACAATATTTGAGGTAACCGAGATAACGCCATGTGAGTGACTTGTATGACGACCGCTAAATGCTTCATCATCATTTCCCGACCAGCAAGCAATTTCAAGTTGTTCATAGTCTGCGATGCGTTGATTGCCAGCACACTCTTTAACCCCAACAAAATTTGGATGGTCGGCTAATCGCTTGATGATAGCCGGTGAAATATCCTGTCCGGTTCGGCCTGGCACGTTGTAAATAAAAGCAGGACCTATATCTAAACCCGCTAATAGATGTTTCTGTACTCCAGCATCACTGGTTTTGCCGTAGTAGGGGTTAATCTGTAACGATGCATGCATACCCGAAGCAAACCCATATTCGGTGGCTTTGATCGCTTCACGGGTATTATTACTGCCAGTATTTCCAACGATCAGTAGTTTGTCTGCATACTGATTTGAGGCATGAGCAATCAACATTAAGTGCTCTTCCCAATCTAATAAGTGACCTTCGCCGGTAGTACCTCCAATGATGAGTCCATCCACGCCATGTTTAATCTGTTGCTCAACCAAATAGTCGAAACAGCTAAGATCAATTTTACCGCTCGAGTCGAAAGGGGTTTTTATCGCGGTAATTAGGCTATTAGTTTGAATTTGAGAGATTTTCATGAGTGACTGTGCTGTTTTTGTTAGATGTAATGAGGTTCAGAACGCTCACAAACCAAAGCAAACGAGCTGTATTCATTGAATTATAAGGATTAATTCAGTTGTTTAACCAATAACCAAGAGTTATACCCATGATACATGAAGATGCAGGTTTCAGCGTGACATATAGCCATTAGATTTGAGGCGTGACAACGCAGGACTAGGGACTTTCATTCAAGTTGTCATAACGAAGAGGGTGATGGCTATTTGCCGCGACCTTCGGGACCTTCGCCAGAAAACCCGAACGGCGTTACAATCCTTGAAAAGGGCCTGCCATTTCGTGCGGTTTGTGCCTGGTTCAGTTTCCCTGGCGAAGCTCTGAATCGTGTATCTTCATTTATCATGGGTATATTACTTAATTTCGTTGTAACCCATAAGC
>JBDVOJ010000071.1:0-1208 GCA_039969155.1 Kangiellaceae bacterium
CGTCACTTAAATCCGTAGAAAAAGCAGCTGTTCCAGAAACTACGTGAAAAGTTAAAATAGTTGTCAATAATTCTTTTTCGGCTTCGGTATCAAAATCAGCAATACTATTATAATTTTCACCTAAAGCATCCAATAAGGCTACAAAGGCATCATTAGTTGGTGCAAAAACGGTAAATGGACCGTCACCACTTAAGGTTTGAACCAATCCGGCATCTGCTTGCCCTAATGCATCGACCAAAACGCTAAGGTCATCTGTATCAACTGCAATTTCAACAATAGTTCTTAGACTCATTGCCGCCAACATGTCTAACACTTCTTGAGGTAAAATTACTTTATCGATAACATGAACAACACCATTGGTGGCAGCAACGTCCACTAAAGCAACGTTGGCGTTGGTTTCTGTAGCATCCATAATTTCAACTCCATTATCTGTCAATGCAATACTAATAGTTTCACCTTGCACGGTTTCTATAACTTGACCATTGCTTAAATCAGTGGAGAAGGCAGAAACACCCGCTACTACATGATAAGTAAGAACTTTTGTCAATAATGCTTTTTCCTCATCTGTATCAAAATCAGCAACGCTGTTAAAATCATCGCCAAGAGTTTCTAATAATGCTGCAAAGGCTGCATTCGTGGGGGCAAAAACTGTGAAAGGTCCCTCACTGTTCAATGTTTCGACTAAGCCTGCATCTGCATGTATCAATGCTTCTACCAGTAAACTTAAGTCATCGGTTGCAACTGCTGTGTCAACAATTGTCTTTAATTGTAAACTTGTAACAAAATCAATAGCTGCTAGTGGTAATAATACTTTATCAATAGTATGTGCAACACCGTTAGATGCCATAATATCTACTGCTGTAATATTTGCGTTGGTATCGGAAGCATCACCGATTACGAATGTATCCCCAGAAGAAATTATTTCAACGCTGTTGTTTTCAAACGCCGTTGCAACCTGTCCTGCAGCCAAATCAGTAGATTTTACTTCAGCGGCAATAACGTGAAATAATAAAATATTTTTTAATAAGTCAATTTCTTCATCTGTATCAAAATCATCTATGCTATTATAATCGTCGCCTAAAACCTCTAACAATGCTACAAAGGCATCATCTGTAGGTGCAAATACGGTAAATGGTCCATCAGAACTCAAAGTAGCGGCTAAATCAGCCTTAATTACCGCTGCCTCTAAAAGGGATAAAGGTTCGGTA
>JBDVOJ010000072.1:0-2294 GCA_039969155.1 Kangiellaceae bacterium
GTAAAAAATATGAAAATAGTGGGATTGCAAAAAATGGAGCAAAAATGGTGACTGCGGTAGCTTGTGCTAAGGTCCCTAAATTTACCGTTATTGTCGGGGGAAGTTTTGGTGCCGGCAACTATGGCATGTGCGGCAGAGCCTATAGTCCAAGATTCTTATGGATGTGGCCAAATGCACGGATATCGGTTATGGGTGGCGAACAAGCGGCCAATGTTTTAGCACAAGTAAAAAGAGATAACTTTGATCGTAAAGGTGTTGACTGGTCAGCAGAATCAGAAGCTGAATTTAAAAAACCTATCGAACAAATGTATGAAACGCAAGGCCACCCCTACTATGCGAGTGCAAGACTATGGGATGATGGCATTATCGACCCAGCTGATACGCGACAAGTTTTAGGCTTGGGGCTATCAAGTAGTTTAAATGCACCAACTGAAGAAACGAAATTTGGCGTTTTTAGAATGTAGTGAAAACACTTTGCAGACTAATTTTAATCACATTCAGAATTCAAGGAACAGGATATGACAGCCGACAAGAACAATGCCAGCATTAGTGTAAAAGTTTCTTCTAGCGGAGTCGCTAGAATAACGATGAATCGTCCAGAATTGCATAATGCGTTTGATGACCAAGTTATCAAAGACTTGACCAGAGCAATACGTAAAATTGATGAAAATCGAGATATTCGTTTACTCGTTTTGGATGCTAATGGTAAAAGTTTTTCCGCTGGTGCTGATTTAAACTGGATGAAACGAATGGCCAGTTATAGCTGGGAAGAAAACTATCAAGACTCTTTGAAACTGGCAGGTTTAATGCAAGCGCTTCATGACTGTTCCAAGACGACCATTGCTGTTGTGCAAGGAGCCGCGTTTGGTGGAGGCGTCGGACTAGTAGCCTGTTGCGATATTGTGTTAGCCAGTGATAAAGCGTTATTTTGTTTATCGGAAGTTAAACTAGGTCTTATCCCTTCGGTAATTAGTCCCTACGTTGTTAAAGCAATTGGCGAACGAAATAGTAAACGGTATTTTGCTACCGCAGAGAAATTTGATGCTCACGAAGCAAAGACAATTAACCTGGTTCATAAAGTAATTGATCATCAACAACTAGCCGATTATTCCCAAGACTTTATCAACAAAATACTAGCCAACGGGCCTCAAGCAATGAGACAAGCGAAACAACTAGTCGACTATGTTTTAAATAAGTCTATTGATGAAGAATTAGTATTAGAAACAGCTCAAAGAATAGCCGATATTAGAGCATCTAGCGAAGGTCGAGAAGGCGTTAGTGCATTTTTAGAAAAGAGACCAGCAAACTGGTCAGCGGTAAACAAAAACGAATTCTAGAAGCAAGCTAATAGCCAACATATTCAATCTTATTTGTTTGTGTATTAACAATTAGCATTAATTTACAGATTAGGAAGCCTTTTAAAATGGCCAAAAAAACAATCGATAAAATTTTGATTGCAAATCGCGGTGAAATAGCCTGTCGTATTATCAGAACGGCTCACAAAATGGGGATTGAATGTGTTGCTGTTTATTCAGACGCTGACAAGTCGGCCCAACATGTACTGCTTGCTGATGAAGCTTGGTATCTTGGTCCATCTCCGGCCAAGGATAGTTATTTAAGAGCCGACAAAATTCTTGAAATCGCAAAAAAATCAAATGCTAATGCGGTACATCCAGGTTATGGATTTTTATCTGAAAATGCAAAGTTCGCCGACGATTGTGCACAAAATGGCATTACTTTTATTGGGCCTCCAACGGCGGCCATTGAAGCCATGGGCTCAAAAAGTGAAGCAAAAAACATTATGACCAAAGCCAATGTGCCTTTGGTTCAAGGCTATCATGGTGATGATCAAGACCAATCACTGCTAATGACTGAAGCTAATAAAATCGGCTACCCGTTACTCATTAAAGCGACCGCTGGAGGCGGCGGTAAAGGCATGCGCGTGGTGCATAAAGAAGCTGAGTTTTTGAGTTCTCTTAACTCATGTAAGCGAGAAGCTCTTTCTTCATTTGGTGATGATAAAGTTTTGATTGAAAAATACCTAACAAAACCTCGGCATGTTGAACTACAAGTATTTGCTGATTGTCATGGTAATGCCGTGCATATTTTCGAAAGAGACTGTAGCGTTCAAAGACGACACCAAAAAGTAATCGAAGAAGCCCCTGCCCCAGGTTTATCTAATGAAGTCAGAGAAAAGATGGGCGCAGTTGCTATCGCAGCAGCAAAAGCGATCGGCTATCAGGGTGCTGGAACCGTAGAGTTTTTATTTGATGAAGATGAATCATTCTACTTTA
>JBDVOJ010000073.1:0-56736 GCA_039969155.1 Kangiellaceae bacterium
TTAGAAACGGTAAGTCGCTTTACCATAAACAAATCGACCATTAAATCCAAATGGTGATGTGGTTGGGTACTTAGCACCCCATCCTAGCTGGTGAGGGTTTTCATCTGGATACTCATCAAACAAGTTGTTAGAGCCCAGTGAAAGCGTTAAGCCCTCGTTAACATCATAGGCAAACTCAGCATCCACTAAGATAGTGTTACCCGCAAATATCGGTAAGTCTTCACTATCTAAATGAAGCTCAGTAAATGAACCATAGTAGCTCGCCTTTGTCACTAAACGCCAATCGTCTTGACTGTAGTTCAATGAGAAGTTCGCTCGGTTATTCGGTAAGTTGTCTTCTAATTGAGTGATCTTGCCAGACCCTACGAAATCACCCGCGAAAGTCACTTCAGTATCAGTCCAGTTATAAGTGAACGAGTACTTCAGATCGCCCGCGCCTAACTCATGTGAGTAGTTAGCCACTAAATCAATACCACGAGTATTGGTATCAAAATCATTGGTAAAGTAACGAATAGCGGCTAAGTTAATCGCATCAGGGTTACCATTTTCTACCAAGAACGCTCTGTCAGCATCAGTTAACGAAATATCAGAGGTTTGGCTAATTCGTCCCTCAACATCGATATCGAAATAATCAACGGTTAAGAAGAAGTCACCATTCTCGTAAACAGCACCCAGCGTGAAACTTTGAGATTCTTCTGGCTGTAGCGCACGACCACCTAATAAGATACCTGTATCAGACGTCGGTGGAACGGTCGCGATTTCTTGTAGACCGCCTGTAGGACTGAAACTGGTACTGACGTTTTGTACACTTGATTGACCAATCGTCGGTGCTCTAAAGCCAGTACTGACAGAGCCACGAAGTGAGAAGCCATCAGTGATATCGAATTTAGACGATAATTTCCAATCGAAGGTCGAACCAAAATCAGAGAAGTCTTCGTATCGAGCAGCGAAATCAACCATTAAGCTGTCGGTGAAGTAAGTTTCAACATCAAAATAAGCCCCTTTACTTCGTCGAGAGAAGGTACCTGCGATTGAAGGATTGAAACCTTGGAAACCATTAGAGCCCAAGCTGAAACCTTGAACCGCTAAATCCACTTCACTTCCCAGTGTGTTGGTAAACGAAGCGGAATCACCATTGGTGATTTCAAACGATTCTTCTCTAAACTCAAAACCATAAGAAATGGCTAATGAAGAAAGGTCTGTTTCTAAGTCTTTTGAGAAGTCAGCGTTAGCAGACTTTTCTAATTGCTCATAAGCACCCGGCTCAAACTCTGTAGGCGTTAGTGGCCCTAAGTTTGCGTTGATGGTGTTTCTGATCCGGAACTCAGCTCGGTTCATACCCACGCCAGCACTAAAATCATAAGACGTGCCGTCTGAGAATTCGCCTCGTGTCCCCATTAAGATGGACACATCGGTCACATCACCACCAAACCGTGGTGTGAAACCACCTGGGAACATTAGGTTAAAGGCAAAACAGTTGGCCGCTGGTAAAGACGCAAGAGCCGCTTGATCTGGAATTCCATCCGGACCAATCGCAACGACTGGACAGTTCGAGTTGTCTTGAGCGCCAGGCGTTAAGTCACCCACTAAAATCGTCGGTGTACCATCTGGTAATGTCGGTCCACCATAAACACCAGAACGGGTATTGGGATTACGATAGAAGAAACCACCATCAACGGTTCTTTCTGCCCAGTTACCAAACATATAAGCTTCACTTGAGTTATCAAGCTCTAAGCCGACATTCATGAACAATTTCATGTCGTCAGACACTTCGGGTGAACCCCAGATTTGAGCGGGATCAGCCACCGGTAAACCGGCTTCAGCAAATGCCGCCGCATCAGCACGTTGTACACTTCGGCTGGTCGCATCTTGCTCATTAAATTCGAAACTGAAGTTAGCAAAACCTCTTTCGGTTAATGGCATGCCAATATTACCAGCAACCGTTAGTTGGTCACCATCACCCTCTGAGTATTCACCGGCTTTTAATTCAACCACGCCACCGTCATTGTTATCTTTTAACACGAAGTTGATTACCCCGGCGATAGCATCCGAACCATATTGTGCAGAAGCACCGTCACGCAGTACTTCGACTTGCTTTAGCGCAATCGCTGGGATCACTGAGGTATCTGGACCTTGTGCACCATCAGAAATACCACCCCCTAAAAAGGCGATAACCGCTGAACGGTGACGTCGCTTGCCATTGACAAGTATTAAAGTCGAATCGGGCGATAAGCCACGTAAATTGGCTGGACGTACCATGGTCGCAGCGTCTGAGATGGGTTGTGCGCCAACGTTAAATGAAGGGGCTACTTGGGCCAAAAGCGATGTCATATCGGAGGTTCCGTTAGCCATCATTTCTTCTGCTGAGATGACATCGACAGGTACCGGTGAATCCCCGATAGAACGGGGAGCTGCACGGGAACCAACCACTACCATTACCTGGCCTTCGTCTTCCGCTGCAGCTTCTTCTTCAGCATACACAGGCGCTGACATGAATGTCACACCCATCGCTAAAATCAAGCTCTTAACTTTAAAGTTGTTTGTCATGATTAATTTCCTATTCTCGATAGTTAGTTGTTTTATTATGATTCTCAAACGCCTTCTGAAGAACTCGAAACCATCCATGCGTTTCCGACAACAGGCATTGGATAATGGTTATAAGATATCTATTTTTTAATTGCAAGCCCTTATTAGCAATAAGGTAACAAGCAATTCAATGATTTAAGTGCGTTACAACGCTGAGCGCTACAGGGAAGGAGCTTAGGCTAGATGAAATAAGTAGACCGTTTTCTAATAAGAATTCGGTCTATTATAAGATAGGATATTTAACTTAAATTAATGATTAAAATCGAACTTAATGCTCGATAGCTTTTTACTATGATCATTGCCCAGACTAATTAATCCTTTTGAAGGATAGCCATCAACAGCCATTAGTTTTTGATCCAATTCTGAAAGGATCTTAATGTCTTCGCAGATGGTTTCAGCCTTTTCCTCGAGAGCGACGGCTTGTGAGTCAACATAAGTTTCGATATCGTGCTCTAGGTTTTCCATTCTAAACTCAAAATCCTTCATTTCTTCTCCATCACCCGAGAACACTGAGCTCAATACTTGGCCTAAAATCTTACCAGAGTATTTACTCAAGGCTTTCGCTACAAGCCCCTCAATCTCTTGCTCTAGCTCCTGATCAAATGAAGTTTCAATGGTATGAGCATTGATCATTTTGTCATTTACATTAGCTTTTATTTTCTCAGATATCTTTTCGATAGGTAAAATCAGGTCTTTATGTACCTCCTGATCCTCTCCAAATAGGGCCGTCACAGCAAGTGTTGCGGCTTTTAGACCGATTTCTGCACCCTCGATAGCGATATCAGCTATTTTAGGAACAACTTGCCGGGTTCCTTTTTCAAATTGATGGCTATAGCCGCGTTGTTCAGAATTTAATTTTAGCGTCTTACCATCAACTGTGATGGTAGAGTCAGAAAATTCGATGGTACTGGTTTTATCATTAGAGAACTTAACCGAATTACTATTGATATTGATATTGTAATCCAGGCCATATTCACACACTTCGTTATTATGTGCAGCTAAAGGCAAACACAAGATAGTTGCCAACGAACCTATTAGGATTTTCTTCATTATTTTCTCCGTTTATACAGAACTGTTTTTTATTAAGTCGAACAAGCAGCAAGAATAGTTCTTTGTTTAGTACTAATGAATGTAACTAAATGTGTGAGAAGTAGAGGAGGGAAGATGGGAACACCATTACGACGTTCCCATAGAATCAAGACCCTATTTAATTTGAGATAGTTCTTTTATCGCTTTATTAATCATTTCTGTTGTTCCAAGCGCTCGATTGTCTAACTTGTATTGTTGATTGACAACAAATGTCGGCGTTGCGCTAATTCGATAAGTTTTGACTAACTGCTTAGCCTTACGAATTTTGGCGTTTAATGAAAAAGATTTATTGGCAGCGTCAAATTTAGCAGGGTCAACACCCAATCCGACAAAAAACTCCTTTAAGTCTTTGTCCTTAATGATGTGTTTTTTCTCGATGTTCACTCGATGGAAAATCTTTGCATGACTTTGATCCAAAACACCTAATAGCTCGCCTAAATAATAGGCTTTGATATAGATCTGCCATTGTTGATGTCCTAGATCAGTGGGAACTGGAATGATTTTAGTGTCCGCATTGTCTTTTTTGAACTGATTTACAAATGACTCCATGCTATAGCAAGCACCACACGCATAACTAAAGAACTCATAAACTTCGGGAGATTTAGTACCCTTTGGGGATACAATTTCATAATCAGAGCCTTCTACTAGGGCCCTTTCAGCCGCATGAGATTGCGAGTTAAAACCAAGTAGGTTGAACACTATCAACATAGCGGCGATAAATTTACTTTTCATTAAAACCTCATAATTTCTACAAACGAAACTTACTTTCTATAAATTCACTAAGAATTCTCGATAACGAACTATTCTACAGTCACGGACTTGGCCAAGTTTCGAGGCTGATCCACATCAGTACCTCTAATGACCGCCACATGATATGACAACAACTGCAAAGGCACCGTAAATACGATAGGTGCAGTGTAGCGACCTTTAACATCGCAGCGAACAAGCTTTATGCCTTGGTTTTCCACAATTTCACTGTCTTTATCAGCAAAAACGTATAGTTGACCACCTCGAGCTCTAACTTCTTCCATATTAGATTTCAATTTCTCAATAAGTTCATTATTTGGTGCAACAACAACTACCGGCATATCGTGGTCTATTAAAGCTAAAGGACCATGTTTTAATTCACCCGCGGCGTAAGCTTCAGCGTGAATATAGGATATCTCCTTTAGTTTTAAAGCACCTTCCATCGCGATCGGATATTGTTCGCCGCGTCCTAAGAATAGACAATGCTCTTTTTCATTAAATTCTTCGGCCATTGTTTCGATAGTAGTATCCATTTCAAGGGCGTGTTTAATGTCATTCGGCAACGTTCTAAGTTCTTGAATAATATTAGAAATTTCTTCTTGTGGTAGTGATTTCTTGGTTTGCGCTAACGCAACCGCTAGCATTAACAAACCTGTGAGCTGAGTTGTGAATGCTTTAGTGGATGCGACTCCGATCTCAGCACCCGCTCGAGTCATAAATGCCATATCAGATTCACGAACCAAAGAGGATCCGGGTACATTACAGATCGTCAAACTAGCTAAAAAGCCCTGTTCTTTGGCGATTCTTAACGCCGCCAAGGTATCAGCAGTTTCTCCAGACTGGGAGATGCTAATGAATAGTGAGTTTTTACAAACAACAGTTTTTCTATATCGATATTCACTGGCAATTTCAACTTGGCAAGGGATCCCTACCATAGACTCTATCCAATACTTAGCAACCATGGCCGAGTGATAGCTGGTACCACAAGCGATAATTTGCACAAACTCCACTTTATCCAAAAGTTCAGGCGCCCGATTGCCAAAGGATTCAATAATCACCGAGTCCTGAGCTAAACGACCCTCTAAGGTACTGTTAATTGAATCAGGCTGCTCGTAAATTTCCTTCATCATAAAATGACGGAATTTTCCTTTATCACCAGCATCATGTTGAACTGTCGTTTCTTCAAACTCTCTCTCTACAACTGAGCCATCAGGAGCAAGTATTTTCACATCACGCCGAGTGACTTCTGCAACTTCACCTTCTTCTAAAAACATAAACTGTCTAGTGACAGGGAGTAGGGCTAATTGATCAGAAGCAATAAACATTTCCCCGATTCCTTTTCCCAAGACTAGTGGGCTTCCAGAACGAGCAACCACTAAACAGTCTGGGTTAGCCAACTCCATCACTACCGTGCCGTAAGCTCCCTTTAATAATTTAGTTGCTTTGAGTACTGCGGATAACAAAGAATCAGACGACTTTCGCTCTCTTTCAATAAGGTGTGCCATAACTTCGGTATCAGTATCTGACGTGAAGACATAGCCCTGAAGCTTCAATTCTTCCCTAAGCGATTCATAGTTCTCGATTATTCCATTGTGAACAACCGCGATGGTATCGTTAGAAAAGTGGGGATGGGCGTTGGTTTCATTAGGCTCACCATGTGTAGCCCATCGGGTGTGGGCAATACCAATACTGCCATCAATTGGGTTTTCTTCTATCGCTTTTTGCAGCTCTGATACTTTTCCAACTCGTCGAAGCCTAGAGATTTTGAAATCAGAGATGACAGCAAGTCCAGCGGAGTCATACCCTCGGTATTCGAGCCTTCTTAGCCCTTCTATCAATATTTCTGCGATATTCCTTTGCGCTACCGCTCCAACTATTCCACACATTGTTGTAATACTCCGGTTATTTTTTCTTTTGAGGTCTTGTCCAAGACTCAATTTGTTTCTGCTTAGTTCTAGAAATGGTTAATGCTTCCGGCAAAACGTCAGCAGTAACAGTAGTACCGGCTCCAACGGTTGCTCCTCTTCCTACTGTAACAGGTGCAACTAATTGAGAGTCAGAGCCGATGAATGCATCATCTTCTATGATTGTTCTATGTTTATTGGCTCCGTCGTAATTACAAGTAATCGTTCCAGCGCCAATATTGACATTGTTTCCTACTTCAGTGTCACCAATATAGGACAAGTGACCCGCCTTAGAACCAACTCCAATTGTAGATTTCTTAACTTCAACAAAGTTCCCCACATGAGAGTCGCTCTTCATAGTGGTTCCGGGTCTCAGTCTAGCAAATGGACCAACACTGCAGTGATCATCTACCACAGAATCTTCGATCACCGAATTGGGTTTAATGACAGTATTAGGTCCGATGGTGCAATCCTTAAGATATACATTAGCACCAATTTGAGCGCCTTGCCGAAGATTCACACGCCCTTCAAAGACACAATTCACATCAATAACAACGCTTTCTTCGCATGTAAGGCTTCCGCGCAGATCAAATCGATTAGGATCTCGGAAAGTAACACCACCGTCCATTAATTGATTGGCGAGTTCTCTTTGCCAAACACGCTCTAAATCGGCTAATTGACGTAGGGTATTAATCCCTTCAACTTCATATAGATTTACTGGTTGGGCGGTTTCGACTGTTTCGCCATCTGCAACAGCCATGGCGATTATGTCGGTAAGATAATACTCCCCTTGAGCGTTCTCGTTATTTAGACGAGAAATCCAGTCTTTCAATTGATTTGAATTACAGCACAAAATACCGGTGTTGATTTCTTTAATTTGGCGCTGTTCTTCAGTGGCGTCTTTGTGCTCAACAATTCCGGTTACTGCTCCTTTTTGATCTCTAACAATACGACCATATCCAGTTGAATCCTCTAGAGTACAGGTCATCAACGCAATCCCACTAGGGTTTGCTTTGTGTAACTCCACAAGCTCGAGCAGGGTAGCGTGATGAGTTAACGGTACATCACCATACAAAATCAGGGTTGCAGCGTCATCAGATAAATTAGGCAAAGCCATCTTGACTGCATGACCGGTACCCAATTGTTCTGTTTGTTCGGCAAAATTTAGTTTAACTCTACCGCTGGTTACACTCTTTTTAACTAAATCCCCACCATGCCCAATAACCAGGTGACACTGTGTGGCTCCCAAAGATTGACAACTATCAATAACATGTTGGACTAGTGGTTTTCCGGCGATTTGGTGTAAAACTTTAGGTAATTCAGATTTCATGCGACTGCCTTTACCGGCAGCAAGAATAATAGTTTGTATATCCATAAGTCACTAAGATCCAAAGAGAATGTGCTAAGCGGGTCATTTTACTGTTAATAGTTTAAGAGATAAACCACTAACGAAGACAATTGGGCATAACCACCGATAACAAGCATAAAAAAAGCGCCAAAAGGCGCTTTTTACGAAGGCTGATGGAAAAAGCTTATTTTCCAGCTTTCTTCCTTATTGACTGAAGAGTTCTAAGTTGAGCCACTGCTTCAGCTAACTCGACCGCTGCACGAGAGTATTCTATCTCTGAGTTTTGGTCAGCCATGGCTGCTTCTGCTGCTTCTTTAGCTGCAATAGCTGCTGCTTCATCAACATCATCGGCTCTGGCGGCTGTATCAGCTAGAATTGTAGTCACGTGAGGTTGCACTTCTAACATTCCACCCGAAACGTAAAAAGTCTCTTCGTTACCTTCTTTGTCTTTAACCCTAACAGTACCTGGCTTAAGCGAAGTTAGTAAAGGAGCGTGTCCAGCGTTAATACCTAGCTCACCTAGCTCACCGCTAGCCACCAATGAATCTACAGAACCAGAAAAGATAGACTTTTCAGCACTAACGATATCGAGTTGAAATGTAAATGGCATAGTAGTTTCCTTATAAATCTAACTAAAAGTAATTAGATAGATTTTGCTTTTTCAACGGCTTCTTCAATTGTTCCAACCATATAGAACGCTTGCTCTGGCAAATGATCATATTCACCGTTAAGAATTCCTTGGAAACCAGCAATAGTATCTTTAAGAGAAACATATTTACCAGGAGAACCAGTGAATACCTCAGCAACGAAGAAAGGTTGTGATAAGAAACGTTGAATCTTACGCGCTCTAGTAACAGTTTGCTTATCTTCTTCAGAAAGCTCATCCATACCTAGAATTGCGATGATATCTTTAAGTTCTTTGTAACGCTGCAATACAGACTGAACACCACGAGCCGTATCATAATGCTCTTGACCAATAACTAATGGATCAAGTTGACGAGAAGTAGAATCTAATGGGTCAACAGCAGGGTAGATACCTAATTCAGCGATTTGACGAGACAGTACAACCGTTGCATCTAAATGCGCGAATGTCGTTGCAGGAGATGGATCCGTTAAATCATCCGCTGGAACATATACAGCTTGTACAGAGGTGATAGAACCAGTTTTTGTTGAAGTGATACGCTCTTGAAGCTTACCCATTTCTTCCGCAAGTGTTGGCTGATATCCAACCGCAGAAGGCATACGGCCTAGTAGTGCTGATACTTCGGTACCTGCAAGCGTGTATCGGTAGATGTTATCAACGAATAATAATACGTCACGACCTTCGTCACGGAATTTTTCAGCCATAGTTAGTCCAGTTAAAGCAACACGTAGTCTGTTCCCTGGAGGCTCATTCATCTGACCGTAAACTAAAGATACTTTGTCGATTACGTTTGAATCTGTCATTTCGTGGTAGAAATCGTTTCCTTCACGAGTACGCTCACCAACACCTGCGAATACTGAGAAACCACTATGCTCAGTCGCGATGTTACGGATAAGTTCCATCATGTTAACGGTTTTACCAACACCAGCACCACCAAACAGACCAACTTTACCACCTTTAGCAAATGGACAAACTAAGTCGATTACTTTGATACCGGTTTCTAATAGCTCGTTAGCAGCCGCTTGATCTTCATAAGAAGGTGCTTCACGGTGAATAGACATTCTTTCTTTCTCACCAATTGGACCTTTTTCATCAATTGGGTTACCAAGAACGTCCATGATTCGACCTAGTGTTTCTTGGCCAACTGGAACTTGAATCGCAGCTCCAGTGTTAGTCACTTTCATGCCGCGGCTCATACCTTCTGAGGATCCCATCGCGATACAACGTACCACACCGTCTCCAAGCTGTTGTTGTACTTCTAGTACTAACTCGCTGCCTTCGATATCGAGTGCGTCATATACTTTTGGAACATCTGTTCGTGGGAATTCCACGTCGATGACCGCGCCGATGATCTCAACAATGCTACCGTTACTCATTGTTTATTCCTCTATTAAGTAAAATATAAAATTTGTAATATTGGCTGCTAATCTATTTAGCAGCTTTCAATGCATCCACGGTTATACCGCGGCAGCACCACTAATAATTTCTGAAATTTCTTGGGTAATCGCTGCTTGACGAGCCTTGTTATAGACAAGTTGTAAATCGTCAATAATATCACCAGCGTTATCCGTAGCAGCTTTCATCGCCACCATTCTTGAAGCTTGCTCACAAGCGATGTTATCTACAACACCTTGATAGACTTGTGATTCAATGTATCTAACTAGCAATACATCTAATAATTCTTTCGCATCAGGCTCGTAAATATAATCCCAATGATGCTTTAACTCGTCATCTTCTTGCTTGGCAACTGGTAACAACTGACTAACCGTTGGTTGTTGAGTCATAGTATTAACAAAGTCGTTATTAACGAGATAAAGTCTATCAATACGGCCTTCATCAAAGGCATCCAACATTACTTTTACTGTGCCGATCAAATCAGTGACGTTTGGCGCATCACCAAGACCTGATGTTTTAGCGACAACATTGCCACCGAAACGATTAAAAAAGCCAGCTGCCTTAGAACCAATTAGACAAAGGTCGATTTCGACTTCTTTCTCTTGCCATTCCTGCATTGCTGTTAAACCAAGCTTGAATAAATTGGTGTTCAAACCACCGCATAAACCTCTATCGGTTGAGATAACAATAAAACCTACACGTTTTACTTCTCGCTCAATGATATAGGGGTGCTTGTATTCAGTATTACCCATAGCCAAATGGCCAATCACACCACGGATTTTCTCCGCGTATGGTTTAGTAGCTTCCATGCGATCTTGTGCTTTACGCATTTTACTCGCAGCAACCATTTCCATAGCACTGGTGATTTTCTGAGTATTTTTAATACTACCAATCTTGGTACGAATTTCTTTTCCGACCGCCATACACCGATTCCAGAATTAAGTTAATTAATGCCCTCTATAAATAGAAGAGGGCAGTTAATGCTACCAAGTAGCCGTGTCTTTAAACTTACTGATAGCTGCTTCTAACTCAGCTTCAATATCTTTGTTGTAGTCTCCAGACTCATTGATCTTATCCATAAGCGCTTTTTCATTGTTGCTCATGTGATCTTGAAGCGCTGCTTCAAAGTCAGAGATTTTGTTTAATTCAACGTTTTGTAAATGACCTTTTTCAGCGGCAAACAAAGAAACAGCCATAGTCGCAACAGACATTGGAGCATATTGGTTTTGCTTCATTAACTCTGTTACTCGTTGACCATGTTCTAACTGCTCTCTAGTTGCATCATCTAAGTCAGATGCGAACTGAGCAAATGCAGCCAACTCACGATATTGCGCAAGTGCTAAACGAACACCACCACCTAATTTCTTAACGATTTTAGTTTGTGCTGCGCCACCTACTCGAGATACAGACAAACCAGCGTTTACAGCAGGACGAATACCCGCATTAAACAAGTCAGTTTCAAGGAAGATTTGACCATCTGTAATCGAAATTACATTGGTTGGTACGAAAGCAGATACGTCACCCGCTTGAGTTTCGATAATTGGTAATGCGGTTAAAGAACCCGTTTTACCTTTTACTTCACCATTAGTTAATTTTTCAACATGGTCAGCATTAATACGTGCTGCACGCTCTAATAAACGTGAATGCAAGTAGAATACGTCACCTGGGTATGCTTCACGACCTGGAGGACGACGAAGTAGTAATGAAATTTGACGATATGCCCAAGCTTGCTTAGTTAAGTCATCATAAACGATTAACGCATCTTCACCCTTATCACGGAAGTATTCGCCCATTGTACAACCAGCGAAAGGAGCGATAAATTGAAGTGCTGCAGAGTCAGAAGCAGTTGCTGCAACAATAATGGTATGAGCCATTGCACCGTGCTCTTCCAATTTTCTTACGATATTAGCAATTGTCGAAGCTTTTTGTCCGATAGCGACATAAACACAACGAATACCTGAATCTTTTTGGTTGATGATTGCATCAATAGCTAAAGCTGTTTTACCAGTTTGTCTATCACCGATAATCAACTCACGCTGACCACGGCCAACTGGAATCATCGCATCCACTGACTTATATCCAGTTTGTACTGGTTGGTCAACCGATTGACGAGAGATAACACCTGGAGCAACTTTTTCAACTGGCGCGTTGGTCACATTTTCAATCGGACCTTTACCGTCAATTGGATTACCTAATGCATCAACAACGCGACCAAGCATTGCTTCACCAGTTGGAACCTCAAGGATTCTTCCGGTACATTTAGCTTTTTGGCCTTCAACAATGTCAGTGTAATCACCTAGAACAACCGCACCAACTGAATCGCGCTCAAGGTTAAGTGCTAGACCGTATTTACCGCCTGGCAGCTCAATCATTTCACCTTGCATGACTTCTGCTAGGCCGTGAATTTTTAAGATACCGTCAGAAACGCTGACGATAGTACCTTCGTTTCGAGCTTCAGAAACAACTTCAAAGTCGTTAATCCGTTGTCTAATTAACTCGCTTATTTCTGATGGATTCAGTTGCATACTCATGCTCAGATTTCCTTTATTAATAGACGTCTATTACGTTCATTTTATACGTTTAAAGTATCCGACAATTTGGCTAACTTACCGCGAACCGAACCATCAATTACTAAATCTTCTGCTTGAATAATCAAACCACCTAAAAGCTCTGCGTCAATTTCAACGCTTGCTTCTACTTTGCGGCCTAACTTGGCAGCCAGTTTTTCTTTAATTTGGGCAATTTGATTTTCATCTAATGCTGTTGCTGAAGTGATTGTTGCATCAACAGTCTTTTCGAATTCGCTTCGTAAGAAGTTGAATAGCACTTCAATTTCCGGCAACGCTACTAAGCGACCATTTTGAGCAAGCAATTTGATAAAGTTTGAGGCTTTATCACTAAGCTTGCCTTCACAAACTTTCAGCATCGCAGCTTGTTGATCTTCTTTAGTAAAATGAGGGCTCGTCAAAAGTTCTTGCATGGCCTCATCAGCAACCACTTGAGATGCAAAAGCGAGCATCTCAGACCATTCTGGTAGTTGCTTTGCGTCGATCGCAAATTCAAACGCCGCTTTGGCGTATGGTCTTGCTAATGTAGTTAATTCAGCCATGGGCCACCTTCATCTACAGTTCAGCAACTAAGCTATCGAGAATATCTGCCTGGGCAGATGCATCAATGCTACGTTGTAGAATTTTTTCAGCGCCAGCAACCGCTAGAACAGATACTTGCTTACGAAGCTCTTCACGAGCACGATGCACTTCTTGTTCAATTTCAGCTTCAGCACCAGCTTTAATTTTGTCAGCTTCTTGACGAGCATCGTCTTTGGCTGAATCAACAATCTCTGCATGTCGCTTTTTAGCTTGATCAAGCAACTCAGCTGCTTTTTCTTTTGCTTCACGCATGGTTTCAGCTGCACTTTTTTGTGCTAGCTCTAAGTCTTGTTGACTTCTATCGGCAGCCGCTAGACCTTCAGCGATTTTCTCTTGGCGCTCTACAATAGCAGCATCAAGCATTGGCCAGATGTTTTTCATGGTAAACCAAACAAACACGATCATCGCAAATATTTGGCCTATCAGTGTTAAATTAAAATCCACGGGAATCTCCTCAAATGTCGGTTAAATTAATGACTCGAGTGTGATTAACCTGCAGTAGCTGTTAGAAATTGCTCTACAAATGGGTTTGCGAAAGTGAAGAATAATGCGATACCAACACCGATCATTGCAACAGCATCCAATAGACCAACAACGATGAACATTTTAACTTGAAGCATAGGGGCTAATTCTGGTTGACGAGCAGCGCTCTCTAAGAATTTACCACCTAAAAGACCCATACCGATACCAACACCTAATGCACCAAGACCGATTAAGATAGCTACTGCGATTGCGGTAAAGCCGATTACTGTTTCCATTGTTTTCTCCTAGTAAGGAATAGTTAAGTTTAAAATTAAAAGTGTAAATTAATGATCTTCATGAGCCAAACTGAGGTAAACCACAGTTAACATCATGAAAATGAAAGCTTGCAGGAATGTCACTAGTACATGAAGTAGCGACCAACCAAAATGCAATGGCAGCTGATAAAGCCCCATAAGCGCTATAAGAATATAAATAAGCTCACCAGCATACATATTTCCGAATAAACGCAAAGAAAGTGAAATAGGTTTTGCGATTAATGCAGCCCCTTCGAGAATCAAATTGATTGGTATAGCAGCCCAATGGTTAAAGGGGTTAAGAGTCAGCTCTTTAGTAAACCCACCTATACCTTTAATTTTAAGGCTATAGAAAATAATTAAGATAAATACTGAAATAGACATTGCAAATGTCACATTAACATCAGTACTTGGAACAATTTTTAAGAAAGGAACGCCCATTAATTCAGCAAGCCAAGGAATTATATCAACAGGGATAAGATCCATTAGGTTCATCATATAAACCCAAACAAAAATGGTTAAACCAAGCGGAGCAATTAAGCGGTTCTTACCATGAAAGGTATCTTTTACATTTGAGCCAACAAAATCAATAACCAGTTCTATAAAGGCTTGAAACTTTCCAGGAACACCAGTGGTCGCCTTTTTGGCCGCTGAGCGGAAAACCCAAAGAAATATAAGGCCGAGTAGAATTGAAAAAAACATACTATCAACGTTGATAGCGCTCATATTTCCTTTACAAAGAGTTGGGTTTTCGGCGGAATTAAACTGCCACCCTTCTTGCGTAGGGCAAACCTGCAAATTCTGAAGGTGATGCTTTATATAACCGCTACTTGTTTCTGCACTCATAAACTCAATAGTCCTGAAATTAATGGGTTTTAACAATTGCTGGGGTTAACCACTGTGTGAGTAACGCCGCAATATAACCAACTAATACAAAAAGCTCTTTCCCCGGTAACCAGATGAAGGCTGTTATCAACAGGCCAACGGAAATCATAATTTTTACTGTTTCGCCTAAATAAAACGCTCGAACAACTTGCTTACTCGCTTGTGCGCCTGATTTAGAAAAAACCTTATAAACGAAATATAGATTTGCAATGAACACCGACATTTCGCCCGATAACAATGCAATTGCTACCGATAAATCTTTTATTAAGCCAAGTCCCGCTATTGCGAGTAACAGTAGTGCTTGAATCAGCAATAGCTGTTTGGCTTGTTGATATCCCCGCTTGACTAAAGCATGACTCATCAATATTTCGCTCTAATCTAACGTTTCATACCATCAGGTTGTATTTGCTAAACTGCTTAAAATTTGCAAGTTTACAAACAACCTTCCAAATGCGGCCGAAATTATAGTGATCCACGCCTGCATTAGCAACCCTACAAGGCAGTTAATTAGTCTAATTCTGTGGCAAATTAAGCTAAGAATTCGGAGAGTTTTTTAGCTTTTTGTGAGCAAGAATCTCAGCTTTGAGGATTTAGCGATATAACTCTATGTTATTAAAGGAATTGTTCTGCTTACCCTGCAGGCAATGCTTATTTTTTAGCCTATTAAGCGTAAAAACCATGGACCAATTAAAAACCAAGTTTTTTTGTCGTTAGAGCAATTTTATTCTTTTTTTTTAATAAGCTGCGGGAGCGCAACAGATAAAAATGGCTAAATTTCGGATTTTAAATACGCTTGTCTTAGAGGAAGAGGGAATTTTTCAATGGCATACCGCAACATTGTTCGTGGCATTTGCCGGTAATACTGAGTTAAGAAGTCATTTTCAACGTCAAAGTTACGCTTGCCCACTTCTCTTAACATCCAACCAACCGCTTTATGGATCAGATCATGATGATCGTCTAGCAGCAACTGGGCAAGGTTGATAATATCAACATAGTCGTCGTGCTTAATAAAGTGATAACAAGCGATGACTGCAATCCGCCGATCCCAGAGCAGCTCCGACTTGGCCAATTGATAAAGTGGTTTTCGGTTGGCTTGTTGCAGGTGAACACCCACTATTTTGTGAGCTGAACTGTCAACCAGATCCCAGTTATTCACCCAGCGAGAGTTACTAAGATATAGGCTGTAGATAGTCGCTTGTTGTTCTGAATCACCTCTTTGATAGTGATTGACTAACATCAAAACAGCAAAAAGCCTGATTTCATGAAAGGGGTTGTGTAATAGCTCGATACAAGTATCAAGCGAAACACTCTTGAACACCTTCACTTGCTTCCTTACTTCCGGAACTCTGATCCCCAAGAAACGATCGCCTTCACCATATTCACCGGGACCTGATTTAAAGAATCGCGATGAGTGCGCGGCGATCTGTGGATCCGCGATAGATTTTAGTTTTTTAATGACGTTTGACGCGTCCACTTTTATTATAAATCTAGGCTGATGTTGCTAAGAACTTTGGTAGTACAGGTAAGAATATCGCCGTTAGCCTTGTCTGAATCCATTAATCCAGTTTCATTCTGTGTTTTTGTAGCACCAGACTCTTTATGTACCCGACAGGCACCGCAATTTCCCGCTCGACAGGCAGACTCCATTAACACACCTTCTGCTTCAAGCTTTTCCAACAATAGTTCAGACTCTTTAATATCAATCTGACGATTAGATTGAGTTAAGGTGATCACATGTGTCGCGTCTTTTACCTGTGGTATTTGAGGAGTAGATTTTGCCAATTCAGCCAGCTTTGCCTTCTTTTTGCCACCAGGGTCAAACGATTCATCATGGTAATTTGCCATATCAAAACCAAGCTGTTGCAAACATTCTTTAACCTGCTGCATAAATCCTTCTGGTCCACAGCAAAAAACCACTCGGTCTTTAAGATCGGGAGCCATGTCTTGCAAGGTAGTAGCATTTACACGTCCGCGACGACCTAGCCAGTTTTCAGCTAACCCTGGCTGAGTACAAATAACCTCTAAATCAAATTGCTCATTATTCGCATCAAGTAAAGCGAGCTCTCTTCTAAAAATGATATCTTGAACGGAGCGCACCCAGTTTAAAAACTTAACATCTTTACTAGGGTTGGTGTCGTTCCAAAAGCGAGCCATAGACATCATTGGGGTAATTCCCGAGCCAGCGGAAATTAATAGTACTTTGTCAGATTCAATATCCATATTATTAAATCGGCCAGCTGGACCTCTAAGTTCAATGGTCGAACCCACAGAAATATTCTGATGCAACCAAGGAGAAACAACGCCTCCGTCTTCTTTTTTGATGGTGAGTTGTAATAAATGCGGTCGGCTAGGCGAAGAGGCGATGGTGTAAGATCGATTGTGTCGCTCACCATCCACTTCAACGAGAATTCCAACAAACTGTCCAGGTTTAAATAAAAACCTTTGAGTTTCTATTGCTTCAAACTGAAAGGTTTTTACATCAAGGGTTTCTTGAATGACACCAACACATTTAACTGGTGTTTTCTTAGTGGTCCATGCCGGAATTTCAATTAGTTGTTCTATAGATTTAAAAGACATAAATACTGGTTTTCTTTGAATGGTAAGAGTCATCAAATACAGCGACAACTCTTAGTATTGGTATTAACAAACGCTTTAGTTATGGGGGTTAAACTCACTCCCATAAATAGCTCTTAATGACTTTTATTGCTGTTCGATGCCCATATGGTTCAACACACCATCTAACTCATCCAGACTATTATATTGAATGATAATTTTTCCTTTCCCTTTTGCACCGTGCTGAATTTTGATTGGCGCTCCGACTTTGTCTGATAACGAACGCTCTAACTGAGCAATATGCGGATCAGGTTTACTATCGTGCTTTGCTTTTACGGGAGAGTTAGCATTTCTTACTAACTTCTCGGTATCTCTGACGGTTAGCCCTTTGGCTACAACAACTCGAGCTATTGATGTTTGCTCGTCACTCGGCAAAGATAACAGCGCTCTTGCATGCCCCATCTCTAAGTCACCACGTTCTAGCATGGTTCGACAAACTTCCGAAAGTGTCAGAAGTCGCAATAGATTAGTCACAGTAGTTCGACTTTTGCCTACCGCATCAGCAGTTTGCTGGTGAGTTAATTCAAACTCTTGCATTAACCTTTGTAAGGCAACAGCTTCTTCCATTGCATTGAGATCTTCTCGTTGAATATTTTCAATCAACGCCATCGCAATGGCCGCTTCATCAGGTATATCTTTTACTAAACAAGGAATCTCATCGAGTTCTGCTATTTGAGATGCGCGCCAGCGTCGCTCACCGGCAATAATTTCAAATTTGTTTTTGCTCAGCTCTCGCACAACGATAGGTTGAATTATCCCTTGCGCTTTAATAGAACTAGCGAGTTCTTCTAGCGCTTCATCAGTCATTATCTTGCGAGGCTGATATTGTCCTGGCTGTAAAAACTCTACTGGAAGTTTTCTCAATTCGCCGCCAGGCACAATTGATTCGGCCACTTCCGCATTCGTTGCATCAGCTTTTTTAGGCTTACTTAAAAAAGCATCTAATGGTGAACGACCTAATTTTTTTTTCATTTTTTGTTTACTCTATTTTCGATATTCTGTTCGGCGATACACTTCGAAATTGATCGCTCTGATAGCAGGATTTGCTCAATCGTGAGGTTTATGCGGTTGATTCTTCTCGACGCAACATTTCACCAGCAAGCGCCAAATAGGCTTTAGCCCCTCTCGACAAACGGTCATACATCAAAGCTGGCATTCCATAACTAGGAGCCTCGGCTAATCTAACATTTCGTGGAATGGCTGTTCGATAAACTTTGTCGCCAAAATGGTCGTGCAATTGATTAGAAACTTCAACAGCCAAGCGATTGCGCGGGTCATACATGGTTCGCAATAATCCCTCTATTTCTAACTTGGGGTTTACATGTTCAGTGATTTGTTCGATGGTATTCAATAACGCTTTAAGTCCTTCAAGTGCATAATACTCACATTGCATTGGGATCATGACACTATCCGCGGCTACTAATGCATTTACCGTTAAAATACTCAACGAAGGCGGGCAATCGATAAAAATATAATCAAATTCGTTAACTAGTTCAGCAAGCGCTTGTTTTAACCGGTTTTCTTTATTCTCTTCATTTAGCAAATGAGCCTCGGCGGCCGCTAAATCAGAATTGGTTGGTAGAACGTAAAATCCGGCTTGCTCTGCGTTTACCAAACACTCTTTGGCTGACTTTTCACCAAGCAAGACATCAAAAACATGGTATTCAATTTCGTCTTTATCAATACCGCAACCGCTAGTGGCATTACCTTGGGGGTCTAAATCGACCAAAAGGACACTTCGTTTGGTCGCTGCCAAAGATGCGGCAATATTGATGGTACTGGTCGTTTTACCAACACCACCTTTTTGATTGGTTATCGCTATGATTTTTCCCACAACTGCCTCTTTATTATACCTTTCGGCTTTATCTTATTGTTTTTAATATGTTTATTAGTACCGAAAGCCTGTCACTATCGACCACTCCCAGGGTTTAAAACTCATCCTAAACCCTTTTGGCGAACCAAGCATTATAGATTGATCTTTAAGATGATCAATATCTAGCGAATGATCCATCGCATAATCAGGTCAGTTAGTCTTACCAGAACTAACTTGGCCTTATTTCAATTAAGCAACGTTGAGCATTCAATCCCGGAACCTCAATCGCATGATTCGCGACTTCTTTCACTGCTAAGCGAGGGTAATCCACTTCTTCGTTCTGGTATTGCGCCTTCATTGCCAGCCAACACCCACCGGGAGCTAGCAAGTGGCGAGTCAGCTCAACCATATCTTCAATTGAAGCAAAGGCTCTTGAGATAACCGCTGGAAACTGTTTGCTTGAAAAATCTTCCACTCGAGCATGCACAGCTTCAACATTATCGAGACCTAACTCATGTTTAATTTGTAAAATAAAACGAATCTTCTTGCTATTACTGTCGAGAAGAGTAAATCTTTTATTTGGCAATAGGATCGCTAACGGCAATCCTGGAAAGCCAGGGCCAGTACCAACATCTATTAACTCATCTTGTTCGATTAACGGCGCAACAGCTAAGCTGTCCAAAATATGAAGCTTAAGCGCTTCATTTTCATCGGTTATTGCTGTTAGGTTATAAGCCTTGTTCCATTTCAACAACTGTTGCAATAATTTGAGTAGCTTGATTTGTTGTTGTTCTTTGACACTAATATTTAGCGAATCAAGACTTCGCTTAAGTTGCAAAGATAAATCTTGCATTTTAATTACCGGTACTCAGATTTTCAGCCATTATTCTTTTGTAATTCTTCTTTTTCAAAGTAATTAAAAGCAGCGAGATAGCCGCAGGCGTAATTCCAGAGATTCGGCTTGCTTGGCCAATAGTTTCTGGTTTGTGGGTATTGAGTTTTTGAACTATTTCTGAAGATAAACCACCTATCGCAGCATAGTCGATATCTAATGGCAATTTAACGTTCTGCTGCTTTTTATTGCGCTCGATTTCATCTCGCTGGCGATCGATATAACCAGAATACTTCGCTTGTATTTCTACTTGTTCAGCCACACTAGCATCTAAGTTTTGCTCAAACCCTTCTACCAACTCGGCCAAGTTTGAGTAAGTGAGTTCTGGACGCTTGAGTAAGTCAAGCTGACTGAATTCTCTGGTTAGAGGCTTTTTAAGTTTTTCGGCTAATTGGCTGGCGGAATTTGAACTAGGCTGAACCCAGCTAGACTTTAATCGTGCCAACTCTTTTTCAATTTGCTCCCGCTTATGATTAACCTGTTGCCAACGCTGTTCATCAATCAATCCTAATTGAAAAGCTGTTTCCGATAATCTTAAATCGGCATTATCTTCTCGCAACATTAAGCGATACTCAGCTCGCGAAGTAAACATTCGATATGGCTCTTGAGTACCACGAGTAATTAGGTCGTCGATCATAACGCCGATATAGGCTTGTTCTCTACCAGGAGACCAAGCAGGTTTATCTTGTATCTTTAGTGCGGCATTTAAGCCTGCGATCAATCCTTGTGCTGCAGCTTCTTCATAGCCGGTGGTCCCGTTTATCTGGCCTGCCATAAATAAACAGTCAACATGTTTACTCTCTAATGAACTCTTTAGCTCCCTTGGATCAAAGAAGTCATATTCAATGGCATAGCCCGGTCGAGTTATATGAGCATTTTCAAATCCTTTGATTGAACGAACAAGTTTTAATTGCACATCAAATGGAAGGCTGGTTGAAATCCCATTAGGGTAAAGTTCGTGGGTGTTTAAACCTTCTGGTTCAATAAAAATTTGGTGGCTTTCTCGTTCAGCAAAACGAACCACTTTATCTTCAATTGACGGGCAATATCTAGGCCCCACACCTTCAATTTCACCCGTAAAAAGTGGAGACCGATCCATTCCTTGCTGAATAATTTCATGAGTTAGTTTGTTGGTGTTGGTAATAAAGCAAGGGATTTGTCGCGGGTGTTGAGACACATTACCAATAAACGAAAATACCGGTACCGGATTATCACCATGTTGAGCTTCAAGTTCCGAGAAGTCGATTGAGCGACTATCTAACCTAGGCGGTGTTCCAGTCTTAAGCCTTTGAATATTAAAGGGTAGTTCTCGTAATTTAGCAGCTAGTCCGGTTGAAGGGGGATCGCCCGCACGTCCGCCGGCATAATTGGATTGACCAATGTGAATTTTACCCGCTAAGAAAGTTCCAGCCGTTAAAACGATCGTTTTGGCTTTAAAGGTTAATCCCATTTCGGTAACCACACCTGTCACTCTGCCAGACTCGACTAATAAATCGTCGACAGATTGTTGGAATATTTTGAGGTTTTCCTGGTTTTCTAAGTATTCTCTAACAAACCCTTTATAAAGAGTTCGGTCGGCTTGTGCCCTGGTAGCCCGCACAGCAGGGCCTTTACTTGCATTTAGTTTCTTAAAGTGAATGCCTGCATGGTCAATGGCGGTCGCCATAATTCCACCCATCGCATCTATCTCTTTGACCAAATGACCTTTACCAATTCCACCAATCGCGGGATTGCAGCTCATTTGACCCAAGGTTTCTATATTGTGAGTGATCAGTAGGGTATTAGCCTGCATACGAGCAGACGCCAGCGCTGCTTCAGTACCAGCATGACCACCACCTACAACAATTACATCAAAGCTTTCATCAAAAAACATCAGTGCTAATTTTCTCGCACGGAAAAAGGAGGGGGATCTTACCTAAAACTGGATAAAAAATGAACAAGAATCATCGTTAATTCAATTGTTTTGGCGAGTTTTAACGACAACAAAAGGAGAGTTATTACTCAAATATCGAATAAAAGCTTTAAAATCAGTGTTAAGTAGTTGAAAAAGAGTGATATTTTGAAATTCTTAAACTAGTCTTTTAGATGAGTCCAATAAACCGAAATCACAATTTTAGAGAAAACAATGAAAAAGCTACTTGGAAAGACCCTTCTTTATTTGTCGATTTTATTGTTAATACCCTACAGCTATCTAGTGTGGCAAGCCAAACAAGGAATTGATGCTTTCTTGTTATCACACGATTTCGGCGCAGAAATAAACTATGAGTGGTTGTTGCTAGATCACACTGGAAATATCGTGTTGCTAGAAGTTGCAATGGGAGAACACCGTCAAGAACCTATTTTAACCGCCGACAGAGTTAATATTATTCCTCCAAGTGTATTCGATTTGCTCGGTGCAAAAGATGCCGTGATTCACAATGAATATCCAGCCTATATTTCAGTCGAAGTGCTCGAAGGCAATACTAATGTCACTGAAAAACTCGCCGGAGTATTAGGCCTTAGCTACCAACCAGAATATTTGGATTATTTTTACCCTAAGCAATGTTTAACTGTAATCCAAAAAGAGATTAAGCCACTACGCTTTTCTGGAGCTGCAAATTTCACCGTCCAAAGAACGGCAGATGTTAGTGAGGTTAAATTTAAAGTTAAGAGTTTAGATTTAGCGAACATTAGCGGCTCACTAAAGATTAATAATTTTTCTGAAGGGGTTACAGGTGGCAGTTTTGTGAGTGATTTTGCTGTTACTCTTTCCGATATTTCACTATTACAACAGAATACTCAAAAATGCTTGGCGGAACTCGATATGGATAAACAACTATTCATAGAAAGTTCTATTTCACAACAAATTGAAAAGGCTTCTGAGCACCTTTTAGCTCTTGAGGAAAATGCCCCCAACGCTGTCGCTCAATTTTTGTTTGTACCACAGCAAATCGATATAGCCTTTGATATAGAGGATGGCAAAAAGTTTAGTCAAATACCAATGGACCCAATATATCAAGTTCCAGAGAAGCTAGGATTAGGATTGATTTTAAACAGCCAACCGTTGAATGTGATCTTTGATCAAGTGCTAAGTGAAGCATTAATCTCAGAGGCTATAGAAAATAAAGAGCCGGTTGATGGAGTAGATGAAAATGCCGCAATTGCTGCTAAACCAATTGAAAATAGGGTGTTGCAAAAATACCAATTAAAGCAACATATCGGCGCAAAGATTTCTCTCGATCTTAGAAATGGCAAAGTAGTTGAGGGATATATTCAGTCGGTAAACAGTCGTTCTGTAATTTTGCTACAGCGAAAGTTTAAAGGAAAAACGGTTGCACCGTTTGCATTTAATGATATTAGAAAAATAACCTTGGTTAACCCTGAGAAATAGCTGCGAATTATAAGGTTAGTTATTTTCCAATACAAAAGCTTGTAAAGATCTTTCCTAGTAAATCATCAGAAGTAAATTCACCGGTGATTTCATTAAGATACTCTTGCGCTAGTTTTAACTCTTCAGCTAACAATTCCCCAGCACCAAGTTGGTCGAGTAATTCGAAACCTTTTTCAACGTGGAACTGTGTTTTATTAAGTGCGTTAATGTGTCGTCTTCTCGCCATAAAGGTTCCCGATTCACTCGCTTCAAAACCCACCGATTTTTTTAAATGTTGCTTCAATAGCGAAATACCATCGCCACTGCTTGCTGACAGGTAAATGGTTTCAACTGTCCCCGTTTCTACTCTAGCTGACTCTCCGGTCAAGTCGATTTTGTTTTTAACTAAAGAGATTACTGGGAGTTCAACATCGGGACTGATGTATTTTGCGAGCTCTTGCGATAGGTCTTTAGGATTATCTTCACTTGCATCGACAACCAAAAGAATGCGATCAGCTGACTCAATTTCTTTGGTGGCTCTTTCGATCCCAATTTTCTCTACTTGATCTTTGGCATCTCTAAGGCCGGCAGTATCGACAATATGGAGTGGTAGCCCGTCAATGCTGATTTGTTCTGTAAGAACATCTCGCGTAGTTCCTTCTATGTCTGTGACAATGGCAGATTGTTTTCCTGCCAAAGCATTCAGCAGGCTAGATTTTCCAGCATTGGGTTTGCCTGCAATAACAACTTTCATACCTTCTCTTAATAAACTACCTTGCTCAGCGTTTTTGAGCAGATTACTCATTGAATTTCGAATATCGTCGATCTGCTCGACCACCTTGTCATCTTTAAGAAAATCAATCTCTTCTTCAGGAAAATCGATGGCTGCCTCAACATAAATTCGCAAGTGAATGATTTTTTCTAACAACGCATTAACTTGTTGTGAAAACTCACCATTAAGTGATCGTAGTGCACTTTTAGCGGCTTGCCGAGATCCGCATTCAATTAAATCCGCAATGGCTTCGGCTTGAGCAAGATCTAACTTATCGTTATGAAAGGCACGCTCGGAAAACTCTCCCGGTTTTGCCATATACACACCGCAATTTAAAACAGCTTCCAGCAACATATCCATAATAATAGGACCGCCATGTCCTTGCAGTTCTAAGACATCTTCTCCGGTAAATGAATTAGGCCCTTTAAAAAATATCGCTATCCCTTGGTCTATCACTTGATGTTGATGATCAAAAAATGGAAGGTAGTGAGCTTGTCGAGGTTTGATTTCTTTTTTGAGAATCGTGTTAGCCACTCTAGAGCAGAGTGGGCCGGACACTCTAATAACCGCTACACCACCTTTTCCGGGTGGGGTAGCGACAGCAGCAATAGTGCTTTGAGTAAGGTTTTGTAATAAGTTGTCCAAACGATCTTTCTCTAAAATGTTTTATTTGGTTATCGATCGTTAATCCATCGATGGACTATTTTTTCTTTTTTGCTTCTTGCTCATTGTTAAACTGCTTAGTGATGTATAACTGCTGAGCAATCGAAATTAAGTTATTCATTAACCAGTAAAGTACTAACCCTGCTGGGAAGAATACAAAAAACACCGTCATAAACACTGGCATCATCTGCATCATTTTTTGCTGCATCGGATCCATAGTAGGCGACATAGGTTGCATTTTTTGCATTAGGTACATACTTGCACCCATTAGTAATGGCAGCACATAGTATGGATCCATCACAGATAGATCGTCAATCCATAGCATAAAGGGCGCATGTCTGAGTTCTACGCTTTCCATTAGTACCCAGTATAAAGCGATAAATACCGGCATTTGGATCAACAGTGGAAAACAACCGCCTAAAGGATTTACTTTTTCCTTTTTGTACAGTTCCATCATCTTCATCGACATTTTTTGTCGATCATCGCCGTACTGTTCTTTCATAGCGGTCATTTTTGGTTGTAATAAACGCATTTTGGCGAAAGAGCGGTATTGAGCTCTGGCAAGCGGATAAAGTAACGTTTTAATGGCGATGGTCACTAAGATAATGGCTAAGCCCCAGTTAATAACAAAGCTCTGGAAGAAAATTAGCATGTAAAAAATAGGTTGACCTATCCACCATAGCCAACCGTAGTCGATGGTTAAGTCTAGACCTTCAGCAATTTGCTCTAATTCTGATTGGATTTTAGGACCAACGTATAGCTTTGCTGAAAACGTTTCTGTATTGCCTGGCTCAACCCACTTCCAATCTTGAGTGATTCGTATTTGAGCTAGCTCTTCGTTTCCTAGTGATACTTCGGCGGTATCTATAATATTAGTTTTATCAGAAACAGGGACCCATGCGGTCACGAAGTAATGTTGTAAGATAGCAACCCAACCATCTTTTGTTTTGATATTTAAGTCCGCTTCTTGAAGGTCCTCAAAATCGTATTTCTGGTATTTTTCTTGATCCGTTGAAAAAGCTGGGCCAATAAATGATTGCATTCCCAAACCTGTTGTTTCTTGTCCATCTACCGGTCCAGTGTCTCTTTTCAGAGCAGTAAACATTCGGTTAGCTATTTTTACTTCTGATTGATTGTTAACAATAAATTCAACATCTATTAAGTACTGGTCTCGATGGAATGTGAACCGTTTTATATAGTTAACGCCGTTAGCGTTAGTCCAGATAAGATCTACTTGAAGGTTTTCTTGGCCCTTCGATAATTTGTATTGAGTTTCAGAAGTTTGATAAATGGCGACATTGTTTTTGAAGTCTGGGGCATTTTCACCAAACAAGCCTGACAGAGCCTGAAAAACGCGTCCATTACGATTCTCTAATATGTTGATTGGTTGGGCATCTTTATCGAGACTTTCTTTATATTTAATCAGCTCGGCTGAAAGTAAATTTCCACCTGCTGGTGTGATCATCACTCTTAGAAGATCGGTTTCAACGATAATAGGCTTAACAGAATCAGTTTGTGAAAGTTGCTTTTGTGCTACCTGCTCTGGCACTTGACTAGACAAATCGTCACTTTCCGCGCTCGATTCTTCATTACTTGCTGGAAGATTGTTAAGCTCATCAGAAACAACCGGAGAACTAGACTCAATAGACGACTCTATTGGCGCTTTTTCTACCTTTACGGGTGCGTGATCTTTTTGCCACTCTTGATATAGAAGAAAAGTAAGAAAAGCAAATAGGATAAATAAAAAGGTTCTGGCTGATTCCATAGTAAAAAAGTCTCTTATATAGAGTGCTTATGCTGCTTTTGAGAGTAGCAAGATTCGTTTGGTGAATGAGTGTGAGAGCAACCGGGTACTTGGTCAATTCCACCTGGGTGCAAAGGATGGCATTTACATATGCGTTTTAGCGTTAACCAACTACCTTTTAGGCTTCCATGAACTTCGATAGCCTCCATCCCATAACTAGAGCAACTGGGATAAAATCGACAGCTATTGCCAATCCACAAACTAAGCGTTCGCTTGTATAGTTTGATTAATCCTATCAAAAACAGTTTCATGGTTTAGGGCAACGTTTGTTAAAGCGGGCAAATATATCATCTCGATATCGGATTATATCGCTTTTACTCAATACAGCAATATCTCTTCTAGTTAACAAGACTAAATCATAATTTGGCAACTCAGACCGCTGCAATCGAAAAGATTCTCTTAGCAGTCGCTTTACACGGTTTCTTTGGTGTGCAAATTTCAGGTTTTTCTTGGCGATTACCAATCCAAGTCTGGCTGTTTGTAAATCATTAGCTCTGGCGAGAAGGGTGAATGCTTTGTTGTGAACTTTAAAGGCTTTATCAAAGACATGGCTATAATCTTTGCTATTGAGGAGTCGATGCTCTCGAAGAAAGTTATAAGATTGAGTACTCACCTACACCTTCCAACAAGAGCGTCTAAAATTGGTTAGTTAAATCTAACCAATGAAATACTTAGGCGCTTAATTTCTTGCGACCTTTGGCTCTTCTACGATTGATAATTAATCGACCGTTTTTAGTCGCCATGCGAGCACGAAAACCGTGACGGCGCTTACGCTTGATATTACTTGGCTGAAATGTACGTTTCATCGTTCTATCCGTTACTTTTATTGCTAAGGGTGCTAAATATCACGGGATAATTAGCTTGGGTTCCTCAAAGGGGCGCAAATTTTATTGTATAGATAATATACTGTCAATCGCTTTCGTTGATATATTTTTTATGAGCTGAATTAATTTAAAGTTATAAACACCAAATAATCGATTAAGGTTACAACATGTAGTAGAAATTGGGGCAGTCATCTACTAAATATAGCGATCTTTCTAACCGTGATTTATTTTTATTGTGGATAAAATTAATTATCCCGTTAAGCTAATAAAAGAGTTTTTATGATAGTTTTTGTCTAAAATTGAAAATATTTATGAGTTTTCACAAGAAAACTTCAATAAACTAGATCCAAAGTTAACCACAAGCTATTAATAATAATAATTAAAAAAGATCTAATAACTATTATTATTAATGATCGTACAAATCTGTTAATAAGTCACTTTTATCTATATAAAACAAGTAGTTATTTGAATGATAACCATGTGATCAGATCACTTATAATCCGTGTTTATTAATGGTATTAAATTGTACAATAATTAAATTTATGAACCAATTTCATTTATTAACAACTTTACTAGCTATTTTATACAAGCTATTTATCAATATTGATCTCATTTATTTAATAAACGGGGATTATTTAATCACTCACTAATGACAAGACTATACATAAAATATATTAATTTATAAGTTTAACTGTGGATCATTTTATTAATTCGATCTAAACTAGCTCGTTCATTCACAAGCAGCACCTTCTAATCACTAATTGGCTGTGGAAAATCGTTAGTTTCACTATAAAAATAAAACAAAGTATCATATTTTATGTGGGTTAATTGCCAAAAACATCTCCAAGACGAACTCCCACCAACAGAGTTCAGTACATGGATCCGCCCACTAAAAGCTTCTTTTGATTCCAATCGGTTATCTTTGCAAGCTCCAAATCGGTTTGTTTTAGATTGGGTTAAAGAAAATTATTTACCCAGAATTAGAGAAATTCTTAACAAAACTGAAAATAAGAGTGTTGATATATCTCTCGATATAATGACTAAGAAGGCCGTTTACGAATCTCACCAAGAGCCAGCTCAACAGGTTACAAAAACCAATCGAGTAAAACCCAACGCAAAACCCGCTAAGAAAGAATTTCAACAAAAGCGTAGTAGTTTAAACCATAACTTTATCTTCGATAACTTTGTCCAGGGTAAAAGCAACCAATTAGCCATGGCAGCCGCTAAACAGGTTTCCGTCAATCCAGGCACTGCATATAACCCTTTATTCATATATGGAGGAGTGGGATTAGGTAAAACCCATTTGATGCATGCTATTGGTAATCAAATACTGGAAAACAAACCCAATGGTAAAGTGGTCTATCTGCATTCAGAACGCTTTGTAGCTGATATGGTCAAAGCCCTACAAACGAATACGATTGAAAAGTTTAAAAAGTTTTATCGCTCAGTTGATGCTTTGTTAATTGATGACATACAGTTTTTTGCCAATAAAGAGCGATCACAAGAAGAATTCTTTCATACGTTTAATGCATTACTTGAGGGAAATCAACAGGTTATATTAACCTGCGATCGTTATCCTAAAGAAATCGATGGGGTAGAAGAACGCCTGAAGTCTCGTATGGGATGGGGACTTACGGTATTTATTGAGCCACCAGAGCTTGAAACAAGAGTGGCTATTTTAATGTCAAAGGCAGAAGAGTCTGCGATAGAGCTGCCGCACGAGGTCGCCTTTTTTATCGCGAAGCGAATTCGTTCTAATGTTAGAGAGCTAGAAGGCGCGTTAAAAAGGGTAACAGCAAATGCTCAGTTCACCGGTAAAGAGATAACTGTTGAGTTTGTAAAAGACGCATTAAGAGATTTACTTGCAGCGCAGGACAAACAAGTTAGAATAGAAAATATTCAAAAGACGGTGTCTGAATACTATAAGATCAAAGTATCAGACTTGCTTTCTAAGCGCAGAAATAGGTCCATAGCGAGGCCAAGACAAATAGCTATGGCATTGTCTAAAGAACTAACAAGTCGAAGCTTGCCCGAGATTGGAGAAGCATTCGGCGGTAAGGATCATACAACCGTCTTACATGCTTGTAGAAAGATTAAAGAATTAAAAGAAGAACTTGAAGATATTAACGAGGATTACACTAATTTACTACGCATATTGTCGAGTTAAATTGGTTTAAGGTAGGGTTTAGGAGCTTATTGATATGAAATTTACGATTGAGCAGAGTGCTCTAGTACCGCCGCTACAGTTAGTCTCGGGTGCCGTAGAAAAACGTCAAACACTGCCTGTTCTAGCTAATCTACTATTAAAAGTAGATAAGGGCATACTTTCGATAACAGCAACAGATTTAGAAATTGAGATGTCTGTGAATATTGCGTTAGAGGGCGAATATTTGGAGGGGGACATCACGGTTCCAGCGCGTAAATTAGTGGACATTTGTCGTAGTCTTTCTGGCGAAAAACCAATCGATGTAACTTTAGAAGAGAATCGATTAAAGGTTAAATCTGGGCGTAATCGTTTCTCACTGTCTACTATTTCTGCACAAGAGTTCCCCAATATAGAGGACTCGTTATTCTCAACGAAATTAGAACTTCCCAGTCAAACGCTTAAAGATCTCATTGATAGAACTCAATTTGCAATGGCGCAACAAGATGTTCGTTACTATTTAAACGGAATGTTATTCGAATTGGATGGCAAGACATTACTGACTGTAGCTACTGACGGGCACCGACTTGCCTTGTCTAAAATCGAGTTACCAGAGGAAATTACTAGCGATCTAGTGCAGGCCATCGTACCTAGAAAAGGGGTCATGGAAGCGGCGAAACTATTATCTAGCTCAGATTCTGATTGTAAGATTGAGTTAAATAGCAACCATATACGAATTTCCTTAGCGGAATATGTATTTACCTCTAAGCTTGTAGACGGCAGATTCCCTGACTACGACAAAGTTTTACCAAAGAATGTGCAACGAGAATTAGTGAGCAATAGAGACAGAATAAAGGACGCATTTTCTAGAGCATCCATATTGTGTAATGAGAAGTTTCGAGGCGTTAGACTTTTACTAGACGAAAACAAACTGACTATTCATGCCAATAATCCTGAGCAAGAAGAAGCTGAGATAGAGTTAGACGTGGAATACTCAAGCGAAGCTATGGAGATCGGATTCAACGTAAACTACTTAGTTGATGCGCTAAACGTCATTAAGACTGATTCGGTCAGGTTTAACTTAGGAGATGCTAATAGTAGTGTACTGATCGAAAGTGCAGAGAATAGCGATAGTCTCTACGTTGTTATGCCGATGAGGTTATAGTTCTCTTTGTTAGCTTAAACAATGCACTTAAAGAGCCTCAAGGCTAATAACTTTCGTAATCTTGAAAAAATTTCTGTCGAGTTTTCTGCCGATCTGAATATCATTTACGGTGATAATGCGGCTGGCAAAAGTAGCTTTCTAGAAGCTATCACCTACTTAATAAGTGCACGTTCATTTCGTTCCTCCAAGCAAAGTACCTTTTCAAATTACGCCGCGAGTAGTTTTGATATATTTGGAGAGTTCTCGGATAGTAGTCGTCTTGGTGTTATGTATACCAATAAGGAAAAGACTAAACTGGTTAAGCTGAATGGCGAACTGGTTAAGTCATTAGTAGAAGTAGTCAATATATACCCAGTACAGTCTTTAAGTCCTGAGTCCTATCATTTGGTTGATTCAGGTCCCAATGAACGCCGAAAGTTTTTAGATTGGATATTGTTCCACGTGGAACATCGTTATCAAAAGATTTGGTCAGATTACAACAGAATGCTGAAACAACGTAATGCATTGTTACGCCACAAGTCTGCGTTCGACCTGCAGGTTTTTAAGACTTGGAATAAACAGTTTATCGAGTCGGCAGAATTACTCAATAGTTACCGAGTTAAGATTGCCGTTGAACTTTGTGAGACGCTGGCTTTGGTATTAAGGGAACTGGGTGTCTCTTTTGCCGAAGAGATTAAACTAAGCTACTACGCGGGTTATACTGGGGAGCTGGCAGATAAGCTAGCTAGCTCATTAGAGAGAGATAGGCTTAATGGGACAACTCAGTATGGGCCTCATAAAGCAGACTTAAAGATTAGCGTAAACGGGTTGTTTGCCAAAGATGTATTATCTCGAGGGCAGAAGAAAGTATTAATCAATTGTCTATTTTTAGCTCAAACTCGGCTGTTAAAATCAAAAACTAATAAGGACAGCTTGTTTGTTATAGATGATTTTTCGTCAGAGCTAGATGAGTATAATCAAATGTCTTTAGTAAAGGCATTGTGTGCACAAAAAAATGTGCAAATTATCATGTCTTGTTTGCAACCGGATATGATAAAACAACTCATAAAAGAGTATAATAGCGTTAAGATGTTTCACGTGGAACATGGTGTTGTAAAGCCGCAAAATGTTCACATAGAGAATTAGAAGATATAAAAGGAAAATGTTTAAGAATGTCAGATAATAACGAAACAGAACAAACCGAATATGATTCCTCCAGTATTAAAGTCTTAAAAGGGCTGGATGCTGTTCGTAAGCGACCTGGAATGTATATCGGTGATACTGATGATGGTACTGGTCTTCACCACATGGTTTTTGAAGTTGTTGATAATTCGATTGATGAAGCTCTAGCGGGACACTGTTCTGAAATCAATGTCATAATTCACACTGATAATTCAATCACTGTCACTGATGATGGTCGTGGAATTCCTGTTGGCATCCATGAAGAAGAAGGGGTGTCTGCTGCGGAAGTTATTATGACGGTACTGCATGCTGGTGGTAAGTTTGATGATAACTCTTATAAAGTATCAGGCGGTCTGCATGGTGTCGGAATTTCGGTTGTTAATGCGCTATCTGACGAGCTGACTATTACCATACGCAGAGAGGGTAAAGTACACGAGCAATCTTATGTACTTGGTGAACCGCAAGCTCCATTAGCTGTTATCGGTGAGACTAAGCGCACCGGCACAGATTTAAGATTCCACCCAAGCCCTGAGATTTTCACAGACACCAACTTTCATTACGATATACTCGCCAAACGCCTAAGAGAATTGTCCTTTCTAAATTCCGGCGTTTGCATAAAGCTTAAAGATGAACGTTCAGGCAAAGAAGATCACTTTCAATACGAAGGTGGAATTCAAGCATTTGTTGACTACCTAAATCGTGCAAAGACAGCCATCAATCAAAAGATGTTTCACTTTTCTTTCGCTAGAGAAGATGGAATAGGGGTGGAAGTCGCTATGCAATGGAACGATAGTTTCCAAGAAAATATCTTTTGTTTTACTAACAATATTCCTCAGCGTGATGGTGGTACTCACCTTGCCGGTTTCAGAGGGGCACTAACACGTACTCTAAATAACTATATGGAAAAAGAAGTACCAGCCAATGCTAAAGGTAAAACTCAAACCACTGGCGATGACGCGAGAGAAGGTTTAACGGCAGTTATTTCAGTTAAAGTACCCGATCCTAAATTCTCTTCACAGACAAAAGATAAACTTGTTTCCTCTGAAGTGAAGACGGCGGTAGAGCAAACCATGGGTAAGGAGTTATCTGATTACCTTTTAGAAAACCCTCAAGAAGCCAAAATTATCGTCGGTAAAATGCTAGATGCAGCAAGAGCGAGAGAGGCTGCTAGAAAAGCGCGAGATATGACAAGAAGGAAAGGAGTTCTAGATATAGCAGGACTTCCTGGGAAATTGGCAGATTGCCAAGAAAAAGATCCTGCTCAATCAGAACTCTATATTGTGGAGGGTGATTCTGCGGGAGGATCGGCAAAACAAGGTAGAAATAGAAAAAACCAAGCGATACTGCCTTTGAAAGGAAAGATCCTTAATGTAGAAAAGGCTCGATTCGATAAGATGTTATCTTCAGCGGAAGTTGGCACACTAATTACAGCTCTAGGGTGTGGTATTGGTAGGGATGAGTTCAACGCAGAAAAGACTCGATATCACCGAATAATTATTATGACGGATGCTGACGTGGATGGAGCTCATATTCGTACATTATTATTAACCTTCTTCTACCGACAAATGTTAGAACTTGTGGAGCTCGGATATGTTTATATCGCACAACCTCCACTCTACAAAATAAAGAAAGGTAAGCAAGAGACTTATGTAAAGGATGATGTCAGCTTGCAGGAGTACTTAACAAGTATGGCTCTTGATGAAGCTTCGTTACATGTTAATCCTGACGCTCCAGCCGTTTCTGGGGCCGGTCTAGAGCAATTAGTTAAGGATTATCGTGAAGTTCAAGCGGATATAACGCGATTGGCTCAGCTTTATGATTCAAGAATTCTTAATACAATTGTCGATTTACCTAAATTAGCGGTGGACGATCTTAAAGATTCTGAAAAAGTAAAAGCTTGGTTGAGTAAGTTGGAAACAGAACTTGTCGGCGACGGAAAAATTGGAGCTACTCGATTTGAGTTTGACGTTATTAAAGATGATGAACGAAACGAGTTTAATCCTCGAATTAATGTTATCCACCATGGGAATGAAAAGAGATACGTTTTAGATAAATCGTTTTTCTCTTCAGGAGAATACAAGAAAATAACAACGCTTGGTGAAAACACAAGTGATTTGATAGAAGTGGGTGCTTACATACAGCGTGGGGGCAAGAAACAGGAAGTAGAATCCTTTAAAGAGGCGTTAGATTGGTTAATGCAGCAATCGAGAAGAGGGATAGCTATTCAACGCTACAAAGGTCTTGGGGAAATGAATCCTGAACAATTGTGGGATACAACCATGGACCCTGATTCGAGACGCATGCTTCAGGTAACTATTGAAGATGCAGTTGCCGCAGATCAACTTTTTGCAACGCTAATGGGGGATGATGTAGAACCCAGAAGGGAATTTATAGAATCCAACGCGCTAGCAGTAGCGAATTTGGATGTTTAGTTAGTATTTTTATGATTTGGAGAGTTTCAATGTTAAAACAAGTAGTCTTAGTTTCCGGGCTAATTTTATCTCTAGGAATGAGCGCAAGCTCACTTGCGGCCGGAGATGCTGCGGCAGGTAAAGCCAAAGCAGCCACTTGTATTGGTTGCCATGGTGTTGATGGGATCAGTATGATTCCTAATTACCCAAACCTTAAAGGGCAGAAAGCAGCTTATACTGCAAAGCAGCTCAAAGCGTTTAGAGATAAAACCAGAAATGACCCGGTTATGTCTGGAATGTCGGCTAATTTGACCGACCAAGATATTGAAGACCTATCAGCCTACTATGAGAGTTTAAAGTAGTATTCTATGGCTCATTTGAGGAAACTTTAATGAGCCAATAATTTTTCCACAAACTCGTCAAGGTCTTTAAAACAACTCACTTGCTCTGGCAAGTTTCCCCTAGACAAAGTTTTTTGACCTTTTCCTGTTAGTACCAACGCTGGTTTACAATGGGCATTGATAGCGCACTCTAAATCAGATGAACTATCACCAACAAACCAAGTCTCTGCAGCCTCAACCGAAAATTGTTCGAGTAATTTTTCTAACATACCAGGATTAGGTTTTCTACAATGGGTTGGATTTTCTGGATGGTCGGGACAATATTCGATAGCGTCTATATGACCACCCATCTGGGCCAGTTCTAACTCCATTTTCTTGTGCATTAGGGCTAATGTCATCGGGTCAAAGTAGCCTCTTGCGATACCTGACTGATTAGTCGCAATGGCTACCCAGTAGCCAGCTCTATTTAGCTTAGCGATCGCCCTTAAGCTCGACTTAATTGGGATCCATTCTTCGGGCGACTTAATATAATCATCCGAATCTAAGTTAATGACTCCATCTCTATCTAGAATAATTAACTGATTAATCGAGTTTGTTTTTCGCATTATTTTTGAAGTAGAGAGATATCAGCAATTCCAATAAACAGTCGTCTTAATCGACTGATAAGAGTTAATCTATTTTCTCTAGTTGCCTTATCTTCAGCATTGATCATAACTTTATCAAAAAATAAATTAACTGGGTCCTTTAATGTTGCTAATTTATCTAGCGCCGTAGAAAAGTCTGATTTTAAAACATCGCTATTCACATCATCACGGATCGATTCAATTTTTTGGTAAAGCTCCAACTCTTCCTTTTCAAACAAATCGATATTGAGGGAATGACTATCAAAATCAAAGTCCGACTTATCCAGTATATTTTTAACTCGTTTATTCGCTTCTGCTAAATCGTTACTTTCTGGTTTAGTAGAAAAGTCGGCCACCGCAACAACTCTCTGCTCAAATTCTGTTGGCTGAGTGACGTTAAGTGCTTGAACAGATTTGATCACCGGTACCGCTATCCCTTTCTCTTGATACAGGGAGTTTGTACGAGCAGCAAAGAAGTCCAGCAATCCTTTCTTGGTATCTTGGGATAGAGTGTTTAGCTCTGTAGAATCGTAAATGGTGAGAGACCAATCAATTACCTCAGAAAGATCCAGCGCTAGTTTGTTCTCGGTAATTAAACGAAGTACACCAAGTGATGCTCGTCGCAATGCAAATGGATCTTTAGCGCCGGTGGGAATCTGACCTATTCCGAAAATTCCAACCATAGTATCTATTCGATCGGCTATTGCTAGAATGGTACCGGTTGTTGTTTTTGGTAATTGATCACCAGCAAATCGAGGCATATAAATTTCGTCCATTGCCGCTGCAACATCCTCTGGTTCGCCATCTTTTTCAGCATAATAACGTCCCATAATTCCTTGAAGGTCACTAAACTCTCCGACCATATCAGTCATCAAATCGCATTTACACAACTCGGCTGCACGTGAAACAAGAGTTTCATCGACATCAATTTGTTGCGAGATTTTTTCCGCTAAACTCTTAATTCTCTGAGTTTTATCGTAGATGGTCCCGAGTTTAGTTTGAAAGACAACCTTTCTAAGTCGCTCAATAAAATGAGACAAATGATGCTTTCTATCTGAGTCATAGAAAAACTTGGCATCCGCTAATCTTGGTCTAATGACTTTTTCGTTGCCTTCAATTACTGATTGTGGATTTTTGCTTTCAATATTTGAAATGGTAATAAAGTTAGGTAATAAATTACCTTGCTTATCTAACAAGTGAAAATACTTCTGATGTTCCGCCATGGAAGAGATTAACGCTTCCGCAGGCACCTGCAAGAATTCAGTTTCAAAATTACCTAATAAGGCTTGTGGCCATTCAACCAGTGCTGTGACTTCCTGCAATAATTCGTCTGAAATAACCGTATTCGCGTTTAAGCCGCTAGCAATTTCTTTGACCTGTTGATCAATTGCGGCCATTCTTTTTTGATAGCAAGCGCTTACATACCCATTAGTCATCAACTTTTCATACTCACTTGGTGATGTGATCACTATTTCTTGTGGTGCGTGAAAACGGTGTCCGTAACTCAAATTTCCAGCCTTAACACCAAAAACTTCGATATCAACGATTTTGTCATCTAGTAGAGCGACAAGCCAGTGAACAGGGCGGCTAAACTGGAAGGAACTTGCTCCCCATCTCATGGCTTTAGGAACTGGCAATTGGGAGATCGCCTTTTGCAGGATATCTTGTAAAAGCGCGTTGGTTTTCTGCCCCTTTACATCAGCAATGTAGGCTAGTCTTTCGCCTTTATCTGTTTGCTTTCTTTGTAAGTCGGCCACATCGACACCATTTGATTTTGCAAAACCTAATGCGGCTGGTTTTGCTTTACCGTCTGCGTCAAAAGCCGCGGCGACAGCAGGTCCTAGTTTTTCGACTTGTTTGTCTTGTTGGGCTGCATCGAGTTGACTAAAGCGAATGGCAATTCGTCTAGGTGTCCCAAACCACTCACTCTTTTGGTAGTTGAGTTCTAGTCCATCGAAGGCCTCAGCCACAGATTTCAATAAAGCTTTACCCAGTTTTGGTAGCGCCTTTGGTGGAAGTTCTTCACAACCTAGCTCAAACAGAAAATCTTGTGTTTTGTTGGTTAGACTACTCATGACAAGTGTTCCTTTTTACAGATAGGAAAACCCAATGCTTCACGTGAATCATAATAAGCTTGAGCAACCGCTCGAGATAACGTTCTGACACGCAGTATAAATCGTTGGCGTTCGGTCACAGAAATGGCATGTCGTGCATCCAGCAAGTTAAATGCATGCGAGGCTTTTAACACCATTTCGTAGGCGGGAAGCGGCAATTCTTTTTCGATGAGCTGTTTGCTTTGTTGTTCGCAATAATCGAAAAAGCCGAACAAATAGTCGACATCCGCATGTTCGAAATTGTAAGTCGATTGTTCTACCTCATTTTGATGAAATACGTCTCGATAAGTGACTTTGCCTTGTGGCCCTTCAGTCCAAACGAGATCGAAAATACTGTCCACACCTTGCAGATACATGGCGATCCGCTCTAATCCGTAGGTTAACTCGCCGGTGACCGGTTTGCATTCTAAACCTCCGACTTGTTGGAAGTAGGTAAATTGAGTAACTTCCATGCCGTTCAGCCAAATTTCCCAACCAAGCCCCCAAGCACCAAGCGTCGGCGACTCCCAATTATCCTCAACAAATCGAATGTCATGCTCTAACGGATCAATGCCTAACATCTTGAGCGAATCTAAGTAAAGCTCTTGGATATTTTTGGGTGACGGCTTTAACACCACTTGATACTGATAATAGTGTTGTAGTCGATTAGGGTTTTCGCCATATCTGCCATCAGTAGGTCGACGACAAGGTTGCACATAGGCCGCATTCCAAGGCTCAGGTCCAATCGATCGTAAGAAAGTAGCCGGGTGAAAGGTGCCAGCACCGACCTCAATATCCAAAGGCTGTACGATAACGCAACCTTGATCTGACCAATATTCCTGAAGCTTCATGATCAGCCCTTGAAAGGTTGGCGGCGCACCGTCGATTCCTTTGTTTTCAGCTGCTTGATTAGTTTTCGACAAAACGAATGTCTCCGAATCTTTAATACTTTAATTAGCTCAATAAGGCTAGGTTCAATAAAGCACGGATTATATCAATCAAAGCTCGATTGATCCTATGTTTTGTGCGTCTAAAACTCGTTAACCTTCACACTGGAATAGCAAGAGCAACCAGCGGAGCTGTTTTAGCAATTTTTTGCGTTGAGTTTGCTTCCATTGGTTTGCTATTACTAAGCAATTCTGTTCTAAGAGCCACAAAAATAGAAACATTGTCTTTTTTGGCCTTTGTAATCCAAATCGGAGGTTAGCTAAGCGCGTGGCATTTCTTGTATTTTTTGCCACTGAGGCAAAAACAAAGACTGTTTCGCGGGACTTTGTAATCGGGAAGATGTTGGCCGCTGGTATACAGCCATTGACCTTGTTTAAGTTGGAATGATGATAGCTCGTGCATTTGCTCGACTGTATTAGAAGAACCACCCTTAAAAAATGCGACGAATTCGACTTGCTGCTGTGATTTATTGCCGCCAGTGTGATGAGCTAAAACATAGAGTCCCAACCACTCAAGGCTTAGATCAAATGAGTCGAGGGTTGCTGGTGGCTGATTATCCAGCCTTTGAGTATCTATAATGTATTGATGTTGCCTCAACTTAAAAGCCGTAAACCGTGAACGCATTAACTGCTCGGCATTGTCTGGTTTTGTCGTTTGTTTTATGAAGGGAGCACAACATTGTTCAAACATTAGGTTGTTTCCGCAATGACAGGGTGTTTGAGTTTCAGGCATCTTGGTCAGCTAGCAGGTTATGGCGCAATGATATCTTTCAGTCTAACTTCGATGGTTCTGGTCGCTTGCAGAGGTTGGCCAGCATTACAAACTCCCTGGCTTTGGACTCTATAAAAAGTCACCGTATTAACAACTCGAGAGTCACATGTTGTGGTAGCGCTACAACCTTCAAGACCTGGAGTGTTGAAATTAAAAGTTTGGTTAGTACAGTTAGCTGCACCGCCATTGACAGGAAAAATAGACAAAGCTTGTAAATTAGCGGCAGATTCTGCCGCAAAAAAAGCGCGAGTCGAAATCACTTGGTGAGCGACAGACAACCCTGATTGCGAATTTAGCTTCATTAACGCCGCAGCGAGTAAACTAACGACTACAATGGTGAAAAGTAGGAAGGCCATACTAATTCCAGACTGTTTTACTGGATTAAACCTATTTTGATTTGGTTTGTGATAGCGATAGTTTAAATTAAGGGACATTTCGAATATGTACCTCATAAAAAACATCAAAGGACTCTTGGTTGCCGGAAAGAGAGCGTCCTCTATTTTGTGCGTGTAAGTTGATTTGTAATAATCCAGAACGAGCTAAAGTATTGGCTTGATAATTAAAAACGGTGGAAGTCGCAGAGAAATTTTCTCCGATCAGTTGCCCGCCGCTAGCGGGTGGAAATGGTTGGCTAGCGGCCAACGCATACCCTGAATAACGGGTCATTTGACCATTAGAATCATCTAAACAATAGGATGCTGGACTGTTAAATAAAAAGAAACGTCGGTGAGGTGATCGTCCCGAGAAATTTGTCGGACCCGAAAGCGTAACGAGTACTTCATTGGGTGTTCCTGAACCAGCTATTGAAGCGACACTGCCTACGGTCCCGCTGCCAGCGTATAAACTCGCCGTATTGATCGGCATAATAGTAACAAATGCTGCCGAACTCGCGCTCAAATTAAAGTTTGCCGCTGTAAAGCTTGAAATTGCACCGGTCGCAGGAATGTTAAAATAGGTCGAAGAGTTTTCGATTGGAATAAATTCAACGCAATGGATATTCCCGCTAACACCAGCTCTAACACTTTGCGGTATAGCTTCTCTTAAGTCTCGACTGATCCGCTCAACTACCCATTTAGTTGATTGGCTAAGTCGGTTTCGATCCTTTGCATCAACGTAGCCGACAACGGAATTTGATGTCAGTTTTCCAAGTGAAACTGCCATAATTCCAACCAGTGCAATAACGATGACTAACTCCAATAAGGAAAAGCCTCGTTGGTCGCCACTTACGCTTAAATGTTGAAGTTGGTTAGCCATTAAAAGTTTCCTTTGTAACGACTAAATACCAAATTATTGCCTTCAGGAGTAAATACAGTCACCGTCACTCTTTTTAAGTCTTGCGCCGCTAACCCGAAATCGCCACCAGCATAAGCCACTGCAACAGTTACTCGAAATCCATTAAAACCAACACGATTATTGCCAAAAGCGTCTTTAGCGGGTTGATCATCGAGTCCATCGTAATCGTCAACATCATCAAATAAGGCTCTGTTACCAGCACCTTCTTCCGCACCGATGGCCCCACATAACAATGATGGACTTTGGTTACATCTTACAGTGTTACCTGCAGGAGAATTTTCATCAAAGCGCTTTAGGGTAATTTCTTCTAGATAAGCTTGACCTAACTCAGCTGCTTTCGTTTGCAAAACCGATGTCACTGAGTTCTTTTGGTTTGGTGCAAAAATTGAATAGAAAATAATAATAACAATACTGGTTACCACGATCGTTACGATTAGTTCTATCAGCGAGTAGCCGTTTGCAGATGTTTTTGAATAATTTAGCATCGTCTAATCAAACCGCTGCTTTCAAAACAGATTGCTACACTATCGTCTGATGTCACGGTAACTGTCGTGGCCGTTGTTTGGCCTAAACTATCAAAAGTAATGTTAATAACAGGTGAAACAGTCACAGAAGAATCAAATTGAATGGGAAAATCTTGGCTACCTGAAAAGGTATTACCATCTTCAATGATATCAACTTGGTTAGCTTGAATAGAAAGCGAAAAATTGCGCTGAGAGTCATTCATAGACAGTTGTTGTGCCAGTTGGCCAGCCGAGACTATGGTTTCTGCAGTGGAATCTAACCGATAACCCGAGGAAGAAGAAAATTTGGTAAAAACATAGGCACTAATAATCGCTAACAAGATAACAACGACTATTAGCTCTATTAACGTAAAAGCCACCTGCAATTGAGGTGGCTTTGGGTGTTTCATCAAGATTTAACTTCTTGTAATCTAGCAGTCAGTTGTTACTGGAGCGGCGACAGAGGCTCCAACGGCTGCAGAAGTGGCAGCTGTGTATGTAACAGAACAGTTAGTTCTTAAAGAAAATACGCCAGAACCATCATGCGTAACATCGCCTGATAAATCTAGCGCAGCTCCAATTCCAGCCGCAGTAGCTGCAGGATAACCGAAAACAGTATCAACTGGGCCGTCAGAAGTTGTCACTGTTCCCGTGGCATCGGCTTCAGTTCCGTCAATCAAAGCGCGAGAATAAACGAGCGTTGCAGCACTTCTTAAAGAACCTTCTACACCCCGTATAACAGAAATTCGAGCATCGCTTTGCAAGTTGATGAATTTTGGGCCAGCGATCGCTGCCATAATTCCCAAAATGACAATTACGACGATTAATTCGATTAAAGTAAAACCGCCAGTCTTAGTTAAAGATTTATTCACAATGTTTTCCTCTTAGTGGTGCAAATAGTTAAGTTTTAAAGTTAAGTTAATGTTTAAAGTTTAGCCCAATATCTTTGTTTTTCCACAATTTTATTGAATTATTCGGTCAAAATGACAGTTCCAGTTTGAGATTGGTAACTAAGTTGCATTTTTTCCAAGCCGAATGCATGAAAAACGCAAGTTTTGTCCTCTGTTAGCTCTACCCAATAATTATTCTCTGATTTACTAGGGTGCATTTGAGGTTGCAAAGGACCGAGCACAAATTTCCAAACTTGCGCACAATTTTCAGGTTTGACCGGTGCTGATAGTTGACTGTCTGAGATATCGGTACCAATGGGGTAGCCCGCATTATTGTAGTCTAAGCCAATACCACCTTGTAGCCACCAATCGACTTGAACTTGATTGGCATTGTTGGTTAAAAAACGGGCATTCGCTAAATGAATTCCATTGGTAAATGCGGCTGCGTTTAAGCGAAATGCTTGTCGTTGCCAATCTTTGGCGACGGATGGTTTTTTAAACACGAACAAATAAACCACCCCTAAGACAATCATCCCGAGCAAAATTAAGTAAAGATAACCACTCTTTGTGTTGGTTGAGGTTAAAGCGCTAGCCATTCCTAGTAGCCGATGTTAATTCCCACATAGGTAGATAAATGGCGAGCATTAGTATCAACACAATCATTCCAATGAAAACAATCAAAATTGGTTCGATATAGTCTGAGAGCCTCTTTAAGTCATAATCAACTTGCTCTTCGTAAAAGTCTGCCACTTGAACTAACATTTCATCAAGCTGACCGGTTTCTTCGCCGACCGCAATCATTTGTAAAACAAGCGGAGAAAACATTTTTGTTTTACCTGCAACAAGTAGAATTGATTCGCCTTTTTCTATGCCGTCACGCATTTCTAAAACCTTACCCGACACCCAAGCATTATCGACAACATCAGCAACAATATTAAGGGTATTGATTAACGGTACACCAGATTGGATCATCATAGAGAATGTTCGTGAGAATCGAGCTAATAGCGCGCGATAAATAATGTCACCAATAATGGGAAATCTTAATTTTAATTTATCCCACCAATAACGCCCCAGCTCAGTATTTATATAGCGATTAAAAGCAAATATAGCAGCCACGCTAATTACAATTAAATAGGGCCAGTAGTCTATAAAAAAAGTACTAGTCGCCATTAAGATTCTAGTAGGTAATGGCAGTTCACCCGCATCAAAAGCCTCAAACATTTTAGTGAACTGTGGCATCACCAATACGTTAATCACAATTACCGCTAAAACTATCGCAATAGAAACGAAAGTGGGATAACGAGTTGCACTTTTTATTCTTTGTCGAGTTTTTTGTTCTAGCTCTAAGTAGTTGGCTATTTGTTGAAAAGATTGTTCAAGTCGACCGGTATTCTCGCCGACATGAATTAAACTAACATAAAGCGGAGCGAAAATATGATCATGCTTTTTAAAAGCCGTGGCTAAATTGATACCACCACTTAAATCGGTATTAATAGCTTCAAGCGCGTTACGTAAAACTTTGGAATTAGTCGTTTCCAATAAGCCATTAATTGCTCTGGTTAAAGGAATACCAGCCTTAGTTAAGCTGTACATTTGTCGACTAAACATAACAAGATCTTGCATATCGACCGTTTTTGACGAAAGCAATTCACCAATATCTAGATTGGTCCAACCGCTTTCCTGACCCGCTTCGTTTAAAGAAACCGGTAACATTCCTCGAGCCATTAGGTTATCAGCTGCTGCTTCTTGATTAGCAGCTTCCATTTCTCCTGAAACGGATTTTCCATCTTTTTGACGTGCTACATAGGAAAAAATAGCCATTATTCGTTCCTTGTAATATCTTCAATGGATTCGCAAACCCTTAACACTTCTTCGATACTGGTGACCCCTTGTCTAGCCAAACTAATCGCAGATGTAGAAAGTGGTGTGAAGGTATCACTTTGATGAGCGAGCTTAACAAAGTTGGCATAATCACGGGTTCTGATCGCCTCTAGCATATCCAGGTTAGGAATCAATACTTCGAAAATTGCGGCTCGTCCTCGGTAGCCAGTATTGTGGCATTGGACACACCCTTTACCTTGACGCCATTGCGGAACATCATGTTGATCTTTTAAATATTTATTAAGCCAAGTGGTTTCTTGTTCGTTGGGTTGATGATCCTCAATACAGAAATTACATATTCTTCTCACGAGTCTTTGCGCAATTACACCACGTAGACCACTTGCCAATAAGTAAGGCTCTGCCCCCATATCTGAAAGTCTGACTGCTGCCGACAAGCTATCATTTGTATGTAAAGTTGAAAGCACTAAGTGACCGGTAACCGCTGCACGAAGACCGATTTCTGCGGTCTCTTGATCTCGCATCTCACCAATTAGAATAATGTCTGGATCTTGTCGTAGAACAGCTCTTAAAACTTTTGCAAAGGTTAAGTCAATTTTGGTGTTAACTTGACACTGATTCACTCGGGAAAGTTTGTACTCGACAGGATCTTCGATAGTTATTATTTTCTTCTCGGGATGATTCAGTTCAGAGAGGGCCGCATACAAGGTGGTTGTTTTACCGCTACCTGTTGGACCTGTTACCAATATTAGTCCGTGTGGAAATGACAAAAGTGTTCGAATTTCTTTCAGAAGTTTTGGCTCGATACCGGTGTGTTCCAATTTTAACAATCCGGCACTTTGATCGAGTAACCTCATTACCACTGATTCACCATGTTGAATTGGCATCGTCGATAAACGTATGTCAACATCATGATCTTTTGCTCTTATTCTAAACCGACCATCTTGTGGTATTCTTTTTTCAGAAATATCCAGTCCGCACATTAGTTTTAATCTTAATACTAAGGCCGCTACGATCCGGCTTTCTTTGATAATTTGTTCTTGCAGTTGACCGTCCACTCGCATTCTTACTCGCAAAACATGAGAGTCTGGCTCAATATGGATATCAGAGGCTTTAATCTGAATCGCTTGTTCAAATAGACTTTGCAGGAACTTCGCGACGGGGGCTTCATCATTGGAGACGTTTTCATTCAGGGTTGGAAGATCGAAACTTTCCTCGCTTAGATCTTCTTCTAGCGCGCCTGCCAAGTCTAAGATTTCATCACCACTTCGATAAAAATTATCGATATTCGAAATAATCTCTGACTCGATCGCTACGCAAATTTCTAGTGGCTTAGATAATTTCTCCTGGAGCTGATCGTATTTACCTAAATCAGTAGGATCTGCCATCACCACTAAAAAATGGTCTGGCTTTTCGTCAATTACCAACGCTCTTAATCGGCGGGCTGTCATCTCGTTAAGTTGTTGCACTGCTTGAGTGTTTACTTTGAAACCAACCAGATCGATAAATTGAATATTAAGCTGTTGCGCTAACAGTTGAAGTAATTGCTTTTCTTCTACATAGCCCAAATTGACCAGTAATTTTCCCAGCCGTTGACGATTACTTTTTTGTTCTTTGAGCGCATCATCAAGCTGCTTGGTAGTGATGACTTTATTTTCGACCAGCATATCGCCGAGTCTTACTTTCTTTAACAGCATGGGTTAACCTTTTAACACAGCGATCCGCTGTGCAATAAATTGTCTTTGGATGGGTTTTAAGCTCGAGTCTTCCAAAGCGCGTTGAAATTTCGCTACCGCTAAACTAGTTTCGTTAAGCGCTTCAAGCGATATAGCAATCGCCATGTTAATGTCGCCTTGATTTGGCTTGCTTTTTAATAGCTGATTATAAAATCTTATAGCAGAAACATGATCGCTAACTTTCTGAGCTAAGAAGCCCGCGATCCGATACTGACTTTGTTGCCAGTTTTTGCTATCGATCTTTTTTAACTCAGACAAAGCGTTGGCATAGTCGTTTTGAGCAATGTTTTGTTTGACCACTATCATTCTAAACGCGGCTTGTTCAGGAAAATTATTTAGAGCCTTAGTAAGCAATTGTGAGTGATAATTAATATCGAAATCTTCCACTAAGTTTATGGCTCCAAGCCAAGCGGAATCTAAATCTGAAAACTGTTGTAAAAAACCATCGACAACAACTTTATTTTCTGAGTTCGATCTTTGCGGCGATTGAGATGCTATCATTCTTAATTCTTTTTCCGCTAAGCTTTTTCTAGAAATCTTAATCATGGGCTTGTTAATAGACTTTGCAGTGATTGGCTTAGAATTAACTTTGACAGTCTTAGTACTAGTCAGTCCATTTACTGATTTTTGGCTTTTTATCTCTTCGATCGAGTTCTTGTTATTGGTTGTCCCTTGCTCTGTCAGGCGAGATTCTATTGCATCGTTGTTTGTCGATACGCTTTTCTTCAAAGGTTGATTAGAGTTCGCGTCAGTCAGCGATTTATTAGATGGAGTGATGGCTTCATCTAAACTGTTGCTTGCATTTTCAGTGTTTAAAGATGATTGTTGAGTAACCGCGTTTGTGGCAACAGTTTCCGTATTCTGAGTGGTGTTCGGTAATCTCGACTCTGCTTGTTGTGAATTGGATGTCTCTTGCTTCGAAGTTGAGTCTAGTATTGTTGGCTTTTCAGCGATGGTGGTTGTAGTGTTGATGAGACTGTTATTATTAGACTTAGTTAAAAATAGCCAAACAACAACAGCAATCAAAAGAAAAAAGCAAACATACAGTGCCACTCTTGAAGGGGGCCATCTGCTTTCATTATTCTTAACCGCAATCATGCCATCGAAGTGTGGACCTTTTGATTTTTCCTTTTGTAGTTCGTTGAGCATTTCGTTGACTAAACTCATGCTACCCCCAAATAGGCTAAAGCGGTTGTGCTTGCACCTAAAAGACCAATCGTTAAAACTGCTTTGAAGTGTTTTAACAAAAATCGATCGACACCATCGGTGTCTTTAGCGGCCTTATAGATATTACCTAAAGATAGAGAGCTTTGTTTTTTTGCATAGCCAAGCAACAACGCTTTATGGCATAACGTGTTGACAATTCTCGGTGTTCCGCGAGAAAAGTATCGAATAAGATAAGCTGATGCCGGCGAGATCTTAACCTCTTTACCGAGGCTCACCGTATTTAGTCGATGCTTAATATAATCAAGCACTTGCCTAGCTGTTAGTTTTTTAAGGTGATAAGAGAAGGTAATTCTCTGATTGAGTTGGCGCAAATGATTCTTTTGCAACTTCTTGTTTAATTCAGGTTGAGCAAACAACACAATCTGTAACAGCTTTTGTTGTTCGGTTTCAATATTAGTAAACAAACGTAATGTTTCTAAGGCTTCGTCAGACATTGCTTGTGCTTCATCAATAATCAGAACAACAGGTCCGTGAGTTTTATTCAATTTAATCAAACGAGTTTGAATACTTTGGGTCAGTTGATCGTCACGACAATTTGTTCTGACTTTCAGGCCTAATTCTTTTGCCAATGTGTAACGTAGAGAATTTGCGTCAAGATTAGGATTAGGGATATAAGCGAGCTTTCTTTCGGATTCTAGTTTTCTTATTAATACACGGCATAGCATGGTTTTACCACAACCTACCTCACCGATGATTTTACAAAACGCTTCCCCGCTATTGATTGAAAAGAGCAATACATTAAGTGCTTCAACATGGGTTTCTGTGTGGCAAAAAAGTTCCGTATCGGGAGTATGCCCAAACGGTATTTTCTTCATTGCGTAATGGTAAAGATACATAGTGTCTAAAACTGATTAAATCGACTCTTTACTTGGTCTAGTTGTAAATCAGATTGATTGTTATCGACTACATGCGCTTTCAACAGGATTACCAGCTCACTTTTTACTTGGAATTGACGTTTTTGTTTAAACAGATTTCCTAAAAGAGGAATGTCGCCGAGTAGCGGAGTAGAATTATCTTCTTCACTAATTTTATTTTGCATTAATCCGCCGATAACGACGACTCTGCCGTTACGAGTTCTTACGATGCTATCTGATTCTCTTACATTGGTGAGAGCCAGTGGTAACACGAAGTTGTCCGCACCTAAGCTTAATGTTTTAGGTTGATCAGCAACTTCACTAACAATCGGGTGGATATGCAACACAATGTCACCATCAGCATTCACTTGAGGTGTTACGTCGAGCGATATGCCAGAAAAGAAAGGTGTTAATGTGACATTGGGGGTGGTCGCTGTGCTAGTGCCTGTCACGGTAGTGGTTGATACATCCGTTACAAAAAACTCGTCACTACCGACTTTTATAATGGCTTTTTGATTGTTGACGGTAGATACTCTCGGTGAAGACAACACTTGAACATCGCCCTGAGATTTAAGTAAGTCAATGGCCGCGGCAAAGTTATCACCTTGATAAAGCAATGAAAAAATTCCATTTAGCGGGTTTTCAGAAACCGCTTGTTGGATGACTTGTCCTTGCTGACTAATAGTAAAAGAGTCGCCGCTGGTTGTGCCCATTTTTGACCAATCGATTCCTGCTTGATAACCATCGTTAAGGCTTACTTCAATAATTTTCGCCTCGATAATAACTTGTCTGTCGAGGCTCATTTGAGTGGTGTTTAAATATTTTTTAATAAGGTTGTGGGTTTGCGGTAGCGCTCTAACGACAACTATCCCAGCGTGAGGACTTACCACTACGCTGGCTTTAGGCTCGTTTTGAACAATCAAATTTAAGCTAGTAGTAAGTTCAGACCAAAAATCAGTTTCACTTTTTGTTTTTACGTTACTTGATTTAACTTGTTGAATATTATTTCCACCACCAGAATTCGATCGTCCACCACTAGCATCAGAAGAGCGATTATTTTGATTTTGGCCGCTAGGAACAGACTGTCCGGCGACACTGGTATTGGAATCACCACTTCGTTTTATGTTGAGATAGTCTAAGGTATAAACTGCCGTCATTGTTTCGGCAGAGGAAACAAGAAAAAGATTGTTTTCTTGCTGCACGGTAATCGGATAAATTTGAGTTAGTGCATGTAGAACTTCAGAAACTGTTACGTTCTTAAGTTGAAGAGATATTTTCATCGCTAATTCTGGGCTAACAATGAGGTTGTAATCGGTTGAATCAACCAACCCCAATAAGAAGCCTTTAACATCGACATCCTTTACCGAAACATCGAACCGGTCTTCGACGATTGTGGGTTTGGGAGGTTCATCAATGACAAGGGTCGATAGAGCTTGATCGGCAGATATAGCATTTTGTTGCGCTACTTTAGAGTTTTGGGTTTGTCCCTCAGAAATCGCCTCGACCGCGAGCCGTGATTTCTGTTCAGGTTTGGTAGACAACGTCTCGCAAGACGCCAAAAGTGTTACCACTATTGATAGACAGGATAGTTTTAATAATTGCTCTTTCATTCGATTATTTCTTCAGTTTCTTAAATTTATTAATGAGTCTTAGTCGACGATAGCCATCGCTGTTTCGTAGCAATACGCTAGTATCATCGATGGAAACGATTTTGTTTCCAGAAAAAGAGTCGCCTACTTGGTACAACTTATTACTAATAATTGCACTTCGTTTACCTTGCTTCACAAAAATAGCCGACAAGGTAATGTTCGGAATGGTTTTGCTTTTTTCGCTGCTGATTGGTGCAGCTCCAATAGTGGGTCTGGTGGGATCAGTTATAGTTTCTTTGGCGTGAATGAAACCCGAGACTATCCACAACAAACTTAGATAGAATATAGTACTCTTCATATTATCCACCTATCCATTCCTTGTTGAGACTTAAAGTCGAAACCACCAATCTCACTTCGGCTTTAGGATAATTTTCTACATGATAGCTAAAGCTTTCAAATGCTACTTTTCGTTCCATATTTTCTAAGTTTTGCAGGAATTCATAGGTTGCGCTATAACTTCCCTCGAGGACAATTTCTAGCGAGTGTCGATACAAATTAATTCTCTGCTCTTGAGCTTTAGCGGTTGATTCTCCCGTTTCAGATAGTTTTACTGATGCTTGTTTACTCAAAGATACCAATTTTAAAGATTGGGTAGAACGAATGATTTTTTCGAGAACACTCGCCATTTCATCCGAAGGGATTAAATTCATTGTTTTTTCGGTTAATTGCTCTTTGATTTTTTCTATTTCATTTTCTAGTAAAGCAATTTTTTGAGTCTTGGGGTTATTTCTGCTCTTACTAACTGTGGTATTAAGAGTATTTTGAATGTCTATCAGTTCATTGGTTTGTCGTTGATTGGTTTCTATTTTTTGTCTGGTGTTTTTGGAGTCTTGAGCTCTCGAGCTATACCACAGAATATCAAATAGCATATATAAAATGGCAATTAATACAAAAGTGAATAACACCCTCATACGCAGCGCTAGCGCATTAAATTTTTCTACATATGAGTCAAATTTAGTTTGCATTATTGTAGCGCCCATTGGTCATTTCAAATTGTACTAATTTTGTATTATCAGTGCTTCGCTGAATTTTTAAATCCGCAAATTGACTGGCTAAGATTTTGTTCTTACTCATCTCATTGATATAGTTAGGAATTGATTCCGGTCTGGTTGTTTCACCTGCTAAACCGATGGTGCTTGGGGTTAATTTTATTTGAGTCAGCCACAACGATTTCGCTGTTTGTTTGGACAAAGCAGATAACACCTCGCTATATAAAACCGGTTTGCTTGGAGCTGTTTTTTCAACTTTATTAAGTAGTTTTCTACTTGCGACTAGTTCAGCTTGTCTTTGGTTAATCGTAGAGTCTAAGTTTTGAAGACTGTCTTTTACTCCTAGCTGTTTGCTAAGTTGATCAAGAGATGCTTGAGTCTCTTTGAGTTTTTGTTCGCTTTGGCCGAGTTGGTTCTTTAACTGGTTTAACTCCGATGTTTGCAGAACTCCATAACCGACAAAACCTGCAAAGGCTACTAGACAAATACCGACTGCGTATTTAAACCCAAACTCTAATGGTTTTGGTCGATACTGTGGTAAATAAAAATCAATCCACTGCTGGGTTTGCCCGGTTTTGCCGATAGCCGCTCCAGCTTCTGAAATAGTGAGAGCGAGAGTTTCACTATTGCTATCATCGGTTGGTGCTGTCACTTCAACCAAATCAACCGGAAGTTCGGCGATTTGTTCTAAAGACTCGACTAAGTTATTGTTGTCGGCCTTGCTTGCATTTAGTGCTAATCGATTGACAGGCGAGCGAAAGAACTGGCTGATACAATAGTCTAGTGTTCTTTGTGTTTCCAACAAAAACCGATCTGTTTGTTCTTCATTATTGTCGTCATCAAGAGAAAATGAACTGTCTGACTGGTTAGGGAAAAAACGACCTCTAATGTGTCGAGTAAAGGCTAAGGAGCGACCGACATAGAAATTGTAAATCAGACCTTGGTGGTCTTCATCAATCAATCCGCAAATTTGAGTCTCTTCTGACAGATGTCCAAGTGCCGCAACAGAGGATAATTCATCAATTTGAATGCTGCTAAGGTCTAACTGTAAATTGGTTGTGATGTTGATCAAGTTTTCAACAAACTCTTTTTCTACGGCAACAGCAACAATTTTATCGGCTTCGCGTTCGATGGTGTGTGGTCGGTAGTAAGATACTAAAACACTGTCTAACGATTGTTCCAATTGGTCTTTAACCAACCATTTAATAGTGGAAGCCAATTCAGAATCAGGAACTTTCGGGGTGGCAATCGAAAAAGTCTTGTACAAACTTCTGGAAAGTAACCACTGACAAGCTGTGCCTTTAGCTTTTAGGGGTTGTAGCCAATCTTTACAGATAGCTTCTAATTCTTGACTCGAAGAATAGCTAGCCGCTGTTGAGCTAAGCACCTCTGACTTGCCAGCATGGTTTTCCAGCAAAAATAGGCGAGCCTCACTTTCATTCAGTGATATTAATACCCGTTTGGCATCGAGTTTTTTGTTGGAGCCCCACATCATCTAATCAAGATTTCCTAAAATATTCTGAGTTTTATCCTGTCACCTTCTCGATTGAGTGACTTAAGGACAACAAATAACCAAGAAGGATCATTGCTAATTGTAGTAAAGAACCTTCCAAAAAGTAGTAAATATTTGAATTATTAGCTAATTTAGCAATTTAAACAGTGAATTTTGCTCGCTATTTGACCACAAGTTTCCTCAAAATGGCAAAAAAACGAACATTTTTAAAAGAAAGATGAATTTTTATTTCTGTTGAGCCACACAAATGACGGAATTACCGGTTTTTGCTAGGATTATTTAGGAATTCTCGGCTATAATCTGCGCAATTCTCGGCTGTCGTAGAATATCAGCCAAAAACCGAGTTTAGGAGAAAGCTAAAGTGAACGTGATCAAATCGATTATTGTGGTTGTAATTGCTAGTTTGGTATGGACGGTGTCAGCCGATCACCTAGAAAGCCATACTATAGAAAAGCGAATTAAACCGAGTGGTAGTGTTTATGTCGAAGGCGACGATGTGCCGGTTTCTAAACCAGCGGTTGTTGCAACGTCAGGACCTAGAAGTCCAGAAGATATTTACAAAGTAAGCTGTGCTGCTTGTCATGCCACTGACGCTATTGGAGCGCCAATGTTTGGAAACCCAGATTCTTGGGCATCTAGAATCACTAAAGGTGAAGAAGCGCTGATTCAAAATGCTATCAAAGGAATTAATGCGATGCCGGCTATGGGAACATGCGCGACTTGTTCTACCGACGAAATAGCGGAAACCGTTAAATACATGTTAGTAAACAGCCAATAATTGGCTGACCGGTGCAAGCCCGGTAATTCAGAAATATCCTAAAACCCGGTTCTTCCGGGTTTTTTTTGGCTACCTTGACAGCAAAAAAACAAAAACACTGCCTTTTAAGCTAAACTAGAAGGGTTAGGTTTGATATTTGCGATCTTGAATTTTTGTTGGACTAGACGCCTAAAAAGGCTATTATTTTAGACTATCGCTGTGTGAAATCGCTGAACGATGTTGAGCTTTTTACTTTGAGTAAAGCTGGTTTGGTTAACCGTAGAATCTAAAGTAGGTGGCAATATGAGTTTGTTCTCCAAAATATTTCGTGCTGATGAGAACCCTAGCAAACAACAGTGTCTTTCTCTTGAAGAAGGAATCATTCAATTTGTTGGTGGGGCTAAGTATCCGCCAATTGAATTAGACCAAGTCGTCTCGATCGAGTACCAACCGCGTCAAGAGCAATGGCAAGAAGTTCAAATCGAACTAAAGTCTAAGGGGAAGCTTAATTATCATTTCGATTGCGATGCAGAAACCTTGGAAAAAGCGGTTGAACTAGTAAAACAAGGATTAAAACCTGCCCAGCCAATTTGTCAATTCATCCTATCTGCCAAGCAAGGCTCGCTATCCGGTAAAGATTGAAAATTTATATCATTGTTCTTGATGCCTAACTATTCAGAAGCATTGCCATCTTAGAGAAACAAAGCCGCTTTGAAAAATCTTATTGATCCACTAATTGACCAAATTTACACCCAACAGAAACAGGTTTTGCCAAATCAAACAGCCGCATCGTTTGCCAAAGAAGAGGGTGAGCAATATGCGAGTGTTTTAGCCACTCCCTATTTAATTGCTGAAATGGAGCGAGTTTGTGCCGACATCATCAAACCTTTACTTGCAAACAATCAAGTCTCGGTAGGAGCGCATATTGACATTAGACATCTAGCAGCAACCGCGGTTGGCGCTAATTATAGGGTTTCAGCCGCTTTAAAGGAGCATAAGTGGGGGCTGTTTACCTTTGAGGTCGAATCATTTGATGATGTGGGTAAAACGGGTGCCGGAAGAATTGTTAGAGCGATAGCGCCATTAGAAAAAATACAACAGCGGGCTGATCAATCCTTGCCTTAGTGTTTTCTAACTTATTAGAATCCCACTAATGGTTAACTTTCTGCAGAGGGTTTAGCGGGCGTTCTGAACAAAAACATTGAGCTCACCAAAAAAGCCGCTGCAAGCCATAGGGTCATATCCGCACTTATTAAAGAAACGAAACTTCCAAATATCGCAACAACAACATTAGTAAAACAAAAAATACTCACCTGTAACCCCATCACTTTTCCCTGCCCCAAATGACCAAAATACTCGGATAACATACTCGGGAACACCACATTGATGATCGCGATGGTCGCACCCGTTAAAGCAAATGGAAGATAGACTATTGGGTCGGTTAAAAAAGTAATAATAAAAACAGTGACAGCAAATAACCCATTACCGACTAACAATGATCTTTCTTGTCCAAAGCGTCGCGGGATCTTGTCACCAAAGGTGCTGCTGACTATCACCATGCAAAGGGTAATCGCAACAGTTGTCCAACCAATTTGTTTGCTATCGAAATGAAGATCTTCGACTAGCCATAACGGATAGAACTCATAAAACGTGTTGATCCCTAATGTGAAAACAAAGTAAAAAAAGATAAAACGTCTTAACTCGTTATTGGTCAACAAGGTTGCTGAATGGTTGCGTAATATCTCGGTCACTAGTGATAGCTTGGATGGTTTTTGAGGCGGTGTTTTTTGCAAGACAAATATCACCATTAATAACGATAGAAATACTGCGATTCCAGCCACATAAAATACCGTATCCACGCCATACTCCATTAAGTAACCACCAGCTAATGGCCCAATTAACCAACCAGCGTAAGTGGTTGCATACAACAAAGACAACGCCCGAGTTCTGTCAATATGCGGGTGCAACTCAACGGTGATCGCTCTAGCGATTGAAATATTGCCTTCAAAAAAGCCTGTAATGATTCTTGCAACAATAAAGAAAATAAAGTTTTCTTGCTGAATTGCAATTGCTGTAGCGATATAACCGAGTACGCTTCCCACTAATGTATAACTTAAAACTTCTTTTCGACCATATCGATCGGATAGGGCGCCGATAACGTTGCTTCCAATCAGCAGTCCTAAAGGGTAGGTGGCTAAGGTTATTCCTAATAGCAGCTTGGGCGGCCAGCCCATAAAACTCACCAGGTTATTCGCGGAATGAGAGCCTTCAATAAAGTAAGGGGCCAAAATAGGGTAAGGCAGAGCAATGCCGGCAGTACCGAGCAATGTAACCAACATAACGGTGGCTAATGCTGCTTTCGCTCTTAACGGGTTCATAGCAAGGCTCTATGGTTAATTGGCTTAAAAAAAGCTATCTTTATGTAAAGTGAATGGTTTATATAATAGCATTAATTGAAAGCTACGCTAGCTATTTCTAAGCTGATTTGCCTCAAACTAGACTTTGGTCGAGTAGAAAGATAGGTTATTAGCAATTATTTGATGGTTGGGGTATCCTGCAGCGATCAAAAAGCAGCCAATTTAAAGTCATAAGAAGGATTATTAAGAATATTCTGGGTTATCCGGAGAATTTCCGAAAAAAGCGCCAAAAATCGGTCAATAAATAGATACAAACGCGGAAAAAAAAGTATAATTCACCTTCTTATTCAAGAATTTAGCCTATGATTATAGTAATTCATTAACGGTTAGTGATTTTGTCCCATTCAAGACAACTCTTTAATAATGTTTTTATTCAAAAACAAACCATACAAAACGGGAGTTTGGTGTGAAGCCAACTAATATAAAAGATCCTGAATATTTTCATAAGGTGGTTGATTGTCAGTATGCCTGTCCAGCCCACACCCCAGTACCAGAATATATAAGGCTTATAGCCGAGGGTCGCTACAGCGATGCCTATATGATTAACTGGGAATCCAACGTATTTCCGGGTGTTTTGGGGCGAGTATGTGATCGACCTTGTGAGCCGGCGTGTCGGAGAGATAGAGTTGAAGAAGAGCCTGTTGCCATTTGTCGGCTAAAACGGGTAGCCGCAGATAATAAAGATGATATTAGCGATCGCTTACCAAAAGTACAGCCTAAAAACGGCAAGAAAGTCGCTTTGGTTGGAGCTGGTCCGGCGTCATTAACTGTCGCTAGAGGGTTAGCACCGCTAGGTTATGAAGTTGATTTGTTTGATGAACAGGAAGTCGGTGGCGGGTTTATGCGCAGCCAAATACCATCATTTCGTTTGCCAGCGACTGTATTAGATGAAGAAGTCAACTATATCCTTGATATGGGAGTCAGCACCCATTTCAAACATTATGTAGACAGCTTAAAAGGGTTGTTAGAAAAAGATTATGACGCAATATTTGTAGGCTCTGGCGCGCCAAACGGCCGCGACTTAGCAAAATTACCAGGTCGTCAAGAAGGCGATGCCTCTATTCATTTAGGGATCAACTGGCTAGAAAGTGTCGCGTTTGAACATACCAAAGCCATTGGCAAGAAAGTTATCGTTTTGGGTGGTGGTAATACCGCGATGGATTGTTGTCGAACTGCACGAAGATTGGGTGGAACCGACGTCAAAGTCATTGTGAGAAGTCCGCAAGCCGATATGAAAGCTTCTGATTGGGAAATTGAAGATGCAATTCGAGAAGATATTCCTATTTATGAAAACCACACACCAATGGAGTTTGTGGTAGAAAACGGTAAGTTGGTCGGCATGAAGTTCGATAAAGTACGCGCCGAATATGACGAAAATGGTAAGCGTAGTCTCATCTCTACTGGCGAAGAGCCGGTATTTATCGAAGCCGATGAAGTGCTAATTGCGATTGGACAAGATAATTCTTTCCCTTGGATCGAACGAGATATCGGTCTGGAGTTTGGCAAGTGGGATATGCCAGTGGTTGACGAAACAACTTTTCAGTCAACTAACGAGCGTGTTTTCTTTGGCGGCGATGCGGCCTTTGGTCCTTCAAATATTATTACTGCGGTTGCTCATGGGCATCAAGCTGCTATCTCTATTCACAAGTTTTGCCTAGGCGATTCGATATCAGATAGACCAGAGCCTGGGGTCAATTTGATGAGTCAAAAAATGGGTTTCCACGAGTGGACTTATGATAATCATATTGATCATGACAAGCGTCATTTAGTACCGCATATTGATAAAGAAATCGCCCTCAAAAACCTAAAAATGGAAGTCGAAAAAGGCTTTGATAAAGACTTAGGTTACGAAGAAGCGATGCGTTGTTTAAATTGTGACGTACAAACTGTGTTCACCGACAACTTATGTATTGAGTGTGATGCTTGTACCGACGTATGCCCAACACAGTGTATTAATTTCATAGACAACAGCGAAGAAGATGATCTCAGAACTCGTCTAAACGCGCCATCCAATAATAAAGACCAAGATCTCTACGTTTCAGGTGAGTTGCCGACAACTCGGGTCATGGTAAAAGATGAAAATGTTTGTTTGCATTGCGGTTTGTGTGCAGAAAGGTGTCCTACCGCAGCTTGGGACATGCAAAAATTTACCTATACAGTG
>JBDVOJ010000074.1:0-21604 GCA_039969155.1 Kangiellaceae bacterium
CTAAGGTAGTAAACTCAAAGAACGTCAATGCAACTTGCTCTCTAATTTTTTCTATTGTTTCAAATGCTTCTACAAGAGACTTGTCATCGATGTTTGCTCCGTTAATTCTAATACGTTCATTGAAATGAATTAAATGCGGCGAAGTATAGCAACCAACTGTTAAGTGACTTTGTTTGGCAAGCGACTCCAAAGTGGCCACACAGCTCCCCTTGCCATTGGTGCCTCCTACTAAAACGACTTTGGCAGTAGGCGTTAACAACCCCAGTTTGTCTGCGATTTGTTTAACTCTTATTAAGCCAAGTTCTATTTCACTCGGATGAAACTGCTCAATTAGTTTTAGCCAGTCATTAAGATTTCTCATTCTTGATTCCTCATTCCGGCAAGTTTCGTAAATCAATTCGCATCAATTCATCAAAGCCGGCAGTAAGTAGTCCTCGCATTGTCTTAGAGTCTGGTTTTACTTTGATTGTTTGGTTCTGTTCAAACAAGAGACGATGTGCAGCTAGTATTTTTTCGGCTTCCAATCTTTCTGAATTATCGACTTCAGGATATTTAGCGTTAAGTAACTTTGCGGCTTGGTCGATTGACTCTCGCGCCATATCAAAATTGCCTCGCGCTGCATAGGCGGCAGCAAGCGTGTCATGGTGTTGCCATTTCTGACTGTTGCGATACTCTGGTTGAAATTGACGAGCCAAATTAAGCGCTAACACAGGATCGTTGGATTCACTATCAACAGTAGCGAAAAACCAAGCGAGGTTATTGACGTACTGCAGATCGGCTGACTCACTGTTATCCAGAAACACAAGGCTTAATTGTTTTTTAGTTTTCTCCCTATCAACCTCTACTTTGGGCTTGACTACATTAAACCAATAGCTTGCTGCTAAGGCGTATCTTAGATTGGCTGAATTCGTGCTGTCGTTAATATCGATTGACTGTAGTATTTGATTGGCTTTCTCAGGATCGGGTTGTCCCCACAATCCCACATAGTAGCCGATCCCCAATGCAACGGTCGATACATTGTCACCCTTGTTGGTTGATTGCTCCAACAATAGTCTTGCTGTAACTATATCTTGTTGCTGATAGTGCTTTCCAAGTTTCATCCACGCAAGTAAATTCGTTGCCGGTATATAGTGATTATCACTGGCTTGCTGTATTAGTTCGAATCCCTTATTTAAAGACTTATCTAGCAACTCTTTAGGTTTGTTATCTTTCTTGTTTGAATCAAACTGATTAAGCCAATAAAGAGCTAGAATTAGTCGTTTCTTGTTTTCGGTGGGTAACAATCGTTGTTCACATTTTTCTGCGCGCTCGTCACTATTAATTAAACGATAATGTGAGCAAAAAACAACTGGACGAATAGATTCTAACAAACGGCGTTCACTTTCCTTCGGCTCCGTGCTAACCCCCTTCCCGCTATCATTTTCCATTGCCGAGAATGCTTTAATCAATACAAATAAAAAGATAAACCAGAAGAAATAATATTTGGCGTTAGAGCCAGACTCTTTCGTTTCTACAACCCTTGCAGATTTGTTTTTTAGGTAGAATTGCCCGACCATTTTCATTTGTTCGCCACTAAAATGATTGGACAGAATTAGTTCTGTATTCCTCCAGTCAAAGTGTTCAGCTAAATACATTGTTAGCCATTCAAAGTCTTTGGGCAACCTCTCTCTTAGTAACTTAAGTTTTAGCTGTCCCGGCTGGTTGCCTACTTCCATGCACTTTTCTATTTGCTCGACTAAGAAACCGAAAATATCAACTCGTAACAGTTCAATCACATCGAAAAACTGGAATTCCTCATCCTCAATCAAATCAATCCAGTCAGATTTTTCAGCGGTACTGCCGGAGTCAAAAAGTTCAGTAAGTTTTTCTATAAATTCGTTCGCAGATTGATAACTTGTCTTGTGTTGGAAATCGGTTGCTAATTCTTGACTCTGAAATTCTATCCCGGAATAAACTAGTTGGGTTGGCCCTGAGTCGAGTGCTATTTTTTGCTCTTCAAAATTGTCCTTAAAGGGCTCTTCAAGAATCACCTCGTCAATACTTAGTTGGTCAACTACACTTAAGTCGCCTTTTTTAGATTCTGTTTCTTGGGGAACATCAAGTTCTGTGAGAATTAACTCTTGACTAGACAACTGTGAATAATCTTTACTCGCTTCTACGTGGGTTAATTGTTCGTCGTCTTGTTCTTCTGTTGCAGCATTTTCAGATAGTTCGACGGATTCTTCCTCAACATAAAACCGCCCATAATCGAGTAAATAGTCATAGGCTTCCCGAACTTTCTGAAATCGCTGGGGTTCTTTCGCGGGATCGATTGTTTTGATTAGTTTTGCATAGGCACGTTTTATTGCCCGTTTGTCCGAAGTCGGTTCAATTTCAAATAAAGACCACTCATTCATTCAAAAATACTCTCATCCAACTCATCGAGAATTTTTTCTAGTTCGCTACGTTTTTGTTCTATTAGTTCATTGTCCTGAGTATTTAATACTCGGTCAAACTCAGCAGCAAGGTGAGCAACGTATTGACGTTTTTCTCCTAAACTCTCCTCATACAACCTTTCGGCACGTGCAACGATCAGTTGGTTATTACTATCTTCGCGAGGATGAATTTTGATTTCCGCTAGTCGCTGAAAGCTTTCTTCTATTTCTGCATCAGACAATTGACAGTCGGCATTTTTTATCAGTTTCCTACTAGTTTTATTGGTAGAGTTAACGGTCACCTCTACTTCTAAGATGCCGTTGACATTGTAAGTAAATCGTATATCAATGCTTTCCTCTCCCGCTTTGTTTTTAGGCACATCCACCTCAAGCGAGCCTAGAAAAATATTATTTTCTACCAGTCGACTTTCCCCTTGATAAATATTACAGTTAATTCTGGTCTGTTTGTCTTGAACAGTATTCAATGTATCCATACGACTCACCGGTATGGTTGTATTTCTTTCTATAATCGGTAAAAAGTGCCCCTGTTCGAATTCATTTCTTTTAGCTTCGATACTCACTTCAACGCCAAGAGTATACGGACACACATCGGTTAGAACGACATCGTCCAGCGCTTGATTTTTGTTGATTAACGCCGTTTGAACGGCCGTACCTAAAGCCACCACTTGATCCGGATTGATGTTAGAAGAAGGAAGCCTTCTAAACATTCTACCGACTAGGTTTCGAACTAGCGGCATGCGAGTAGCACCACCCACTAATATCACTTCATCTAATTCATTGAGTGAAAGCTTGGCATCTCTAATTGCCCTTTCGATGGGATGACGAAGCTTTTTGAGTAATCCGTCGGCAATTCTTTCAAAGTCAGAGCGAGAACATGTCCATTGATAACTAGTTTCACCTATCTGATGATTTAGTTCGACATCTTCTGAATCACTTAACTCTAATTTTAATTGATTAAGTTTTCGGGTTAATTTACCTTGCTCTAACTTGTTGAGTTGATGTCCTTTAAGTTGATTATCTTTTAGAAACTGAGTAATTAATGCGTTAGTAAAATCTTCTCCACCAAGAAAATTATCGCCCGCAGACGCATGCACTTCCATCACACCATCAAATAATTCGAGCACAGACACATCGAAAGTCCCACCACCAAGATCGACAACAATGAGGTTTGATTCTCGGTACTTATCATGAATACCGTAAGCTATGGCAGCTGCGGTTGGTTCATTAATCAACCTCTCAACTTTTAAACCTGCCAGCTCTCCTGCTATTTTTGTTGCTTTTCGTTGGGCATCATTGAAGTAAGCCGGAACGCTTACAATAGCTGAATTAACACTCTTTCCTAAAAACTGTTCAGCATCTTGCTTTATTTGTTTTAGCAATAATCCTGATAGCTCCTCCGCCGTAAAGTTTTGATTCGCTAATTTCATCTGCGCTTTACTGCCCATTTTTCGCTTAAAATTAGCAATTGTATGATTGGGATGTGAAACGAGTCGTTGCTTAGCGATTTCGCCGACAAATATCTGTCCGTCATCATCAACACTAATGACGGATGGCGTTAGGTATTCACTTAAAGCATTTGGTATAAGCCTTGGCTTATCGCCATCCCAATAAGCCGCTAAACTGTTGGTAGTCCCCAGATCTATTCCTATCATTGTCATGCGTCATTCATTCCTTTTGTGTTTTTCTAAGTTGGTGCGATTGTCTTTGGTTATCCTATAAAATTTAGCGCATAGAATTCTCAAAGATTTCCTTCACCTACAAAAAAGCACCCTAAGGGTGCTTTTTTAGTCGTTACCAATCTAATTTGCAACTTTGGATTAAATAATACTATCCAACAACTACTTTATTCTCAACTGGTATTGTTACCATGGCAGCTGACTTTTTAAAGTCTTCAATTTCATGGAAATTTAAGTAGCGATAAATCTCTTCACTCATGGTATCAAGATCTGAGGCATAACTCATGTACTCTTCAACCGTTGGCAATTTACCTAAAATTGAAGCTACCGCTGCTAATTCTGCTGAAGCAAGATAAACATCGGCACCATTACCAAGTCGATTTGGAAAGTTTCTTGTCGATGTCGAAACAACCGTAGAATTGGCAGCAACACGCGCTTGATTTCCCATACATAATGAACACCCAGGCATTTCCGTACGAGCTCCAGCCGATGCAAAAATATTGTAGTAACCCTCTTGCATCAATTGATATTCATCCATCTTAGTTGGTGGAGCGATCCACAAACGAGTAGGAATCGAAGTGGTTTTTTCTAATAGTTTTCCAGCAGCTCGATAATGTCCAATATTGGTCATACAACTACCAATAAAGACTTCGTCGATTTTGTCACCCTGAACTTCTGATAACAATTTCACATCATCTGGGTCATTCGGACAGGCCAGTATTGGCTCTTTGATTTCATTTAGGTCAATTTCAATGATTGACGCGTATTCTGCATCTTCATCTGCAGACATCAACTCTGGATTAGCTAACCACTTTTCCATATTTTCGATTCGGCGACCAATCGTTCGCGCATCGCCATAACCTTCTTTGATCATCCACTTCAACAAAGTGATATTGGAATTGAGGTATTCAATAATTGGTTCTTTATCTAGTTTGATAGAACAACCAGCAGCACTTCGTTCTGCCGCCGCATCTGATAACTCAAACGCTTGTTCAACTTTTAATGTTGGTAAACCTTCAATTTCTAAGATTCGACCAGAGAAAACGTTTTTCTTACCTTCTTTAGCAACCGTTAATAAACCTTCCTGTATCGCAGCGTACGGAATAGCATTAACTAAGTCTCTCAATGTCACTCCTGGCTGCATTTCGCCTTTAAAACGAACCAATACAGATTCAGGCATATCGAGAGGCATCACTCCGGTGGCCGCAGCAAATGCCACTAAACCAGAACCAGCTGGAAATGAGATTCCGATTGGGAAACGGGTATGCGAATCACCACCAGTACCAACGGTGTCTGGTAATAGCATTCTGTTTAACCAACTGTGGATAATGCCATCACCTGGGCGAAGTGAGACACCGCCACGATTCATAATAAAATCAGGAAGTGTATGTTGAGTTTCAATATCAACGGGTTTTGGGTACGCCGCAGTGTGACAGAAAGATTGCATGGTTAAATCAGCTGAAAAACCTAAACAGGCGAGATCTTGTAATTCATCGCGAGTCATCGGCCCAGTAGTATCCTGAGATCCAACGGTGGTCATTTTTGGTTCGCAATACTGATGAGCACGAACCCCTTCTACTCCACAGGCTTTTCCGACCATTTTTTGTGCTAAGGTGAAGCCTTTATTGGAATCAGCGACTGGATCAGGTTGTCTAAATAGAGTACTAGGCTCAAGTCCTAGGAATTCTCGAGCGCGAGTGGTTAAACCGCGGCCGATGATTAATGGAATTCGACCACCAGCTTGAACTTCGTCAAGTAGCACATCGGTCTTCAATTCGAATTCAGCAACCACTTCACCGTTCTTTTCGATTTTACCTGCATAAGGGTAGATGTCGATCACATCGCCCATTTCTAGCTTTGACACATCGACTTCAATCGGTAACGCTCCAGCATCTTCCATCGTATTGAAGAAAATTGGCGCTATTTTGCCACCGAGACAAAATCCACCAGCTCTTTTATTTGGAATGTATGGAATATCGTCTCCCATTAACCATAAAACAGAGTTAGTGGCTGATTTTCTAGAGGAACCTGTACCTACAACATCCCCAACATAAACAACCGGGTGACCTTTCTTTTTCAAGTCTTCGATAATCTCTAAAGGATTGCCATCAATACCAGGCTTTGGGTTCTTTAACATGGCTAATGCATGCAAAGGAATATCGGGTCTGGACCAAGCATCTTGAGCTGGAGAAAGATCGTCAGTATTGGTTTCTCCAGGAACCATAAATACGGTCAAAGTGGTCTTTTCTGCTAATTTATCTTTACTGGTGAACCACTCTGCGTCTGCCCAACTCTGCATCACATTCTTAGCGTTAGCATTACCTGCTTTAGCGAGGTCTGCAACATCGTGAAACGCATCAAACATTAGTAATGTGTGACTTAATTGTTTTCCAGCTAACTCACCTAATTCTGCGTCTTCTAAAAGCTCGACTAAAGTCGCAATATTGTATCCACCCAACATAGTTCCAAGCAATTCTACTGCCCGCTTTCTATCTAATAGTGGGCTAGTTTCTTCGCCTTTAGCGACTGCTGATAAAAACGCCGCTTTGACATAGGCTGCTTCATCAACACCAGCTGGAATTCTATAAGCTAAAAGGTCTAACAAGAACTCTTCTTCCCCAGCAGGTGGGTTCTTCAATAATTCGACTAGGTCAGTGACTTGTTCAGCTGATAGTGGCTTAGGGACAATTCCTTGTTCAGCTCTTTCTTTTACATGATTTCGGTAAGCTTGTAACACGCTAAAGATCCTCTTTATAGATGATTCGAATGACTAATATTCCTTAAGCTTTGTCGCAGCAAAGCCCGATAACCATTCATTTGAGTATTAAGTTAGGATAGTTCAGAAGTGGTGAATTATACAGGCAAATAAACCATTAATAAATCTGCAAGTGCACTATTTTACCTTGGTTCATATAGGATATATTTATGTCTAGCGAATCAAAGGTCGAGTTAATGGAAATGTTCAGTCCGAGCAAGCCAATTGCCGGACTGAGGTAGGAGCTAGTGGTAAAACAAAGTGTTTAATTAAAGATAATGTTATTGTGCACCCATCAATTGTTTCTTGATATCTTGATTAAGAGGTTTATCTCCCAACCAAGTCTTTAGGAAAGCTCGGTAGAATAACTCTCCAGCGATCATTCCCTTAGTCGCCCCATTGACGCTAATTTGAGTTTCACCTGAAGCCGTAAAATCAACAAAGACTTCATCGCCCTGTTTTACTTCGGCTTTCCAAATACGGTTGAACTCTTCTATAGCGCCAGCCAATGAGTTTAGTTCTTGCTCAGTATGGTTAACCGTAATTCCTAAATTGATTGCTCGAATAATTGACTCTGGCTTAACGACATCGTTAGTTTTGATTAAAAATCGTTTAGCACCGGTATTACTCAACAGGTCGGTGACAGACTGGGAGTCATTTTGTAGATACAAACCCCCAACATAGATAGCTTGACGAGCATTAGATTTAGTTGCTGCGCCTTTGAGCCTTAACTCAGGGCCGCCTGGGGAAAGTGTAATCACCTCTTCGAGGTCAACGGCTGTAAGTGTATCGGCTAAACAAACCGAAGAAAGAGAAAATAAACAGGAAACTACTAAGACAATTATCTTATTCACTGGGACACCTTTTAAAGAATAGTTTTTATAATAATATCAACACCTTATACATACTGTTGACTCTCGCGTCTGGCCAATCCCTTTAAGACAATTTCGCATCCGGTCGTCGAGATTACAATATTTAACATTTGCTTGCAATTATAATAGTTCATGTTTTAACCATTCATCTAGACCTAGGTCACAAGTAATGATTAATAATTGAGTTAATCTAATCTTTCTATCAATTTAACCCTTGTCGCACAGAGTCAACCTGTTTATCCTACTTGGTTGAAATCTTTCTTAAATTTGCCACGACAGCTAGTTTTGGGCAAACCTTTTAGATTAGGCACTCTGTGAGAAATTGATGGCATAAAAGTCGTCGCTAAAACAAAACGTATAGGAATAAAAATGAATAATCCCATGCACCATTCAATTGAGGCTAACAGGCCTTCAGCAAGCCAAAATCGCTGGCTAAAATCGTCTAAAGCCTGCTTGATGCTGGCGGTTGCAACGCTAACTATAGCTTGTCAACCTCAGCAACCGACTAAAGTAGAAGAACCTAAACCAGCAGTACTCACAGCGCAAGATGCTAAACAATATGTCGCTGATGCAGAAAAATCTTTAGAAGAAGATTACGAGTTAATCGGTAAAGCGTTTTGGGTTCAGGCTAACTTCGTTAATGATGATACCAATGCAATTGCAGCAAAATTTGGTGAAGAAGCCACTAAGAAAAGCGTGCAACTTGCGCTTGGCGCTCAGAAGTTTGATCACTTAGAGCTAGATTTTGATACTCGACGAAAACTAGACACGTTAAAACAAGGGTTAGTGATACCTGCGCCAAATGATGATGCAAAAACCAAAGAGCTCGCAAACATTACTGCAAATTTAGATGCGACCTACGCGAAGGGCTGTACTGCAGAGGGTGAGTGTTTCACCTTAGGAGATTTAAGTGGCACCTTAGCAAGTTCTAATGACCCAAATGAGTTACTAACGGCTTGGACTAACTGGCGCAAAGTATCTCCACAGATGCGGGATGATTATCAAAGAATGGTAGAAATTGCCAACGAAGGTTCCAAAGAACTAGGTTATAGCGATACAGGCTCTTTATGGCGTTCTAAATATGATATGCCAGCCGATGCATTTGCAGCTGATATGGATCGTGTTTGGGGCCAAGTGAAACCGCTATACGACTCGCTTCAATGCCATGTAAGAGCCAAATTAAACGAAAAATATGGCGATGATGTGGTCTCTCTCAGTGAACCTATCCCTGCTCATTTGTTAGGTAATATGTGGGCTCAGAGTTGGGAAAACATCTATGAAGATGTCGCTCCTCCAAGCTCAACCCCAGCGGTTGATGTGACTAAACGCTTGGCGGCAAAGAAATACAACGAAATTGAAATGGTAAGGACTGCAGAGAACTTCTTTAAGTCGCTTGGCTTTGAACCTCTTCCGGATACTTTTTGGGAAAAGTCTTTATTTGTTAAACCAGCTGATCGTGACGTTCAATGTCATGCTAGCGCCTGGGATTTGAGCACAACCGACTACCGCATTAAAATGTGTATTAAACGCACTGGTGAAGATTTCTCAGTCATCCATCATGAGCTTGGTCATAATTTCTATCAACGCGCCTATAACTTAAAGCAGGATTTCCTGTATAGAAATAGTGCCAATGATGGGTTTCATGAAGCAATTGGCGATACTATTTCATTGTCTATTACGCCTAAGTATTTAAAGGAAATCGGCTTGATCGAAAAAGAGCCAGATGCCGCTGGTGACTTACCTTTCTTAATGAAAAAAGCACTTGAAGGCGTTTCATTCTTACCATTTGGACTACTAGTCGATAAATGGCGTTGGGGCGTATTTAATGGCGAAATCCCAGCAGATAAATACAACCAAGCTTGGTGGGAGCTACGTGAAAAATACCAAGGTGTTCAAGCGCCAATCGATAGAACGGAAAATGACTTTGATCCAGGTGCAAAATATCACGTACCAGGCAATACTCCCTACTCTCGTTATTTCTTAGCACGAATTTTACAATTTCAATTCCATCGAGAACTTTGTGCAATCGCAGGAAATGAAGGCCCGCTACACCGTTGTTCTATTTACGGAAACAAGGAAGCTGGTGCCAAGTTAAATGCCATGCTAGAAATGGGTTCAAGTAAGCCTTGGCAAGATGCTCTAGAAGCCATGACAGGTCAACGTGAAATGGATGCGACAGCAATTATCGACTATTTTGCTCCACTTAAAACCTGGCTAGACGAGCAGAACCAATCTCGTCAATGTGGTTGGTAATCTCAATCTCGGGCATTAATTGAGATGTTCGAGACCTGTTTTTCTCATCCAGCAGGACGAGTATTTACTAGCAATAAAAAAGCTCCTTAATAGGAGCTTTTTTGATCGGGACGACAGATGAATTAAATCTAACTCATTGAGTTTTATCTAATAGCCATCTGAAAACAGTACCAGTTGAACGCCTTGCATTGACCAAGGTGCCCGCCCGCCCGTAGGAATAGGCATTTGTGCATATCTTAATGAGCCATCATCCTTCTTAGAATTGTTTAAACAATCAACCATCAAATTAACAAACTCACTGGCTGCAATCTCCGTCTCCCAACTCCGATAGCCATCAGGCCAGCTCAAACTAGTCTCACGCGGGCGAGTGCCGCCCCAACCTTGCACTATCCCTAAATTGGGAAATCGGTTCTCAAGAGATTGATAACCTGCTTCAACTAGCAAGAAATCTAATCGAGAAATGATAGAGGTTGAAACACGGCTATTCCAACAAATCATCGGGGTGCGTCCTTCGGTGTTGTTTAACCAGTGAGTCGCAAATGAAGCAAGCAGAGACCAACCGCTATTCATCTTTGCACCACTATTAGGATCTTTAGTGATGGCCGCCTTCATTACCGCATAAACGTTTTCCCAAGTGACTTCTTTTTGCGGGGTACCAGCCTGTAAGAATATTTCTTCGGTAGTTTTCACTGCCAACTCTTTATCATCGTCACTCCACTCTATACCGTCTTCGATCCCGCGAGCTAATATTTCAGCACGATACATCAGAGCATCGGCAGAGTGAGAAACTTGCATCAAACCATTACGAGGTTTTGGCCAAAAAAAGTTTTCTAATCGGTCATGCCAACTACTCACGGCTTCGCCCACTGCATGGCGTTGATACATTGGTGTAAACGGATCTTCGTCGATCCAAGCGACTAGCGCAGCGGCAAATTCTTCATCACTGGCATCTTTGCCAGGTACCACAGGTGGATATATATCTTCACCAATGACTTCAAGCCCTGCATCATCAATAATTACTGGTTCACTGCTAGGGGTTTCGATATCCGCTTGAATTCTAGCTTCGGCATAAGCAGTAAACATATCTTGCTCTAGAAAGGTCAAGGAATCCCAATAATCTAAGGCTTGATCGGTGAGACGTACCCCTTCGGATTGATTGTCATCTCCCATCTTAGTTTTACGGATCACGTCAGGATTCATCAAGAAGAATGCTTTATCGACTTGAGATGAGTCTCGGAAAGACCAAGGCACCATTAACCGGGCGGCAACCTCAAGACAAAAACGCTCGCCTTGCTCAATTATCTGATAGAGCTTTGCGTCATTCTGTCCAATCGGCATTTTGCCTTTACGCCAAGAATCGTGGTCTCCAAACCGTTTGAACCAAACTTTCCATGCACCGATAAAAAGAGCTTTAGGAATTTGAAAGTGGTCCGCTTGCGGAAAAATCATCTTCTTCATGCGACAGTCCTAGTGGTAATTTGAGTTGGCTTTAGGCTGAACTTTTCATTGTTATCTTCGCCTAACCTACCCAATATTAAAGAATTTTACTTAAAAATCAATGGTGTCTTGCCAATTGGGGTGTTCTCTATCAACTATAGTTGATAGCGGTCAATAATATTATAAGTTTATTCACCGGATATCTCGGGAAAATACAAATTAGTGAGGTTCAGCATCTCAAAGTACGCCGGCAGCAAAACAATCTGGACACGACCCACCCTAGCTGTTCAATCCATAAACTCTACTTAAGCAAACCTAAAGTTCTAAAAGTCTTAAACATATGCCACCATAATAATGCCATTTGCCCACTATATAAGGTAAAATGCGCGGCTTTAGAATCCATTGCAACAGAATCCATTGCAACAATATATACTCAAGGGGTCATCATGGAACTTTCTGCACTAACCGCCATTTCATCAGCAGACGGCCGTTATGGAAGCAAAACCAAAGAACTTAGAGCTATTTTTAGTGAGTTCGGCTTAATCAAATATCGAGTAATCGTTGAAGTAAAATGGTTACAAGCGCTAGCTAAATGCGAAAGTATCAAAGAAGTTCCGGAGTTTAGTGAGAACACTAATCAACTCCTAGATAATATTATTACTAACTTTTCTGAGACTGATGCCCTAAGAGTTAAGGAAATTGAAGCAACTACCAACCATGATGTGAAAGCTGTTGAGTATTTCTTGAAAGAGAAAACCGCATCTGACTCATCTATTTGTGCAGTTAGCGAATTCATTCATTTCGCCTGTACTTCAGAAGACATCAACAACCTTTCCTATGCACTCATGCTTAAAGATGCAGCAATTGTTGTTTGTGACCAGCAGGATCAAGTGGTTAATGCAATTGCTGACCTGGCGCATCAATATGCTGAAACTCCATTAATGTCTCGCACCCATGGGCAGCCAGCTTCACCAACCACTCTAGGCAAAGAGATGGCCAATGTGGTCGCTCGTTTGCAAAGACAACAAGCGCAATTTGGCAACGTCCAGTTAATGGGCAAGATTAATGGCGCGGTTGGAAATTACAACGCCCATATATCGGCTTACCCAGAAGTTGATTGGCCAGCATTCGCGCAATCATTTATTGAAGAGCTTGGTCTTACCTGGAATCCCTACACCACGCAAATAGAACCACATGATTACATTGCAGAGTATTTTGATGTGATTACTCGTTTTAACGTGATTTTGATCGATTTCGATCGTGATCTTTGGGGATATATTGCACTGGGACATTTCAAGCAAAAAACAATTGCCGGTGAAATAGGCTCATCAACCATGCCGCACAAAGTTAACCCAATCGATTTTGAAAACTCAGAAGGAAACTTAGGTATTGCCAATGCTTTATTCACTCATCTCGGCCAAAAATTACCGATTTCAAGATGGCAACGTGACCTTAGTGATTCAACCGCACTTCGAACACTTGGGCTGGGAGTAGCACACTCATTGATCGCTTATAAAGCAACTTTAAAAGGGATTTCCAAGTTAGAAGTGAATGAGCAATCGCTCGCGGATGAGCTTAATCAAAACTGGGAAGTCTTGGCGGAACCTATTCAAACCGTTATGCGACGCTACGGCATCGAAAAACCTTATGAGAAACTAAAAGAGCTAACTCGCGGTAAACGGGTTGATCAAGCAGGAATGCAAGCATTTGTTGATCAATTAGAATTACCACAAACTGTTAAAGATGAACTTAAGAAACTTACACCTTCAAACTATATCGGAAACGCTATAGAACAAGCTAAAAATATTTAGTCAGCTTTTGACACCTCTTCTCTAATGAAGAGGTGTCGGCCTTGTTATGTACTGTCAACCTTTTTCCCACATCGACAAACAGGACTTTCTTGCCAACTACTGGCATAAGAAACCTTGTTTATTTAGAAATGCATTTTCAACTTTCCCTAATTATCTTAGTGCTGAAGAACTAGCAGGACTTGCACTAGAAGATGATATAGAAAGCCGGCTGATTCAATATGATACCAACGAAAATCGTTGGTCAATGGAACACGGTCCGTTTGAGCAGCAAGACTTCACTTCACTGGGTAACTCTCACTGGACCTTACTTGTCCAGTCTGTCGATAGTTGGGTGACAGAAACTCATGAGCTATTAGATCACTTTAGTTTTATTCCTAAGTGGCGCTTTGATGATCTAATGATCAGTTACGCAACCGATCAAGGCGGTGTTGGACCTCATTTTGATAACTTTGATGTTTTTCTCATCCAAGGGGTTGGCAAAAGACATTGGCGTGTAGGTCAACCTGGCAAGGCAAATCGACAGCAAGAAGTGATCGCAGGGCTTTCACAAATGAAAAAATTTGAAGCTGTCATCGACGTCGAATTATCTCCTGGAGATATGCTCTATGTCCCCCCAAAAACTGCACATTGGGGCATCTCCCTCGGTGAATCCATCGGATATTCTGTAGGTTATAGAACACCGGAAACCCGACAGCTAGTCACCTTGTTAGCCGAGTATTTACAAGAATCCTCTAATTTCGGTGAGTTTTTTGATGACAGATATAGAAATTCGGCAGCACACAACAACCAATGTGAAGAACAGTTGATCCGGTGGGCACAAACTCAACTACAAATGCTCTCGCAACAACCAGAGCTTTTGACAAAAATACTCTGCCAACAACTTAGTCAATCCAAGTTGGGTCTGCTTCCACTAGAAAATACCTTTAATATTCATTCAATTAGCGAAGATTCTGCAATAATACTGATCTCTGGTTTAACTGTAATTTGGCACTTGGAAAAAGCTCAAATTATCCTTTGTATTGAGGGGGAGCAGTTTGTTTTTGAAAAATATTTAATTACCGCGATAGAAAAATTGGCTAATTTTGAAGCGTGTCCCATAAAATTGTTCAAAAAATCACCAAATACTGTTGATTTTCCTGAAGATTTGTCTAATCTAGTTAACAGAGGGTATGTAAAACTAGTCAATTAAATATTATAAATAACTAACATGAAATCTAATCGAATTCGTTCATTTCAGTTTCAGCGCACGACTTGGCAAGAGTCGAGTAATGATATTTTGGATATTCGACATCGAGTTTTTATGATAGAACAGCATATTCGAGATAATGTTTTATGCGACCTAGATGACAATGAGTGCTTTCACGTTGTAGTGAAAAATACCCAAGGTGATATTGTAGCTTGCGGCCGTATTACCGAAGAAGGAAGAATTGGGCGGCTTGCAGTTTTACTCCCCTACCGTGGCATGGGCATTGGCACAAAACTCTTCAAAACTCTTATCGACATCGGCAAATCTAAGAACCTCAAGAACATTTCCCTAAACGCAGAACTCGGTGACCAGCGGTTCTACAATATGCAGCAGTTCACTTCTGCCGGACCTGTTTATATGAAACAAGGTGTTCCTCACCAAATGCTCGCAAGAAAACTAGCCTAATTAGTTAAATTCAAATAACATCAATTCAGTTCACTGCTAAATGGAATGTCTAAGATGTCTTCTATTGAAAAAAATGACTCAGCTAAAAGCTCTGACACTACCGAATTCGAAATCAATCAATCGTCTGATACGACTCATCGTGCAATTGATAGTCTGAATGAGTTTAAAGCTGAAACCGAGCAATTAATTAGCGAGGCCAGTCGAGTCATTCAAATCTACAGCAAAGACTTAGATCCCAGAGTGCTGAGTGATACTCGAGTTGAAAGCTTGCTGCTCAAATTCATTAAGCGTTCCAAAGCGAGCAAGTTGCAACTATTGATTTTCGACGAGTCATATTTAAAAGGGATCGACCATCGCTTAGTCAGCCTTGCGCAGCGATTCACTAGTTATGTCGAAATTCGTTTAATTCCACGAGACTATCATGAGAACTATTTTGGCTATTATTTAGTCGATAAAAAACGTATTGTGCACAGAAATAATATCGAACGATATCAGGCAGAGTTTGCACAACTCCCCAATTCTCTAGTTAAAGAAAAGTCTAAATGGTTTGATGACATTTGGCAGAAAAGTACACCCGCTAGCTTTTTAAGAGCGCTTCACTTGTGAGCTTTAATCTGCTTTTTAATCTAAAGGAAACGGGCCCCATAGAAATAGAGGAGTTTTACCGGTGACTAGAAATATTTTCAAATTTCACTTATGTCTATTACTGATCGGATTGTCATTAATCAGCCTACAAGTCATCGCGGAAGTTTACATTCACCAACTAAAGCATCAGCCTGCTGAAAAACTGATCCCAATTATTCAGCCACACCTGTCCAAACAAACCACGCTTTCGGCATCTGGATTTAAATTGATCGTCAGTGGTAGTAAAGGCGATGATGCTAAAGTAACTCGTATGCTGTCGGATTTAGATACCCCTTTTAAAGAGTACATCGTGCAACTAAGAATCACCAGTGTACCAATTAGGCAAACTAATTCGGAGTCTCAAACTCAAATAAAAGGATCAAGTGAGTCAAGTTCTACGACCGCTGTTGTTAAAAAATACCGAACAGATCATTTGCTCGCAGATGATAACGAATTCACCGTGCGGCTAATTGAAAACTACCAAGGTTATATCAACACCGGAGAAACCTATCCAGAAGTTAAGATAGTTAGCCAATATGGACATATGATTCCAACAACAGCCAGAAAAAAAATTCAAAGCGGTGTTTATATTAGTGTTGGTCCCGCTGGTGAACAAAGAGTTGCAGTAAAAGCTTCAGCTTATCAACAACAGCGCCAATCGACCGACTCAAGAAATACTAATACCTCTTCTACTGCGAGTCGTATTTTGGCGAAACTTGATGATTGGACCCTACTAGCCTCTACTGAGAATGAATCTGATCAGTCACGAAAGAACCGCTATTCAACCAAAGGGGCTTCTAAAAGTGCTCGATACTATTATGTAAAGGTGAAAGAACTACTTTAGATTACAAAGCTGACTAATTTCTTAAAGTTATTTTAGCGCGATACAACAAACTCTGTATAATTCACGCGTTGCACATTTTATAACTAAGAAATAGTCAATTGAGCGCTTTCTCTTCCACATAAGCATTAGCAATCAGCTATAACTAATACACCGAGCCAAACCAATAAAAATGACCATTAACCAGTTTAAAAAAGAACTAAAACAACTGGCTCCGATTGGAATTCCTGCGGTGTTGTCACAGCTAGCGCAAATGGCAATGGGATTTATCGATACGGTAATGGCGGGTCACTACAGCACCGAAGCGCTAGCGGCCATTGCCATCGGTACCAGCCTATTACACCCTGTCATAGTTTTCTTTTTGGGTTTGTTTTTAGCATTTAACCCTATCGTAGCGCACTTTAGAGGAGCGGATAAGACTGAAAAAATCAGGTCTCATTTTCACGCAGGTATTTTATTAGCGATTGTATTTTCACCGGTTGCGATTTTAGTGTTGCTCAATTCTCAGTTTGTGTTGCAGGCATTGGAAATCGACCCTGCGGTTAGCGAGTTAGCCTTTGGATATTTAACAGCGACCCTTTGGGGAATGCCCAGCCTAATTCTTTTCTTGGCTTTACGCTTTTGTAATGAAGGCATGTTTTCTACTACTGCAGTTATGATCATCACTGTTATTTCAATACCGTTTAATGTGTTACTTAACTATTGGTTTTTGTATGGAGGCTTCGGCATTCAAGAAATGGGTGCCGTTGGTGTAGGTTATGCCACTGGGCTTATTTGGACTTTAATGTTTATAGGAATGCTGGGTTACACAATATTCACCAAAAAATATGCCGAGTTAAGAATCTTTAGAGAATTTGAAATCCCCAGTTTCCTAGAGTTCAGAGCTATTCTCGCGCTTGGGTTTCCAGTTGCAATAACACTTGGATTCGAGATAACCATGTTTGCTGCTGTGGCATTAATGATTGCAAGATATCCTGTCGAAGTGATGGGAGCGCATCAAATAGCAGTTAACATTGCATCTCTAACGTTTATGATTCCCCTCGGGTTAGCCCAAGCAATTACCGCCAGAGTTTCCTATTTTGAAGGTAAAAAAGATCGCGATGCGATGAGAATTGCAGGCTATACCGGAATTAGTGCTTGTGTTGCCATCATGACTCTATCCGCACTAATGATGATTGCGATACCGACTCTATTAGTCAGTATTTATACCTCGGAACCCGGCCTAGCAGAATTGGCAGCAGGCCTATTATTCTTCGCTGCATTATTTCAGTTTTCCGATGGCTTACAGGTTTCTAGTGCCGGTGCGCTAAGAGGATTAAAAGATACCAAAATGCCGATGATTATCACCGCCATTTCTTATTGGTTAGTTGGTTTCCCCACTGGATACTATTTGGCAGAATTTCAGCAAATGCAAGTGCAAGGTTATTGGGTTGGAATGATTTTTGGACTTTCAACTGCGGCGGTTTTGTTGTTGAGAAGGTGGGTCGTTTTTTCTCGCTAATGGATTCATTTCGACTCCGTAGTTCGACTCCGCTCACCACAACGCACACCAAAATGCTCACAACAAAGCTCGATGGATTGTGTATTTTACCAACTATCTTCTAAGCCGGTTGAGCGTAGTCGAAACTTCCCTGACTCAAACAATCCGAGCTAATACTTTCTTATAATCTTGAATTGCTGCTCCACTTCCATTGTGTTCACCGCTATCAATCACCTGCTTACCCGCAACAAAAACATCTTTAACCGGAAGTTGATTACAAGCAAAAATCGCCGCATCTAAAACCTGACTTCGATGCTTACTAAATAGCGATGGATGCTCGGGATCTAACACCACCAAATCAGCCCGTTTTCCAACACTTATTTCACCAACATTTTGGCTGAGCGCGTTTGCACCATCTTTGGCAGCTTTTAGATAGAGGAACTGACCGACTGAAGGACACTCTCGTTCAACCAATACCGCGCGTTGGTGACTAGTCAGACGCTGGCCATATTCTAATAACCTTAATTCATCTGCTATGTTAATGGCGATATGTGAATCAGAGCCTATGGCGAATCGGCCGCCTAACTGCAAAAACTCTTGAGTCGGAAAGATTCCATCGCCTAGGTTTGCTTCAGTCGTTGGGCAAATCCCAGCAATTGAGCCACTTTTAGCCAGCGCATTAATTTCTGAGTTTGATAAATGAGTGGCATGAATAAGGCACCAATGTTGATCAACTTGATGATTGTTTAACAACCACTCGACTGGCCGTTGATGATAAAAGTCGAGGCAATCCTCGACTTCTTTAGTTTGCTCCGCAATATGAATATGAATAGGTGCCGTCGAATCCATTTGACGAATAAATGGGATCACTTCCTCTAACTGTTGTTCGCTAGCAGCCCTCAAGGAGTGAGGTGCAATCCCTAATTTAAAGTTTTCTTGGTCGGAATAACGAGTATTTAGTGATTCCAATAAACCAAGATATTCATCGGTTTGATGGATAAACCGGCCTTGAGCCGACGAAGGTGCTTGTTCACCAAACCCAGCGTAAGTGTACAAAACAGGAAGATGGGTCAACCCCATTCCAACCGACTCTGCGGCCTTGATCACTTGATGAGACATTTCAGCAGGATCATCATATTGCACGTTACCGACTTGGTGATGCAAATAATGAAACTCGGCAACACTGGTATAGCCTGCTTTAAGCATTTCGATGTAGAGAAATTTGGCCACTGTATGTAAATCTTCAGGTGACATTTTGGCAACAAAGCGATACATGATATCGCGCCAACTCCAAAAACTATCTGTGGTCGGGTTGCCATTAGCATCGTATTGTCGATATTCAGAATAACCGGCAAATGCTCTTTGAAAGGCGTGTGAATGGCAATTTGGCATTCCAGGTATAACCGGCCCTTTTAGGCTAACCGCACCATCTTCTTTACCTTCAAGAATTTCAGTAATAACCCCCGCATTATCAAGAATAAGCGTTCGATCAGTTTGCCATTGACTGCCAATTAGAATATTTTCAGCGTATAATTTTGTCATTCGTTTACGACTTGTTTTAGCAACAATAAGATACTTTAGATTATGCCAGAAATATTTGATCTCATCATACACAATATCCAGCTCGCCACCATGTCGGATGAGTCCGAGCAAGATGGCTACGGTATCATCGAAAATGCGGTTATTTGCATTAAAGGCGAGACCATTCAAGCCATCTATCAAAAAGACGACCCCAGTATTACTGAACTTCAAACTGAGCAAGCGATTGATGGCAAAGGTTGCTGGGTTACTCCGGGGCTAATTGATTGTCATACGCATCTTGTTTATGGTGGAAATCGCGCCAACGAATTTGAAATGAGACTCAACGGCGCAAGCTATGAAGAAATCGCCAAAGCCGGCGGTGGGATTGTTTCAACCGTAAAAGCCACTCGAGAAACAGACAAAGATGAACTTTTTCGATTGGCCGCAAAACGCTTAAGCTATTTAGCGGATGAAGGAGTCACTGCGATCGAAATCAAATCGGGCTATGGATTAGATTTAGAGACAGAAAGAAAAATGCTACAAGTCGCCGACGAGCTAAATCGCTACTCACACTTAGATGTAAGCAAAACATTTTTAGGTGCTCACGCCGTTCCCGTCGAATTCAAAGAAGCTCCTGATGATTACATCGACCTGGTTTGTGAAACAATGATGCCCACTTTACATGATGAACAGTTAATCGATTGCGTTGACGCTTTTTGCGAAGGCATTGGATTCTCAATTACTCAAACACAAAAAGTTTTTGATGCTGCTAAATCATTAGGTCTCCCTGTGAAGTTACATGCAGAACAACTCTCTAACCTCGGCGGTTCAAAACTCGCCAGTCGATACGGCGCTTGGTCGGTTGATCATCTTGAATATTTATCCGAAGAAGATATTCCTCATCTAGCAAAAAGCGGAACCGTCGCAACATTGCTCCCTGCGGCATTTTATTTTTTATCAGAAACTAAACTTCCTCCGATTTCACTGCTTCGACAAAACAAAATCCCAATGGCAATCGCCACAGATTCAAACCCTGGAAGCTCTCCCTGCGTATCACTATTGTTGACACTTAATATGGCTTGTACTCTGTTTAAACTGACGCCAGCAGAAGCACTTCGCGGAGTGACTATCAATGCAGCAAAGGCCTTAGACTGGCAAAATAAAATGGGAAGTGTTGAGGTTGGTAAGCAAGCTGATCTGGTTTTTTGGGATATCAATTCGCCAGCAGAGTTAAGTTATTCGATTGGGGGGAATCCTTGTGTGAGAGTGATTAAGAAAGGGAAAGTGGTGGTTGATAAGGCTTCTGGTAGTTTAGAAAGTTAACTTTTTGTATTTAGGTCAAAAGCGTTTCGCAGCGCTGCGCTCTGACTGCGACATTCTTTTGTCAAGAGCAACAAAAGAACGCAAAAATGCCCGCTACGTTACGCACTAGGCGAGCGCGATTTAAATCCTATCTTAATCGAAAGAAAATCAATTGCGTTTACCTTAAGATGATAAATAAGCATCGTCAGTGCTTAGAATCTTTTCGCCCAAAGGCTTCGAGCAACCCGATATTCACATGCCCACCGGAATAGTGGAAAAGCTGTTTGAGCCGCAGGCGAAAGTTTTTCGCACCCCGCAAAAATTGCATGCCTTCCATCCATAGATTGTATTAAGCTAGAGCAGGAGCAGCTAGCTGTCGCAGGAAAGCGAAGCGCTGCGAAAAAAGGTTGCTGAGCGGAGCCGAAGCATTGCCCTGTCTTTACTTTTATTTTAACTAAATCTAGACCAAACATAAAAAAAGCGCCAACAGGCGCTTTTTTTATAGAACGTTGCGAAAGCAACTCCCTACACTATTCATATCGCTGAAAAACCAAACTCGCATTCGTTCCACCAAACCCAAAACTATTCGACAAAATACGATCCAATTTCGCCGCTTCAGTTTTCTGAACAATCGGCAAATCTTTCGCCAAAGGATCAATATGTTCGATGTTAGCTGAGCCAGCAATAAAATCATTTTCCATCATCAATAGACTATAAATCGCTTCATGCACTCCAGTTGCACCTAACGAGTGCCCTGCCAGTGATTTAGTAGAGCCAATCTTTGGTGTATTTTCTGCAAACACTTCATTGATTGCACTTAACTCCGCGGTATCTCCAACTGGCGTACTAGTGCCGTGAGTATTAACATAGTCTATATTGCCATCAACCGTCGCCATGGCTTGTTGCATACAACGAACCGCACCTTCACCTGATGGAGCAACCATAT
>JBDVOJ010000075.1:0-75816 GCA_039969155.1 Kangiellaceae bacterium
TATCCGCTTTTTCAGTATCTAACTGCGAACATACCGACACATACTCACCTGCGGCCATTGACATGGCGCCCGCAACAAGACCAGCAATACCTGCAATGATTATGTGATGGTGACTAACCGAAGCCGCTGCTACACCGATTAACAAGCTCGCAGTTGAAACAATACCGTCGTTGGCTCCCATTACCGCAGCTCGCAACCAGCCAACTCGATGTGAGCGATGTAAATGATTAGGCGATTCGTTATGAGTTTTCAATTAATACCCTCTTCAAATTAGCTGTTTATTTTAAGCTCGTAATTAAAAAATTAGGCATCCACGATAAAAAAATTCCACTTTTGCATAAATTAGCACTCGATAAATATTGTTGTTATGATAACTAAAACCACTCTATTAAGGAAAATGAATGTTTCAACAATTGAAAATTATAGGGGTCGTTTTATTATTGGCTAGCACCAGCCTGAAAGCAAAAGAAAGCGGATTACTAACCTTTAAAAGCGAATACTCAACCACAGAAACGCTAACTCGTTTAAAAGCAAGCCTTGCAAAGAAACAGTTTAGAGTTTTTAGCCATATCGATCATAGCGCTGGAGCGAAAAGTAATAATATTTCTTTGAGAGATACTCAATTAGTGATATTCGGCAATCCTAAAGTTGGTAGCAAATTGATGCAATGCAATCAAACTGTCGCCATCGACCTGCCACAAAAGGCGCTAATTTGGAACGATGCAGATGGTTCCACATGGCTGGCATTCAATAACCCCAACTATTTACTTCAAAGACACCAGTTAAAAGAGTGTCAGCAAATCATCACTAAAATAACTAAAGTACTCACAACAATAGCTAAAGACGTCACTCAAAAAGGGAGCGAACAATAATGAAGGCTTGGTTTAAACATTATCCGGCGGGTTGCGAAAAAACAGTTAATACACAAGAGTTTAAGTCGATGGTTGACTTACTTGAGAAGTCCGTCGAACTCTACCCTAACAAAGCCGCTTTCGAAAGCTTTGCCACTTCCATTAGCTATTCAGAAGTTGCAGAGCTTTCAGAAAAATTTGCAGCTTACCTTCAACAAAACTTGGGTATAAAGAAGGGCGACCGGGTTGCATTAATGTGCCCCAACATTATTCCTTTTGTGGTTTCAATGTGGGGGATTATTCGATGCGGTGCTGTTCAGGTCAATGTAAACCCTTTATATTCTCCACACGAACTGCAACACCAACTCAATGATGCCCAAGTCGATACGATCGTGATTTTCTCTGCATCTACTCCGGTTCTTGCCGAAGTTATACAAAAGACCTCAATAAAGCACGTTATTATTGTTGAATTAGATGATTTGGTTGGGAAAGGACTGCCTAACGCACCGGCGGATAAACGATTACAAAACTACATCAAGTTTAGTGAAGCTATCAATTCAAATTCAACTTATACACCACAAGCTCTAACTCAAGATGACTTATTATTTTTGCAATACACTGGAGGCACAACTGGCCTGTCAAAAGGCGCGATGCTAAGCCACGGTAATATCGTAGCGAATATTTTACAGTACCGTGAATTTGCAAAAGATAAAATTGATTTTGGCAATGAAACAATTATCACCGCTATACCCATGTATCATATATTCGCTTTGTCAGTGAATACTTTATCTTATTTTAGCTTTGGCACGACCAACGTGCTTATCGCAAATCCAAGAGACATGCCGGCATTTGTTAAAACTTGGCAGTCAACGAAAGCGACTATCTTTACTGGAGTGAATACATTGTTTAATGGCTTGGTACATACTCCAGGGTTTTCTGATATCAATTTTGATAGCTTGAAACTAACCGTAGGTGGGGGTGCTCCCGTGCAAGAAGGCGTTTCCCAAAAATGGCAGGAAATTACAGGTAAACGAATCATGGAAGGCTACGGTCTATCAGAGACATCACCGGTACTTTCATTGAACCTCGGAACAGCGCAAGGTTATACACCAGGAATAGGCATTCCTCTTCCTTCAACCGATATATCCATTAGAGACGATGACAATCAGGTAGTTGCCGACGGAGAATCGGGCGAACTCTGCGCCAAAGGACCACAAGTTATGCAGGGCTACTGGAAAAACTCAGATGCAACATCGGAATCAATGACCGAGGATGGATATTTCAAAACCGGAGACATTGCTATGATGGACGAGAATGGGTTCTTCCATATCGTTGATCGAAAGAAAGATATGATTCTGGTTTCGGGCTTTAATGTTTACCCGAATGAAATAGAAGCAGTCATGGCTAATATGCCAGGTGTTCTTGAATCAGCCTGTATTGGTATTCCTGATGAAAAAACCGGAGAAGCTCCGAAACTTTTTGTGGTCAAGACGGATCCGAGCGTTACCGAATCAGACGTCATTAGCTTTTGTCGCGAAAGTTTAACCGGCTACAAAATTCCGAGACAGGTTGCTTTTATCGATGAACTCCCAAAGTCGGCAGTTGGAAAGTTACTTCGAAGAGAGTTAAGGAGCCACTAACCCATCGCGTTCTTTGGGTTAGCGTTGCAGTAGCGAAAACATAAATTCTGCGAGCTTGGTATTGTCCCAATTCCCGACTAACTCTGCTGACGCTGGTCCATATGCATACAAATTAACATCCACGCCGGTATGGCCCTGAGTTGTCCAACCGGTATAGCTAAGTCGGTTAACAAGATCGGTCACAATCTTTAGCGATTGATAATAATCTTTTATCGGAGCCTCCTTCAGTTTCTTTTTATCTTCGCTACTCAATTTAATGTCAGTGGCTTTTTCAAATTCTGCGAGTAAGTTTCCCGACACTTGAGCCAATTGCACCATTTTGTTCGGGGTTATCTTAAATGATTTAACCACCTGACTGTTCCACTGATAATAGTCGTGGCCATCGATGGCGGCACCTACTGATAAACCTCCAGTAGAGTGGTCTGCGGTCACGATAATTTGGGTCTCAGAATTAGTTTTGGCAAAGTTTAGTCCTTCAACAACTGCTGCTTCAAAATCCGCCATCTCACTCATAGCTCCTACGATATCATTCTCATGACCAGCCCAATCTATTTGACTTCCCTCCACAAGTAGAAAAAAACCGTTTGGATTATTAGATAGTTTTGCAATTGCTACTTGGGTCATTTCAGCTAAAGACGGAGTGTTGTCATCACGATCGAGCATTTTATCCATACCAATATCCGCGAATAGTCCCAGAACTCTCGGTTGGTTTGAGTTGATTAAGGCATCTCTGGAGCTCACCAAATCATAACCAATTTGCTCAAACTCCTTGGCGATGTTTCTTGATTTTCTAGCGAAATATTTTCGGCCTCCACCCAACAACACATCAACATATGGCCGCCCTAGGTATTGGTTATCAAAATACTGATTGGCTATTTCAGTGTAGTTGTCCCGATTTAGTTCGTGCGCAACAAACGCTGCTGGGGTCGCGTGGTAAATTTGCGAAGTTACCACCATTCCTGTGGACCTACCTTGATGTTTGGCCTTTTCTAAAACGGTCGGTATTGGTTTGTTTTGACCATCAACCGACAAGGCTCCGTTAATCGTTTTTGAACCGGTCGCAAATGCTGTGGCTGATGCGGCTGAATCGGTTACTTGACCATTTATTGCTTTTTTTCCCGTTGCCAATGCCTTTGCCGAAGCTGAAGAATCGGTAATTTCTCCCGAAAAACCCTGTGGATCGGTGCGAAGCGAGCCAACAAAAATTGAATCAAAAACCGTAGTTTCGACCTCGGATGTTGCTGGGTCATCAATCATCATTCGATAGGCTTTTAAATAAGCAGGTCCCATCCCATCCCCCACAAACAAGATGATGTTTTTCACCGGTTTGGCATGAGGCTCTTTTTCTTGTGTCGCACAACTAGCAATCATTGCTATTGCGCAAAAAACGATAAAACACCTAAACAACTTAAATATCCTACAAAGATCTAAAAAGGCGATTATCGCACAATTTACTGAGTACGTATGAGGGAATGTCGAATGATTGAACTACTTAGAACAAAGAGTTAATAGCTTCGAAGGCATAAAACAAAAAACCGAACACTAAGGCTCGGTTTTTTGCTTGGGATAGAATCCCTGCAGACTAAATTTTTTGGTTTAAATATAAAGGATAATTAGAGCTTTTCCTTTATTAAATCAACAAAAGGTTGTTTGCCTGCGTCGCCACCGGCTACCAAACTTTCCGTATACTCTAAGACACTTTTGCCATCTTTCTCGACAATTTTCAAACTTTTCTTGCCGGCTTTTGAGGCGATATATTTTGCAGCATTCATTGCGTCATTAGCAACTGCGACTCGCATCAAAGATCCACCACTACCGCAGATAAGGCCGGGATAAATCGCTTTTAATTTCATACTTGCGCTTTTTAGTTTCTTACGCATGCTCGAACGATTATCGGTTTTAGCATACTCGCATAGATTTTCTGCGAGTCGTTGTAAATCATTTGCTTGAGTTGGTTGAGGAGCTACTGCCACCAAACCGACTGCTAAAGCTACACCCACCATTTTTGTTTTTAAAATTATTTTAAGCATTATTTATATCCTCTTGCTCGAACACATTCACTGCATTGTCTCTATCTTTATTGTTTAGGACAATATCATCTGAGTACTATGTATGGTTATCGCGCGATCTTTAAAATTCTTTAGTAATTAATTTAATATTATTTGCTTTTATTATTCAAATTACTTCAGACATCGCGTAACAGACTGAATTCCTTCATATTTAGCGGTTTAATCCAATAACTAGTTTTTCTCATCTAAATATTCAAAATCAAAAAAAAGCCGGGAATTACTCCCGGCAAGTGAGGACATGAACAACAGAGATAAAACTTAGTATTTTTATTATCGCTATAATTAATTACAGCTTGGATTTAATCATATCAACATAAGCTTGCTTACTCGCGTCACCTGCAGCAACCAAACCTTCAGTATATTCAAGAATAGTCTTGCCATCTTTTTCTTTAACTTGAAGACCTTTCTTTCCAGCTTTTGTAACTATAAACTTAGCCGCTTCAATAGCATCATTGGTTACGGCTACTCTCATCAAACTACCGCCAGCTCCACAGATTAAGCCCGGGTAGATGACCTTTAATTTCATTCGCGCAGATTTTAATTTCTTACGCATACTCGCTCGATTATTATTTTTTGCGTAATCGCATAGATTCTCTGCGAGTCGTTGTAAATCATTTGCTTTTGTTTGCTGCGGAGAAATAAGTACCGCGAAAAACACAAAGACTGCCACTATTATTTTACTTTTGTGAAGAACTTCATTCATCATATTTGCCCTCTTTCTTGTCTCCGATAACCGCATTAATATCGGATGGTGATTTTCCTTCAAAGTGTTGGTAAGTACCTCTTGTTATCGAACGATGTTTAAATTTCTTTAACTATTTTTGAGATTATTTTTTTTTAGTCACTGGATCTCAGCTCTAAAGAAAATAATAATTTTTAAGATCTTTTTACTTTCTAGTTATATTTACTATACTTAAATATAACTAAATCTGTACGGATCAAAGAATGAGCCACCAGACCTTTAAACTACTGATTTTATTGATATTAGTAGGCTTTTTGTATTTACCACCAATCGCTTCAGCTGAAGAACCAGTTGAAGAAGATAAGCCAGAATTAATGTATTATGAAATTGAGCCAAATATACTAACTTTTTACCAGGGAACCGGTCGAAAGATTGGATATGTGGTAGTTCAAGTCAATGTTGCTGTGAGAGGACAAGACAACTATGACCTCATTGAACTACATATGCCGCTGTTGCAAGATGTGTTAATTAAGTTCTTTAACCGACAAGATAAATCGGTCATTCAACCGTTTTCAGAAAGGGAACAACTGAGGTTAAAAGCAATGGATGTGGTAAAAGAAGCGCTAAAAGAAGAAATTGGAAAAGATATTGTTGAGAACGTACTTTTTACCAATTACGTCTATCAATAGTCCATTCTCAATCTGTTCTTAATAAACAAGACAGACCATTAACCGTCGAATAAAAAAATTAAGAGACTAAGCCGTAAAGCTTAGTCCTACCATTCAAGAATGACTTTACCTGATTTGCCCGATCCCATGGTATCAAAGCCCTTTTGGAACTCCTCAACTTTGAACTGATGAGTAACAATCGCAGAGATATCTAAACCAGATTGCAGTAAAGAGACCATTTTATACCAAGTTTCAAACATTTCTCTGCCGTAGATTCCTTTTATCTGAAGCCCCTTAAAGATTACTTGATTCCAATCTACAGCCATATCTGAGGGTGGAATACCTAGCATGGCGATTTTTCCGCCATTGTTCATTGTTGCCAGCATTGATTGAACAGCCGATGGCACTCCTGACATTTCTAATGCAACATCAAACCCTTCCGTCATACCTAAATCGTTCATTACATCTTTAAGGTCAGTATTGCTTACATTAACAGCCTTAGTGGCTCCCATTTTTTCGGCTAATTCAAGCCGGTAATCATTAACATCAGTAATCACTACATGACGCGCTCCGACATGTCGACATACCGCTGCGGCCATAATACCGATGGGGCCTGCGCCAGTGATTAGTACGTCTTCTCCAACTAAATCAAATGACAAAGCGGTATGCACAGCATTTCCAAAGGGATCAAAAATTGCGGCCATGTCATCACTAATGTCAGCAGGAAGTTTAAATGCATTGACCGCTGGAATACTCAAATACTCAGCAAAAGCCCCTGATCGATTAACCCCAACACCGACCGTATTTCGACACAAATGACGGCGACCCGCACGACAATTTCGACAATGGCCACAAGTGATATGGCCTTCACCAGAAACTCTATCTCCTATTTCGAAACCGCTAACACCTTCCCCAACCGATTCAATGACACCAACAAACTCGTGCCCCACTGTCATTGGGACGGGGATAGTGTTTTGTGACCACTCGTCCCAATTGTATATATGCATATCAGTACCGCAGATAGCGGTTTTTTTGATTTTGATAAGCACATCGTTATAACCACATTCAGGTACTTCGGCATCGGTTAACCAAATCCCTTTTTCGGCCTTTAATTTAGATAGAGTTTTCATACAATTGTCTCAATAGTTTGTAGCATTCATTGATTGCTAGCACTTTATAAAATCGGGTTAGATGACACCCAGTTTTTTACCGACCTTTTCAAAAGCTGCAACCGCTTTATCGATATGCTCAAAATCATGTGCTGCAGACATTTGTGTGCGGATTCTGGCCTGCCCTTTAGGAACCACCGGAAATGAGAAGCCAACGACGTATATACCTTCATTGAGCATTTCGTCAGCAAATTTCTTAGCTAGTGCGGCATCTCCTAACATTACAGGGATAATCGGATGTTCTCCAGGCAAAAGATCAAAGCCCAATGCAGACATTTTTTCCCTAAAGTAAGTCGCATTTTCATTGAGTTTAACTCGCAACTGGTTACCACTTTCCAATAAGTCGAGCACCTTAATGCTTGCTGCAGCAATAACAGGCGCTAAAGTGTTAGAAAACAAATAAGGTCTTGAACGTTGACGTAGCCATTCAATGATTTCCTTCTTACCGGAAGTATAACCACCTGACGCGCCACCTAACGCTTTACCGAGTGTGCCGGTGATAATATCGACACGGTCAATCACGCCACAATGCTCCGGAGTACCTCGGCCGTTTTCTCCCATAAAACCAACAGCATGAGAATCATCAACCATCACCAATGCGTCGTACTTGTCGGCTAAATCACAGATAGCTTCTAAATTGGCTAAGTAACCATCCATTGAAAACACACCATCAGTGGCTATCAGCTTGTATCGAGCCCCAGCTTCAACAGCGGCCTGCAATTGCTTCGCGAGGTCAGCCATGTCGCTATTGGCATATCGAAAGCGTTTCGCCTTACTCAGTCTCACCCCGTCAATAATTGATGCGTGGTTGAGAGAATCCGAAATCACCGCATCTTCGGCAGTTAATATAGTTTCAAAAAGCCCACCGTTCGCATCAAAACATGAACCATATAGAATGGTATCTTCCATTTTTAAAAATTGGCTAATCCGATTTTCTAATTGCTTATGAACAGCTTGCGTCCCACATATAAATCGGACTGAAGCCATGCCATATCCCCACTCTTGCAAGGCCTTTTGACCAGCTTCAATTAACTCTGGGCTATTGGCTAAACCTAAGTAATTATTAGCGCAAAAATTAAGAACATTCTCTCCAGTCGTGACGTGTATATCCGCTTGCTGTTGGGAATCGATGATCCGCTCGTCTTTGTAGAGACCGACTTGGTGTAATTCATCAATTTGATCTTGTAAGTTTTCCAGGAAGGATTTGCTCATTATGGCACCTAAAGAGTGGTTAAATTTGACTAGCGATACAAACCTCGCCATTAGGCGGCTAATTTTACATTAACTTAGCTTAAATCCAACCGATAAATTAACTCGATTAAGTGGTTGTAGGAGTCTTGTTGAAGAATGGCAACTGCTTGTATTTGCCCATTGCGATGTAATTACCGATAAGAATGATGAATAGCCCGAAAATCCCCGCAGTCGTCCATTGATAATCTTCAAAGAAAGTAGAAAAGACCATGGCGATCACTGGATAAACCAACGAGATATAACCCGCTTTATCGGGGCCAATCTTGCCGAGTAGCGTTAAGAATGCACCAAATGCAATGACTGACCCAAATAACGCCAAGTAGATTAATGAGCCGACATAACTAAACGACCAGTCAAATTCAAAATTTAGGCCACTCACAGCAGCGACCAAGGCCAGTAAGACCGATGCATAGCCCATCCCTAGAGCATTGGCTTGTAATACCGGAATTTTTCGGCGCTGAGTTTTAGCCGAGGCGATGTTACCGAGCGATGCAAAAACACTCCCTGTCAGTACCATCACAATTCCAGCCCAAGCATCACTCTTAAAAAACACTGTCCAGTCAATGCTTTCCCCAGCTTGCGTACCGGCTTCGCCTAGTTGAACTTCTGGGAGAAAGATTAAAACAATACCAATCACACCAATGCTAGCGCCAACAACCACTTCCGGTTTGATTTTGTCTCCCAAGAAAATTCTAGCGAACACCACATTAAAATAGACGATACTGGTACTTAAGATTGCCGCTAGTGCACTGGTGATTTTAGTGATACCTAAGTAGGTCAGCCAGTAATTAAATCCAAATAGCATCAGGCCCTGAACTAAGATCCAAAAATGATCCGAACGAGAAAATCGGAATGGACGTCTTCGCCAAAGGCAATAAGCAAATAGAATTAGACTAGCGAGAAAGAATCGATAAACCACAGAAACAAGTGGGGCTACTACACCAAGCTGAAAGGTGATCATTAGCCAAGTCGATCCCCAAATAAACGCAGATGTTAAAAATAGTGCGATATTATTCATGGGGCTCGTCCTTGAATTGGATCTTGAAGAAGAACGATCAATATTATCAAAACGCGCTATCAAAACAATCTAATTCGAGGAATACTGAAATATTAACGGTAATTTAAGTAACCATTAGTTATAAAAACGAATATCTATTAACATCCGATACTTCCAACTCTACTACCAACCTTTACTAACAATGAATCCCCCCCAAACGGTGCTTCTATCTGCAACACCAGACTTTATTTCTGAAGTTTGACCGCGTAACAAATAACTCACTCTCCAACCACTTTTAAATTGTTTGGTCACTCCTAACCAGCCGTCAGCGACTAAGTGACGTACTTCATTGGCGCTATAAGCCGATTCAGTGTGTTTAAACTGTCCTTGCAAGAAAGAGTTGTACAACCGAGCATGCAAGTTGAAACCGGCCCAAAAATACAGTTCTTCACTGCCCTTTTCAGAACCAGCCATGCTCGATGACTTTTCAGAGTAGTCGTTAAACTGCGGTCTAAAACTATACCAAGGCGTATTAAACTCGCCAACTCTGGCAGCCATTCCGAAAGAAACTTCGGTTAAGTAGCCTAAGCTAGCTTGTGAGGTAGTACTTACTTCAACTCTATTATCACCTTGATAATTAAAGTGAAAAAGATTTTGCTTGGCTAAGCTATATCTAAAGGTCAATTCGCCGCCATCACTAATTTGGTTTTCCCAGCCGACAGGCTCTTCACTACCAGTGGCTTTGTGGATCTCTGTTTGAATTTCTTCGACAATTGAAGAACCTAGGATCCCAACGGTAAACGAAGACACCCAGGCCGAATCATTATCCAAATCAATCGACTCTTTGGTATTAGATAAATAGATTAAACTAGCGTAAGGACGGTCACCTTGTTGCATATCTACTTGATTGATATTAGCAGGGGTAAAAACCGTAAACCCCGTTTCAATACTATGTAGCTCTCTATCACCGGAATCATGTAAGTTAGAAACAGAACTCCAGTCATCTAGTTTCTCTAGCACTGGATTTAATGAAAACCAGTAGTCTTTAGCTCTTGAGCCAGAAAGTGTTAAGGACATTCCGCCGGTATAATCTCTGTCCCCATCACGTAGAGCAAATAGATCATTATCTAGATACAAAGCCCAGCCTGTGTCTTCAGGCTCGATTTCCGACTCCCAAATCCAATCACGGCGTGCGCGTTTTTCAGATTCAATGGTACCAACAAACGGTTGACCAGGTCTTACGTTAGACAATGCTTCTTCTGTTTGCTTGGCCTCAGTGTTAGCGGCGCTGCCGTTAAGACCAGCATCTTGTTCTTCATTAGCTATGGCAAATGAGCTGAAGGAAAAGATGAATAGAGAAAGTATTAATGTTAAGTTTTTCATGTTGTTATCTACTGTGTTTGGAACTTATATATGACCGGTCGTTTTTAAAATAAATAAAGCGATTAGTAATGTATAAGTTTTTTAATCCCTGCAATTGTTTATTAGAGTGTTAATGGTAACCGATATTACATGACCGGTCGTCTAAAACTTGTTTCAATTTGTAAATCAATAGCTTATAAAATAAAAATTAATGGTTTAGATTAGTTTAGGAAAAACTGATTGACTTGTTTGCGAAAGACATCGTAAGCCTCACAGCTACGTTGCCCTTTCATTCTCATTACTGCGCCTTCCCAAGCGCAATGAATAAACTCAGCCAGTTCATAAGCATCGGTGTCTTTACTAAGCTCACCAGCTTTTTGAGCTTCGACCAAGCAATCGCCCATCATCTTAACTATTCTGCACATGACTTGTGTCGTTGCAGCGCGAATGGCCTCGTTTTCATCAGACATTTCTAGGCATAAATTGCCAATAAAACATCCACCTTGAAAACCTTGCTCTTTCTGAGCTTGATGGCCTGCATCAAAGAAGTTAAAAATTCGCGTCTTAGGTGACAACTTGTCATCACATAAGACCGACTTAACCCATTCGATATTTTCATTGGCCGTTTTTTCAATCGCTTCGACGACAAATGCTTCTTTGCTGGCAAAGTGATTGTAGAACGAGCCCTTGGGCACACCAGCTGCATCCACGATCTCTTTAATCCCCGTGCCGTTATACCCTTTGTTAGAGAGTACCCCGATCCCGGCGTCTAAAATATGTTGTCTGCAATGGCCTATTCTTCCCATGGGGAGAATATATGACCGATCGTCTTAAAAGTCAAGTCCGCTATTATAGTTAAAATTTATACATCGATAATATCGCGCCCAAATGGCGTAAAACTCAACTTCATTAGTTTGAAGTGTTGGATGCCAAACGGCAGACCAATAATGCTAATGCACAATAAGAATCCCCAAACCAAATGATTTAACACGACCCAAACTCCTCCGAATACTAACCAGACGATGTTGAGTAAAATATTAATCCCACTGGTAGGGGCGCTGTAAGGAAAGCGAGTGGTTACTTCGGAGCCGAATGGGAACAACGCTAAGATCGATAATTTGAAGCATTGGATCCCCCAGGGTATTCCGACGATGGTGCAACAAAGAGCGATGCCCGCGGTGAAATAACCTAAAAACACGAAAAGACCACCTAAAATGATCCATAAGATATTCATCAAAATAGACATGATTTTCCTTGATTAAAATAAGTCTATTTATGATTGATACAATTTACGTACCAATTATATTTCCCACGAATTCAACAAGTTAGTTTTTGTGGAATATAAGAAAATGGTCATATTAACCAAAGTTTGTGTATTTACAGAGTCGAGAATTGTCCTGGATATTATTTTTAATTTAAGAAACTCTTAGGCGTTACAACCTTTCATTTCTTCTAATTCAAAACGGCCAGAAACCGCTGTTACCGCTAGCCCAACGGCAAATACTTCAGATATCTTATACATACAATAATCCCTGAAATTAAATTTACTACTATCAGGAAGATGAGCAGACAAAGGGTTAGCGGGCAAAAGGGATTTGACAACCAATCCTTGGGAGAGCGTATCTTCCATTAATTTTTAGTGATCTTGAGTATTTGGAATAGCTCTAATTACTCGGTTTACTAGAAACATAAACCTAGAAAAAGCTTAGCCAGCTCAATCACTGGCGGGGTTATGAGTGAAAATTGGGGAGTAAAATATCAGAATTCGGACAAATGTTATCAAAAGCAAAACTGGATTAGTCAAAAAATAGAGGACTTCAGAAAACTAGGCCTGTTTTTGTTTACTCATTAACTTATCTATACTACCCGATTCGACGGGTCAACTTCCGCTTTCTTGGCCATTAATTTCGACGGGTCAACTTCGGCTTTCTTGGCCATCAATTTCGACGGGTCAACTTCCGCTTTCTTGGCCATTAATTTGGACGGGTCAACTTCCGCTTTCTTGGCCATTAACTTCGACGGGTCAACTTCCGCTTTCTTGGCCATTAATTTGGACGGGTCAACTTCCGCTTTCTTGGCCATTAACTTCGGCGGGTCAACTTCCGCTTTCTTGGCCATTAATTTGGACGGGTCAACTTCCGCTTTCTTGACCATTAACTTCGACAGGTCAACTTCCGCTTTCTTGGCCCTTAATTTCAAGGAGCCCACTACATCATTAGCAAATTCTATATGTAACTTCTCTTGGTCTGCTAATTTTGAGTTTGCGCCAGCATATGCCTGACTTGAAACTAGACCGCATATAACAACAAGTAAATACTTTAATTTAAACATACCACTACTACTCCACCACTACTTGCATCTCATAATGCAATACAAATTAAGAAAAATTTTATTTATGCTATTTGGCAATATACAGAGCTTAAGTGTAAAGATCAACAAATGAGAACTAGATCACATGAGGCCAACCAAAACTTCTCAAAATGAGATTAACCCTGTGTTTTGTTTGCATAAACAAAACAACTGGTCAATATGTAACCAATTTGGAGGTGTTTTTGTTGGTGAAGCGTAAGAAATTGAGAGGCAGGTTTCAGAGAATTTGCCAAAGAATTGTCGCCTGAGATGGATTCAGGTGTTTTGAGATATTCTTTTATGTATCGAATTACGGCTTAATAAGGGGATTTTAAAATGGCGTTTATAGGTTGAGATGCGCTTAATTTTGACTAAGCAGAGAAGTTTGTCACGTTATCCGCAATATCGTTGAGGAACTCTGATGTTTCCCATTTCTTAGATAGTAGCTTTTCTAACTCTTGATGACTGACAGGACGACTAAAGAAATAGCCTTGGATCACTCGAGCTTTACTTCGCCATAGATGATCGCACTGCTCCTTACTTTCGACCCCTTCAATGACGACATCAAGCTCCAAATTACTGGCGATATCGATAATCGCCTTCACAATGTTGCCGTCTTGTTTATTGTTTTCGACATTTTGAATAAAGCTTTTGTCTACTTTAAGAACATTAAGAGGCAGAGTTTTTAGCTGAGCTAAGGACGAATACCCAGTACCAAAGTCATCGAGAGCTAAGTTTATTCCCAATTCTCTGAGTTCTTCCATTTGAATAATGGTCTGATCGATTTCTTGAACGCAGACACTTTCCGTCAGTTCCAACTCGAGATACTTAGGATTTAAAGATTCTTGCTCAAGTATACTTTTGACCTCAGATGTCAGATCTCGATGCCAAAATTGGTGAGCTGACAAATTAACACTCATTCGGCCTCGCATCATTCCGGACTCGACCCACTCTCTGGTTTGTCTAACGGCTTTTCTTAGGATTTGGTGTCCTAAGGGTTGAATTAGCCCAGTTTCTTCCGCCAAATGAATAAACTCATCTGGGCTGACAAATCCAAATTTAGGGTGTGACCAGCGAGCCAATGCCTCCATTCCGCAAACACGACCAGTATTTAGGTCTACTTTGGGTTGATAAGCTAAATCAATTTCACCACGTTCGATGGCTCGGCGAAGCTCATTTTCCATCGCCAGCTTTTTACGGGCTTTGTCGTTAAGTTCTACAGAGTAGAAATGGTAAGAGTTTAGGACTTCTTTCTTAGCTTCATACATTGCCGTGTCGGCATTACGTAAAAGCTTTTCGGCTGTAATGCCGTCATCAGGCGATATTGTAATTCCGATGGAGAAGTTAAGATTAAGTTTTTGCCCTTTGATATAAACCGGCTCATTGAGCTCTTTGAGCATGGATTCGGCAAATGATGCTACTTCCGTTGAAGATTGAATATCATCTCGGATGATCACAAATTCATCGCCACCCACTCGAGCGATGGTGTCACCATCTCTATTTCTGCCAGTGAGTCTTTGAGCGACTTCGTTGATCAACATATCGCCCACATTGTGTCCAAGCGAATCATTCACCCGCTTAAAGTTATCAATGTCGATAACGAAAATAGCAAAGCGCTCACGACGAATTCTAGTTTTCTCGATGGTTTGGTTTAGTCGGTCATACAAACAGGCTCTATTAGGTAAGCCGGTTAGCGCATCAAAGTTGGCAAGTTTTCTAAATTCTTCTTCGGCCCGTTTGTGGAAGGTGATATCTGAAAATACACCAACATAGTATCGAACATAACCTTTCTCATCCAAAATGGTATCAACGGAAAGTTTTTGTGGGAATGGGTCACCGTCTTTTCGCTCAGCCCAAACTTCTCCTTGCCAATTGCCTTTTTCCATTAGACTCAAACGAATACGTTGAATAATATTTACCGATTGTTCTGAAACATCTGGGAACCAGAGTTCTTCACCTTTTTTCTCTGCAAATGAGAATCCAGTGATTTTTTCGTAAGAAGGATTACACTCGATCAAACGCCATTTAGCATCTCTTATCCAAACGCCATCAGATGTTGTTCTAAAAGCTTGTCCAAGTCGTTCGATTTCTTCATCTTTACGGTGAATTTCAGAAACATCTTTTTGAGTGCCGGACATTCGAACCGGTAAATTATTTTCATCACGCTCCACCACTTTGGCTCGATCCTGAATCCAGCGCCATTCTAACTTGTCATCTTGGATTCGATAGGCGGCTTCGAATGAATCGGTTTTTCCGCTTAAGTGTTCATTTAGTGCAAGTCTTACTCGATCAACATCATACTTATGAATATAAGTAGAAAGCTCTTTTAAATTTCTCGAGAGTTTAGAACAGTTAATATTAATATTTTTATCTGCGTCAGAGCGAAGCACTTCACCAGAACGGATATTCCAATCCCAGATTTCATTGCCGCCACCCCAAAGACTAAGTCGCAAGCGTTTCTCACTCTCTTCTACGGTCTTTTGAGTTAGTAACTCTGCTTTTCGTTTTTGCCAAACCAAGTACAAGAATAATGAAAGTAACGAACCTAAAAACAAAGAATAGATGAGTTTGGCTACAGTGGTTAACCACCAAGGAGAATTTATTGTAATTTGTTTTGCTTCAATATCGTTCTCCCACAGACCACCTTTCTTTCGTACTTGCAGTTCAAATTTGTAATCGCCAGCCCCAATATTGGTATAAGTAGCGACTCTGGAACTAGCAGGCACAGTAATCCAATTTTCATTTAATCCCAACAAACGATATCTGTATTCGATCTTCTCGGGACTTTGGAATTGAGGGCTGGAAAAATTTAAGGTAAACGGAGTATGGTTATATTCCAGAGCTAAATGAGCTTTAGAAAGCATAGATTTGTTAAGAATAGAACCTTCACTTCCTGAAATCTTCAATTCTTTGTTAGCTACTTTAAGGTCTGTAACTAAAGCTGGTTCGATGTGAGTAGTATCCACTAGTAAGTTTGGAAAAAAACGGCTAAATCCTTTAGTTCCCGCTACATATATAGCACCGTTTTTCGCTGTAATTCCAACAGAGTTGAACTCATCTCCCTGCAAGCCATCTTTATAGCGAAAATGTGAGTAGTCCAGCGAATGAACATTAATAGAAACCAATCCAAGATTTGTAGTCGCCCAGATCTTTGATGAAGAGGGATCGTAGATTAGTTTGTAAACGGTGTTGTTTGGAAATCCATTATCCTCATCGATTCTACTAATCTTGCCTTCGGTATCTATAATTAGTATTCCATTTGACATCGTAGATAACCATATATCCCTATTCTCACCAGCTACTCCCGAAGTAATATCTAGTTGAGAAGTGTTTGGAACAATTTCTATACTGCTTGAATCAGCATAAAGGTTAATTCTGAATGCCCCAAAACCATCAGTCCCAACTATAAACTCTGTGCTAGAAACTTCAAAAAATGTGCTCGGAGAATCAATGCTGAATTCAGAAACGATCGATAGTTTTCCAGAATCACTATTTTCTATTTCTAAAACAAAAACGCTCCCATCAGAAGAACCGACCCAAATTTTTCCAGCAGAATCCCGTTCAATAAACTGTATACCCTCGATAGACTCCAAAACGTTCCCTTCGTTTTCAACAAAACTTTCAAAGCTATAATTATCAATGTTGAACATAAAAAGACCTGATTCAGTTCCTATCAACAAAATCTTTTCATTTAACGAAGCAATACCACGAATTTTATCCTCAAATAGCTGATTTCCTAAACGTAATAAATGCCTTTCAAAAATCTGCTTCCCTGCTTGAAACTTTACTAGTTGGCCTGATTCCGTACCAATCCAAAAGATACCACTTTCTGTTTCTGACATTGAAAAGATAACGGGGTCATCCAATCCTTTCGTTAAGTTACTATCTTTTACGAAAGTTTCGATAACCCTACTGGAGGGATAGTGTTTACTCACACCTCCACCTCTAGTTCCGACCCATACAGTGCTATCTCGCCCCTGATACATACTAAAAACTATATTTGATTTTAGTGATACAAGGCCTTCTGGTTTAGAAGTAATGGTTCTAGTTTTCTTATTTCTTAGGTTCTGAATCGCGATTCCCTTGTCCGTACCAAACCACAAACTGTTTTCTTCATCTTGAAGGATACTTCGCACGTTTTCACTAGGTAGCTCGATTTCAAACTCTAGGAGTCTAAATTCTTCTCGGTCAAGTTGAAAAACCCCGCTACCCCATGTTGTGACGAGAAGACGACCGAAGGAGTCTTGAAAAATATCTATAATGTTATTGTTAGGCTCTCTATTTTTCAGCGAAGATTGAGTCACAGAAATAAATTCTTTAGTATTTCGATTAAACAAGAATAGCCCAGCGCCAAGAGTCCCTACCCATAGCTGTTTTCTATCATCCTCTAGAATTGACCTAACTTTCGCTTGAGGAAAGTGTTTTAGCTCCCGAGTATTGGGTTCTAACGACCAAAGCCCCGTGCCGCTTCCTACCCAAATCAAACCATCACTAGATTGATACATAGTTCTGATTGGGTCTATCTGAGAGCTATCTACTCCTGTTCTATCTAGACTTATTCGAGTGAAATTATCAAACTCTTTATGATATAGATCTAGTCCCCCTTCATTACCAACCCAAAGTCGTCCTTGTCTATCAATAAGAAGAGATCTCACTAGGTTATTAGACAAACTATTCTCATCTAACCGACTATGACGATAATTAACAAACTCAAATCCATCGTACTTAACTAACCCATCTTCCGTGGCAAACCACATAAAGCCATCATTATCTTGGGCGATGTCATACACGACACTCGATATCATGCCATCTTGTTTATCTAAGGTATGGAATTGGAATGCTGGTTCTGCGAGAAGAGTAGAAGGAAAAAGGGTGGCACAGATGAGTAGGTAGAATGCTGCGCACATAGAAATTAATCTATTTGAAACAGTCAGCATACTTCTATTAAATCCCATAATAACTACGTGCAATTCTACTCTGTTTACTCATGCGAGATTAAAATATAGTTGAGATATCGCAATCTGCCATTTTTATTAAAAGAAATGGTTAACTCGTTCCCCTACCTACCCAGAAACGTGAACTACGTCACACTTTACAGTTGAGACATCAATGTTACACCCGCATAGACTATCAAAACCATAGATTGATTGTATTAGACTATTTTTTGACATTACTAGATAATCCAGTCCATTGAATCAATATTAAATCTCAGGAAACACTACTAGATGAAAAAGATAACTATATTTGGCAGACCCGGGTGCGGCTATTGTAGTCGAGCTAAGCAGCTGTGTGAAATAAAGAATTTCGATTTTAAATATGTCGATATTTGGGAAGAAGGAATTAGCAAAGAAGATCTGGCTAAAACCATCGGTCGACCTGTTGATACGGTTCCTCAAATATTCCACGGTAATGACCACATTGGCGGATTCACAGAATTTGAAGCTTTCGTTCGAGAAAACGCTTAATTCAAAGTATTCTTCGATTAAATAGCCAAGAGTGATTAAAAGCGGGCTAATTAGCTCGCATCACACCCTAATTTTAAGGATAATAGCTGTCCATTTTTAAGCCGCTGAATGTACCAGCGGCATTACACCGGAAACAAGGGCTATTATCTGTGAAAGACGTGGTGGAAACTTGGTTAAACGACGCCATTAACGAGTTAAAAACTCAAGGTATCATTCCAGCCGAATTTAGCGCTCAAGCTAAACTAACTCATACTAAAGATAAATCGCATGGCGACTTTGCGTCTAACGCGGCGTTAATGCTGGCCAAACAAGCAAAACGCCCGCCTCGCGAGGTAGCTCAACTAATCGTCGATATCCTAGGTGAACGATCAGAAATCGCAAAGATGGAGATTGCAGGGCCTGGTTTTATCAACTTTTTCCTCAGCCAAGAAGCCGCCACCCAAGTCATTCAAGACATATTGCAACAGCAAGATAAATTTGGTCACAACAACAAAGGCGAAGGTAAAAAAGTCGGTGTTGAATTTGTATCTGCTAATCCTACGGGTCCTCTGCATATCGGTCACGGCCGTGGCGCTGTGGTTGGGGACTGTATCGCACGCCTACTAGAAGCGACTGGATGGGATGTCACTAGAGAATTTTATTACAACGATGCTGGCCAACAGATTAATAACTTGGCGGCATCAGTACAAGCTCGTTGCAAGGGACTTGGTCCTGACTCAGATGAATGGCAAGACGACTGGTATCAAGGTCACTATATAAAAGATGTGGCAGCAGATTACTTAGCTGGTGAAACGATTGACGCTGCAGACAAACACGTAACCGGAAAAGCCGATGTCGAAGACCTAAAAGCCATTCAAGAATTTGCGGTGGCCTATTTACGACGTGAACAAGATTTAGATCTTAAAGCCTTCGATGTTGGATTTGATGTTTATTTCCTCGAATCCTCATTGTATGAAAATGGTGATATAGAAAAAACCGTAGAAGCCTTAGTAAATGCCGGACACACTTACGAAAAAGATGGCGCGTTATGGCTAAAGACTACCGAGTACGGCGATGATAAAGATCGAGTTATGCGAAAGTCTGAAGGTGGCTATACCTACTTCTTGCCCGATGTGGCTTACCACGTCAACAAATGGCAACGAGGGTTTACTCGAGTAGTCGATGAGTTTGGTGCCGACCATCACAGTACCGTTAATCGAGTGAGAGCGGGATTACAAGCGCTTGACCTTGGTATTCCAATAGGTTGGCCCGAAGTGGTTTTACATCAAATGGTGACCGTAATGCGTGGCCAGGAAGAAGTAAAGATTTCTAAGCGTGCCGGTAGCTACGTGACTTTGCGCGATATCATTGATGAAGTGGGTCGAGATGCCACACGCTATTTCCTAGCCGCAAGACGCTCTACTTCACAGATGACCTTTGATTTGGAATTAGCTAAATCTCGCACCAATGACAACCCTGTTTATTATGTGCAATATGCTCATGCTCGGATCTGTTCGGCTTTTAGAAAACTCGAAGAAGTGGGACAAAAGTTTGACCAATCTCTCGGAATGGACAATCTATCACTATTAACACTCGATCAAGAGCTTGCGTTAATGGATAAGATAAATCAGTATCCGGGCTTGGTAGATGTCGCAGCAAGTAATACCGAGCCTCATGTGGTTGCTCACTACTTACGTGAATTGGCGGCTGAATTACATGGCTATTATCAAGCCGGAAGAGACTCCGACGAAAATCGATGGATAGTCGACAATCCACAATTGACCAATGCTCGCCTTTGCTTAATAAAAGCGGTTAAGCAAGTCATTGCTAACGGTTTAGGGCTTCTAGCAGTTAGCGCTCCAGAAAAAATGTAACTTCATTGTTTTATCAGGATTAAAAAATTAGCTTTTATATGGCAAAAGATTACGCAAAGAAAAAGAAAGGACGCAAAAAGTCGGGCGCAAGCCGGGGTAACGAAAGTTCTGTATCAAAGAGTATGGTGTTTTTCGTTATGTTATTGGTCAGTGGACTCATTGCGCTGCTGGTATATTTGAAATGGTATATGCCTGAGAAAAAAACAGGTAATGTTCCAACGGCACCCGCGTTTTCTCAAAAGAGTCACTCAAGTGAACCCAAAGTTGATTCCAAACCCAGCAAGCAACAAGCTTCATCCGATAAAACGGAAGATGCTGATATTCCTTTTTACAAAACCCACGAAGAGATCGTTAATAAGAAAGTCGAAATTCCGATCGAAGATTTGAAGCTACCGGAAAATGCTAACAAATTTGTGTATTTGATGCCCTGTGGTTCCTTTAGAGATATGTCGCGAGCTGAGGAATTAAAAGCGCAAATTGCATTGGTTGGCTATGAGTCAAAAATCAACCAAGTCGATGTTGAATCTGGCACTTGGTATCGAGTGGAGCTTGGCCCCTACGGTAGCAAACGAAAAGCAGAATCCATTCGTCATCGACTACAAGATAATGGACATAACTACTGTAAGATTTGGCCTAAAAAAGTTTCTTAATATTATTCTTAAAACTACATAAACTGAAAAGATCAAAAGCATTCACCACGGAGGCACAGAGAACACGGAGGAAAGACTTGATTTAAGGTTAAATGAAGCCTTCCTTTCTGTCATTTACTTTTCTTGTCTACCCTCTGCCTCGTGAGTTTCACCAATCCGTTAGAATCGGTGGGTCAGTCTATCTTCTGCAACGATATTCACTCCATTTATTACGTGTAAAGACAGGTTATTCGAAGTAAGTAGCAATGGGATGGAGCATGAAGACAAACAGGCGGTGGGCGTGCCACAGAAAGTTAAGGAGAAACGGCAGTCGAATTTCGCTGCCCCAGCGGGCCGAGCGAAGGGCTTTTTGCCTACTTTTCAGCTCTTGGAAAAGTAGGTCGCAGGCAAGCTTCAGCGCTGCGAAACCACACTTAAAAATTATTAAAAAATTTCAGAATGTACATAAGGTCCGGATAACCCAGCCCTTGAAAGAGATCTAACCAACTCCCTTCAACACCTCAATAGCAACATCAATATCAGAACGATCCGTCTGCCAATTACTTAAAGCCGCCCGAATAATTTTCTTACCTTGCCACTCACCCGGGCTTAAGAAAACCCTGCCATCACGATTAATCGCGTCAAGTCTTTTAGCCGTCAGTAAATCACTTTGCTCAGCATCCAGTCTCTGACAGTTAGGTCGAAACAAAACCACATTCATTTGGCATGGGTAAACCAACTCATAATCTTCCGATTGGTCTATCCATTCCGCGAATGATTTCGCACAATCAATATTGGATTTGATCCATTGTGTAACACCTTCTTTCCCATAAGCCAGCAAACTCAACCAAACAGGGAAAGCTCTAAAGCGACGAGAATTTTCAACACCGATGGACATAAAACTTGGTACGTTGCCCGTATTAACCAAATAAGGCGCAGGCACATCAAAACTAGCTTCTAACAATTCCAAATGTCGAGTTAAAAACACACCACTATCATAGGGAACATTTAACCATTTATGACAATCAACGGTAATTGAATCCGCAAATTCTAAACCTTTAGTTTTGCCGTCAACACCATTGACCAGTCGCTCAAATAAGCCAAACGCCGCATCCACATGAAGCCAGGCGTTGCATTGTTTTGCAAGCTCGGCAACCTTAACTAGGTCGTCAAAGTCAGTCGCTGTCACCGTACCTGCGCTAGCAATAATTATTTTGGCTTTGCTGTTACTTTTTTCAAGCGCCGTCTTAAGCGCATTAGTATCCATCACTTCTGAATTTTCCAATGCAGCCACTTTGGTTACATGACGTTGACCCAATCCAGACATGCCCAAGCTTTTGATCATGCTTGCGTGCGGTGTGGTGGTAAAAATTTCAACATCGAGACCGTAGACTCCCTCTTTGGCAACATCAATACCTTGCAGATTACCGGCATATTGTCTTGCCACACAGGCCCCAATAAAGTTGGCTGCAGTGGCCCCCGTTGTCATTAAACCTTTGAAGGACTGCGGTAAGTCAAATAACTCACAAAGCCACTGAATCGTTTGCCACTCAACATCGGTTGCAATAGAGTCGCCTTCTTTAGAGACATTTTGATCAAAGGTTGTGACCAACCAATCGGCAAGTGTTGAGACAGGGGTTGCACCGCCCGTCACAAATCCCCAATACCTTGAACCGCGCGCCGCAGAAAGTTGCGGGATAATACTATCTTTTAAATGACTGATTGCTTGCTCTAGGGGCATGCCTGAGGGTGGCAAATTTGCCTGCGGTAATTGCACATCAAGTTTACCCACTTTTTGATGGTCCAAGTTTTCAATAAAGGACTTTGAAATCGATTCGAAAATCTGAAAGTAATCTTGTAATTGGTTCCAGTCATCTTTGCTTGGGTGCATTGATTCATCCTTTGTAGTCGATGGTGTCTCGGCGTGTTAGTTAGCAATCTTATTTGTTAGTCCAATTTAAACGCTGATAACCAAATAGTCACTATACAGATAGGTTCTGTTCGGATTAAAATCTGTTCGCATTAATTAATTCTAAGGTTTAGGGTATGACTATAAAAGTAGGCATTAACGGCTTTGGCCGTATGGGGCGACTTGCTCTCCGTGCTATCTGGGAACATTCGAATCTAAAAGTGGTTCAAATTAACGATCCTGCTGGCAACTCCGCCACCATGGCTCACCTATTGAATTTCGACTCGATTCATGGGATCTGGTCATATACAGCTGACTCCGATAGCCAAAATATCATCATTGATAACCAGTCGATTCGATATACTGAGTTTGGTAGTTTATCTGAAAACGACTGGTCTGAATGCGATATTGTGATTGAAGCATCGGGCAAGTTTAAAACTCAACATCTGCTAAGTGAATACCTACAACAAGGCGTCAAAAAAGTCGTTGTCACGGCCCCCGTAAAAGAAGCCGGCATTGCGAACATTGTAATGGGGGTTAACCACTCCATTTATAACCCAGTGCAACATAATATTGTGACTGCTGCTTCTTGTACTACTAATTGCCTCGCGCCAGTGGTTAAAGTCTTGCACGAATCAATTGGTATTAAACATGGCTCCATGACCACGATTCACGATATTACCAACACCCAAACCATTTTAGATGCTCCCCATAAAGATTTAAGACGAGCACGTTCATGTGGCACTAATTTAATTCCAACTACCACTGGTTCGGCAACTGCTATAACTCATATCTTTCCTGAACTAAAAGGCAAGCTCAATGGCCACGCGGTAAGAGTGCCGATTGCCAATGCTTCACTCACTGACTGTGTCTTTGAAATGAACCGGCCAACTAATGCCGATGAAGTCAATCAGCTGATGCAAAAAGCGGCCGAGGGTGAGTTAAAAAATATCTTGGGCTATGAGACACGACCGTTAGTTTCCGTCGATTATAAGACCGACCCGCGCTCAAGTATTGTGGATGCACTTTCAACCATGGTGGTAAATGATACTCAGGTGAAACTCTATCTTTGGTACGACAACGAATGGGGCTATATCAATCGAACGATAGAACTGGTGCAATTGGTAGCTGACTCTATAGATTAATTTCATGCCTTCAATCAAAGACCTCCCATCCAACGTAAAACAGTACATTTTGGTGACGGCCAACTATTGGGCTTTTACCCTAACCGATGGCGCTCTAAGAATGTTGGTGGTTTTGCATTTTCATCAACTCGGCTACTCACCCTTTGCAATAGCCATGCTATTCATCTTTTATGAGTTCTTTGGAGTAGTCACCAACCTCCTCGGCGGATGGCTTGGGTCATTAACCGGCTTAAATCGAACCATGAATATCGGTTTAGCCATTCAGGTTTTTGCCTTGCTTATGTTAGTGGCTCCCGATGAATATCTAACCGTTGTTTGGGTGATGATTGCGCAAGCTTTGTCGGGTATTGCTAAAGATCTTAATAAAATGAGTGCCAAAAGTGCGATTAAGTTTTTGGTCTCTAGCGACCAAGCGGGAACCAAGCTTTATCGATGGATGGCTTTATTGACCGGTTCAAAAAATACTATGAAAGGCGTTGGTTTTTTCTTAGGCGCCATATTGTTGCAAGTATTCGGATTTCAAAATGCCGCGTTATTTATGGCGGTGGTGCTGAGTTTTATTTTACTGATTAGCTTAATAAAACTTGAACCAGGAATGGGCAAAGCCAACACTAAACCAAAATTCTCTCAGCTGCTTTCAAAAAGCCGTCCTATTAACTTTCTATCAAGCGCTCGCTTCTTTTTATTTGGCGCGAGGGATATTTGGTTTGTAGTGGCACTACCCGTTTATTTATCGAGCCAGCTGGGTTGGACTTTTTGGCAAGTTGGGATCTTTATGGCGTTATGGGTCATCGGTTACGGAATCATTCAAGCCAACGCGCCAAAAGTTACCGGTCAGCTAAATCCAGAAAAGAATATTAAACTCTGGTCTACTATTTTGACCTTAGTGACACTGGTAATCGTTATTTTGTTTGGATTTACTTCTCTCTCACCAACATTGGTGTTAATTATTGGATTGATTATTTTTGGTGCGGCATTTGCGATTAATTCATCGCTGCATAGTTTTTTAATCGTCCATTATTCTAGTCATGATTCCGTATCGATTGATGTCGGTTTTTATTATATGGCTAATGCGGCTGGACGGTTAGTGGGGACCATTTTGTCTGGGTGGGTTTATCAGCAGGCGGGGTTGTTGAGTTGTCTAGTTGTGTCAGGGGTATTTATCGCTGTCGCGAGTGGATTAAGTTTCTTTTTGAATAATAAAGATTGATTTGGTTCTGTCTTTATGAGAATTAAAATCAAAAGCGTTTCGCAGCGCTGCGCTCTGACTGCGACATACTTTTGTTAGAAGACAAAAGTACGCAAAAGCTTCTTTCGTTGAAACGAGCGCTTTTCGAGCGTGCTGAACATTCTTAATGCTTAAAGAGGTTGCGACTTGACTTATAGCGCCCACCGGGCGGAAAAGAACTCGCTGCGCTTAAACAGCTTTTCCGCTGATCCGATGGACATGGGAATGTCGGGTTGCTCGTAGCCACTGGGCAAAAGCCAACAAACGCTTACAATATCGAATAGGCCATCTTTAGATTTGTGAGCGCAGTGCACAGGGCTAGCAAGGGCTTCTTTCGCCTAGCGGCTATAACGGCGAAGTGAAACTCATGAGTCAGCGGGTAGACAAGAAAAGTAAATGAGCGCCAGCGAGCTCTTTTCTTCCGCTGACTCACGCTCAACAAATAAGGACTATTCAGGCTTAGAATAGCCGTCAAAAATTGACCAATGAGTTATCTTCAGCGAAAAGACTTTTTGGTTCCTTTTGTGTCTTTGGACAAAAGGGACTCGCACGCAAGCAAAGCGGTGCGAAACGCTTTTGAATTTGATTCCATTAACAACAAAAGCATCCCCATTAAATAAAACTAAACCCCTATTTCCCCCTCAGCTTCCTTAACACCCGAATCTGCTCACTATCACTTGAAATCTCCTCACTAGCCTCATAAAGCGCATCAATCAACACTTTATCACCATTAGCTTGGTCAGCGACTTTAGAGAGTAAACTCGAAAGCTCAAAATCAGAGGAAATTTCGTCCGCTGCTACTTGAACCAAAGAGACTAATTGTTGAGTCGTTAAGTTCTTATTGATGAGCTTTGAAAAAGCTCTTCTCATTTCAAAATCAGACGAGATACTCTTAGATAATTCGAGGTACGAGTCAAATAGAGCTGGATCAGCTAATAAATTTTCATCTGCTTTTAATAATAAGCTAGCAAGTTCAAAGTCAGATTGAATGCTATCAGCCGCTGCTAGCATTCTGCCAAGAAAAGCTTTGTTGACAGTTTGGTTATCAAGAAACGTCTCGAACAAGCTTCTCATTTCAAAATCTGATTGAATCGAACTAGCGGCCTTAAAGAAAAGCACTTGGGCATCGTCACTATTTGATAAATGATTAACTGATTTCTTCAGCAAGTTGGCTAACTCAAAGTCCGATTGAATCGTTTGACTTGCAGCGAATAATTGTTGCCAGCCTTCGTCGTCTAGTGACTGTGAACTAACCACAACCTTCAGTACATTAGCTAACTCGAAATCAGATTCAATAGATTCTGAGAGTGAGATTAATTTCTCTAAGTTGCTATTGGAAAGCTGACTAATACTCAGCAATTCTTTCATATAAAGCCCAGTGACATAGTCAGTCTGGATTAGCTTAATCTCTTCAAGCACGGCTTCATCTCCGCCTCGCTGTTTAAATCGAGCGACTCTTTCTTTTGCGTTTAGACCGGTTCTTCTTAATAGCTCCGGTAAAACGGTCGCAAACCATTCTTTAGCATTTTTATCAAACGGAGTTTTATCACCATCGACATAATATTTGTATTCGACTTCATCATCACCATCGCGCTCAATTTTTATTTTTATTTCATCTTCGCCTGGCTGCTCAACGCTATAAGTAAGATAACTATCTTCTGGAAAAACCAATATTTCACTTTCGTCATCAGAAAGCTTCATTTCGCCAGTCAGCTTGGCTTTGGTACGAGTTTTAACTCCGTCATGATTAGAGTGAGAGTTAAATGATCGTGTGCCGGTTTTACTTGAATAGGTATTTTGAGAAAAGTTGTCCTTTTCATTGGCTTGCAACATGGAAACGCTGCAACCAGGTAGCACCACCAGTACCAATAAGGCGAACGTTAAACATAGTCCTACGGTTGAAGTTTGAGTTCGATGCTCATTACTCGACAGTAACGCTTCGACACGAGTTAAAAGCTGGCTTTTATTTGATTTCATTGCGGGTACCCACTGATTTTGACTGGAAGTTAAATTATTTTTGGCGGTAATCAAAAGCGCTTCGGCAAGTGCTCTTGAATTACCGGTTGATTGCTCAGCAAATTGATCACTGCGTTGCTCGGCAATTTGATTAACCTTATTGAACAGAATTTTATTGAGCGGTTGAAAAAAGAAAACGCCGTTGAAGAACATTAATATTTTTCGCCACAGGCTATCTCTTCGAACAATGTGGCCTAACTCATGTGCGAGAGCTGCTTCAACCTGCAACTCGTCATATAGCATCCCAAACCCATGAGGTAAAACGATCTCTCTCGCGCCAAAAACAATTGGCGATTGAATCGAATCGATTTCCGATAACATAATTGGCTTTTGAATATTTAGTTCGTTGGTTAGGCGATGCAAAATATCGATCACTTGTTGCGATTTAATCTGTTTTCTAGAACTTAAAAATTGATTAAGTTGGTGTATTTTGATTGCTCTGGTCGCGGTTACAAAAAACGCTCCTATCAACCACGTTATTAAGAGCAGTTGCCACCATTGCCATGATTGTTGTGGTTCCTCGAGAATAGTTGGTTCTTTGATTTGTTTTAAGGGACTTTGGTTAATAACTGCATGTTCTAAAGCCGTTTTGTTAGAAGCTGGCGGATTCAATTTAAAATCTTTTCTAATTGCGCTCACAGGCTTTGGCTGGCTAATCACACCGGCTTCAGTCGGAGCAACCCCAATGTTTAAAGTAGATGACTGTAGTGCAGAATTATCTGGCTGCTGAAGCTCAATTTTGGGCATGCCCCAATCAGTCGAAATTGGCCGCCAATCGAATGAATACAGCGCAGCTGTAATTACTCCTGCAAAAAGCGCACTTTTAACAATAATCTCGCCCGCTGTGTCAGCTTTTAGCCACTTAAAATGCAAGCCGCATAGTGCAGCCCCAACAAAAAAGGTACTGTGTAGCCAATAGTTGATTAAGAATTCAACGCCCCAAAACTGCCATGACTCAATCATTACTTTTCTCCTGATCGATCAGCTGTTGAATTTTTGCGATATCGTCTTGCTTAACTTCGTCTTGAGCGACCAAGTGATGAACTAGCTCTGAGGGGTTTCCATCAAACAGATGATTCAACAAATTCGATAACATCGAGGTTTTGACTTCAGCTTCAGTAATAGCCGGCGAATAGAAAAACTGACGTCCTTGCTTTTCAGCATGCACAATATTCTTCTCATGCATTCTTTTCAGCAAAGTCGCAACCGTGGTTAGCGCCATCGGCTTTTGCTCGTTTAATAGCTGTTGAGCCTGACTAACGCTCAAACGCTGATGTTGCCACAGCACTTTCATTACCGTTAACTGCAATTCACTTAACTTCACTGGTTTGTTTTCAGACACCTATTAACTCCTAGACACCTTTGGACTACTAACTAAACAGCTAAACTGTTTATGTAATCAAAAGATTTAGCACAATAACTACACTTGTAGTTTAAGTTAATACTACACATGTAGTTTGTCAACTAAAAAGATATGCCAATGTTTCGATAAATGTAACTAATTGAGAATGAGGCTGTGTGAAAACTGCCTCGCGGTTATAACGGAGAAGTGAAACTCATGAGGCAGCGGGTAGACAAGAAAAAACAGCTTTTCCACTAATTCAATGGACATGAGGGACGTCAGGTTGCTTGTAGCCTTCGGGAAAGCTCAAAACCCAGGCTCTTACGGACTCTATTGCAATTGTGAGGGTAAACGCAATGAACATTCGTCCATGCAAATAATTAGCCTAATCGCGGTGCCCAGTGCGAACGCCATCGGCCTTTTTGCCTTCTTTCGCCTAAACGCGCCTACTTTTGGTTTGGCTATTGAAAAAAGAAGGTTATGTCCACGGATGGACTGTATTAAGCTAGTGTTGGAACAACTAGCTGTCGCAGTCAGAGCGCCAGCGCTGCGAAACGCTTTTGATTTTAGATTTATTTCTTAGTAAAGAACGATAGTCAACATCCGCGATAGTTGACTATTTATTCTCAACAACCGCAATAAACTTCCCACCATTACTCACCTTTATTCGCCCCGCTTTACCCTTGAAATAACCAGACAAATCTTGCCCATCTAACCAACGATAGCCCTTATTTCCCCGCGGCCAAACTTGAATTCGGTTGTCATTGAACCGCAAAATATCACCATTAGGCGCCCAAGAGTATTCATAATTTGAATCATAAATCGGAGCGATTGGCGTTATAGAGAAATCTTTCGGGTCAAATACCTTAATCCAAACTTCACTATTGGTTTGACGATGAACAAAGCTAAATAGGTCGCTATTAGGAACTCGCTGAGGCGAACTGGGTAACGCGTTACCACTGACAAAGCGAGCCATATTTTTTTCAAGGTTTAAGTATTGCACGCTCCAGCCGTAGCGAGACCAAAACAACACGTCTGAAGTTTTTTCATTGGTCGCATAGTATCCCACAGGCTCTTTAGAGTTTAGTAGCCATTGGCTGTTGCCGTCTTTGCGGTCTTGTGCCCAAACCGTTTGGTAAGGATTTCCGCCTTCACTCACAAAAGTAACTTTGTCGTTAGCCGCGTAGGTTTTGGGAGAGTATTCGCTATGCTCGGTGTTTGTAATCTGTTCGAGTTTAGTGGACTCTAGGTGATATTCATAAACATCAGACTGCTTGCCATCTTTAACCGAAACAAACAGTACACTTTCATCCTTGTTAGTAAAAAAGGGCTGATTATCATAGCCTTTGTTATTTGAAATATTTCGGCCACTATGTAATACATATTCACCGTCTTTAACGCCTAAATCAAAAAGGTGAATCTCTGTATCAGGAGGAGTAATTTCCTGGACTGTTTCTTCCTCTGCACTCGCCATTGTAAAATTAGACAATAGTAACGTGGCTATCCAATTTTTGTAATTTCTCAATTTGTCTTCCCCTCTACAAGCTAATGAATTCAATTATCTTTGTGTGATTCCGCTGACCGTTTTAGTCATGCACATTATTTAAAACGCCTAATCTTCTCAGCATCATTAGACTACCTATTAACAACAACATCAAGTAAAAGCCTATGGCAAACATATCTGATTGCCTGTGCGAACTATAATGTAAGACTATACTTTATTTGTCATCTATCGAACATTTTTTAAAAACGTTAGCTGGACACTTATTTTTGGCCTTGTAAACTGGAGAATTGATGTGGCTTCATCCGAGAGTATTACTCAGATCGCAGTGTGTCTCGTTGCAGCTACATATTGTTTATCCGCTTCCGCCTCTGACGGCGATAATAACGATTCAATACAGCCTATTTCACAGGGTTTGTTACTTGGAGAGTCGCCGTTTGTTCAAGAAGAAGATGAAATTGAATTGGGACTAATTCTAGATTTTCCAGCAGATATTGCAGGAAATAGGCTCTCTACATTAGTGTTCGAGATGGAATATGGTGTAACCAAGCGATTCACAGTTTCAGCCGAACTCCCCTATCAAAAACTAGAGAGCGACTCTATCGATGCCAAAGGACCGGGAGACTTAGAACTTTCGGCGTTATACGCCCTGCATAACGACAACAACTTGATTGTTTCAATTGGCGTTGGTTCAACACTACCTTCGGGCAATGAAGACAAACAACTCGGAGAAGGTGAGACGGCATGGGAATCCATGTTTTCGGTTGGAAAACTATTTGAGGATAGTCAATTAGTATTCACTAGCAGCTTCGAAATTAATGAATATGAAATTGAACAAGGGTACACTGTGAGCTGGGCCAAACAATACAGCCGCCTAGTGTTTGCGATTGACTTGAATGCTGAATTCTCGGAGGACGAAGAAGAATTTGCAATTGCTCCCAGCCTACTGTTTGATTACCAAGAGTTTGGAAAATTTCAGATTGGTGTTGCAACCGGAGTTGATTCTGACTCACCCGATTGGCGGCTATTAGCTCATTGGTACATTGAGTTTGAATAGGCGTTTTAGTTCTTTTTCTTGTTTGATTTGACTAAGCTCTGGGTAGATAACTCATCTGAAGGCCGCCCAAGGAAAAAACCCTGACCAAATTGACATTCGAACTCTTTCAAATAAGCTAGGTTTTGTTGAGTTTCGATTCCTTCCGCAATTAGATTAATATTCATCTCTTTGCACATTCTGGACAAAGCTGAAACGATTGCGCGATTCTTTCGATTTTTTTCTATCCCTAAAATAAACTCTCTGTCGATTTTTAGTTTATTAAAATCAAATGAATGAAGGTAGGCTAAGCTAGAGTAGCCCGTTCCAAAATCATCCAACGAAACGCTAACTCCAATTTTCTTTAACTCTTTGATAACATTTTTCGCTCTAGGTATATCTTCTAGCAAAATACTTTCGGTCAACTCTATCTCTAGTCGTTCTGGTGCTAAGCCTGAGATACTCAATGCACGCTTAATTCGAAAAATAAAATCTGGATGCCGTATTTGATGTGCAGAGACATTAACGGAGATAGGAATTGGTTCACTCCAGGTCATAGCCGCAGCGCAAGCTTGATTGAGAACGTATTCTCCTAATTCGAAAATTAGCCCTATTTCTTCAGCAACGGCAATAAAATGCGTCGGTTCTACCTCGCCTAGCTGGTGATGATTCCACCTTGCTAAGGCTTCGAAGCAAACGATTTTGTCATTGTGTAAATCATAGATTGGTTGTAAGTCAATGGTCAACTGCCTGGCTTTTACCGCTTTCTTTAGTTCTGTTTCTACAAACTGCCGTTCAAATAAGACATTGTCCATCTCTTCATCAAAAAAAATCCAACGACTGACTATCGAGCGTTTCGCGGCATACATTGATATATCGGCTTTTCTTAGAATATCAATTACAGTTTCATTACTGTTTGCATTTAAAACAATCCCAATACTCCCACCGAGTTCAAACTCATAATTATCGACTTGAATTGGCTGATCCAAGATATCTATAATTTCTTTCGCTTTGCTGGAGGCTTCTTCTTTTGTAGCGATATCAAATAAAAGAAGGGCGAACTCATCGCCACCGAGCCGCGCACAAATGTCATCATTGTGTATGATTGTCTGAAGCCGATTAGATACTTCAACGAGAGCTAAATCTCCAACTTGATGGCCATAAACATCATTTACTTTTTTAAATTTATTCAGATCCAGAAGCATTACAGAAAATGCTCGATCTGACTGTAACGATTTGGAGACTTGACTATTAAAAAACGTGCGATTAGGAATTGCTGTCAAATTATCATGATTTATTAGATAGACCAGCTCTTCTTCTACCAATTTGCGTTTAACGATCTCAGCACTTTGCTCACGCCAACGTCGATAAGCGAAAATACCCACACTAACGGCTGACACCATTAACAGAGTAAATAACTCATCTAATTCCCATTCTTCATACTGTTCAGAAAACTCGACTAACGCTTCTAAGGCGTCATATTTTGCAGCTATCAGAAAAACGACCATGGAAAATAAAAATAAAGCGAGTAACTCTATTTTTATAGAAGAAGGAAGTTTGTTCAGCTTGGTAAAGGGCAAGTTATGATTCCTAGCAGTCCTGCGATCTTAGCTATCTGAAGAAAAAAAGGCTTAGAATCAACCAATTATAGCACAAGATTGAAATAGTCAATGATACATATTAACGCCTACATTCAGAGCAATGCTGTAGGTATTCATTTGACAATTTATGTTGCAAATCAACTGTGATTATACTTTGCCCTAATCCAGAAGATTGATTAAAATCCAATTCAATTATCGTTAATCAGTTGTCATTATGTGGTCTAAATTCCTAACAAAGCTTGAGCGAATAAACGAAAGTAAGATGTTTCAAACGTTAGTCGTGCTAGTGATTGTTATTTCTGCGCTTGCTATTGGCGCCAAAACGCACAATCTTTCGGCAAGATTTATAGAGATACTGGCTATAGCCGATATAGCAATTACTTTGTTTTTTGTATTAGAAATAGCGATTCGCTACCTTGCTATTGGCAATTTTAGGAAGTTCTTTAGCAGCGGCTGGAATATTTTCGATACCATTATAGTCATTGGCAGTTTGATTCCTGCCGGAAGTTCTGGAATCTTACTCGCTCGTTTACTCAGAGTTTTTAGGGTATTGCGACTAGTCTCAATGGTACCTGAATTACGTTTATTGATTAACGCTTTGCTTAAAGCCATTCCTCGAATGGGCTACATCGCACTGCTTATGTTTGTAATTTTTTACCTTTACGGCGCCGTAGGTAGCATTTTATTTGAAGAGATTAACGATGTGTTATGGGGTGATGTTTCGATCGCGATGCTAACCCTATTTCGTATTGCCACCTTCGAAGACTGGACTGACGTGATGTATGAAACCATGGAAGTTCACCCACTCAGTTGGATTTATTATATTAGTTTCATTTTCCTGACTGCTTTCGTTTTCCTTAACATGATGGTCGGAACGGTACTCGAAGTAATGCAAGCTGAACATGAGCTTGATAGAGCGAAGAGCCACGGGGAAACACTTGAAGGTGGCGAGCCGGCAAGTCGGGCTCAAATAGAAAACTTACAGCAACAACTCGATGATATTAAAGGTCTATTAGGAGAAATGGTAGCCTCTAAGAGCGTCCAAAATAAGACGTCTTGATGAAAAGTGATGTTTGTTAAATGTCTCGTAAGGCCAAAGAGGCAGCAGGCTAATTGAATTTTTAGTATTTTGGTGTATCCTAATATACAGTCTATTAAAACGAGCATTGCAGTGATTCGAAAGCTTATTTCATTAAAATTTGTCGCTTTGTTGTTATTGGTCTTTGCAGGCCAAGTTACCGCTTCGACGGTAATTTATTGCGAAATGATGGAATCTGTAACGTCGCAAAGTGATCCTCACGCTGGTCATGATATGTCCGAGCATGAGAATCTCTCCAGTAATCAACCAACCGAAAGCTGCTGTGATAGTTTAGGCAGTTGCTCTATGAGCGGCTGTATTCCAGTGGCATTTATTACGACTAATGAGACCGGTGACATTCGTTTGATACTCACAAAAATCGTTTCCAACAATCAGTACCTTCCCGCTCAAACTATCAACTCTCTCTATCGCCCACCCATCCTGAGTTAACACTGGATAGATCCGTCTAAATTTCGGGTTTAATCAGATTTTGTTGACCGGGAGTGTAAAACTCTCAACGTAAAACCTTAATCTAACGCTTTATGCGTTGTTATTATTTTAGATCGCGCTTTGTTTTTGTTGGTGCTTTCTTTTGGATAATTACCTTGAGACAAGTTAAATGAGAAATATACAGTCTATGTGGCGTGCACACTTATTCGACGTCATCAGTTTTAAGAAAGTCAATTTCTATCTAAGAACCGCACTCGCCGTTTTCGCGTTCAACACTTTATCTGCAAGCGTGAATGCCGCTAACGACGAAAATCATTCAATACTGACGCTTAAAACGGCAGTTGAAAAGGCACAAATAAATGACCCTTGGTTAATCAGTAATCGACACAACCAAGACTCCATTGAATCTCTTAGCATCGCATCAGGAACTTTGCCCGATCCAAAGGTCTCGTTAGGACTAGCCAATATTGCCGCTGACAGCTTCGACTTTAATCAAGAGGCAATGACGCAGTTCAAAGTTGGCGTTTCTCAAATGTTTCCACGCGGAAATAGCTTAGCGTTCAAACAGAAACAACTTGAAATTATCGGTAGCCAATTTCCCATCGAACGCAAGAATCGGCAAGCTCGAGTTGCCGTGGCGGTATCGGCTCTGTGGCTTGATGCTTATAAAGCTCAACAAAGTATTTACTTAATTGAAAAAGATCGCACTCTGTTTGAGCAACTTGCTGACGTGGCTCAAGCCAGTTACTCCTCTGCCATAGGAAAAACAAGACAGCAAGATATCGTTCGTGCCCAGTTAGAGTTAACCCGCCTAGATGATCGATTGAATCAATTGAGACTGAAGAAAGAAATGTCTTTGCAACGACTCTCTGAATGGCTAAATAATGGACAGCTAAATGATTTGAATGTAAACCAATTGCAATTATCGCAACTCAGTATCGACTCACGATTACCAAATATAAAGATGATTAATCAATCACTTTACACCTCGGCGACTCAAGCAAACCAACAAATGCTATACCAATTATTTTCGACTCATCCTGCGGTACAAATCTATGATAAAAAGATTGCAGCAAGCAAAGTTGGGGAGGATATTGCTAAACAAAAATACAAACCGAAATGGAGTGTCAATGCAAGTTATGGATTTCGAGACGACGATCCTACGGCTCAATCTCGTTCCGATTTATTTTCTGTCGGAATAAGCTTCGACTTCCCGCTTTTTACCGGTAACAAACAAGACAAACAAGTGCAGTCCGCAATCTCTGAAACCGCCGCAAAAAAGACGGATAAGTGGCAATTTATACGAGAGCTAATGGCCGCTTTTGAAACTCAAAGAGTTCAGTTATTGCGTCTCAACGAGAGACAAGCATTGTATAAAGAACGACTATTACCTCAAATGCACAATCAAGCCGAGGCATCACTAACCGCTTATACCAATGATGATGGCGATTTCGCAGAGGTCGTTCGTTCGAAAATTGCAGAATTAAATGCCTCCATTGATGCGCTAGAAATTGACGTTGAAAGGCAAAAAAGCATTATTCAATTGAACTACTTTTTAATGAAAAACGTGAGTGAAATAACTTTTGATAACCAATTGTCGATTCAAAGTTTGGGAGAAATACAATGAGTACTAAAAATAGACTCTTAGGCGTTTTGATTACTGGCGCAATGATTGGTTCTACTGCAACTTATATGAGTTACGATTTACTAGAGCCAGACTCTAGTTCAGCTAACAATAGCAAAGAATTAGAAAAAACACCGCTCTATTGGGTTGCTCCAATGGATGCCAACTATAAACGTGATAAACCCGGAAAGTCTCCGATGGGCATGGACTTAATACCGGTTTATCAAGATGGCGCTTCAGCAAGCGATTCGGGTCCAGGCACTATCACCATCTCACCGGAAGTTGTGAATAACTTAGGTGTCAGAACAGCTAAGGCAAAATTTCAACCCTTGCATACTCAAATTTCTACCGTCGGTTACGTAAAGTACGACGAAGACCAGCTAGTCCATATTCACCCTAGAGTTGAAGGCTGGGTCGAAAAGCTCTACGTCAAAACCTCAGGTGCCCCTGTTACCCAGGGCGAACCTTTGTACGATATTTACTCGCCTGCACTAGTCAATGCGCAGGAAGAGTTGTTACTGGCTTTGGAAAGAAAAAACCAGCGTTTAATTCAAGCCGCAGAAGATAGGTTAGCCGCTTTACAGCTGCCTAAAGTAGCGATTAAACAACTTAAGTCAAAAAGGCAAGTCATGCAGCGTATCACATTCTACGCACCACAAAGTGGAGTCGTTGATAACTTAAATATTCGTGAAGGATTTTTTGTTAAACCAGGGACGACATTAATGTCAATTGGTCGTTTAGATCAAGTTTGGGTTGAAGCTGAAGTATTTGAACGCCAGGCTTCGGAAGTTGCCGTTGGTATTCCTGTCACTATGACGTTAGCTTACTTACCCGGAAAACAATGGCAAGGAAAAGTTGATTATGTTTACCCAACCTTGAATGCCAAAAATAGAACGGTAAAACTCAGGTTAAGGTTTGAGAATGAAATGAAGCAATTAAAACCCAATATGTTTGCTCAAGTTGTCATTCATGCGGACGATGACTCTGACTCGCTTTTAATCCCCAAAGAGGCCGTTATTCGCACCGGCACTAGCGAACGAGTCGTAATCGCTTTGGGTGAAGGTCGATTTAAGTCGGTTAATGTAAAAACAGGTCGATTCGACACGCATTTTGCAGAAATACTTTCTGGAATAAATGTAGGCGATACCGTGGTTACGTCCGCACAATTTCTTTTGGATTCAGAATCAAGTAAATCATCTGATTTTAAGCGAATGCACCATCAAGATGATGACACAAGCCTAGCGACAGACTCTGCTGTAGACTCGGCGAAAAACTCGGCCACAGTTAAGGGTGTTATTAATTCAGTAATGACCAGTCACCGCATGCTCAACATCAGTCGTGAGGCAATAGAAAAGTGGGGACGAGCCCCTGCGACGCTTGATTTTTTGGTTAGCGAATCTATCGATTTATCAACGTTGAAATCTGGCATGGCTATTCAATTTACATTTCATGTGGTTGATGGCGAATTTATGATTTCCAAAATCAAAACCGATTCGGACATCATCAGCTCTACCGACAGCAACAACCTATAGAGGAAGAATTAATGATTGAATCAATTATTCGATGGTCTGTAGGCAACCGCCTTTTTGTGCTGTTAGCGACATTAATCGTGGTTGGTATGGGGCTATTTTCCCTTAAGAATACGCCGGTAGATGCACTACCTGATTTGTCTGATGTACAAGTCATTATCAAAACCACCTATCCAGGACAAGCCCCCCAGGTCGTAGAAGACCAAGTGACCTACCCTCTTACCACCGCAATGTTATCGGTTCCCGGAGCAGTTACCGTACGAGGTTACTCTTTCTTTGGTGATTCTTATGTCTACGTTATCTTCGACGAAAAAACCGATCTCTATTGGGCTAGAACGCGAGTTCTAGAATATTTAAGTCAAGTCGCCCCATCTCTGCCATCAAACGCAAGACCACAATTAGGACCGGATGCAACCGGGGTCGGATGGATATACCTCTACTCGTTGATAGACAAAACGGGTCAGCACGATCTCAGCCAACTTCGCAGCATACAAGACTGGTTTTTAAAATATGAATTACAAACGGTTCCAGGCGTATCAGAAGTATCAGCTCTGGGCGGTATGGTGAAACAATATCAAGTGAAAGTCGATCCCGATAAACTGCGGGCTTTCGGTATACCTCTGTCTCATATTCAAATGGCAATCAAGCGCGGTAATCAAGAAATTGGCGCTTCAGTGGTTGAGATGGCAGAAGCCGAATACATGGTCAGAGCGACAGGTTACATAAAAAATGAAACTGACCTTGGCAATATTCCTCTCGGTGTTAATCAAAATGGAACACCACTCATGTTAAAGGATATTGCGGATATTGTCGTTGGGCCACAAATGCGCCGAGGAATTGCTGAGCTAAATGGCGAAGGCGAAACAGTCGGCGGCATAGTGGTGATGCGCTTTGGTGAAAACGCGCAGAACGTCATTAACCGAGTAAAAACAAAACTGGAAGAACTAAAAAAAGGTTTACCCGATGGGGTCGAAGTGGTTCCAGTTTACGACCGAAGTGCATTAATAGAACGAGCCGTTAAAAATCTTTGGATCAAGCTACTTGAAGAGTTTGCGGTAGTCGCGCTTGTTTGCATGATTTTTCTTTTTCATGTGCGTTCCTCCTTAGTCGCTATCGTTAGTCTTCCAGTCGGGATCTTAACAGCTTTTATCATCATGCATTGGCAAGGGTTGAACGCTAACATTATGTCTCTTGGCGGAATAGCCATTGCAATAGGTGCAATGATTGACGGCGCCATTGTCATGATTGAAAACATGCACAAGCACATGGAACGAACACCACTCAGCAGAGAAAATCGATGGGAAATTGTGGCAAAATCAGCGAGCGAAGTCGGACCTGCTCTATTTTTTAGTTTGTTAATTATTACGGTTAGTTTTGTTCCTGTGTTTACCCTTGAAGCACAAGAAGGAAGAATGTTTTCGCCACTCGCCTTCACTAAAACTTATGCTATGGCCGCTTCAGCAGCATTGGCTATCACTTTAGTTCCAGTGCTTATGGGGTACTTCATCAGGGGTAAAATTATGCCTGAACATAACAATCCCGTTAACAAAGCGCTCACAGGTCTTTATCTGCCCATATTGAAAAAAGTCCTTAACTATCCCAAGTCAACCTTACTTTTAGCTCTGGTGGTTATGGGGATGGGCTTTTGGCCTCTCAATAAAATTGGTAGTGAATTCATTCCGCCATTGGATGAAGGTGATTTGATGTATATGCCCACCACTTATCCTGGTATTTCAATCGGAAAAGCTCGGGAACTTCTGCAACAAACCGACAAACTCATAAAGAGTGTTCCTGAAGTTAAAACGGTATTCGGTAAAGTCGGTCGGGCAGAGACCGCGACCGATCCTGCCCCTTTGACAATGATCGAATCCTTTATTCAATTGAAACCTCAAGACCAGTGGAGGGAAGGCGTCACCACCGAATCCCTCAAAAAAGAGTTGGATAACTTGGTCAAGCTTCCAGGGGTCACTAATGCGTGGGTGATGCCGATCAAAACTCGCATCGATATGCTTGCCACAGGCATTAAAACCCCAGTTGGAATTAAGATTGCTGGGCCGCAGCTCACAGAAATTCAAGCGATTGGGCAACAGCTAGAAAAAATACTAAAAAATGTTCCCGGAACGGCCTCAGTCTATTCGGAAAGAGTGGCTGGCGGTCGATATATCAAAGTTGATATTCAACGCGGAAAAGCCGCACGGTATGGGTTGAATATAGCAGATGTTCAACAAGTAGTCGCGACGGCAATCGGTGGTATGAACGTGACTAATACCGTTGAAGGTTTGGAGCGATACCCGATTAATATTCGATATCCGCAAGACTATAGAAATTCACCGGAACAGCTTTCTCTACTGCCTATAGTGACACCTTCTGGTCAACGAATTGCACTCTCAGATGTTGCTAATGTTTTTGTAGAAGATGGCCCCCCGGGAATAAAGAGCGAAAATGCGCGTCTAAACGGTTGGGCTTTTATTGATATTGAAGGAGTGGATGTTGGTAGTTATGTAGCAGACGCTCAACAAGTAGTAAATGAGCAGTTAGAACTTCCAGCAGGATATTCAATTAGTTGGTCTGGTCAATACGAATATATGCTAAGAGCAAAAGAAAAACTCACGTATGTGGTGCCATTAACCCTTGCCATTATCATCGTATTACTGTTCATTAGTTTTAGAAATTTTGTTGAAGTAGCGATCATTATGGGCACCCTGCCTCTCGCCATGGTTGGAAGTATTTGGTTAATGTATCTAGAAGGTTTCAATTTCTCGGTAGCCGTTGGTGTTGGCTTTATTGCGTTAGCAGGAGTCGCTGTAGAGATAGGTGTAATCATGTTGGTTTATCTCAATCAATCTTATCAAACAATGTTAGACCATTTTGATAAGAGGGGAACTCAACCTAACTTAAAAGCCTTAACTGAATGTATTCTCCGCGGCGCAGGTATGCGGGTCAGACCGGTAATGATGACTGCGGCGGCCATCATCGTAGGGCTACTGCCGATCCTTTACGGTTCGGGAACAGGATCTGAAGTCATGAGCCGCATTGCAGCCCCCATGGTGGGTGGTATGCTCAGTGCAGTATTTTTAACTTTACTTGTTTTGCCTGCGGTCTATTTTCTCTGGCGAAGACATTTGATCAAACAATAAAGCTCTCTTAGTAATGAACTTAATAAATTAACCGTCTCGACTTACTTATAGCCAATACTTTGCCAGCTTGATCAACAGCAATCACGCGCCAATAATAAGTCTGCCCAGTTCTAAGGTGTGCCAAAGAAATAGCATTAAAAGACAGCGTTTCTTTGGTTGCTGGGACTTGAGTTCCGGTCACAGGTCTGATTAATTGCTTGCTTGAATAAGCAGTATCATTTGGCTGTTCTAAGAATACTTCAACTTGATAAACTTTGGCATCACTAACCGCTTGCCAACTAAACTGAGTCTGGGTAGACAGTACCGCGTCTTGCGGTGGACTCCCTACCAGCAAGCTTTTTGGTTGTTCGCTAGTTTGTGGTACTACGGTATACCTCAGTATGGGCATTTCAAAATTTGGATTAGGATTATTTAGTTTAAGTCTAACAAAATAAAGCCCATTTCTAGAGCTTGGTAGAATTGGTGATTGTAATTTTATTTCAGATCCCGCTAATACAAATTGTTTGCGACTTACCATTGGGGTGTAGAATATTTGTCCTTGAGTGCTTGGCGGCGAAGCAATTTCCCAGGAATACTCAATCATCCCAGATCCTCGATAACGCAACAAAGCTTCGGCCTGCAGTTCACTTTCTGCTGATAAACTTGTCACTCGTTTACCATTACTAAATTGCATTTGTACTCGATCAATTTGGATTTGACCTGCACTCGATGCCCCCGCTAAATCGATTAACAGCACAGATGTGGCGGTAGTCGCATCTGGCGTGTCAGTAAAAGTTCTTAAAAATAAAACTTGGCTAAATCCGAGTTGCTGAGCTCTTCGAGCCACTGTTTGCGGAATGACTAATGACTCTCTGATATTTAAAGTCGCTCCTTGTCCTTCATTTAGTGTTCGGTTTTGAGTTAACAGATTGCTAGACATTCCCAGTTGAGTTTCACGATTTGGAGCAAAGAACGTTCCATTCATAGAGCGTACGGTTAGCAGCCCACTATTTCTAGCCTCTACTGATATTCTCCAATCTATTTGAATTTGTGTCGAGTTAATCAGACTCGCCTGATTATTATTTGTATTAGCAGTGACAGAGATTATTCTCGCTTGAAGCGGAAAACTCGCCAATAGAAATATTAATATCACTAACCGAATTTGATTGCTCATTCTGAATTTCCTAGTCGCGATGGGAGAGTAGCGGTGATAGTCAAAAACGTTTGATGAGATTCTAATGAATTAAGAGTCATTAGCTTATCATCAAAATCGTTATAAGCGCTGCTTAGGCTGAGATCTATACCAAATTGATTAACGGCTTGTTCGCGTATTTTCCAGTTTAATACAAAATTAATCGAAGTATTATTACCATTGATTAATAGATCAGAAGTTTCATTTTGATTAATGGAATAGTCAAATGACAAATCTAATTCATTTGGAATAATTGAGACATAAGTTTGTAGGGCATAGTTTATCGATTTAGAACTCACTTGAGTGATTAGATCGTCTATTTCATCTATACCGATACTCGCGGAAACACTCGCGGTTTCATCAAAGACTAAGTTTGAGAATAGGCTAACACCAAGCGTATTACTGTCATTTTGCAAACCTGTACGATCAATAAAATCAGTGTTGGATAAATTGATACCCCAGCTGTTTACTTCGTACGCAAAATTGCTACTTACTTGCCAGCTAAAGACTTCGTTTCCGACGCTAATCGGAGTGTTTTCCGGGGTACGAATTTCGGATTGATCTTGTTCGGCAATTGCTAGGGTAAAGCTAGGTGAGCCCACCCAGCTTGTTGTGTCTTCTAGTGTCGGCGACCAACTTAAAGACAAGCTATTTAGTGTCGTTTCAATAGTAGGTAATACCATTATTGACTCTACATTATCTTGATGGGTCTCTGTAGAAAACTGCAATGCAGTACTCTCAGATTGTACAGCAGCGTTAATTTGAAATAAGTCTTTGTCAGTGGCAAGACCTTGATTGGCTATCGATTGAAAAAAAGTACCCACTCGTTGTTTCAATCCACCAACACTCCAGGCAATTTCAGAGCCAGTAACATCCGACTCAATGACATCTGAATAACTCAGCAAAATTTTATGTGCGTCATCTTCTTCAGCTTCAATGCCATCGGTTCTGTCGAGATCAAATTCAGAACGCGCATACTCCGCGACAAAATGTAGCTTGTCTTCTAATAATAAGCTTTCACTTGTTATCGACCAAGATTGACTCTCGCTGCCGCCACCACCGACAAATGCTTGAGCAACATATTCATCTTCAATATTAATTTGTCCATCGATCCAAGTTCCAGAAAGGGTCCACAAGGTGGGTTGTTCTTTAACAGGTGACGTTTCAAAATACATACCATCGACTCGTTGACGGCGATCGCTAATCCCCATTCCGCCACCGAATCCAAAGATCTCATTACTAGAAAGCGAAAAGCCAGAAACCTTCGATTCTATCGACGACATATTACCTACGACACTCACCCCTCTGCGAGAGAAATTGTCCATTATAAAGCTGCCATTGCCTACGACTTGATGGCCGATATGCGCCTCCGCATACTGATTGGAAACGGAAACCAGGAATTCACCATTATCGATTGTGCGCTCGCTAAACCGATTCTCTTCGATACTATCGTAATAAAGGTCAAATGCCCCTTCGAGCTGCCAACGATTACTTAGATGTGAAAAACTTACTTGGCTATTCGCTTGACCATGAAAACGATTGGGGGCTGGGTCGCCGATATTCTTTTCGGCAATTCTTTGACTTGCGATAAACTGTGAATCAATTGCGAGGCTACTTTCGGAAATTTCACTATATCGAACTTCAAAAATCCATTCCGCAATTACTTCGCCAGATTGTATATCGGTTGCTGAAAGTTGATGTTTTCCAACGTCTAATTGAATGGTAGGCTGGTAGCTTAAACTACCTTCAGATAGTTCGACCAATTCCGTAATATTGATTTGATCAAGCTCAAGAATAATATTTTCAAAAGAGTATGAACTAAGACTCTCGGGAAGTGAGACCTCAATCATTTCGCCTGACTCTATGACTAATGGAGTCGAGTCATCCGCGTGGGCTTGTTGGTCCACCGAATTGCCATCATTCGCTATTGTTTTGGTATGGCACAATGCGAAGATAGCGACTGTTATAAATGCAAAAAATCTTGGACGCGCCACGACTCCCCCCTCATTAAACAGTTACGCCAATCTTAATTCTTAATTAATATTAGATTATGCTCGATTCACACCGATGTGTGCTTCGATACTTAAGTTGATAACGACCCTTTCCCCACAACACTCAAGTTAGTAACTCTACTGAGTTTAAAGAATCATTCCTTAACATAAGCTTAATCATCAATAATGTAATAAATACTCTAGCACGTTTCGCCTCGTATGACGAAATTAGACCTTGTTTGCTTTCTCAACTGAAATGCCATCACCAAGCTCTATCTTTAGGTTTCGTTCTAACACTAGCTGGCAAGATAAGCGATATCCTTGAGCTAACTCTTTATCCGTAAGAGCTTCATGCTCAGACAGCTCTTTTCGATCTTGGTCTGTCAGATTAACAATTCTCACACGACACGTTCCGCAGATTCCTCCTCCACCGCAATCGGAATCTATTGGGATTTGTCGCTCAAATAGGGTATCCAACAAAGTGGTATCTTTAGTCACTTTAAGTTTTAAAAGCTGCCCGCGCTGATCTTGAATGGTTAACTTGACGGATCGGTGATCCACAAATCGATGTAGTAGTTGAGTAAAATCAGCCAGTGAAAAACTAGAACTGATCAACAGCATTCCTGACAAACTGAAAAGCACTAATAGACTTGCGAAGAATATAATTAAACTGTTATTAAAATTACCTCGCTCTGTAAAATCCATAAAGTGCAGCATCATAAAAAAGTCGAACACCCGCCAGTTGTCTGTTCGCACTCCTTGAAACTCGCCAGTTATGGCCGAAAAGTATAGAGTGGAACTAGTTTCATCGTTGTAAATAAGCCGCCAAACCGGAAGCTCCATTCCTCTATTCTCATCATTTCGACTTGAAACCTTAGTTAAAGCAATTAACTCTCCTCCTCCAGCATAACTCTCTGTGGCAATTTTTTTTATCAACGACTCGCTTATCACTGTTTCTTGAAAGGTTGTGGCATCAACCAATTTTACTTGGTCTTTCATGGATAATTTGAAAGCGGATCGATGATGAACTCGAATCAAGCTCACTGTTGAGGCTTCGGGAAAAAGCGTTAGAACTTGAGAAAAATCAGCCGACTGAGATAGTGAGTCTTTTTGCTGATTTTTAAATATAAAATTTCCTTTCACTTCTTTATGATTGATTAAGCTAAAAACTAATCCGCTCACAACCCACACAAGTAGTTGAGCGCCAACTATCACTGCAATCCATTTATGTAGTTTTTTTAGTATTGAGAAGAGGTTCATTTAGCAGCCACTCCTCGCAGTCTGTAGAACAGCAACCATGTACCAAAGATGGCCAGCAATAAACTAGATATACTGAAAAAGCGAAATAAGTAGCCTCGGTGTCCGTTGCTTCCCATATAATCCATAATGTGTAGGATCCAGAATACGTCGAATACCCGCCACAAATCACTGCGTTTAGATACTAGGCGGCCGCTAGAGTGATGAAAATACAGAGTCGAGCGATAGACATCATCGTATTGAACCTGCCATACCGGCATTTTACTTCCACCGATTTCACCAGGATACTCTGCCAGCTTTCGAATAGTCTTAACTGCCGCATCACCGGCATATATGGCTGCTGCGTTTTGCTCTATTTGTGGTTTGTTCAGATCTTCTTTTAGTTGACCCGTCAAGGCGTCAACGACCACAGGTTTTTGTCGACCAGCAGTAATTTCATAGACAGGTGCGCCAAAATAACTTGTTAATTTGATTGACTGTACAGGGGCCAATGATTCTAGAAGCTCATTGGTGATTGGTTTTATAAGCGTTCGGTCGAACTTGGGTTCGGTATATTCGCTAACGAGATGATTGCCATGAATAATATTTAGGTCAATTACTGTCATGTATAAGCCACTAACGGCCCAAATAGATACCTGAATACCGGCTGCTAAAGCCAACCACTTATGTGCGCGGCGAACCCATACCACTTTTTTCATTATTATATCCCTTAGAAATTGAAGCGTATTTAGCTTCAACAATTCGATTCTAACCGAAAATGGGCGACCATGAAATGCTCAACAATTCTCCAGCTATTCGCTCAGTTTGCACTACAAGTGTTTGACGACTCAGATACTCCCAATAAATATCCCAAAAAGTACTAAGACTTTAGTTTGATACTGACGTCTCAGCATCAGTTTGTGCTAAAATTCGTCGCAACTAGCTATTCTTAGTTTTTAGACACGTTCATATTTAATATTGAGGATAAAACCATGAAACAACCTGTTCGCGTAACAGTCACTGGCGCCGCCGGACAAATCTGCTATTCACTCCTTTTTCGTATCGCATCTGGCGAAATGTTAGGTAACGACCAACCCGTTATTCTGCAGTTATTGGAAATCACGCCAGCGCTTAAAGTTCTAGAAGCAGTAAAAATGGAGCTTAACGACTGTGCTTTTCCGTTACTACACGACGTAATTTGCACTGATGACGCTAAAGTTGCTTTCACCGGTTCAGACTATGGTTTAATGGTTGGCGCTAAGCCTCGCGGGCCAGGTATGGAAAGAGCCGATCTGTTGAAAGACAACGGTAAGATCTTCAGCACTTTGGGCAAAGTTATCAACGAAGTGGCAAATCCAGAAATGAAAATCTGTGTTGTAGGTAATCCTGCAAATACTAATGCTTATATCCTGATGAAAAATGCACCAAACCTAAACCCGCGTAATATCAGCGCATTAATGCGATTAGATCACAACCGAGCGATTTACCAATTAGCAGAAAAAGCTGACAAACCAATGAATACGGTCAAGAAAATGACAATTTGGGGTAATCACTCGACGACTCAAGTTCCAGATATTACTCACACCACTATTGGCGGTGAAACAGCTCCTAGCTTGGTCGACTCAACCTGGGCTAATGAAGAATTCATTCCTAAAGTAGCTAAGCGTGGTGCAGAAGTAATTGCAGCTCGTGGTTCATCTTCTGCAGCTTCGGCAGCAAACGGTGTTATCGACCATATGAAATCTTGGGTACTCGGTACGGAAGAAGGTGATTGGATTTCAATGGCGGTTTGTTCAGACGGTTCTTACGGCATAGAAAAAGGTTTGATCTACTCTTACCCTATTACTTGTAAAGACGGCGATTGGACTATTGTTCAAGGGCTTGAAAACAGTGACTTTATTACAGATAAAATGAAAGCCTCTGAAAAAGAACTTCAAGATGAAGCTGAGACTTGTTCAGACTTGTTCTAGAAAATAAAATAATCTAGAAATCAAAACGGGGCTTCTTAGCCCCGTTTTTTATTGCAGAGCGTAAATCGGGTAGAAAACTATTCAAGGTTTACCGATAAACCAATTGTTTTTCTAGACTGATAAATTTTAAATTCGCCACCACTATCAAATGCCGGGTCAATGACCCCCCTACCTTCTCGCTCTAACTTCAAGTTCAGATCGCAGAGCGCCGAAGTATTCAATCCGTTAGTGCCGTTGGCAAATAAATTATTACTAGAAATATCAAACTCGTACTGCCCATCATCATCGATATCAAACGAAGTTGCACTGGTCGTTCTATTTCCTTCTGTGTTAGTACAAGTGACACTCGAATATAGATGAATGCCTTGCCCATTTCGACTCGAAGACCAAGTCAATAATACGTTTTCGGATAACCCAAATTGAGTATTAGCGAGTGGGCTTGTGATGTCGAAAGAAGTAGGAAGTCTAGCAGTAGAATCGACAATATTTTCACCATTGCTGCGATAGAACCTAACAGTAAACAATGTATCCGATTCCACAATATCCATATAGGCCTGATAGTCGATATCAAAAATATCCGTATCTTCGTCGAGCCGTTTTATAACTCCCCCAGCCTCAACTTCGAGGTATTCACCATCAGATAACTCAACGTTGGTTCCAAACTCACCGCCAACATTCAACTCCACAACCACTCTGCTTCGCTGATCCTCTCGAGCATCAACTTCCATTTTAGCCCAAATGCCGGAGGTTTGGATATCTTCCGAATCGACGGATTCAGAATTACATCCCATTAGAAAGAGCAAACTCAAACTAAAGCCTGTTAACAATGCATACTTTAATTTAATTGAAATCATGTTAAATTGCCTCTGATCGAATTATTCAATTTTTGCTTTACTACTTTTCCTTTGAGTAAATCACTTCTTTAATTCTTAATCCTCACTATTTTTCAATTTTGTCGGCTGATTCTATTTTTTCCGCATGATTTAACTCGTAGGGTGGCATTTTTTTACCTTTGCTTTTACCTTTTAGATAAAAGTCCATCCAGCGCATTAACCGCATAGAATAATCTAATTGAGATGCACTGTTTTTGTTTCCATGACCTTCATCTGGGTAAAAAACTAATCGAACCGGAGTATCCGTTCGAGTCTTAATATATCGATACAGCTCCATCGATTGGCTCGGATGAACTCGAGTATCTTTTTCACCATGCATGATGAGTAAAGGCGTTTTCGCCTTATCTGTATGATAGATAGGGCTGCGTTCTAACATCCACTGCCATTTATCCCATGGATAATTTCTCGCATGAACATTATGCATTTCTTTTGGAATATCGGTGGTTCCAAACTTGGATAGTTGGTTAGAAATTCCTACAAACATAACACTTGCCGCAAAGTGTTCGCTAAGAGCCGTTGCTGCCCACGCAGAAGCATATCCACCGTATGATCCGCCGGTAATTCCAACGCGTTTTTTATCCACTAACCCGATATCGGATAAGTATTTAATCGCGTCGACCAAATCGTTAAACTCTGCCCCCGCATAATCAGCTTGTCCCATTTTAGAAAATTCGACACCACGCCCCGTACTTCCTCGGTAATTCGGTAAGAAAATTGCATAGTCTCGTTCTGCAGCGTATTTTATTGGATAGGAATATCTGTCCAACCAAGCATCGCTCACATGCGACTCCGGCCCCCCGTGAACCATCATGATCAATGGATAACGTTTTCGCTTTGAATAATTCATTGGATAAATCAAAACACCTTGTATCTCAACGCCATCTCTAGCTTTAAAGGTGATGGTTTCTTGTCTTGGTAATTTCGCTAATTCTAACCAAGGATTAGAAACAGATTGTCGTTTGGCTTGATTGTCCGAGAAATTAACAATTTCGCTCGGATGTGCATCACTACTTGCGACTCCCACTAAAACTCTGCCCGACTTATCAGTTCTAATTGAGTGAACTACTAAATCGCCTTTGGTAATTTTTGCTGAGTGAGTTCCGCTATCTAGATTAATACTTACCACTTCACTTTGAGTACCCACATGACCTAGAAAAGTTAGTTGGAAATCTGATTGCCATTGAATATCTCTCACTTGCCCCTGATAATTTTTGTTAATCTCTCTTAATTTTCCCGAGCTTGCATCACCTATATATAAGCGTCCAGTAGCAGGATCATGTTTATCTTGAGCTCCGATAATAGCCACTTTCTCGCCATCCGGTGACCAGCGTGCGACACCAAGCTTACCTTCGGTTTTAAATCGACTTAGCAGGTCGCCATCGAGTTCGGCAATCTGGTATTCCGATGCCACGTAACTGTCATCAACAAAGGGTGTTGGTGCCGTTCGGATCAGCAAGCGATCCTTATTAGGGTGATACTTAGCGGATATAAAATGAGCTTCATTATCCAGCTTAATATGCACCGACTTTGGAGTTAGAAGGTCCACCAAATAAGCTGACTTAAACTCCACTGACTCCTCATAGACTTTTGCCTTTAGCCCCTTTTTTTTGAGCGACTCTTTTTCTTTTTTTGCTTTTGGTTTAGCAAGATACACCAGTTTTGACTCATCATAATTGACACTAAATGAACTGATATCGCTAACTCCGCTGACAACGCTTTGCGCTTCTCCACCATCGACTGCGATTTTGTAAACACTGGCAAACTTATCTTGGTCACGTTGACTTAGAAAATAAATGAAGCGCCCATTCGCTCCCCATTGAATACTTCCTAATCGCTTTTTGCCCGTTATAAAAGGCCGACTATTACCTTTTTGATCGGTAAGGTAAAGCTCAACATAGGGCTTCCCATCATCATCGCTATAAACATCTCGAGGTACCTTCACTAAATAAGCAAAATGTTCACCATTGGGTGACACCGCGACATCGATGACCGACTTCATTTCTACAAGTTGTTCGAGAGAAAACTGTTTCTCTTTCTTTGCAAACACGTTTTGACTAAAAACAATCAGCGATATGGCCAAAGTCAGAATCGGTAGTTTCTTGAACATTATGTTCTCCTATCTAAATTAAGTTCTTTTACTTTGTTTCAGGAATAACTAATTCATTCTTCCAATTAAAACTGGGGTCACCTAAGACAAAAAAGAAGGGATTGAGAAGGTTTTCTTTTTGATTATAAGTCATTTCACTAAAGTCTAGCTGTACAATCCTTCCTCCGGCTTGTTCCACAATGGCTTGTGCAGCCGCAGTATCCCATTCAGCAGTTAACGCTAAGCGAGGATAAAAATCCGCGCATCCTTCCGCTATCAAACACATTTTTAGCGAGCTACCACGACTCGTTAAATCATAGCTTGCGAAATTCTTACAAAGCATTTTAACTTTGTCTAGTCCGTGCCTTCGGCTCGCGACCACGGTAATATGATTCTTACCATTCTTCTGATGTAATTTTCGCACGTTAATTTTATTCGCAGGTTGGTCTTGTTCCTGCTTAAAAGCGCCTAGGCCATCTGCAGCAAAATAAACGATATCTAACACCGGTACATAAATAACGCCGAGAATGCATTTACCATTTTCTATTAAACCAATATTAACCGTAAAATCGCCATTTTTCTCGATAAACTCTTTGGTTCCGTCTAACGGATCAATTATGAAACATTGCTTCCATTGTCTACGCTGTTCAAAGGGTATATCGGTGCTCTCTTCCGAGAAACAAGGAATAGCAGGATAATTTTTCTCCAAGAATCCAACAATGATGTCGTGAGCTGCCAAGTCGGCTTTTGTTAGAGGAGAGTCATCTCCTTTGATCTGAACATCGAAATCATCTGTACTATAGATTTCTAATATTTCTTTGCCCGCTTTTTTCGCGATGTAAACGACATCTTTGAGTAAAGCTTCCATTATTATCCTTTTCACCGGAAAACAAGTTTTGTTATTCAAAGAGCTAAATAGCTGGAACTAATCCAGCTACAAGGTTACTGGTGATGACGCTTTTTCAAAATCTGTTTAACTAGAAATAACGCAGCTATCGAACGAGCTTCGGTAAAATCTTCTTGCTCAAGAATTGAATCAATGTCTTCAATCGGCCAATGCACTACTTCAAGCGGTTCTGGCTCATCACCGGGCAAGGATTCTGGAAACAAGTCTTCTGCTAATATCAAGCTCATTTGATGAGTGAAGTACCCGGGTGCAAGCGATATTTTCTTCATCACTGTAAAAGACTCAGCGCCAAATCCAACTTCTTCTTTCAACTCTCGATTTGCCGCTTGCTCTGGAGATTCATTAGAATCCATTAGCCCCTTTGGAAAAGCCAATTGATAATTGTCTGTTCCAGCTGAGTATTCCCTTATGAGTAATAGGTTTTTGTTATCAAGTATTGGCACAATCATTACTGCACCGTTAGGACCTGAGACTAAACGCTCGTAGGTTCGAAACTCTCCATTTGGAAATTTTAACTCTAGTTCTTCTACATGAAACAAACGAGTCTTCGCCACACTGGTGCGGTTTAAGACTGTAGGCTTTGAAGATATCTTCGACTTTTTATTCATGTTTACGCGATCGCTTACAAACGAAAAAGGGTTAATGGAGCGGTAGTTCCTAGTTTTTAACTAGATTAACTGACTAAAATTCTGAATGCCAGTAAATGGCGGACAATTACGAGGATTTTTTGTCATGTCTGGTTGCTCTATTGCCAAAATATGACCGATTCCGAAATCAGAAGCGGCTTGCAGTACTTGAAGGCTGTCGTCAATAAACAAACATTTTTTAGCATTAAGACCGAACTCTTTGGTGAGTAAACGCCAGTACTCTTGGTTCTCCTTAGGAAAGCCGATATCATGAGAACTCGACATATGGTCGAAATATCGGCTGAAATCAGCACGCATTAGTTTTAATTCTAATGTTTTAGGGTGAGCGTTTGTTGCTAGAATAACGCGTTTTTGACGTTCAGATAGACTTCTTAAGAATTCAAGAGTGTTTGGGCGAAATGCAATTTTGTCGCTGACATTCAGTTTTATTTTTGGTATGTCTATGCTGAGTTGCTCACTCCAGTAATCTAGACAATACCAATCCAATGTACCTGCCACTTGATTAGAGAGTTCTTCTAATTCTAGTTTACATTGATCTTTCGATTTACCATGATGCTCAGCAAGATAGCCGGGTAGATAATCTAACCAAAAATAATTGTCAAAATGTAAGTCTAATAACGTGCCATCCATATCGAGTAAAACACACTCTATGCTATCCCAAGGTAGATTTAGTTTTGGCACTTTTAAGACTCGCTAATTCTCTGAATGAAAATAGTAATACTTCGATCAAACGTATTAATGAAACTGACGTTATTGAATCTTTTTCTTGAATTTAATTGGTAGTCGACCTAACTCAACTTTACCGTCAGCAAAAAGCGAAAGTGCCGTATAGAGATTTCTATCAGCACTACTACTAATGCTTCCTTTAAATTCCGCAACTCCGGTTTTATCTAATGTAATACTACCTTCTAGTCCAATTTCGTTTTTAGTTTTTCTAAGTCTACCGGTAATTAAGCTATTAGCTTCATTCGTCGACCAATCGATCACAAAATTTCCCAACACTTGTCTTTGATTATTAATCGTAACAGTCGCATTATTCCAACTGGTCACTCCTGAGAGTAGGACTACTTTTGCTTCAGCTAATTGAACACTTAGTTTTTCTGTCGAAAGCGCGCCTTGTAGTTGGATCCCTGGAAATGGAATAAACTTTTCTAGTGTATCGGCGGTCATTTTTACACTAGCATTATCAACTGACAGATTTTTTTGATCACTGACAAAAAACTCAAATGAACCTGTAAGATCACCATTCTCAATTTCAGCGTTTCCTGAAAGAGAAGCCATTAATAAAGCAAAAAAACTAATATCGTAATTGATACCCTCAGCAATAAGCCCTTGAACCCTGGCGCTTCCGACTTGACCTGACCAAGCGGTTCCTGTCATATTTTCCAATTTGATAGGTACGTTAGTCGGAATTAAGTTTTGTACAAACTTGGCCGGAATTAACATAATTACCAGCACAACAAAGACTAAACTTAAAATAATAATTTTATTTTTCATCGACTTCCTAAACCTTAAACTCATTTTCTTGATCCAGCCCGCACTCTTAATTGAATACGATTCTAACTGGTCTATTTCAGTAGTTTGACATTAATACTAGTAACGCCGTTTCGATCTTGGCCTCTAACATTGACCGAAGTGACCGTAACACCATGTGACTTATTAATCTCAGCGACCCATTGTAAGAATGAATCAAATGATACGTTATCAAACCATACTTGCATTTCGTTAGGGCTTTTACTGTCTCTTCTCGAGACTGGCAAATTGTATTTGGTCGTCGTACTATTCACCACAGATGTTAGTGGAAGACTACTTACATTTCCTCCTCCTGTTCGCTTACTTGCTAGCACAATGGGAATTTGTTGCTTGATTCTGGAAATAGTCGTTTCTGTAGCAGCCACTTCTCTTTGTAGTTGTTCCACACTGGAATTAATTGGTTCAATGATTAATAGATACAGTAAGAATAGAAAGACAAAAACACCCGCCACCAGTGTAATTTTTTGATCTCGTTGATCGAGTCCTGAATACCAATTTTTTATTTGTTCCATATTATTGTCTGCACTCTTTTATAATTTTTTCCAATTGTCACGATTTATCGCATGGACTCGCTAAAGTCACCTCATAACAAGCCACTTAGCGAGTAATAGTCAATCGACTAGAGTAGCCTTCACCTCGTTGTGTCTCAGATGACTTATCAACCTTATGCCCTTTCTTTCTCAATGTATCAGCATATTGGTCAAGCACTACTAGGTCTGCGGCGATAACATCGATTCTTAGTTCATTTCTAGCATGGTCATAGCTAATATTCGTCGGATATATCTTGGTTAAATCTGTTAGAGATTCACTCGCGGAACTTAGCAGACTTAAAAACCCTCCTTGACCTGAACTTTCTCCGAGAGATTTCATATAAACTTTAAGGGCTTTCTCAGTTGGCCTTTTGCTGTTAGGAAACGCTTGTTTTAGCAGAGTCTTCTTTTGTTCGTTTAATTGTGCTTTGGTGTCAGAAAGCACGTAAATTTGTGTACCTTGATAAACCAAAAATGCTAGTAATACAACGGCAGCAAGAGTAGCTACTTTTGTAGCAAACAACCTAACTTTCGAGCTTTCTTTTTTTGGCTCATACTCGGCTTGTAACAAGTTTAGAGTGCGTCCTGTTTGACTTAATAGGAATTGGTAGTAGTCATCAACTTGAATGCTCTCAACAGCAAATCTTCCCACAGGCAGCTGGTGTTCAAATTCATCAGTTGGATGTTGAGATATAACTTCAAGAGGCAAGGCTATAGGCATTTCATTTTCAGACTCAACCTCACTTAGTTGCTTTTGAATTAACCAACTGAAATCATCTTGGTGGCAGTGCCATCGATTATTTTGGTGATCTACGACTAAGCAGTTATGGTTGTGAATTAATAATCTAAAGCCTTCTTTGGGTTGGTCGATCAAATCACTATCAACTAAGACTTGGTGAAGTTTAATCTCTGCCGTATTAAACATATTTAAAATGCTTTCTAAATAATCTCGGTCAATCGCTCGAACGGTTAATCTAGAGTCAATCGGTTTATCAGCAAGCGCAAAGAAAAGTTGGTCTACAGGCGTCGCAATATCATCTTCCATCATATAAGGTATGGCCTTGCGAAGTAACTTTTGAGCTTTGTTAGGAACTTGCAAATTGGCGCAAACAATCTCGCTATTAGAAAGCACTAGTCTAACTTTAGCATCGACGGCCATATCGGCGATACAGCTAAGATCAGCCTTTAGTATCTGTTCGCTTTCGAGCTGATGAAGAGCGACCTGTGAAGTCGAGCTGGTGACATCATTAGCCAACTTCCAACTAAAGGTCGGGTCGTCCTTACTGCCCCAAAAGAGTGTTAATTCATTCATTATTCTTTTCCAAAATATCGGGATACCACTTTGAAAGCGTTACTATCCTCTTTGATAAACACAGTTTTCATATAAACTCGTGTACGATTAATTTCGGCTTTCGCGTCCATCAAAAAATATTTACTCGTATCTGTTAAGCGACTTTTCAATCCTTTACTCACTTTACCTGGGTCACTTAAACTTTCCCAAAATGTTTGCAAATCATATCCGGCTTCCGGCCGCTCGGAAATTAGTTGGGTAACTTCTGAATGAGGGATCTTCCCACCTAATGCTGCGTAAAGTAGGTCGGCCTTTTCGCTGGTGATGGTATTTACGTTAATTTGAGTTTCCTTAGCATCTGGAAGTACACAAATAAAAGGCCTAAGTTTTTCATAACTATCGGCATCAAAATATCTCACCGTCCGCAATTCACTGACGTGAGCAATTGGACCGTTAGGCGGTAAGTAAGGAATCTCTAGTCCTTGATAGTACAGATCTTCCACACCATCTGGACCACTTGGTGTAAAATCATTATCAATCCAATCACTTAAAGCAGCCACCAGTGCGGGTGCTTGAATTTCTGTGCTGTCCAAAACTTTCTCGAGTAAGTTAGTTAAAATGATTTCACCGCTTTTAGAGACATTAGCTTGATTAGGATTTCCTCGTTGATTATTGTTCGGAGTTGTCGGGTTGGTTCTTGCCCCACCCGCTGGCGGCTGGAGTGGTTGGGATGCATTATTGTTAGTGCTGTTAGTAGACGGATCCGGAGTAACAATAGAGTTAATATTTAAGCAGCTTTGCATATCGATAATTTTTGCGGTCATCGCTCCGCCATCAATAGGAAAAGTGATATCGTCTTGTGCCCAAGCTTGTCCCAAATGCACGATATTTTCTTTTTCTGCATCAAAGGCCTTTTTTAAATATATTTTGGCCAACTCTTCCATTCCCACTAAGTAAGAATAGGCTTGATCACGGTTCATTAAATTACGGTTTAAGCTGGTTTGGTAATTGACAGTTTTATTGGCTTCAACAACTAGCACAACCACAAACGCAACGACTAACAAGACTGTCACCAGCACTGTTCCAGATTGCTGCTTTATATTTGGGAATTGTCTTTGTGAATTGTTAGCCATGTTATGGCTCCTGCTGATCTGAAATCACAAAGAGTCGCTCTACTAATCCTAAGTCGGATAGCTCAATTGATACTTTAATCGCTACTGGAAGCTTATCATTGGGATTATCAGAGTCTCTTTCACTGCCATCATTTACTGGCCAAAAGTCATTCCATTGTTCACCATCAAAAAAATTGACGACAAAAGAATCTACGTTCTCTAATAAGTCTCTTGCTAAACCTTGGTCAGCATTCATCCCATCGGGATAAAGGTAGCTAACACGCTGAAGTGTTTTCTCTTCCAAAACATAACTAAGTTTTTCCAAATTTGATCTAGGTAAACGCGCAGGATTTCGACGACCAAGGCGGGTAAAACTCAGGTGGGTCTTTCCAATGGAGTCATCACTCGTCAAATTATCTTTCAAATCACCAAACTCATCCCTAAATTGACGAGGAGCGAGCTGTTGTAAGTCACTTGATAAAAAGAGCAATGCTCTTTCAATTTCGTTGTAGCGCGCCCCTTTCTCTTTTATGTTCTTGTGACTAATTGTCGCGCTATCAAGCACTTTCATTGCGCCAACGCCTATCACTGCGGCAATGGTCATTGCTACCAAAATTTCTAGTAAAGTAAATGCCCTCTGTTGGCTAAACGATAATTGATTCATGGTTTAGCGACAACCTTATTGGCAATAAAACCAACGAACCGAGTTGTGGCTAATTCATCGTCCTGTTCCAAACGCACTTCTATTTCGATTTGCCGCAGATCTTTTTCCGTTGTCTTACTTACAGTTCTTAACCAATACCAAGTCTTACTAGCCATTTCGGCACTCCCACGAGTGACACCAATATTTGGCCATTCTTTTTCTAAGCGAGCTTTAGCCATTTCATTCATCGCTACCCAATGTGCGACAGTCCGTTGAGTTGCATTCAATTGCGCTGATTGATACTGCGCCATATTGGTAATGAGACTTACCGCGGCATAACCAAAAATAGCCATAGCAACCAATACCTCTAATAAGGTAAATGCTCTCGACTTTTTTTGCGCGATGGAGTTCAAATGTTTATTCTCAGTTAAGATCTTATGTAATACTTTAGTTAGTTAATTCATCTAATAAATTTGACTGGTCGATTAGACTTAGTTTTAAAAGATTTAAGCAATTCTGTTATTAATCTTCTGGGAATTCGCGATCCAAGTCTTGAAATAAATTACCTTCCAATGGACCTTGGTATTTTAAATTTCCAGTTAACAACCCTCTAATTCTAAAAAAGTTTCTTTGCTGATCGAATTCCAACTCATCACTATCTACGGCAATTCCAATCGAAAATTGATTCTGCTCCCCGGTTGATAGAAAATAAATCTGAGGTGGATCGACCTTTTTTTCTTCCTCTTCGTCAGTAAAGATTTCAACATCTTCTTCGAAAATGTTTATCTCATCCTCGGCCGTTGTAAAGGCGTTCTCTCCATCAATCGTTAGATTAATTTCCAATCCTTGCGGAAATTCATGTGCTTGTAATCCAGGAATATCCTCAACTAATTGCCATTGTGGCGGCTTAGTTTCATCACTTTCATCAAGAATTAAAAACTGGTAACCCTCTTCATCAATGTTAAGACCATATTCTTGATTGAGAATAATCGCTTTGTCTCTGACCAGTTCTATTGCCGCCACTAACCGCAATGCTTGTTGTTTAGCCAGTTTATCGGAAGAACGCCCTAAATTTGGAAAAGCAACCAAAACCATGACGGCTAGGATTGCCATGGCAATCAAAATCTCAAGTAGACTGAATCCTTTAGAGCGAGGTAGCAATTACTGTTCACCCGTTTTAAAGGCTCTTAATACTTCATCGGCATTCCAGTTTCCGATATCAGCAGCCATCCCTTCACCACCTTCTTCTCCGTCTGCACCAAGGGAGTAAATATCATATTCTCCAAATTCACCTGGGTAGGCGTACTGGTATGGATTACCCCAAGGATCTTGACGCAATTTAATATAACCGTTGCGTGCGTATTGCTTTGGTTCAGGACGGCTAGTGGGTTTAGTTTCCAACGCTTCCAGTCCTTGTTCTGTAGTCGGATACATGAAATTATCCGAGCTATACTGAATCAGTGCTGACTCAAGAGCTTGAATATCCGACTTAATTTTAATTAGATTTGCCTCTTGAGTCTTACCGGCAAATTTAATCACCATCACTCCACCTAGAATAGCCATAATCGCCATAGCAACTAAAATTTCTAATAGAGAAAAACCTGCTTGCTTCTTCATTTTAAACCTCTTTTATCTAACAATAATCTAGCCGCTCGACTAGATGAAATTTATGCGAGTGTATTACTCAATTCAAATACTGGTAACATGATGGCCAATACAATCATAAAAACAAACGCTCCCATGATTAAGATCATTATCGGTCCTATCATATCCATCATTATGCTAACCAAATTATCAAACTGTGTTTCTTGATTGTCTGCTGCTCGATCTAACATTTGTTCTAATTCGCCTGAATTTTCACCACTTGCGATCATATGTAACATCATCGGGGGAAAGTATCCGCATTGTTGCAATGACACCTTAAGTCCGGCTCCTTCACTAACTCTAATCGCCGCTTCGCGAACTGCGTTTTTAAGCTCGACATTGGTCATTACATCACCCGCAATTTTTAGACCTTCTAATAACGGCACACTACTCGCATTTAGTATCGCTAAAGTCCTTGCGAAACGGGCAGCATTTAGACCGCGGATGACTTTGCCAATGATCCAAGCATTAATCTTCCATTTGTCCCACGCTAGTCTTAAAGCAGGCTTAGTCAGTAAAAACTTAAAACCAGCGATAATCAATACGATAATGATTGCTGTAAGAATTCCCCATGATTGAATATATTCACTCATAGATAAGAGTGCTTGAGTCAGCCACGGTAGTTCTTGACCTGATTGAACAAAGCTTTCAGTAATTTGTGGGACAACGTATCCAAGTAGGAAACTAACTATTGCAATACTAACCACGGATAAAATTACCGGATAAACAAGCGCTCCAGAAATTTTTTGCGATATTGCCTGGCGCGCTTCGGTATAGTCGGCTAACCGTTCAAGGACTAACTCAAGGTGCCCCGATTTTTCGCCAGCCGCCACCATAGAAACATAGAGATTAGAGAATACTTTAGGATACTCGCTAAGCGCGTCAGCTAAAGAATGACCTTCAACAACTCGTGCGCGAATTCCTAACAACATGGTTTGTTGTTTAGGCTTCTCACACTGTTCAGCAACCGCCTTTATAGATTCTTCTACCGGAATGGCAGCTCTAACGAGCGTTGCTGTTTGCCTGGTAATTAGCGCTAAATCCGCAGCGCTCATTTTGGAAGAAGATTGCTTGTTCTTTTTCTCACCTTTCTTTTGCTTGGTCGACCTATTAACCCCTTCCACCTCAACAGGGATCAGTTGCTTTTCTCGCAATATTTGGCGGATCTGTCTCGGAGTATCTCCTTCTAAGATACCTTTTTTTTGCTTGCCTGAAAGGTCAAGTGCGGTGTATTCGAATGCAGCCATTAATCTTCTCTAGTCACTCTCAGCACTTCTTCGACCGTGGTAATTCCTTCTAGAATTCTGCGCTTACCATCTTCTCGAATACTAAAACCTTTATTACGTGCATGTCGCTCTATTTCAAGCTCTCCGACTCCTCTATGGATCATGCTACGAGTTTCTTCATCAATGGTGACTAACTCAAAAATACCTTGTCGCCCTTTGTAGCCGGAACGATTGCATTCCGGACAACCTTCCGCATGATAGATAGTTGGCGGCGCTTTAAAATCAAAACCCATTAGCTCACACTCTTTTTCACTTGCGGCTGCTGGTTTTTTACAATCAGGACATAATGTTCTAACAAGCCTTTGTGCCAACACACCTAACAAGCTGGATGACAATAGGAACGGTTCGATACCCATATCTTGCAATCGGGTTACCGCGCCGGAAGCTGTATTAGTATGCAATGTTGATAAAACTAAATGTCCGGTTAAACTGGCTTGCACTGCAATTTCTGCAGTTTCAAGATCTCGAATTTCTCCCACCATTACCACATCAGGGTCTTGTCTTAGAATAGCTCTTAGTCCACGAGCAAAGGTCATATCGACTTTAGTGTTAACCTGCGTTTGACCAATTCCATTTAGCAAATACTCAATAGGATCTTCAACAGTTAATATATTCCTAGAAGCACTATTTAAAAGCGTTAATCCCGCGTACAAAGTTGTCGTCTTACCTGAACCTGTAGGTCCGGTAACTAAGATAATTCCGTGCGGTTTATGTAACAGGCTATCCATTTCCTTCATAAGGTTTTCTGGCATTCCTAGGTGCGAAAACTCCAGTCTTCCAGCTTGTTTGTCAAGTAAACGCATAACCACTCGTTCACCGTGGCTAGACGGAATAGTCGATACCCGAACGTCAACCCCACGATTGGCTATTTTTAATGCGATTCGACCATCTTGCGGAACTCGTTTTTCTGCAATGTCTAATTTAGCCATGACTTTGATTCTTGAAACTAAAAGTGGTGCAAGCTTTTTTCCGGGACTTAAAACTTCTCGCAACACGCCATCAACTCTAAACCGAACTTTCAGCTCATTTTCAAAAGTTTCTACATGAATATCTGAGGCGTTTTCTTTGATAGCTTCTGTTAACAAAGCGTTAATCAATTTTATGATTGGTGCATCATCATCAGCTTCTAATAAGTCTTCCGTTTCTGGCAACTCATCGGCAAGCTTAAACAAATCCAGGTCATCGCCGATGTCTTCCATAGCAGCCATCGCTTCACCAGAATTATCTTGATAAACCTGACCAAGGATAAACTCGAAATCTTCGTCACTAACTTCTTCAAACTTAAGAGGGTGATTAGCAAACCGTCTAGCCTCTGCGATTGCATTAACGGTCACATTCGAGCGCGTTGCAGCTTTAACAAACGACTCTTCAGGTTGTTTAGCTCTTAGAACAATACCTTGTCGTTTTGCAAAGGAAAAAGGCAAACGAGTTTCTAATAACTCTTGCTCAAGCGATTGCTCTTCAGCGTTCTCATTCGATAACACCGGCTCAACTAACTCGGAGCTAGTGTCTTCACTATTTTTTATAAATTCACTGACAGCCATTATTTGTTCTCTGAACCACTTTCAGTATCTATTTGGTTAACCTTTTCCATTGACTCATCGTAAGATGGTGGTAAAGACAACGAATCATCCCATTCCGGCAGAAGCTCTGGATCAGTCATTGGCATTAATCCAATTCCACGCATTTTCTTGTCTTCTTGCAAGGCTCTCATATAGTTATATTTCTCAGAACTAATCGCGTCAGAAGCACCGGCACCAGAGATAATGGTTGGGCGGATAAAGACCATTAGATTAGTTTTACGCTTTGATGTACCGGTAGAAGAAAACAGTCGACCAAGCCATGGAATATCGCCTAATAGCGGTATCTTTTGCTCGCTTTCTTGTACGTCGTTATCAATTAGACCGCCCAGTACAATGGTCTGCCCACTATTCACTAACACTGTAGTGTTAATTTGGCGTTTATTGGTAATGACATCAACCGCAGTCGCTCCGGCGATGCCAGAAACTTCTTGCTCAATCGTTAGTACTACCGCGTCACCTTCATTGATTTGTGGAGTAATCTTCAATTTAATACCAACATCCAAACGATTTACTGATTGGAATGGGTTCGCGTTTCCACTGCCTAGCTGAGAGCCGGTAATCACAGGAATTTCCTGACCAATGCTAATTGTTGCTTCTTCGTTGTCTAAGGTTGTAAGACTCGGAGTAGAAAGAACATTAGATTCGGTATCGGTTGATAAAAGCTTAAGCAAACCCGCCCACGAATCACCATCTGTAAATCCGAATAGAGCGCCGGTTAATCCCGATATAACTTGACCAATTGCTGCACCATTATCTCCGTTGTCGCTAGGCTCGGTGGTTGTAATGGTTCCATCAGGTGCCGTTGTGGTAACCGCTGAACCTTGAGACTGACCATTATAGGCAAGCACGCCGGCAGCTAAACTGGTAATACTCGGTGATGTATTCGAATAATTAATAATGCCTTTATCCGAAATCCACTGTACCCCAAGTTCTTTATTTAGCGATTCAGAAATTTCTACAATGATTGCTTCAACGTGAACTTGCTGACGTCGAATGTCTAATTGATTGATAACAGAATCGAACGACTTCATGATATCGGGTGGCGCAGTGATGACCAATGAGTTGGTTTCTGTATGCGCCTTGATTGAATATTCTTTGTCAGAATTACGCCGACTAGATGTGGCTGCTTTTTTTCCATCTTTTGTTTCAATGGTTTCAGCAACGCCTTCTAGCAAAGTTGCAAGCTCTTCGGCTTTAGCATATTTGAGATGCCTAACTTTGGTATTTCCTGAGTTTTTTTGCGGTGAATCGAGTTGTGCAATCAACGCTCGCAATCGCATCGACGCTTTTTTCTCAGCGCTTAGCAAAATGCTATTGGTTCGCTCGTCGGCAACAAATTTCGGTCGATTGGCTTCTGCTTTTTTAGCCGAACCGCTTTGCTTTTCTAGGCTTTCTAAAATTCTTACTACCTCGGTTGCTGAGGCATGTTGCAACTCAATAACTTCAATTTCTTCATTACTTTCTTTATCGATTTTTCGAATTATTTGAACAATACGTTCCAAGTTAGCAGCAGAGTCATGAATGACAATCACATTAGTAGGTTTGTATTGCGCCATATGACCTTGCTGAGGAATCAACGTTCTCAATAACGGAACCAGCAATCCTACATCCACATTATCAACTTTGATCACTCGAGTAACCAGTTGATCCCCTGGGTACTTTTTACCTTCAGTATAAACATCAACTGAATCCTGCTTGGCTGTTTGAAGCTGTTCGATTTTATAAATCCCATCAGTTTCTACCGCTGAAAATTGGTGGACTTTTAATACGCTAAGAAATAAGGCAAAGATTTCATCTTCATCCATCTCGTGTTGCGCGATAACCGTAATTTTTTTGTTTCTAACTCTTGGGTCAACAATAAATGTTTTACCGGTTAATCGGCTCACCATTTCAATAAAGACACCGATATCCGTTTCTTTTTGGTTAAGCGTCGCTTTGTCAGCTTGAACACTCGACACCAATAAAGTAAAACTTAGTGCCAATGTGATGACTGTTGATGTTATTGACTTAACCACTGCGGCTTTTCCTTTACTGTTAGATTGACTTTTCATCATTGTTTTTAAATTATTTAGCATTCTTTCAAATCGTCCCATCTTATTCCCGGCTCGGACCGTTTTCTTGTCTCGAGTTAGAATTTGCGTCCATATTTAACATTAAGCTGACGGTTTCATTACCGCGACTAATGTCGACTTGTAATTCTTGCATATTTTGAATATCTGTCATCAATTGAAGAGCGTCTTGAGGATTGGACAGTGACACCCCATTAATCGCGGTGATTAAGTCTCGTCGCCGCAATCCCAACTGAGTAAACAATCGCTTATCTTTGCCTGGCGATATTTCGATACCTAGCATTTCTCCATTTGAGTCTAATTTAGGTTTGTAATTAACTAATCCGACTAAGCTCAATGGGTCGTCTTGAAACTGCTCTTTATACTTGTTAAGTGATTCTGTGATCTGCTTATTGTTTCGTTTATCATCGACTCTTTTCTTATCGGACTTTATAACGGTATTCTTTCGGCTAACGTTTTTGCTTTCTCGTGGAAGGGAGTCTTTTAATCTTAACTCTTCCATTACGCCGTTGGTTTCTAGTATGACTTTATCTAAATACACTTGTCTCAAAAATACTCGACCGGCAACTTTTAACTTATCACCAACAAAATAGACTTCTTGTTTACCTTTGCCATCTTCAATAATTGAGTTTGAATTGTTATTGTTGGTGGCTGCATAAGTCCCTCTTAAGGTTAGATTAAGGCGGGTCTCTCTCGCAGCCTGTACTTCAACCGGTTTTTCCTCGATTTTTTCGACATCGCCGAATAGGTGTTTTTGCACAAGACTGTTAACGTTAATGCTGGAAACTGACGATTTCGAAGTATTAACTTGTCCCAATGCCACTTTCTGAGTAGATAAGTCTGGGCTAGTAAAGTGAACGGATAACAACCAGAATAACTTTGCCAATATATAAGTGACGATAAGCAAACCACCCCACTGAATTACCGGTAACCAGTTAGTATAGTTTTTGCTCCACTCGACCATGCTTTGTTGTGTAAATTTCATTAAAATCCAATTTTTATCGATAAGTCCCATCACTAAACCTTAAGGCCAGTATTTCGAACTAATACTTATAGTAATTCAACCGAGCTAGTTTACCGGAATTAAGCAAGGTTTTTAACCGTAGTTTGATGTTAAAATGCACAGGTTGTTTTATTACTTCTATATTTTGCTCAAAATACGACCAGTTAACCCAAACCAGTAGGGCTTTAAGCTTATTTAACGACCATTTACTGACAAAAGGGTTATTTTATTTCGTTGAAGCCTAGCTAAATTAACGGTGACAAAAACAAAATCATGATGCTATTCTCAATGCCATGAACCGAACATCTAACAATCCCAGTAGCAACACCAGCTCATCCCAAGCCATTCGACTCGATAAGTGGCTTTGGGCATGTCGATTCTATAAAACTCGTGCTATCGCTAAGGCCGCCATCGACGGCGGCAAAGTTCAATATCAAGGCAATAAGCCGAAGCCCGGAAAATCAGTCCAAATTGGCGATTTAGTTAAGCTAAAACAAGGGTTTGATGAAAAGACTGTAGTCGTCAAAGCGCTGTCTGATAGGCGCCAATCTGCAACAATTGCGCAAACACTCTATAAAGAAACCAACGATAGTGTTAAGAGAAGAGAAGAAATCGCTAATCTAAGGAAATTATCTGCCCCTTCTACCCAAGGCAAGCCAGACAAAAAGCAACGTCGTCAAATTCATCGATTTAAGAACATCATGTCACAAGATTAGCTTATCAGTTTTTCCCTATCTATCTGTTTTTATTGTAAATAATTATCTGGTGCGCATTTGCAATAGGTTACCAATAGCGGCTCATTCTGATATTCAAGCTAACCGCTCGATAATTGTTTACTTTTTATGCAAAATGCTGGTACACCTAACCTTATATCTAGTGTATAATGCGCGCCTTTCGCAATAGCGGCCGGAATTTTCACAAGAATTTAATCCGAATTTAACATCAATATAGAGTACGAAAATGACTGATTTAAGCAAATACAGAAATATAGGTATATTTGCCCATGTAGACGCTGGTAAAACAACGACCACAGAGCGAATTTTGAAGCTTACTGGTAAGATCCATAAGACCGGTGAAGTACATGATGGAGAGTCTACAACTGACTTTATGGAGCAGGAAGCTGAGCGTGGTATTACTATTCAGTCGGCTGCGACAACTTGTTTCTGGAAAGATCATCGAATGAATATCATCGATACTCCAGGACACGTTGACTTCACAGTAGAAGTATATCGTTCACTTAAAGTTCTTGATGGTGGTGTAGGTGTTTTCTGTGGAAGTGGTGGTGTAGAGCCACAATCTGAAACAAACTGGCGCTATGCAAATGATTCTGAAGTTGCTCGTATCATTTTCGTTAACAAATTAGATCGAATGGGTGCTGACTTTTACCGTGTTGTTAAACAAGTAGAAGACGTACTTGGTGCAACACCATTAGTAATGACGTTACCAATTGGAATCGAAGATGATTTTGTTGGTGTTGTTGATATATTAGAAGGTAAATCTTACGTTTGGGGTGAAACTGGAGCTCCAGAAGATTTCTCGATCGGCGAAATTCCTGAAGATATGGTCGATAAAGTAGCCGAATACCGGGAAATGTTGGTAGAAACAGCGGTTGAGCAAGACGATGACCTAATGGAAGCTTATTTAGAAGGTGAAGAGCCTTCAATTGAGCAAATCAAAGCGTGTATCCGTAAAGGTACTCGTGAACTAGCATTCTTCCCAACCTACTGTGGTAGTGCGTTCAAAGATAAAGGTGTTCAAAATGTATTGGACGCGGTAGTTGATTATCTTCCTTCACCAACGGAAGTTGACCCACAACCATTAACGGACGAAGAAGGTAAAGAAACCGGCGAATTCGCGATTGTTTCTGCTGATGAGCCATTAAGAGCCCTAGCATTTAAAATCATGGATGACCGATTCGGTGCCTTAACGTTTATCCGTATCTACTCTGGTGTATTAAACAAGGGTGATACCGTTCTTAACTCTTTCACAGGCAAAACCGAGCGTATCGGCCGAATGGTTGAAATGCATGCTGACGAAAGAACTGAATTAGACACAGCACAAGCGGGTGACATCATCGCTGTTGTTGGTATGAAAAATGTTCAAACTGGTCACACATTATGTGACACTAAAAACCCTTGTACTCTTGAGCCAATGGTATTCCCAGAGCCAGTAATCTCGATTGCTGTTACTCCTAAAGATAAAGGTGGTTCTGAGAAAATGGGTATCGCAATTGGTAAAATGGTTGCTGAAGATCCTTCTTTCATCGTTGAATCTGACCAAGAGACTGGTGACACCATTCTTAAAGGTATGGGTGAGCTTCACTTGGATATCAAAGTCGATATCTTAAAAAGAACTTACGGCGTTGAGCTAGAGGTTGGTGAGCCTCAAGTTGCTTACCGTGAAACCATTACTAAAGAAATCGAAGATAGCTACACTCATAAGAAGCAATCGGGTGGTTCTGGTCAATTCGGTAAAATCGATTACCGCATTAAGCCAGGTGAGCCGGGAACAGGTTATGTTTTCACATCATCAGTAGTTGGTGGTAACGTTCCTAAAGAATTTTGGCCTGCGATTGAAAAAGGCTTTAAATTAATGATGGACGAAGGTGTTCTTGCTGGTTTCCCAGTATTAGATGTTGAAGTTGAGCTTTTCGATGGAGCATTCCATGCGGTTGACTCCTCTGCAGTTGCTTTCGAAATAGCTGCCAAAGGCGCATTCCGTCAGTCAATTCCAAAAGCTGGTCCTCAGTTAATTGAACCAATCATGAAGGTTGATGTGTTCACTCCTGAAGATCACGTTGGTGATGTTATTGGTGACTTAAACCGCCGTCGTGGCATGATCAAAGATCAGGAAGCAGGTGTAACCGGTGTAAGAATTAAAGCTGACGTTCCACTTTCTGAAATGTTCGGTTATATCGGGCACTTAAGAACAATGACTTCTGGTCGTGGACAGTTCTCTATGGAGTTCTCTCACTACATGCCTTGTCCAAACAGTGTTGCGGAAAAAGTCATTGAAGAAGTAAAAGAAAGAAACGCTAAGAAATAACTTAGTTTTTACAAAAAAGGCCGGATTGTTCATTCAATCCGGCCTTTTTTTGTCTTTCGTTTATCGCTAAATCAAAACCTATTACTTAGCCGACAGCAGCCCTGGGCAAAATTATTCCACCGCATAGGATGAGAAATCAAAATGATCGATTGTGTTTACCTTACAAACATCGATCACTGATTGAAGTACCGGATCAATATTACTCTCTTTTTGCCATGCCAAGCCGATTATACGGTCAAATTGCATTCCCTTGATTGGCAAAAGTGTTAATTGCTGAGTATTAAAAAAACTAGGGTGATTAGGTACAATTGCCGCGCCTACACCGGCAGCCACAAGTTCAACCGCATATTCGACAGTTCTAACTCTTGCTCTATTGTTCATTTTTATGTCCAGTGGAGCAATCGCATTCATTAAAGTACGGGTTACTAAACTCGGTCCTCTGAGTACAAAATTCAATCCATCTAAGTCTTCGAATTCTAACTCTTTTTTGTATGATAATGGATGCCCTGGCGGGAGCGCCATCATAAACTGATCACGCCAAAATGGCATAAAGACTTCATTGGGTTTACACATATTTCTAGCGATTATGCGTGCCTCACATTGCCGTTTTTCTGAATCGACGAGTGTCAATTCAAGGCCGTCCACAGAGTCGATGATCTCTTTTAACAAATGACTCATTCTGGAAGCTCCAAGCGCTGGAACCACTCCGAGTCTAAATGGTTTAACCGTCGATTTTTTTTGGAAAATTTGTTTAATGGAACGTGCTTGTCCGGTCAATTGCTGAGAAAGTGGATACAACCTATGACCTCCGTCAGTCGGCGTCACTCCTCTGGCATGCCTCACGAATAAAGGTTCTCCGAGAAAACCTTCTAAGTTTTGGATGGCCGCAGATATGGAAGGCTGGGACACGAAACAATGCTTAGCTGCTGCACTAATGCTTTCTAATTCATAAGTCGATTCAAAATAGCGCAATTCTCTTAAATCCATTCGATATTCCTCGATTCAGCACTTGGTTACCTCGTTAACTCTAGCATATTCGCTTTCTTGAGCCAAAGCTTTGAGCTATATCAATTATACATAAACAATATTATTCCTTTATCAAAATTTTCACTATAGTGCACCGCAAGATAACCCGGAATTACCCCTTAGAGAGAACGATGTTTAAAATGAGCAGTATTGAAAAAACTTTTGAAAATATGTGGCAAAACTACCTTGCGCTGAATCCGCAAGCGAAGACAATTTTTGATCTATTCAGTCGAGAAAATGCTGTCGTCAATGATCATGTCGCTTTTCGCACTTTCGGTATTGATGGCATGCGTGTTGAAGATATTGCCCAGCCATTATTGGACGCAGGTTATGAGGAAGTAGAATCTTACCATTTTGAAAAGAAAAAGCTCAGAGCTAAGCACTATCAGCACCCCTCTATGCCGCTAGTGTTTATCAGCGAGCTAATAGTCGAAGAGTTTTCGTCTGAGCTTCAGTCGATTGTTCGCCAACTAGCATCTCAAATGCAGTTTGCTGAAGTAGCTTCTTCCGAATTTCTATACTCTGGTCGTCACTGGGATCTAAGTAGTGCCGTTTATAATCGCCTATTAGAAGAAAGTGAATATGCAGCTTGGGTTGCAGCCTTTGGCTATCGTCCAAACCACTTCACTGTTTCAATTAACCATTTGGAGCAATTTTCAACGATTCAGGAAGTTAACGAATTCCTGAAGGACCACCAATTCGAACTAAATCAAGCTGGTGGAGAAGTAAAAGGTACACCAGAGAGCTTCTTAGAGCAGTCTTCAACAATGGCAAACTCTGTAGAAGTAGACTTTATCGATACCAGCCTTACAATCCCTAGTTGTTTCTATGAGTTTGCGTTGAGACACCCAATGGCTTCAGGAGAGCTATTTAAGGGATTTATAGCTTCATCAGCTGACAAGATCTTTGAAAGTACTGATGCTCGAGCAGCTTAGTAGATAAACCATCAATATTACAGTTAACAGCCAAATAGTCCCTATTGGCTGTTAACTGATATACGCTTCCAGCTCACAAAAAGTGCTACAATCAGCAATTATTCTTATCAATTGGAACAGCACTGGGGCTCCTCTTAATGTCCGACAAAATTCAACGATTTATTTTTGATAGCTTTGGAATTCGTGGTGAGTTTGTGCAGCTTGAAGAAGCAGCGCAAAGAATGCTACAACAACATAACTATCCGCCGATAATTGCTGACCTACTCCAGCAGGTTGCGGCCGTCACAATACTAATGACCACTACCCTAAAATTTGAAGGCAAACTCTCTGTGCAACTACAAAGTTCAGATAAACTTAAGCTTTTAGTGGTTCAAGCAAATCACAAGTTAGGTTTTAGGGGGATAGCCCGTTACGACAAGCAAGTCGATTATTCAGGACTCAACTTTAAAGACTTAACCAAAAATGGAAGACTTTCAATCACTATAGAGCCGAAAAAAGGAAAGCGTTATCAGGGTTATGTAGAGCTAGCTGAAGAGAGTTTTGCCAAATGTGTAGAGAACTATTTCAATCAGTCGGAGCAGCTAAAAACAAGAATTTGGTTATTCAACAATGAGCAACAAGTGAAAGGATTGATGCTACAGGCTCTTCCTGACATGCTCAGCCATGATTCGTTCGACCACTTAGTATACTTGTCCGAAACCTTGACTGAAGAAGAGTGCTTATCGATTGAGTCAGATATATTACTTAATCGATTATTTCACCAAGAAAGTGTCAAAGAGTTTCAAACGCAAGCCGTTAAATTTCACTGCGGGTGTAGTCGAAAGAAAATGCTTGATTCCGTCGCTTTGTTTCCAGAATCAGACATTAGAGAGCTTTTAGAAACCAAAGGAAAGGTCACGGTTAAATGTGAATTTTGTTTGTCTAAGTTTGATTTCAGCGAACTGCATATCAAGGACCATCAAGCTTTTATTGGAAATTCAACTCAACATTAAATTGTTAGATTCGCTGCGCTTGGATAGCGTAGGAATGATAGCCAGACTTAAAAAAAGCGACAGAATAATATTCTGCCGCTTTTTTTGAAACTAACTTGAAGAATAATTACTTATTGGCAGCGGTTTCTTTCTCAACTAAGAAATCGATAACTTCAAACATATCTTTTTGACCACCTGCTCTCATTGGATCCACTCGGTACTTACCTGCCACTATAAATTCCGGTACGCTTGCCAAGTTAAAAGCTTTAGTAAGTTTTTCTGCTTGCGTCACTCGTTTAACGGTTTCAGGATCATCAAATTTTTCTATAAATTTTTCTTTTGGGACGCCATAGCTAGCAAAAAAAGTTGCTAGCTCTTCTTTGTTACTGAGCTTTTGTTGATGAATTACAATTGCTTCAAATAGAGGGAGATGCATTTGTTCTTCAACCCCTAAAGCTATCGCGGTGTAATAAGTTCTGGCGTAGAGTCTCATCGCTTCATTCCAGACTGCAGAGAAATAGCTGAATGCTATCTTACTTTGCTGTTTTGACTTCCACTCCTGAGTAGCAGGGTAAATACCGTAGCAATGTCCGCAGCCGTATGAGAAAGCTGCAACTACTTCAACCTTGTCGGTATTTAAAAGTGGCAAAGGCTGCTTGAGCGGAACGTAATGTACACCTTGTTGAAACTTTTCAGTTGAAACTGATGTTTTTTTAGAAGCTCCGACTTCTTTTAACTTAATAGGGGCTAATATACCTGCGGATAAAATCTTGAATTCTTCGTTCGGAACATTTTGATGTGAACCATGGTTAACAGTTTCAGCTTGAGCCGCTAGTTCTAGTATATCCAGTCCCTCGACAACTTTACCAAATACCGCATAGCCTGCTTTGTTGTCGGTATAGTCAAGTTTTGGGTTATTTCTAAGATTGACAAAAAATTGAGAAGTCGCCGAATTAGGATGGGATTTTCTAGCCATCGAAATGCTACCTTTAACGTTAAGTAAGCCGTTATCAGATTCATTCAGAATAGGCCCTCGCACATTTTTGGCTATCATATTCGACTCAAACCCTCCGCCTTGAATGATTACCCCAGGTATTGCTCTGTGAAAAATGGTGTTATCGTAGAATCCTTGCTTTACATAATTAACAAAATTAACGACTGTGTTGGGTGCTTTTTTGGCGTTAAGCTCAATAGTAATTTTGCCTTTGTTTGTTTCAAAAACCACTAAGTGTTGATGGTACTTTTTGTTAATTTCATCCAGTCTGGCTTGATCCGTTGTTGATTCTCCTTCCATTAAAATGAAAGCAGCCAAAACAAATGCGAGTATTAAACCCGCAATAGTTAGAATTTTTTTCATTGCTCTTTTTCCCGAACGATTATTTTGATTTTACTGGAAGGTCGACAATTTGCACTCTGCCGGATTTAAATTTCAGTTTTAACACAACTCTTCCACCTTCCTTGATTGTCCTATTTGGACTAATTAGCATGAGGTGTTTACCGCCTGGAGCTAATTTAACTTTTCCATTAGGCTCCAATATAAGTGAGTCAATCTTTGACATTTTCATCATGCCATTTACATGGGTCATTTCATGGATTTCAACTTGCTCGTAAGCATTAGTTTGAATAGAAACTAACTCAAGAGTTTTATCGCTAACGTTAATTAGGGTGAAATATCCAGCATGGGTTTCCGACTCTACAATTGGCTCTCTTACCCAAGCATTCATCACCGCCACTAAATCTTCTTGAGCTTCTTGTACCGCTCCATTGCCAAACACTTTGCCTGTATTGTTCGCTAAGCGCGCTGTCTCCGATTCAATATAGGTTAACAAATCAATAGCTTCATTCTGAGTTAGTCTCATATTAGGCATAGCCACTCGATTGTATTTCTTATATAAAGCAATTGCTAATGGGTCTTTTTTTGCAAGCATTTGGTCAGGAGCTTTTAACCAATCAAATAACCATTGCTTGTCACGAACTCGAGTAACACCCAGTAGATCAGGTCCTACTGCCCCTTCCAACTCGTTTCCTGTCACTGTGTGGCAAATTGAACATCTAGTTCTAAATAGTTGTTCGCCTTTGGAAATATTTCTTAGCTCAGGCGCCTTTTCATAGTCTCTCTCTGGTTGAGGTGACTTCCAACCATCTAACCAATTACCTAGTTGGTCAGCTAGAACATAAGGGTTTTCGAATGGTGACCTTTTCATCCAGCGCCCCGTCTTTTGGTTTCCAACAATCATGCTGACGTTGTGATTATTTGAACCTTCTGCAAGCTCTTCAATATACAAACCAAGTTTTCTTCGAATGGAAATAATCTCTTGCTCATCGCCAGTAAAGAAGTCCCATTTCGCACCAAACTTCTCTTTGTATTCTTTCAATTTTTCGGGAGTATCAACATCGGGGTCGATAGTTATCGAATAGATAAAGACATCTTTTCCAATTCGATCTTTCATAATATTTTGTACTTTCACTAATTGCGCAGTTTCTAATGGGCATGAATCTGGACAGGTTGTGTAAATAAAATTGATCGCAACAATTTTGTCTTTTAAAAGATCGTCAAAAAATTTAACTTTTTCACCATCTTGGTTGGTGAGAGTTATGTTAGGAAAATACTCAGGCCCCCAGGCTCCTTTTGCTTGCGCTATTGTGCTGGTAAGACTGACTATAAGAACTACAAAAATGACTTTCAAAACTTGCTGCATGATTTAACCTTTCTTTTAATTAAAGGAAACTTCCTTAATTATACTTTATATACCTTCAAAAAAAACCGCAGAGAATCGCTGATCCTCTGCGGTAATTTTTAGTTCAATCCGAGGGAAGATTTATTCGAACTTCCCAGCATTTCGAACGTCGTGGATTACACGGTCAATTGTCATTGGAGTTGGACAGTTTACAACGTGTGGAGATAGTAAGTTCTCAAAGTTGTAGTTGTTCGACCCCATATTTGGCGGTGGTGGGAATTCAACCACTTCCAACTTGCCTTCAGCGCGTAACTCCTTAATTCGGTCTAGCCCTTTCACAACTTCGGTTGCTGGCTCTAACCAATGCGCGAAACCGATGTGCCACATAGGACTGTAGTCATCTTCAGGCATAAAATAAGAAGGAACACCTACCTGGCTACCAAACGGTCCTCCACCCAAAATACCATTGCCATCAGCTGGCGTCGGTGGGTAACTCGGACGAATTGGTGCTGGTGGAATAAACTGTATTAGTGGCACAGCAGCCGCTGCTAAGTGCTCATGTTTAGGTACATATGGCACACCCATTGCTCTCGCTGGCCCCGCTGGGAATGTGTCTAATACAATATAGTAAGGAAGATAATCACCTTCTGCAGCCCATGACTTGTGTAACTTGAATGAAACGTACGGATTTTCACCCTCAGTATTCATCGCAACAACATGGCCTGAAGCATGCAATCCACCCCATACGTCACCATTGTAAACACAGGTAGTATTCGCAGGTAAATCAGGGAAGCTAACACAAGACTCATCTAAGCGGTTCTTCTCCCATGGTTGATCACCCCATTTTACGATGATTGCATTGAAAATAACTTCTTTACCGTTATAGGTCACTCGACGTAATGGTGAGTAAGTATTTTCAGCTGAAACATCTGGAATTGCATCAGGGTTTTCACAAGTTGCCCCATTAGCATCTGTCCCGTCTGAAACTCGACACGGAGGATTAGCCCAGATTGGATTAGGTAAATCACCTTCAAAAATCCAATTACCGTTTTCATCGATAGATGCAGGAGAACTGGCTGCTTCGGGAGTGAGAGCTAACGCACCACCCCAAGCTAGTCCAAGCTCTTCAGCTATTTCTTCATCACTCACATCATGAAGGAAATACCAAACTTCTGTCTCAACTCCATTGGCGTCGATGTTAGTACCTTTAGTTAGCGGGAATGTCGCAACTCCACGCTCATTGGCTGGCTCCTCGGCAGAAAGTGCATCACCTAAAGGTACATCGTTGATGTTATCTAATTCAGTTACCACAGCGCTATCTACCCAAATAGACATTGGTTGAACTTGTGGTCCATATTGACCAAAGCCATCTCCCGTTCTAGCGGTAGGCAGAGCAACAGAGTCGACGTAGCTAACACCATCCCAAGAAGGCATTGGCGTCGGCATTAACTTAACTTGACCAGGGTTTTCAATATCCCAACGAAGTAACATTGCATGATCTTCGTGTTGAGTATTGTGACAATGCTCCATATAAGTTCCAGCAAACTCTCGGAATCTAAGAGCAACTTCAACAATATGTCCACTGTCTGGCTGAGGTCCAATTCGATAGACGTCCTTACGAGCCCACTGTTCCCACTCTGGAGGAGCAACACCATTTCTTCTCAGAATAATACCTTCTTCAAAATGAATGTGAACAGGATGGCTCCAAGTACCACTGTTGATAATTCTCCAAACTTCTAAACCACCAGAATTTTTAGATGGCGCCGCTGAAAGTCTTCTTGGGTCCATATTAAACCCTGAACCGCCATCAGTCTTAATCACCCAAGGCTTCTCATCTGTAGGCTGTCTTTCAAATTCGAACGTTCTGTGTAGTGCATTGGCTAGCTCATCCTCAGTCGGACGACGAAGAGGAATCATTTTTCTTTTTCCTTCAACATAATCGACAGGATTTAAACTATTATCGGTACCTACAAACTTCTGAACTCTAAACTCCATGAATTTTCCAACAACAGGGTCACCATTAACCCAACGGTCATAAGTACCGTCACCGTTATCATCAGCCATAGTTGGATTGTAAGCACCGCTCAAAACGTCTGCTAAAGGAATATTGACATCAGCTACTTGGCCATTTTTGTGTTGTAGCAAGTTAACAAAGTAGAGTTTGTCACCTTCTTCAAACTTAGCGAAATCAACAATGATATCGTATCGTTCCGCTATTCCATGAGTAGGAAGTTCACCATTTTCAAAGTAAACAGTATGCTCCATGATGTTTCCGTCGTTAGCGACCATATGGAAAGGTACACGATTTCCAGCTTCGTCGACCAGTACAGTCTTGAAGTAGCGCGAAACTGAACCATTAAGTAGTCTTAATCGGTATCTTCTTGCTCTCACATCCATGTAGGGTTTGTAGAGGAAGTTAACCGTCATAACGTCCCCAATAAAGCCCTTGAGATTAAATGGGTTAAACCAAAGTTGCCCTTCTGAATCAAAGGCTTTTTCCGCCAAAACTAGGTTGACATCGTAATCTCGATTACCCCAATCTAATCCAGAACCACTTGGCATTCTTAGGTTGACGCCATCATCGATTGACTCATTACCACGGTCGATAGCACTGTAGTAGTTCATCATCGCAACGTCACCTTTGTATACATTTTGTGCGGTGAAATCTAACATATGGTCATGGAACCAATGAGTACTCATTGTTTCACGCCAGTCTCCAGGAATCTTAGTGATTCCACCATTGCCGTCTGGACGACCTGCGCGAACATCTTTCGCGTCTGTATTAATTGAATCGTGTCCTGCTAAAGGAATCGGCCAACGATAATCGTAGAACTGTCCAGGGAAGAAAAATGAGTTAGTGTATCCGTCACTTTCAGCTGGGTTATGACCATTATGTTCGTGTGTCGATAGAGTATGAATACCAAAACCTCTATTCGCTGAAACATCAATTGGTAACGCATTATAGTGACGCATCACAACTGGCTCACC
>JBDVOJ010000076.1:0-6571 GCA_039969155.1 Kangiellaceae bacterium
GATACAAACGGCGAGTTCGGAGATCCTAAACACGTGGGAACTCTTGCTGTATCGTTGTCTGACGATGATTGGAGTGTTGATTGGTTTGCTCGCTATGTCGATTCAGTATCGAACGTAGCTAGAGATGGTGGCGATACAATCACTTACCGTGGTCAAACTGTTAGAGCGGTTAAGTCAGCACCACATTTTATTTATCATACCCTTTCTAGTACATACACCTTTGGTAATTCCGGTGTAACTGGAACTTTTGGTATTTCAAATGTGTTTGACAAACGTCCACCGCAGGTAACTACTATAGGCACTTCAGTGACTAATGCTGGTGACTCCGCGTTCTATACTCAATATGACTGGTATGGAAGAAGCTTCTTCTTAAACCTGTCTTATGACTTTGAGTAAATTATTGATTAGATAATTTCTAATCTTTCATTAAAACGGCTCAAACTACAGTATTATAGTTTGGGTCGTTTTTTTTTGTACCCCGTTTTTGATACACTCAAGAAAAATTATAGAGTTGTTCCTATGCCAAGAATAATAGCAAAACCCGATAACCTAAATGAACTCAATGCCAACTATGAACAAAAGAAGTTAGTTGAGCCCGTTTTTCTAAATTCAGTTCCAAAATGTGGAACACATTTAGTACGAAACATATTTAGAATGTTTGTTCCCGTCGAACAGCAGTATCATGAGATGTTCATTCAAATCCCAGTGCTAAAGCAGCACCTTGCTGCATTTTCAAAACAACAGCCGAAACTAAGTTGGGGCCACTTACTATATTCGGATGACTCGGCAATCGCTACTCATAAAGTTAAGCAAGTGCTAATTGTAAGAGATCCTTATGATTGGGTATTGGCAAGAGCTCGCTTTTTCTTATCTGATACTTTTCAAGGATCGCTAGAGCATCTAAAACAGGGAAATGTTTCTGTTGAACAAGTTCTTAATATGATGATTTTTGGTATCTATCAAAAAGCACCGACACTTAGCGAAATATATACACATAACGCCGTGTCATGGCTTGGAAGCGAGATAAAACTCATTAAATACGAAGATGTTATTCAACACATCACCAATATCGATCGGGGAGCTGCCAGGGACTACTTTGAAGACCTATTTGGTTATTGTGGAATAGATTTCCCCGAGGATTGGAAAGAACGAATTAAAGTGGGTTCAGACCGTAAACAAAGTGGCACAGCGAGAGAGAACCTTTCAGGAAAGACATTTGATATCCCTAAAGAACTACCACCACTACAAAAAGAAATGCTTGAGTTTGCAGTACCGGGACTGAGAAAGATTCTTGGTTATCAATAATAATTAAAAGAGCCAAACAATGAGTCAATGTAAAAAAGTCGTAGTTGTCGGCGGGGGATCATCTGGATGGATGACCGCGGCATATCTAAACGGTGCACTTAACGATCAGGGCAAAACTGCAAACGTTGAAATCACGCTAATAGAATCACCTGATATTCCTAGAATATCTGTTGGTGAGGCGACAGTGCCATCCATAAGACATTTACTTGCGGTGGTTGGTATCAACGAAAAAGATTTTATGATCGCTACTGATGCAACCTTCAAACAATCGATCAAATATACCAACTGGGTTCATAACAACAATACGTTTTATCACCACCCTTTTAGTCGATATCAAATTCAACCGCTAGACCAATTGGCTGTTCGATGGCACAAAAGTGATCGAAAAATTCCCTTTATGGAAACTTGCTCAGCGCAGCCAATAATTTGCGAGATGGGAAGAGCTCCGTTAATGCTTGGGAAGTGGGATATGGGTCCGCCACTCAGTTATGCCTTCCATATGAATGCTCAAAAGTTTGCCGATTATCTCAGGGACTTTTCTACAGCCAGAGGAGTCAAACATGTTTTAGCAAACGTAACCGACATTGATATGACTGATGGCGATCACATCAAAACAGTTCATACCGATCAAGAACACCAAATCCAAGGCGACCTTTTTGTCGATTGCACTGGATTTCGATCGATGCTAATTGAAAAGAAACTCGATGTGCCTTTTAATGATTGTTCTCAATTCCTGTTGTGCGATAGAGCGGTCACTATGCATGTACCTTACGAGGATTTTTATCCTGGTCAAATCCGTCCGTACACAACAGCCACGGCACTTTCTAATGGGTGGATTTGGGACATTCCTATGAAAAGTCAACGTTCAATTGGCTACGTCCACTCTAGCAGCTTTATCGATGATGACAGCGCTGAAAAGGAGATGCGAAACTATCAAGGAGGCAACACTGACTCATTAAATAGCCGCATCGTTAAGTTCAAAGTCGGCTGCCGAGATCAAGCATGGAAAGGTAACTGTATTGCCATTGGGCTTTCGAATAGCTTCATTGAGCCACTTGAATCAACCGGCCTTTATTTAAGCGATCTCGGTGCGGTCATGCTAGCCGAACTCTTTCCTCACAAACTAGAGCATATGGATAAACTGGCGTTTCGTTATAATCGCATTCTATCTAATCGTTTCTATGAAGTTTTAGATTTCATAAATATGCATTATTGTTTAACCAAACGACAAGATTCTGAGTTTTGGAAAGCAGTTCAGCGCAAAGAACATATCAATGACAGACTGCAAGCTAAACTCGAATTTTGGAAAATTAAACCACCCTCAGCTTCCGACTTTGAGGACCAATTCTTTATGGGTCAAACAAGCTCAGCGCATAATTCTGAATTGATTGATAACAGAGCCAATGTCGACACCGCAAGTTTATGGAACCATGAAAGCTATCAGTGTATTTTGTATGGAATGGAATTTATGCTCGAAGAAGTTGAAGCTGAATTCGGCACTGAAAGACCTCCGGCGCAAGTTCATCCACAGGTCATTCAAAGACTACAGGCAGCCAATTCAAAACTACCCCCACATCATATTTGGCTTAAACAAATTGTTGGAATGAATGAGTACAAAGGAAAAGTAATACCAAAGGGCTGGGTTTAGTCGTTGGAAGCAACTCGATAGTCGTTGAAATCGAACGACTATAGTTATAACATATCAAAACTTATTATTATTATAAGATTCCTATGACTCTTAATGAACTTCGATATGTTGTCGCGGTGGCGCAAACTCAGCATTTTAGTAAGGCTGCTGAGATTTGTAACATCAGTCAACCCAGTTTAAGTATTGCCATAAAGAAATTAGAAGATGAGCTGGGTGTAACTATTTTCCAACGCGGTAAGCGTAAAATTGAAATTACTCCCGAGGGTCAGGCCGTTGCGCAGCAAGCTCAAAAAGTAATCGAAGAAGCCGACAAACTCAATTACCTTAAAAGCAAGCAAAAAAACCCGCTTGAGGGTGTGATCCGTCTTGGCGCAATTTTCACAATTGGTCCTTACCTATTTCCGTCATTAATTCCAAAAATGCGCAAAGAGCATCCCGACATGCCTCTGCATATAGACGAAGACTACACCGAAAATTTGAGAAAAAAACTACTGCAAGCAGAAATAGATATTGCCGTGTTGGCCCTGCCTTTTTCCGACCCAGCCCTAGAAACACTGGAACTATATAGTGAAGATTTTATTTCGCTATTTTACGAAAGTCATCCGTTCGCTAAGAAATCGGCGATTTCTGTAGAAGACATTCCGGCTGATGAATTACTCATGCTAGGCAAAGGTAACTGTTTTCGAGATCAAGTCATTGCAGCGTGTCCTCAGTGCTTATCCCCTCAATCGAGAACAGATGACTGGGTTGTGGGAAGCTCGCTTGAAACGATTAGACACATGGTTGCGATGCAACTAGGCATAACCGTGATGCCGATTACAGCACTGGCTAAACAAGCAGATTATCCCGGCTTGGATTCACGTCCATTTAGTGAGCCGGTTCCGAAAAGACGTGTTGTGCTTGCATGGCGTGCAAGTTACCCCAGAAAAGAAGCCGTGATGGAAATCGCTAAGTGCATGCAACAAGCACTTCAAGGACAAGTGGACTTAATACCTATTAATCAGAGTAGCCTCTAATTTGGAATTGGCCCAGCAGTGAAACTCGCGAACATATCCGTCGACACACTCAAGGGAGTCGGAGCCAAGGTGGCAGAAAAGCTTGCCCGACTTTCGATCCACTCGCTAGAGGACTTGTTATTCCACCTTCCCTATAAATATCAAGATAGAAGTAAAATAGCTCCGATTGGCAGCCTACTGCATGGCCAGACTGTACAAGTATTCGGAGAGGTAGAAGCTGCAGATATTGTATTCGGAAAACGACGCTCGTTAATTTGTAAAATCTCCGACTCCACAGGCATAATGGATATTCGGTTGTTCTATTTTTCGATGGCACAAAAAAAGCAATTCGTTAGAGGACAGTTTGTACAATGCTATGGTCAAGTGTCGCACTCCGGGCGCAGTATTTCGATGATTCACCCAGAAATAAAATTTTTAAAGTCCAAAACTCAGCCAGAGCTTAGTGACCGATTAACCGCAATATATCCTACTACTGAAGGCTTGCAACAAAGAACTTTTCAATCTCTAATTTCTCAAGCTTTGGACAAACTTAATCAATCTAATATTCGAGAATTGATGCCAAAAACCTTGCTAGAACAATTGAGTTTTCCGCCTTTAAGTGAGGCCTTGAAATTACTTCATCAACCTCCCATTGGCATTTCTCTGGAAGATATTCAAAATGGCGAGCACCCACTAATTCAGCGTTTGGCATTTGAGGAGTTAATGGCTCATCACATTGCGTTAAAACGCCTAAAGCTAAAGCACCAGAGCCATAATAGCTTTGCTATAGGACGATCAGAAGAAAGGACAAATAAATTTATACAACAACTTCCATTCAATCTAACTGGCGCGCAAGAAAGAGTTATTACCGAAGTGGAAAGCGACTTAAATAATAGCTTTCCAATGATGCGATTAGTTCAAGGTGATGTTGGCTGCGGCAAAACTTTAATTGCGGCTCTTGCAGCTCTGAGCGTAGCTGACAATGGGCTCCAAACGGTACTGATGGCGCCCACTGAACTACTTGCTGAACAACACTTTGCAGCGTTCAGAGATTGGTTCGAACCACTCGGAATTGAAGTAAATCTGCTGATTAGTAGTTTACCTTCCGCGCTTAAAAAACAAAACTTAGAAGCAATTCAATCTGGAAATTGTTCAATTATTATCGGTACCCATGCGGTATTTCAAAAACAAGTCGAGTTCTGTAAATTAGCATTAGTCATCATTGACGAACAACACCGTTTTGGCGTGGAGCAACGGAAATCATTATTAGAAAAAGGCTTCAGGAATTTATCGGGAGAAGTGATAAAACCGCACCAGCTCGTAATGACGGCCACTCCCATTCCCAGAACTCTTGCACAAACGACCTATGCCGATTTGGACTTGTCGATTGTCGATGAATTACCACCGGGCCGAAAGCCTATTGAAACCTCCGTTATTAGTGATATCAATCGAGATAAAGTGATAGCTAGAATAAAGCAAGCTTGCCAAATAGACCAACGCCAAGTGTATTGGGTATGCACACTGATCGACGAATCCGAAGAGTTGGCATGTCAGGCAGCAGAAGTGACTTTTGATGAATTGAAAAAACAATTGGCGCCTTTAAAAGTTGGTTTAGTTCACGGGAGATTAAAACCTCAAGAAAAGCATCAAACGATGGAGCTATTTAAGAATGGCAAGATTGATTTATTGGTGGCTACAACCGTCATTGAAGTTGGCGTTGATGTACCAAATGCCAGTCTAATGATTATTGAAAACCCGGAACGTTTAGGTTTATCCCAATTGCATCAGCTAAGAGGTCGAGTGGGCCGCGGAGAACAGCAGAGCTTTTGTATCCTAATGTATCACCCACCGCTTTCACAAAATGCTAAGCAACGATTAAATGTTATGCGCGAAACCAATGATGGTTTTATTGTTGCAGAAAAAGACCTCGAGATCCGTGGTGCAGGAGAAGTATTAGGAACCCGTCAAACAGGAGAAGTATTATTTAGATTCGCTGATCTGCTTCGAGATCGAGGGCTGCTGCCCAAAGTTCACAAAAACTCGGAAATCATCGCAAAACACCATCCAGAAATAGTCGAAGAGCTACTCAGTCGCTGGGTTAAACAGGGCGAGCAATTAAGCCAAGTATAGAAACTTTAGTGTGACGGCCCCATGGTATTTTCAAGCAAAAAGCTTTCCGATAATCGCTGTCAAAAACATTGCCAAAGCCCCCCAAAAAACAACTCTAACAGCGCCTCGCAAAGGACTTGCACCTCCCGCCTTGGCTGCAATAGCGCCAAGCAGTAGCAAAGACAACAAACAAGATATGGAAACGCTGTAAATTATGACATCGACCGATGAGAAATAACTTACCAGCAAAGGCAAGCAAGCGCCTAGAGTGAACGATAGTGCGGATGTTACTGCTGCAGTGATTGGCTTTGCACTGGTTCTTTCGTGTATTCCTAGTTCGTCACGTAAATGAGCTCCTAACGCGTCGTGCCGCATTAGCTCTTCTGCGACTTGACTGGCTAATTCTGGACTCAAGCCCCTCTCTAGATAAATATCGGTTAGTTCTTTGAGCTCGAACTCTTGGTGATGTTTTAGGTGATGTTTTTCTAATTCAATATCCGCTTTTTCAGTATCT
>JBDVOJ010000077.1:0-9801 GCA_039969155.1 Kangiellaceae bacterium
CGTTGTGGAAGGTGATATCTTGTTACCGGCTAGGAAATCGAGTTCAGGTTTTAGTACTAGCTTTGGAGTTGGTTTAAAGTATCAATTTAAGTCGATTGAGCTCGCGTTAGAACAACAATGGTTGGAAACAGAACACGTGGATTTGATATTAACTTCATTTGTTGTGGGGATTAGGTTTTAAATCCTTGACCTGTTTAGAGAGTGTTTAAGGTGCTAGGAGCCTGTAATTAATATTACAAGAGGGGTTGTACCTTCTCGAATGCAGCTTGATATAAGGACTTACCGGATGTTCAACTACTACCAGTCATGAAGGAAATTCTACCTGGAAATGCAGGATACCCGTTTCTTAGCTATTATTGGAAAGCATTAAAGTAGATTATCAATCAAAAGGGATTTAGATATGAAAAAAGCAATACTTCACTTAGTCATAATTACAAGTTCGTTGCTCTACTCTCTCTCTGCAAATCCAATGAATCTGGATGGTGTTTGGGGGCGAGACCTACATGGCGCGCAAGCAACCCAAGGCGAATTCGAGATAGCGAAAGACAAAATATATTAGAACTGGGACGGCCAGAGGTTCTTGTGTGTTTCTGATATTCGAACTATTTATTCAGGAGAGGGAATAATACCGCCCTACCCTATTTCTGAACATGCTAAAAATACAAGCTCTTCTCGAAACAAATTAAGTTTTGTGATGGTTGAACTCCAAGCTATGAAGTGTGTTGGAAAGATGGTTAAAGAGTTCGATGGTGCCAAAGATTCACCCAGTTATCTTCAGTTTTCAGTCTGGTCTCATAAAAGGTGCCCTAAAGATTTTTACCCGAGAGCTTTAATCAGGGAATTTCGTACTGAGTCAAAACCAAGATCCTCCTATCACGCAACTAATCTGACATTACATAAACAACGACGTCAAATCTGTGACTGATAATAAGTTAGCAATGTGTTTTTATATATCCCATAGACATATATAAAGATAGTTTAATATCTTTTCACTCAAAAACTAAAGACGCGCTTTTCAAGGTCGATGTTCAAGCCAATAAAGGTTCGTTCTGTCGTTAGTTGATATGTGTATATATTTGTTTTTTATAAATAGTGGCAGTGTAAACAAAGTGAACCGGAATACCTGTTATGTTAGGACATTGTTATTAACTGACATGTCCTTGTTATTCAATGAACACTACGATTAGTCATAATATTAAGTTCTACTAAGGAGAGAAACCATGCTTATTGGCGACATAATTAGAGGCTTTCCACAGCAAGGCTCGCTGCCTTCTCCACGAGAGTTTGGCAATTCACTAGGACAACCAACCGTACAACGAACTGAAGATTTATCATTAATAGGAACTGAGGCCGAAGACATCGCAAGAGCCATTAAACATGCGGTCAACGACTCTATTTTACATAAATTATTCAGTGCAATCGCACGAAGCAATCAGGGATTGTTTGAAGGCTATAACGACAATCCAGTTAGCTTGGATAGCCATAGCAGCGAGTTTAGCGATAGCAGTTTTCAAGAATCCTTAAACTTTGATTTTAGTCAGTCCATTAATCAAAGTTTTGAATTTGATCTTTCCATAAGTAACAATAGCTTTTCGCTAGACGTCTCGTTCTCTCGTGAACAAACCAGACAAATTAGTTTTAGCGATACCGAAAATGGCGTAGCATTTTCAGTCAATGAAACATTCATCGAATCTTTTTCGCTTTCATTGGATATTAGCTTCGGTGAAGTTGAACAAGCCGATCCATTAATACTTGATCTTGATTTCAATGGATTTGAATTCGCGTCAACCGAACAAACGATAGCTTTTGATCTAGATGCCGACGGACAAATCGATTCGTTAACTCCACTCGAGGGGCAAGATGCTTTCTTGGCCATCGACTTAAATAAAAACGGCCAAATCGATAATGGTCTTGAGTTATTCGGCGATGCAGGTGGAGCAAAAGATGGTTTTGCTGCTTTACAAAGGTATGATGATAATAATGATCAATTAATTAATGCCCAAGACCGTGTCTTTAATGAGTTATTGCTATTACAGTTTTCTGATAATAACGAGCAACAGATCAGTAAATTGAATGAACAGGAGGTTGAATCACTTAGTTTAAATTCAAACGAGAAAAGCGTCGATTTTTTACACGGTAACCAATTAACCTCAGTATCCAATTTTATCAAAACAACTGGAGAGCAAGGCGTTATTGGCGATTTTTTACTCGGCTTACGTAGCTAGTCGAATCCTAGTGGCGTTTCTAGTTGCTTTCTTTGATGTGTGCTTAGTGTTGCAACAGTGAGAGTGATCGACATAGATGTTGCGCCAAGACCATCGTTACCGGTCTAGCCTCAAATTCGGGTTACAAGCCCAAGCTTACTTCTGAAGAGCTAGCCACGCGTTATCTGGTAACGACTAAATGGAATCTACATCTAAATCAACCTAACAGGAAGGAGTTTTGATCACCGTCAAGAACTTCATATGAATTCTCTACTAATCTGGTGTTAGTTAAACTAACTGAGGACTTATTCAATGTTTGAATCAATAAAGCACTGGTTTGAAGCTATGAATGAACATAGCGAATTATTTGACCACAAAGATGAAGAGGCTGTCCATATTGCATTAGCCTCCCTGCTCTACCATATTATTAGTGTTGATAACCTTCAAAGTGACAAGGAAAAGCACCTCTTTAGTGAAATTCTTGTCGATGAATTTAACCTCACTGAGCAACAGATAGTTAGCCTTTATGACCATGTAAAAACGTTAAAAACAGATTTTCACCAAGATCTTAAAACCATTAGTGAACACTTAACCAATAATCCTCAATTAAGAAAGTCGTTTATGGAAAAGCTTATACACTTGATGAGTATTGATGGAGTTTCAGATAAAGAGCTAACTATTTTTAATGATGCGATTAAAGTAGTATTTCCGGAACTAAAAGGATCTGGAGAAGGATTTTAATCCTAGTTATTTAATCTATTCATTTAAAACATAAACATGATAAATAGTTACAAAACAAAATGATTTGGATCTTTATCCCAATTTTTTTCATACTAGTTGGCTTGCTAGCGCTTAGGCTCTGGCGTTCAAATGATAATCGCGCAGACTCCCTTGCTTGGCAAGAGTTAGTTAAGTACCAAAATACAAATAATGAAATTTTCGATTGGTCGATAGTAAGCTCACTTCCTGAACCTGCACAACGTTACTTTCGATTTACCATTGCTCCTAAAACTCCTCTACTTACCGTCGTGGAACTAGAAATGATAGGAAAAATTGGTTTAGGCTCCAAACAACAACCTAAGTATCAAACCATGCAAGCTAATCAAATAATTGCACCGCCATATGGTCTTGTCTGGAAGCTTAAGTCAGGAATAATTAGCGGTTCCGATGGCTTACTGCCCAATAGCTCGTGGACTCGGTTTTGGCTTTTTAATCTACTTCCAATAGTACGTGTAGGAGGAACCGATCACCATCGTTCTGCATTCGGACGAGTCGTATCAGAAGCTGCTTTCTGGTCGCCGGCAAGCTTGCTACCTGGTAAGCATATTTCCTGGGAAGAGATTGGTCAAGACATAGCACGGGTAACGATCAGCTATGGAAACTTCTCCCAGGCTGTCGATATTACAGTCTCAAAACTGGGAGCTCCCACTAAAGTCGTTATACAACGCTGGAGCAACGAAAACACAAGTAAGATATATAAAGAGCAACCTTTTGGTGGCTTTCTATCAGAATATAAAACGTTTAACGGATATACCCTGCCCACTAATATAGAAGGTGGCAACCTAATCGATACTCCCGAATATTTCCCTTTCTATAAAGCCAGTGTTACGAGTATTACTTATCCAGAAAACGATACGAATTTGGATATGTCTCGGTAACAAAATTCATACTTCTAACATAAGGTTTTAAAAACCAATGGCTGATTCAACAGCTATTGGTATTTGCACTCTATAGTAAAATAGGAAGCCTAAAGTTCGACACTCTTTGCAAATGGCTTTACACCAAGACTCCTATAAATCTTTTCTGGTTGATAAAGTTTGTTACCTTGTAATACCAAGACTGCTTTTCGCAGGTCAGTAATATCGCTCAACGGATCGCCGTCAATTAATACTAGGTCTGCAAATTTACCAACAGTAATTGAACCAGTATTGTTAGACTGACCAACGACATTTGCACTGTCTAAAGTTGCGATTTTTAAGACATCTATGTTTGGAATTCCAGCGTTAGAGTAAAGCTCTAATTCTCTTAACAAAGTAAAGCCGGTGTAATAATCAGTTCCTGGAATAATCGGTACACCTTTATCAAATAATAGCTTTGTCATCTTTAACAAGGCATCGGCTGCGGCTTTGTATGACGCATCTTCCTCAGGAGTCGAAATCTTCATGGTGGCTGTTTTTAGACTTCGTTGAAATAGTGGTGGCAAATGATCGGCGATACCTGCATATTCTGGGTCTATTATTTTGTCTCTAGTGAGTAATAGGCTATTAAATGTGGAAACTGTCAGATCCACTTCGATGCCCTTCTTCGCCAACATTTCAACAAATTCTTGAACAGGCTTACTGTTAAGATCAAGGTCTTTAGCTTTTTCTCCAATCAAGCTAAATCTTAGGCGTTGTCGAGTATCAATGGTGTCGCCGCCAAGAAAGTTTAGAAACAACATATTAATATGTTGGATTTCATCAAACCCCGCTTCCACAGCTTGTTGTGCTGACATAAATGCTGGAATATGACCACTCAACCTTAATCCACGTTTATGAATATGAGCTGCCAGTTCCTTCATCCATTTAGGATCCATTGAAGAATATGTTTTTATTTGGATATAGTCTCTATCAGCATACCAATCAACAGCGTCTTTTGCTTCTTGCAGAGTCTTAACTGTTATTCCATTACCCGCTGAGTATTCACTTTGCTTGTCAATAAAACCCGCTTTGTAGATATGAGTTCCTAAATATCCCTGACTATATAGGCCACTAATCTCTTCTATATTATCCGGACTATTACCAATATCTCTCACACTAGTAACACCTGCCGCTAAATAATTAAAACCATCGGTTTTCGATAAATGTCCGTGCATATCCCAGAGCCCAGGAATCAGCGTTTTACCGAACGCTTGAATAATTTTGGTTTTATCCGACACTTTGAGATTCTTGCCAATTTGCTGAATTTTATTGTCGTAAATTAATACATCATGGGCTTTAAGTAACTGTCTAGTTTCCACATCAACAACATTGACTTGTTTGAATAGAATTGGAGTGTCTACTTGATGAGTTAGTTGTGAAGATAAGTCAGCAAAATATTCTTGCTCAGCTTTATCGGAAATCTTTTTCAATTGCTGAAAGGTATCTAATCCCCACCCTTCTTGAATGCCTTTGATAAAACCACCAATGTTCATTGAAAATAGGTGGGAGTTTTCGTCATACCAAAAAAATTGAGGTGTTAGATTTAGACCGGAAATCGCGTACAAGTAAACCTCTTGTTGTTTTGATCCTTTGCTGACTTTTGTTTTGGTTACTTTATGTAATTCAGCTCGACCAGATGGAAAGAGGTCTATTTGATTAAACGGTGCATTTAGCAACGCTTTAACCATAGCAGTATTGTTAATACCATCAACTGCCACATAGAATTGTTTGTCGGTAATATCCGCTATGCCCTCGTCCGCGCGACTATTCCATTTAGCAACACCATCTTTAATTCTAAAGTACTCTTCTACTGGAGCGCCAAACGCCGAAATTCCAGAGACTTTAACTTCAATAGGAAAGCCGTCATCATTAAACGAATACCCCTCTTTGGTACTTACTCTTCGGTTATTCCAACTTAGTTCAGTGTTACTGCTGAGACTATTCTCACTCATTACTTTGGTGATGTGCTTACCCATTAAACCTTTGTCATTGTATAGTTCTAATACGATTGTTTCATTGGCGAGTAGCTGAGTTGAAAATAGAAAAAATAGTGCTGTGGAAATAAATTTAATCACTTTGATGCTCCTTGTTATTAATTTTATATTGGCGACATACTCTTTATTATCTGACAAGCAAACAACATTAGATTCAAAAACCTGATTTTTGAGTGTTTATATCAAATCAAATAATGGATTTGTTAGAAAGATATAAAAATAAACAACTGACTATACAGCTTAAATAGGCGGGACTGCTTTATCCTAGTAACTAGACTACTTTACAGTAAATGCTAAGCCTCTGGCAAATACTTAGACAAAGCCTGCCACTCAGCATTACTCATTACTCATTACTCATTACTAATGTAGCTTAAGGGATGTAAATAGCGAGAGCTTAAAGATAGAGTGTTTAATGAGGGGGGGGATTTCACTAGATGTAGTTAAAATAAGACGAAAAGTTTTCGCCTTATTTTAACGAAACCAAACTACTTTTCATGCTTCAGAGGTTTTTTCTTTCCTTTTTTGCCTTTGTCGTCATTATCTGCAGCACGTCCAGGCCTCTTACGTAATATGAGATCATCACCGTTCTGCTTGGTCGACTTATTCGCTCTCATAGCCGAAGAATTGGAATAATGGTCATAGCCTTTTTTGCTTTGCATTATCTTTTTCTTTTTACAGGCTGCTGCGGTTAGTCCATCACAGTCGTTATCAACTCCAGAACTTAACGGCTTATACTGCCGTTTTCCAGTAGGCATGCCGGAAGCAGCATCCTTTGGCTTGCCTAAACTAGAACTCACCGGTTTGTGCTGTCTTTTACCAGTGGGTAACCCTGATGCGGCATCTCGAGTTTTAATTTCTGGCTTACTACTTTCAGCCGCTTTACTCGCTGCACCTGCTGAAAACGCGAATGTTATACCCCATGCTATAACAACTAATTTTAAAATGTTCATAGTCCCTCCAGATTGTGATTTTGACCACCAAATTATTTTGGTCATCGATGGCAACGGTTTGAATATAGCAATGATTGACTGAATGCTTTCTGAACGAATATGTAGTCTGCGAATTCATTGAAGAACATAATCTTCAATTGCTAGCCGTTAGTTACTTCCATGTTAGGGTTTCTTAAGCGCTTATATTTGTTTATCATCGGTTATTTCTACCTGTGCACCCAACTATTACGGAACATCATGAGAGATTACATTAACGAATGGCTATCTTTGTTAGACATTTCATTAACATCAATACAAATGTCCATTGCAGTAGTGACTGTCATTGTCTTAATATCAGCCCTAATTCATCTAATATTTCATCAAGTCGTTAGTCAGTTAGTCCGAAAGCTCACACGGAAAGGACGCAAGACTTGGGAAGCTATTTTATTTGAACGACACTTATTTAGTCGACTAGCTCTGACGATCCAAGGCATCATTCTATATATTCAGGCTGGTCTTTGGCTAAATCCCAAATATGTCTTTCATGATTGGATTCAAAACCTCTCTCAGGTTTGGATAGTTATATTTATGACCCTAACCTTGTTCTCCGTGGTCGACGCCATGGCGTTTTTAATGAGACAAAACAAGCGTACCAAAAACCTGCCATTTCAAGGCCTACTTCAAGCCGTTAAGTTATTTTTTACTATCGTTGCAATTATTGTACTAATCGCGATAGCCATTGACCGATCGCCCATGTTAATCATTAGTGGTCTTGGTGCTATGACCGCCGTCTTGTTGCTGGTGTTTAAAGATCCTATTTTGGGTTTTGTAGCAGGCATTCAGCTTTCGGCGAATAATCTATTGAAACTAGGCGACTGGCTTGAAATGCCGAGTTATGGCGCCGATGGAGATGTGATTGAAATTGGGCTAACAACTGTCAAAGTACAGAACTGGGACAAGACAATTACATCCATCCCCACCTACGCACTTATTTCAGACTCTTTTAAAAACTGGCAAGGTATGTCCGAATCCGGTGGTCGTCGTATAAAGCGAGCTGTATATATTGATGTCACTAGCATTAAGTTTATGCAAAAGGAATTAATCGAGAGACTTAACAAAGCAAACCTACTTGCGCCTTATATGAGTGAAAAGCTTGAGGAGATTGAGCAATACAATCAAACACATGATCATAATATGGAGCTTAAAATAAACGGCCGAAGACTAACTAATATTGGAACATTTAGGGCTTATCTGATTAACTATCTGAAGCACCACCCTAATATTCATCAAGATATGACATTGTTAGTAAGACAATTACAAGCGAGTTCACAAGGTGTTCCGATTCAAATCTATGCATTCACCAATACCACTGCTTGGAATGAATATGAATCTATTCAAAGTGATATCTTTGATCATATTTACGCCGTAATTGATGAATTTGAATTACAGATTTATCAATCTCCAAGTAGTAATGATCTCAAGAATTTTGGAATTACTTCAAGAATTAACTGAAGAAACATTTATTGATCATATTTTAACTTTAATTTTTTCAATCACATGCTCAATAGACTGCCCGTTCCAGTGATACTCATAATGCGCAGATTGTTTACAAAGAGCGACGGCTTTTGGTCTTAGGACTGCAATACAATCGTTGCCAGGATGTCTTACAGAAGAATAGATAATGCCATGTTTATCTTGCAATTTCATTTGCCTACCAAACTGCTGTGACTTTAAATAGCAGTCTGGATTATGCAGTTCGGGGAAACCATCTCTAATATCGATCATTGGTTTCAGAGGTTTAGTGCTGTAACAACGCATTGAAGTGACGCCAGGCTCTTCGCTGGTATAACGCAAAAATCTTTCTCGATGATAGCGAGTTTCTACAATCGCGGTTTGCTTAGTCTTTGCCGCATAGAAAATCCCAAAATCCATACCGTCAGTAAACCGTGAAGGTTTTCCGATATGAGTAAAAGCGGCCATTACAGGCGAAGCGCCAAGCCCTGATATTCGATCAGAATGTTTTACTAGGGAAATTTCTCCAATTTCATTTCGCAAACGGTCATTGGTTCTTGCTTCGAGTTCGAAGGCTGCATCCATCAAATCGGGCGATACCATATCTTCAAAAAAATTAATTGGGGGGAAACAAGATGGAATAATTCGATAGGCGGCTCGCCACGATAAAAGAGTTTCTTGAGGCATTGTCGATTGAGTAGACTGAATGGGGGGATTCTTATTGGTCGACAACTTATGCGCCCCGCTCCGCATCGAGATATTGTCGTATTAGGGCTAGGTCAATAATTTTCCCTGAAAGCATCCTGTCGAGCGCACTTTGACCATTAAACAGTGGTGCGAAGTTAGGTTTTTTGACCCACTCATTAGCAGCTTTCTCGTTACTTAATAGAATGTTTAAATCTTTAAATATTCCCATTAAATAACTAATTCTATCAAGTTGGTCGCTACTTAATGTACCAGTCCCTGTCTTTTTAAGCTTGTGATAAGTAGACTCTGGGATGCCACCGAGCAAAATACGTTGTTGTTCAATCTTTAATTGCCACTTTTCAGCTAAATTGAAGAAAAACTGTAAACCTGCTTGTATCAGCATGTCATGACTACTACGACTGCTGCTGACACTATTTTGAGAAGATTGTACGTTAGCGTGCATATAAGCCTCCTAAACTCTTGTTGTGTAGTTTAGCAGGCTAAAACTCTAATTGTAAAGTCTTAAATACGCAAAGACCGATTCTCTTAATTTTTTGCCCCTTTAAACCAGGGCAACCAAGCGGTCGTAACGCTATCAAGTTAAACAAATATCCATCTAACCAGCGAAAACGAACCTATTGGACTCGCTCCAGTACTTCCTTTACCACCTTATTTGCCGACTCTTTGCTTGTTTGATCGAAGGCTTGTTGTAAGTCCGCAATAATATCGTCAACATGTTCAAGACCAACAGCAATTCTGACCAAGGTGTCGGTAATTCCCGCTTCTCTTCGTTCTT
>JBDVOJ010000078.1:0-1171 GCA_039969155.1 Kangiellaceae bacterium
CGGCTGTTCGCTGGTCGCCGAACGCAATACGCTGTTCGCTTTTCTCTTTAGGATAGTTGCTGACGAAAAGCGAATAGCTTACGGTGATTAGCGCTTGGCATAAAAGAATTTATATTTGCGAGGAGCTTTTTAGCGAGGAAACAATCTATTTGTTTCGAGAACTCAAGATTCAATTATTATGCAGATAAGCGATATGTGTACAGCGCGTAGCGAAAAGCGACCGGCGCAAAGCGTATAGCGTTTAGCATGCAACGTTTTGCGCGTAGCATTTTAAAAAAGTAACTTCGGCTACGCTCAGTTACCGGTATTTAGCGACACTATTTACAAACAACGGACAACCGAGAACCAACAACTAAAAAGGTAAACCATCGACCAACAAGCTACAACCATCAAACAGATACAAGGTTTTTTAAGCACTCCACCGCTTTGGGAAGGTGTGCAGTTTGGCGTTTCCCAGTTTCAGTTTCCTGTTGTGGCTGCAGATAGTTTTGTGGTAAGTGAAATACCGGAAAAATTGCGCTTGGGACATCAAATGGAATTTGTGTGCAAACAGTTGTTAGAGGCAAGTAATGCGTATGATGTTCTCCTGCACAATATGCCCATACGGGAAGAAAAACGAACTATTGGTGAAATAGATTTTATTGTTCAGGAAACCGCTACAAAGCAGCTAATTCACATAGAATTGACCTATAAATTCTATCTGATCGACACCCAAATTAAAGAACCCATACACCAATTGGTAGGTCCTAACCGGCGCGATGCCTTTTATGCCAAGCTAGAAAAGATAAAGAACAACCAATTTTCATTGATTCACACGCCTATTGGACGCTCCAAATTGTTGGAAAAAGGAATTAATGCCGAAAACATAACGCAGCAAGTTTGCTATAAAGCACAGTTATTTCAACCCTATTCTAGCGACACATTATCCATTGCACCGTTAAACAAAAATTGCATTATAGGCTATTGGTTACGCTTGGCAGCATTTCATACTGCTGACTTTACACCACATACATTCTATATCCCTACCAAAAGCGAATGGGTTTTGCAGCCTACGGACACCGTAGCATGGCGCACACATGAAGAAATAACTATAGCTATTACAGAACGCTTAAATAACAACAGTGCACCCATGGTTTGGATGAAGAAAAACAACACGTTTGAGAAGTTCTTT
>JBDVOJ010000079.1:0-40507 GCA_039969155.1 Kangiellaceae bacterium
CTTTCGAAAGATATGAGCAAAGTTAGAGCTGAAGCTCATGGGGTTGTGAAACAGTTGATGGAAATGATTTCCAAGTTTACACGCGAAGGAAAGAAAATCTTACTACTTAAGCCTGGGGGCGAACTCTTATCTAAAGTCAGAAAACACTTTATATCACTCGATGTTAAGCAAGCGATCCCAATTGTTGATCAATGTAGTTTATATTTTATAAACCATCTTCAGCAAAATCCTAAGGAAACTAGCAATACAGAAATTAATCTATTCGCCGATGTAATAGCCAGTCTAGAGTTTTATTTAGAAACCATGGAATTCACCGCTAAACCGAGCGAGCGAATTTTAAGTTTTGCTGAACATAGCCTTGAAACGCTTAAAGGCGAACAGACTAATAGAAAAAAATCAAACAGTAGAAAAACGCTTTATTAGTCAGCTAATTAAGATCCAAGGCAAATTCCATTAAGTATTCTCTCGGTACAATTTCGAGAGCTTTCTTATGAGTTCGTTGAACAAAGACACGTGGCGCCATTCCGGCTTGATAGGCTTCTAGCCATCGAGCGGCACACAAGCACCAGCGATCACCAGGTTTTAGCCCTGGAAAGCCGAAGTCAGGCATAGCGGTTGATAAATCATTCCCACGAAATCTAGAAAACTCTAAGAAAGGTTTAGAGACTTCTATACAAACAGTGTGCGAACCAATATCTTGGCCATTTGTATTGCAACAACCGTCTCTAAAGAATCCAGTCATTGGTTCGGTGCTACAGGCTATCAACGGTTCATCAAAGACATTTTTGGAAGGATCTATTTCAGATTGTTCCATCTGCAATGCTACCTCGTTCTAGTTTATTCAAGCTACCATAACCAGACTATCTAGCTTTTCCTCGAGAGTCTATAGCTAGCGTTAGAAAATATTGTTTTCTTTCAAGACTTGAATATCTAAATCGTTCATTCCCAATTCTCTTAAGATTTCAATAGAGTGCTCTCCCAAACTAGGAGGCGCTCTATGGTACTCAATCTTTGACTCTGAGAATTTAACCGGATTAGCGACTTGGGGTACTGAACCATAATGGCTATGTTCTAGCTCAAACCGCAACTCTCTTGCAAGTATTTGAGGGTCGCTAAACACTTGTTCTAGGTTATTGATAGGAGCGCAAGGTACACCAAACTCCTCCAACTTGCTCAACCAGTAAGAACAAGGCTCAGTAATTAACACTTTGTGTATTAATTCAAGTAACAAATCCCTATTTCGCACGCGCTGCGAATTGCTTGAAAAGTCATGATGTTGTGCCAGCTCTGTGAGATTTAAAGCCTTTGCTAATTTTTCAAACTGATGGTCGTTTCCAACCGCCAATATAAAATATCCATCTTTGGCTTTGACCGATTGATAAGGGACTATATTGGGATGACTTGTCCCATGTCTAGACGGACTAACTCCGCTCAAAAGATAATTCATATTTTGATTTGCTAGCCAAGCGACTTGGGTGTCCAACAAAGCCAAATCAATATATTGCCCCTCTCCGGTTTGCAACTGATGATATAACGCAGCAGTAATGGCAGTCACTGCATACATTCCAGTCATTAAATCAGCCACAGCGACTCCAACTTTTTGCGGCTCACCATTCTTATCTTCGGGCTCTCCAGTTATGCTCATTAACCCGCCCATGCCTTGAATGACAGCATCATAACCAGGCCGTTCTCGATACGGCCCAGTTTGACCAAAACCAGTAATAGAGCAATAAATTATTTTCGAATTGATCTTTTTTACATTCTGGTAATCAAGACCATATTTTTTTAACCCGCCGACCTTGTAGTTTTCCACTAGCACATCGCATTGTTTTATTAGTTCTCTAACAACTTGCTGTCCTTGTTCTTTAGAAATATCTAAGGTTAAGGAACGCTTACCGCGATTTGCAGAAAGAAAATACCCTGCATCATTGGATGGAGAGTCATTAACAGAGGATGCGTAAGGTGGCCCCCATTGTCGGGTATCATCTCCAGTTCTGGGTCGCTCAACTTTAATAACATCAGCACCATAATCTGCTAAAACTTGAGTTGCCCATGGGCCCGCTAAGATTCTACTCAAGTCCAGAACTTTCACTCCTTTAAGCGGTCCAGCCATGTACTCCTAACTCCTATTGAATAGGTAGAATTCTCAATTTAGTTTGTTGAGAAAAAATGGTTTGAGTGAATTCTAACATGCAGAACCAAGAATTAGTCTGGTGTGAGAAAATATTGGCGATGCGCAAAAAAGCCGCTCAGTACAAATGGAATAACAGTTCACCAATTGACTTATGCGGCTTTCCTTCCTGCAGACTCGTTTCTATTGAAATAAAAAGATTATTCTGCCTTCCCTTCTGCGACAGCTTCCTCTTTAGGCTGTGGTAATAACTCAGCTCTAATTCTGGATTCAATTTCTTCGACTATTTCTGGATGTTCTTCCAAGAAATCAGCTACTTTAGCTTTTCCTTGACCAATTCGGTCTCCATTATAGCTATACCAAGCACCTGCTTTATCGACAATATTTTGTTTAACACCTAAGTCAATAATTTCACCCATTTTAGAAGTGCCTTTACCATAAAGTATTTGAAATTCTGCCTGCTTAAACGGTGGGGCTACTTTATTCTTAACGACCTTCACCCGTGTTTCATTTCCGACAATTTCATCACCTTGTTTGACCGCACCTATTCTTCGAATATCTAAGCGTACAGAGGCATAAAACTTAAGCGCATTCCCCCCAGTGGTGGTCTCTGGAGAGCCGAACATCACTCCAATTTTCATTCGGATTTGGTTGATAAAAATAACGGTACAATTAGTACGCTTGATATTTCCAGTTAATTTTCTTAGGGCTTGTGACATTAAACGCGCTTGTAAGCCCATATGGGAGTCCCCCATGTCACCTTCAATTTCAGCCTTCGGTGTTAACGCAGCAACCGAATCAATCACCACTAAATCAACCGCACCTGAACGAACCAACATATCGCAAATTTCCAGCGCTTGCTCGCCAGTATCCGGTTGAGATACTAATAAGCTGTCTAAATCGACACCCAGCGCCTCAGCATATATGGGATCTAGGGCATGCTCTGCGTCAACAAATGCAGCGGTTCCGCCTTTCTTTTGACATTGGGCAATAGCTTGAAGTGTCAATGTTGTTTTACCTGAAGACTCAGGTCCATAAATTTCAATAACTCGACCTGTCGGCAGTCCACCAATACCAAGAGCGATATCGAGTCCTAAAGAACCTGTTGAAATAGTGTCAACCTTTTGCGCTTGCACTTCTCCCATTCTCATTACAGAGCCTTTGCCGAATTGGCGCTCAATTTGGCTCAATGCAGCGGTTAAAGCTTGCTTACGATTATCGTCCATTGTTGTCTCCACTTATCAATTAATTAGTTAATATTGCTAGGTCAATTATTGGATTAAGTGCTTTCTCTCAAAGAACGATTTTAAATAATCATGTCTTAGAACATCTTAATCGCAGGGGTATTTATTACTACATTTTTAATTTATACTACTTATGCTACACCTACTTATATGAGTAGGCAAGTGTTTTTTATCGTCTTTTTAATCTAGCTAAATGACTTGCTAAGGATTATAAGGAGACTTAAGACGTAGGTCGATACTAGCTATAAAGATGTGTCGCTTTTTCAAGCACATTCGATAGCCAATGTCTAAATCGAAAAATAGTGCAGGCTCGACAATTAGAGTCTCAATCAATGAATAGGTTTTCCATGTATCGTAAATTCACGTAAAATACCGCGTTCAGAAGTTATCAGGACAAATTTAATGGCAATCATCATAAAAACCCCAGAGCAAATTGAAAAAATGCGAGTCGCGGGGCGACTTACCATGGAAGTATTAGAGATGATCAAACCCTACGTTAAAAAAGGGGTAACTACCAATGAACTCAATCAAATTTGTCATGATTATATAGTTAATGAACAAAAAGCGATTCCAGCCCCACTTAACTATCATGGCTTTCCAAAATCCATTTGTACTTCATTAAACCATGTCATCTGTCATGGAATACCATCAGACAAGAAGTTAAAAGATGGCGATATTATTAACATCGACATTACAGTCATTAAAGATGGTTTCCATGGAGACAGTTCTAAGATGTTTTTTATTGGGAAACCATCTATCTTAGCCGAAAGGCTTGTCCGAAATGCCCAAGAGTGTCTCTATCTAGCGATTAACATGGTAAAACCCGGAGTCCATTTGGGTGATATAGGTTATGCCATTCAAAAACACGCTCATGCCGAGCGCTTTTCTATCGTCCGTGAGTATTGTGGTCACGGCATCGGTGAAGGATTCCACGAAGATCCGCAAGTGCTTCATTATGGCAAAAGAGGAACTGGACCAATTCTAAAGGAAGGAATGACCTTCACAATAGAGCCTATGGTTAACGCTGGTAAACGCCATTCAAAGGTTCTAGCTGATGAATGGACTGTGGTTACTAAAGATCGTAGCTTATCCGCTCAATGGGAACATACTCTATTGGTAACATCTGATGGGGTAGAAGTTTTAACTAAACGTCCCGATGAAGATATTTAGTAATCTATCAATCCGTTGATGAAGACCTTACTTAAACCATCAAAAGAATTTGAGTTAATCATAGATTCTGAAACTGATCTTTTGACTCAACTTAGAGATTTCGAAAAACGCTCTAGTCAACGACTAGCTCGCGGCTTTGCTGACGGCAGAACAGTGCGCGAATTAGTCATGGCGCGAGCACGACATATTGATAATCTGTTAATCAATTTGTGGTTGCATCTAGAACTTCCTAATGATTATTCATTAGTCGCGGTCGGGGGCTACGGTCGTGGCGAGTTGCACCCCTATTCTGACATCGACTTATTAATTCTGACTTCCGGTAAATCCGATCATCAAGATCAGCAAAAACTTTCTCCTTTTATTACCTTACTTTGGGATATCGGGCTAATTGTGGGTCATGCCACGCGTACAGTGAAACAGTGTGTGCAGCTAGCAAAACAGGATATCACCGTCGTAACCAATTTAATGGAATCTCGCCTTCTTTGCGGTGATCTAAAACAATTTGAACAAATCAAGCAACAGACGGCTCCTGATAAAATGTGGGATGCGGAACGGTTCTTTAAAGCAAAAATGGAGGAGCGCCGTGAACGTTACAACAAATTCAATGGCTCATCATACGACTTAGAGCCAAATATAAAATCTAGTCCCGGTGGACTTAGAGATATCCAATTAATAGCTTGGATAGCAGAACGCAGCTATTACCCGAAGTCGGTATTTGAATTAATAACCCAAAAAGTGATCACCAAAAAAGAATACTACACCTTAGTAAAGTGCCAACTATTTCTTTGGCGGATTAGATTCGCCCTCCACTTGGTCACCGATAAGGCGGAAGATCGACTGTTGTTCGATCATCAAAAGAGCACCGCTGAGCTGATGGGATTTGAAGACAGCGAAAATTTAATGGCTGTTGAGAAAATGATGAAACGCTACTATCGGAGCGTGCAAATAATTCGCAATATTAGCGATATTTTATTGCAGTCACTAGAGGCTGGAATTGCCGCTAAACGGTCTAAAATAGTTGCCAGACAGATTGATCCGCATTTCCAAATCGTCAATCATCGACTCGATGCAATTGATGTAGGAATTTTTTCGGCAGATCCTACTCAAATGATTAGAATTTTTCAGCTTGCAGCGCTCAACCCAGAAGTCAGAGGCCTAACGGCGGCGACCAGTCGAGCCATACGTGCTGCACGCAATAAAATTGGTAAAAAATTTATAAAAGCTAAAAAAAATAGAGAAGCTTTTATCGAGTTTTGGCATATTAAGCACAAGACTCCAAGAGCAATGTTTTTGATTAAGCGAAGCGGTGTTTTATCTAACTACCTACCAGAGTTTCAACAAATATCTGGGCAAATGCAATATGATATGTTTCACAGCTACACCGTAGACGAGCATACGCTTTTCCTACTAAAAAACTTGATAGAATTCTCCGACGAAGACTCTAAAACAAAGTATCCACTTTGCCATCAGATTATGGAAAAACAAACTCATCCGGAACTAATCTATCTGGCGGGATTATTTCACGACATCGGCAAAGGCCAAGGTGGCGATCACAGCGAGATTGGATCTGAAATTGCGACTCAATTTTGCCAACATCATCAACTGCCAAAGGCTCATGCTGAAATTATAAGTTGGTTAGTGGCGAACCATTTGTTGATGAGTTTAGTTGCACAAAAAAGAGATACATCTGATCCTCAAGTGATTAAAAACTTCGCAAAGTTAGTCGGAACTCCACAAAAACTAGAATTGCTGTACGTGCTAACGGTTGCAGATATTAGAGCGACTAGCCGTTCACTTTGGAATTCTTGGAAAGACTCATTGTTAAAGGAGCTAGCGGTGGCGACGCTTGCTTTATTAGAAAGTGAAGAAACCAAAGATTGGGAACCGTGGGAAGACACTAAACAAAATGCATTAAATCTTTTACTAGAACAAGGCTATAGTGAAGAATGGATTGAACACTATTGGCAACATATTAATAATTCATACTTCTTGAAAAACCCGGCAAAAACAATTGCTTGGCATAGTCAATGCATTTTAGAACAAATAGGTGTCGACCCTGATAAGGAAAATTCGACAGTTGTCGCCATTAGACGACGACTTGACGGAGGTGGTAGTGAAATTTTTATCTACAGTCGAGACGTCGATGACTTATTTGCAAGCTTAACAGCGACATTAGCCCAGCATGGCCAGAATGTTCAGGGCGCTAGCATTTACACGGATAATAACGGCTTTTGTTATGATAGTTTTTTCACTCTAAATAATACTGGCAAACCGAACATCAGCAAAATAGAAAAAGAACGATTGATTGAGTCAGTAAAACAAAACATTCGGTCTTTAGATTCGAGTAAAATCACAATCCAAAAGCGCATGGCGCGACAAATTAAGCATTTTGAAGTAAATACCGAAATAGTATTTTCTAAGGATGAATATAGCCAATATACTCGTCTAGATATTGTTGCAAAAGACAGACCGGGCCTTTTATCCTTGCTCGCTCAGGCTTTCAAGAGCTGCAATATCAGATTACACGACGCAAGGATTACTACTCTCGGTGAAAAAGTTGAAGATACCTTTATCATTAGTCACAAAGATAATAGTCCGGTTGATAAACAATCAGCGAGAGATCAACTTATTCAAGCAATAAAAGAGCAGCTTTCAGAGTAGCTCCAAACAAAGGTTAAAAAATGAGTCATTTACAAGAAATAATTGAACAAGCATTTGAGCAGCGACAAACCATTACCCCGGAGACTGTTAGCAACGAGGTTAAACAGGCTGTTGAACAAACCCTTGAACAACTCGATAATGGAAGTTTACGAGTAGCACAACCTGGGGACGATGGCTGGATAGTCAACGAATGGGCAAAAAAAGCCGTACTGTTATCTTTTAGAATTCGTGATAATCAAGTGATTGATGCGGGCCATACCAACTACTTTGATAAGGTTCCTCTCAAATATACTGGCACTTCCGAAGCCGAGTTTAACCAAATGGGAACTCGAGTGGTACCACAAGCGATTGTAAGAAATGGCTGCTATGTGGCTAGTAATGTTGTTTTAATGCCAAGTTACGTCAATATCGGTGCATATATTGATCAAGGAACAATGGTGGATACTTGGGCAACCGTCGGTTCTTGTGCGCAAATCGGAAAAAATGTTCATTTATCAGGTGGTGTTGGTATCGGCGGCGTATTAGAGCCACTCCAAGCGAGCCCGACAATTATCGAAGATGATTGTTTTATCGGCGCTCGAAGCGAAATTGTCGAAGGTGTAATTGTTGAGAAAGGCTCAGTCATTTCAATGGGTGTTTTTATTGGACAAAGCACTAAAATCTATAACCGTCAAACAGGAGAAGTGAGCTACGGTAGAGTTCCCTCTGGTTCTGTTGTAGTCTCAGGTAGTTTACCCTCTTCAGATGGTAGCCATAGTTTATATTGCGCCGTGATAGTTAAACAAGTGGATGAAAAGACTCGTGCTAAGACCTCTATCAACGATTTATTGAGAATGGACTAAACCAGTTTTTAAATCAATTAAGGATCAACTAATGCCTAATTCAGTAAGAATCTTCGGAATAAAAAATTGTGATACGGTGCGAAAAGCGCTGAAGTGGCTTGCCACAAATCAAATCGATACCGAATTTCATGACTTAAAAAAAGAATCGCTAGAAGAAAGTTTAATCTTGGAATGGCTTGAAGAAGTTGGTCAAGATAAGCTTGTTAATAAGCGAGGAACCACGTGGAGAAATTTGTCTGCTGAAGACAAGATCCTGGATGACCAAGCCAAAGTAATTAATTTAATTCAACAGAACCCGAGCATTGTTAAACGCCCAGTGTACTCAACCGGTGTCGGTTGGGATGTTGGTTTTAACGACAAGCAATGGAGTGAGTTTTTTCTTTAACGGCTCATTTTGAATCACTTTATTGAGACTACCCTATGTCGCTCGACACTATCGAAATAGCAAGTGATTTAATCGCAAGAGAATCGGTTACTCCAGAAGATGCTGGTTGTCAGGCGTTATTCAAGCGCTTACTTGGAGAGAATCGATTTCATTTCGAATCGATGGATTTTGAAGATACCAAAAACTTATGGGCGATTGAATCGAACAATACCCCGGCAAGTGACCCAGTTTTTATTTTTGCTGGCCATACTGATGTGGTTCCTGCAGGTTCTATCGACAAATGGAAAACACCACCTTTTGAACCAACTATCATAGATGGAGTGCTCTATGGGCGAGGTGCTGCTGATATGAAAGGTTCTTTGGCCTCAATGATTGTTGCAACCGATCGTTTTATCTCTGAGTTCCCAAACCACAAAGGCAAAATTGGTTTTCTAATCACCAGCGATGAGGAAGGACCTTTTATTAATGGGACGATTAAAGTAGTAGAAGAATTACAAAGACGTCGACAAAGAATAGATTATGCACTAGTAGGTGAACCCTCTTCCACTGAACAACTGGGAGACGTAATAAAAATTGGCCGACGTGGCTCACTCACAGGAAAGTTAAAAATTCATGGAATTCAGGGACATGTTGCCTACCCACACTTAGCAGAAAATGCCATCCACACGGCGGCTTACTTTTTGGAAGAAGTCACCAAAATTGAATGGGACAAAGGCAATAAGAACTTTCCTCCAACCAGCTTGCAAATTACCAATATTCAGGCGGGAGAAGCGAGTAATATTATTCCGGGGGAAATAGATATCGAGTTTAACTTTCGATATTCAACCGAATATACCGCGCAGCAGTTAAAAGAAAAAATGCAATCCTTTGTTGGTAAGCATTGTGACAATAGTGAGCTGGAATGGAAATTAAACGGCGAACCATTTATTACAGAATCACCTGAGCTAATTGAAGCGACTACCAATGCCATTCGAACAGTGACATCACTTGAGACCTCACCGCAGACAAGTGGCGGCACTTCAGATGGTCGGTTTATTGCCAAGACAGGAGCACAAGTTGTAGAACTGGGTCCTATTAATAGTAGCATCCATCAAGTTAATGAGTTTGTAGCGGTAGAGGACTTAAAGCTACTTACCGAGATATATTATAGAATCTTAGTGAATTTATTAGTTGAGGTGTAACAGTGCTTACATGGCAACAAGCTTGTGGTATCGATGAGTCGCACTTAACTGAGATCTCACAAAATGGCAGCCAATCGCGGCTTGCCAATATTCAGGTCATCAGAGATTTAAACACACTACTTGACTCGGCCAAACAACAAGGGCATGAGATAACCATCATCAGTAGTTTTCGATCTTTTGAGCGACAACTGACTATATGGAATGACAAGTGGATGGGACACCGACCGGTTTTTTCTCGTCATGGTCGCCCTCTTAATATCGACAATATGTCTGATATTGAAAGATACAAGGCGATCGCCCTTTGGAGCGCGCTACCTGGGCTTAGTCGACATCACTGGGGAACAGATTTTGATATCTTTTCAGCGCAAGCGTTCAAACAAGGCTATCAAGTTGAACTAACACCGGAAGAGTTTTCTGAAAAAGGCATCTGCTGCGAACTCGAAAAGTGGTTATCAGAAAACCTATCTCAATATGGTTTTTTTCGGCCTTACAAAAACTATAATCAAGGAGTCGCTGAAGAACCTTGGCATATATCCCATAAGCTTACCAGCACCCAAATCTTTGACACCTTTGATTATAAGGCATGTAAAACACATCTAGCTTCCAGCGAAATCAAAGCCAAAGACTTCATTTTAGATAAACTTGAACATTATCAAACTCAATATTTTGAAAACTTTGAGACAGAATAAGTTACACTGATTCATCTCAATAGCTAGTTAGGTTATCTTATGTGGACAGCAATTATCATCATATTTATTGTTATGGTCTTTTTAGTGGGCGGCTGGATGGTGTTGTTAAAGCATAAAGATTTTAAGATTCCTGATGATTACGACGCTTCTAAATCTGGCTTTGATGATGAAGACGATGATTCAAGTTACTAGCTTTCAACTTCCGGTTTAATCCGATAGAGCCACCTGTTCAATTAACAATTATTATTTAAATAGAGAGCCACCCATGCCGTCCGCCGAAAACCAATTCAATCAGTTCTATCTAGAAAGGTTTCCAAAAACCAACGATAAAACTTTGCGAGCGTGGAGCGCTGCCGATGAGTATTTGTTGCAATACTTGCAAGAATTTGAATTCAAAAAAAACACTAAGATCCTTATCGTTAATGACCAGTTTGGGGCATTAACTTGTAGCCTATCTGAATTAAATCCAACCGTTTGGACTGATTCTTTTCTTTCAAGAACTGCCATTATCAACAACTTAAATTTAAATAACCTGTCAGAAAGTTCGGCCCACTTTGTCAATCAAACCAGCCAGAAGTTAGAGTCGTCAACAATATTTGATCTTGTTGTTTTACGAGTCCCAAAACACAATAGCTTACTAAAGTTTCAACTCGCTACTATCTCTTCTCATATCAACAGCAATACTAGAGTTCTTGCAGCTGGAATGAGTAAGGACATACATAAATCAACGCTTAAGCTATTGGAAGACAACATAGGAACTACAACGACCTCGCTCGCTAAGAAAAAAGCCAGATTGGTTTTCTCTGCCGCTGAACAAAAGTATGAGTTAGAGACCAATGAACTGATTAGTCACTACCGGATTGACTCACTTAACCTGATAATAAAAGGAATGCCTGGTGTGTTTTCACGTGATGGACTAGACATCGGAGCGCGTGTTTTATTAAATCATTTACCAGCCACACGAGCGGGTCAAAAATTAATCGATCTTGGCTGCGGTACAGGTGTATTAGGAACAGCAGCGGCTCAGCAAAATCCTAATTTGGAACTAGTGTTTTGTGATGAATCTTGGTTAGCGACTGAGTCAGCAAAACTGACTTTTGAAAGTAACTCGGAAGCAACAACGGATTCTCAACAAGACTCAGATCGAGTTACTTATTTAACAACAGATTGTTTGAGAGGATTAGAAAACCGCCACTTCGATTTTGTTCTGTGTAATCCTCCCTTCCATCAACAAAATGTTCAAACCTTGTCCATTGCAAATAAGATGTTCAAACAATCTGCTGAGAAACTAAAAGATAGTGGAGAACTCAGAGTAGTCGCCAATCGGCATCTTAAGTACCGGCCTTTATTAAATAGCTACTTTAGTAATGTAGAAATAATTTCTAAGGATCCTAAGTTTGTTGTATGGTTGGCGAAGAACCCAAAGTCATAAATTGGAGTTAGTCTTCGGGGTCATCGTCGACGCGAACTCCCCACAGGTCATGAGCGTCAGAATGAATAATCTGAACCCATAATTTGTCTCCTGGTTTCACATCAAATTCATCGGTTAAATGAACAACGCCATCGATCTCTGGAGCATCGGCATAACTTCTAGCAACCGCTCCATCGGTGTGAACTTCATCGACTAGCACTAAGAATTCTTGTCCAACTTTTTGTTTTAATTTTTCAGCACTAATGGCTTCTTGAACTTGCATAAATCGTTCTAGTCGAGCTTGCTTTGTTGGTTCATCTACAGGATTTGGCAGCTCATTTGCTGTAGCGCCATCTACTGGCGAGTATGCAAAGCAACCTACTCGGTCAAGTTGAGCTTCCTTCAAAAATTCTAATAGCTCTTCAAATTCTTGCTCCGTTTCTCCTGGAAAGCCAACAATAAATGTCGATCGAATAATTAACTCTGGGCAAATCTCTCGCCAAGCTTTAATTCGCTCTAGAGTTTTATCAATATTACCGGGACGTTTCATCAACTTGAGGATTCTTGGGCTCGCATGTTGAAAAGGAATGTCAAGGTAAGGTAAAAGTTTTCCCTCAGCCATCAGTGGAATAAGTTTATCAACACTTGGATAGGGATAAACATAATGAAGTCTCACCCAGACTCCCAATTTGGCAAGTTGTTCGCACATTTCTAATAGCCGTGTTTTGACCGGCATTCCATCCCAAAATCCAGTTCGATATTTGGTATCAACACCAAATGCAGAGGTATCTTGAGAAATTACCAGAAGCTCTTTCACTCCAGCATTGACTAGTCGTTTGGCCTCACTCAATATATCCCCAATAGGACGTGAATCTAAGTCGCCGCGCATCGATGGGATTATGCAGAAAGTACAACGATGGTTACATCCTTCCGAGATTTTTAAATACGCAAAATGTTTGGGAGTTAGTTTAATACCATGGTCAGGCACCAAACTGATAAATGGGTCGTGCTTAGGTTTTGGGAGGTGTTCATGGACTTGCTGTAAAACCTCATCATAGGCATGTGGTCCAGTTACACCCAATACATTCGGGTGAATTTCACGTATTTCATCGTCCTTAGCTCCCAAACATCCGGTAACTAGAACCTTTCCATTTTCTGCCAAGGCCTCACCAATGGTATCGAGTGACTCTTGCACAGCGCTATCAATAAATCCGCAAGTATTGACTATGACTAAGTTGGCATCATCATAGCTAGGCACAACCTCATAACCTTCGGTTTTTAACTGGGTCAAAATTCTCTCAGAGTCGACTAAGTTCTTTGGACAGCCCAAAGATACAAAACCAATTTTGGTATTATTACCATTTTTATTCGAAGTTGGTGATTTACTAACCGCGGAATTCATACTGTTGGACCTAGTGATATTGATGTGCGGGCGCAATTCTACCATTAATTTAGTGCTTTGTTTAACAAGATTTCTTGCTTTAACCCCTTATTTCTAGGGGGCTTGGGTAATTAATAAGTAATTTGCTGTAATAACATCTTGTTTTGAAAGACTAATGAAAATAAGCTTGGAATAACCCGAGTCAACGTTCGTCTATGGTCACAACTCTTTACTTTTTATGTTTGCAATGATTAATCCGCAGTTGTTAACATTTAAAGGTTAGCCATCACTACAATAATCGAGGAACAATCGTATGCAATTGTTTAGAACAATAAGCCTAGTATTAATACTAGCGATACTCTCACAACCAGTATTTGCTGATGTAAGCAAAATACCAGTCAAAGATTTTTTTAAGAACCCCGAATTTTCTGGTCTGCAACTCTCACCCAACGGGAAATATTTAGCCGTTTTATCTCCGATAAAAGACAGAAGAAACATTGTCATTATGGAAGTAGATGGCCTTAAGAACCCTCGCGCTTTAACATCGTTAACCAAGCAAGATATCGCAGGCTTTTTTTGGGCTAATAACGACAAGCTCGTTTTCACTTTAGATAGCGATGGCAACGAAGCTTTCAGCCTATTCGTGGTAAACCGAGATGGAAAGCCAAAGATAAAAACACTTGTTGCAGCTATGTCCGGTCGCTCGGCATCAGTTGTACATGTATTGCCAGATGATCCCGATCATATTTTAGTTCAATATAACGGTCGCCGGATCAGAGCAGCGGATCTTTATAAGCTTCCGCTAGATAGCCGCTGGAACAGCAAACGTAAAAAGAACTCCAAAATGAAAATTGTTGCGAAAAACCCTGGTGATGTTCAAGGTTGGATCGTTGATCACGATGGTGATGTTCGAGGAGCATACTCGGTAAATGGACTAAAGGGTAAGTTCCATTATAAAAGTAAAGGCGAAGAAGACTTTAAGGTCTTACAAGAGTTTAACGTACTTGATGAGGGCATGAACCCGCTTTCTTTCGACTGGGATAACGAAACGATGTTCGTTTCTTCAAATGTCGGGCGAGACAAAAGCGCAATCTACAAGTTTAACCCTGAAAAAAATGAAATGGGCGAGCTCGTTTTCGCTCACGATGAAGTCGATGTAAACGGCTTAATGATGTCTCGCAAACAGAAGAAATTGCTGGGTATAAGTTATTTCGATGACTACCCGCAAAGAGTTTACTTTGACAAAGATGCCGAAGCTCAAATGAAAAAGCTTTCTGACGCATTCCCTGGTAAGCGAGTCAGTATTTCTAGCCAATCAGAAGATGAAATGCTTCAGATACTTATTGTTGGTAACGATAGAGATCCTGGAAATTACTACCTTTACGATAAAAAAAGCGGCCAAGTTTCATTTTTACTATCAGTCACCAATTCAATCAATCCAGAAGACATGTCGCCAATGAAACCGATCCGCTTCAAAAGTCGAGATGGTTTGACAATGCGCGGATACTTAACTGTTCCAAAGCATACTGACGGCAAGATGTTACCACTGATCGTAAACCCTCATGGTGGTCCATTTGGTGTTAGAGATTTTTGGGGATATAACCCTGAGCATCAATTCTTTGCTAGCCGAGGCTACGCTACAGTTCAGGTAAACTATCGCGGTTCTGGAGGCTACGGTAGAAACTTTGAACAAGCAGGTTATGGTGGGAAATGGGGTGCTGAAATGCAGAACGACATTACCGACACTGTAAACTATTTAGTCAAAGAAGGCATTGTTGACCCTAATAAAGTCTGTATCTACGGTGCAAGTTATGGCGGTTATGCGACTATGGCAGGACTAACATTTACTCCAGATTTGTATAAATGCGGTATCAATTATGTTGGCGTGACAGATGTTGGCTTGTTATTTGAGTCCATGCCAAAATATTGGGAGCCTTTAAAAGAAGTAATGAAGGTACAAATTGGGGATCCTGAGGACAAAGAGTTAATGAACAGAATGTCTCCGCTAGCGCATGTGGATAAAATTAAAGCACCTTTGATGATCGTTCACGGTGCGCAAGATCCTCGAGTTGTAAAACAACATGCTAACGATTTACGCGATGCGCTAGAAGATCGAGATATTTCCTTATCCGATGATGAATGGATTATGAAGACCAACGAAGGTCACGGTTTCAGAAAAGAAGAAAACCGAATCGAGCTTTATCAAAAAATGGAAAAATTCTTGGCGAAACATCTCAACTAATTATTCGCTCAAGATAACTTCACGCAATGTGATTAGAGCCAGAGTTTATTAACTCTGGCTTTTTTTTGCATCAAATGTCTCACTCATTATTTTCCAGCCCAACAAAAACATTGAATTTTATTGTCGATATATTTCGAAATATATCCTCACAGCTCATTGGAAACTAGTTGTTACACTTGACTCAGGAATGACACACCACTAAGAAAGCATTCAACCCATAACAGGTTCAGAATTAGCGCACTCACTTTCTGGATCTGTTCAAATGAATTTAACTCGTAGTTCACTAAAGAATCCCGCCGCCGTTTTGGTAATTGCGCTACTCGTTTTAATATTTGGGCTGCTTAGTGTGGCTAAGCTACCGATTCAATTGACGCCAGATATCCAACAACCGCAAATCAATATATCTACTGGCTGGCGATCAGCTGCACCGGAAGAAATCGAATCGGTGATTATCGAACCCTTGGAAAATGCCGTTAAGCATACTCAAGGGGTTATTGATGTTTCTACCAATATTAATCAAGGCTTTGGCAATATTAGTCTAACTTTTGAAGTTGGTGAAGATATGCAACAAGCTATGTTGGATGTCTTAAATCGACTTAATCAAGCCCCTCCGCTGCCGTTAGATGCAACGGAACCAGTAGTATCATCCGCAGGAAATGGTCCTCAAGCACCTAACGCGGCCTCTATTTTGATTAGACCACTCGACGGGGTTGAAATAGACGACATCACGGTATTTCAAAAACTTATTGATGATGTGGTTGAGCCGCGTTTTACTCGAATTCCAGGTGTTGGCAGAGTCAATTTAAATAGCCAAAGACCACGCGTTCTAAGAATAGAATTCGATCCTTATAAAGTCGCTTCATATGGACTTCAATTAGGACAAATTAGTAACACAATCTCGCAATCCAACAATGTTTCCGGCGGATTCGCAGAGGTTGGGAGAAGAAATTACACAGTAAGGTTTTCTGGACAGTATAATCTGAGTAATTTGGGTGAAATGATAATCGGATATAACAATAATCGCCCCATCTATTTAAATGACGTAGCAACCGTTTCCAATACCTTACAAGACAGATTTGGTTTTACTCTTAGAAATGGTAAACCGGGCTACTACATTACCATTCAGCGCGCCAGCAACAGCAACACAGTCGAAGTGCTTGATGAAATCAATCAAGCAATTGATGAACTTAATCAGGGCCCGCTTAAGGACGTAGGTCTCGCGATCGACCTTAGTTTTGACGCCTCAGTTCATATTCGCAACGCTCTCAACTTAGTTAAAAGCAATTTGGGGTTAGGCGTTTTCCTAGCGCTAGCGATTTTATGGTTGTTTTTAAGAGGCTTAAAGCCAACACTCATCATAGCCTTAACTATTCCTATTTCTCTGGCGGTGGCGTTTCTTACTTTGAGTTGGTTTGGACGTAGTCTAAATGTAATATCACTAGCAGGCTTGGCCTTTTCAGTGGGCTTAGTATTAGACGCCGCTATCATTGTTCAAGAAAATATTGTTCGATTAAAGACAGAAGGGCTTTCTAATCGCCAAGCCGTTCAAAAAGGAGCACTTCAGGTGAGCGGTGCCCTTTTCGCATCTACCGCGACTAGTGTTGCAATATTTTTACCCATATTGTCAATGCAAGGAATAGAAGGACAGTTATTCTCTGACCTCGCATTAACGCTTTCAATTGCTGTTATAGCATCATTATTAACAGCGATAACTGTAATGCCTGTAATTAGCTTTTATCTACTAAAAAATATACGAACGAATGACCCTTATGCTAGTTATTGGATAAGGCTATCCCATTTAGTACTCACGCTAACCGATACCAATATCAAGCGCTGGGCATGGATAATAGGACTGCTTGGAGGTTCTGCAATCGCGACCTTGAGTTTAATGCCAAGAACCGATTTTATGCCACGAGCTCCAATCGATGGATTTTTCTTTAATCTGGCTAGCCCACCTGGGGGCAACCTTTCATTCTTAGAAGAAGAATTAGCCAGTCGAGTCAAACAACGACTAGAGCCCTACTACTCGGGTGAAAAGACTCCCAAAATTAAGAGCTATAACTTCTACGCGTTTGGTGGCGGAAATAGTGGCGGATTTATATATTCAGACGATCCGCAACGAGTAGAAGAGTTAATGAATATTGTTAGAACTCAAGTCTTACATGATTTGCCCGATACACAAGTGTTTTTATTTCGTGGGTCAATGATCAACGTGGGTGGTGGTGGAAATGGCCGATCAATTAGACTGGATTTACAAGGACCAGACATCACCTCATTAATGTCCTCTGCAGCGAAAGGACTACAGAGTATTCAACAAGCTATGCCCACTAGCACCGCTCAACCATTTCCTGGTCTGCAATTAGCAGAACCGGAACTCGAATTAATCCCAAATGACCGGAGAATAAGCCAAGCAGGACTCGACAGGCGAAATGTGGCTAATAACATAAGAGCATTTACCAGTGGTTTGTTTGTTGGGGAATATTTCAACGGAAACGAACGATTGGACGTCATTTTAAAAGGCCAAAAGTGGCACTCGCCGGACCAACTTGCAAACTTACCTATCTATACGCCACTTGCAGGAATACAAATTGTCGGTGAACTGACTGAAATAAAACGAACTGTCGGTCCAACGCGTTTGTTAAGAGTTAATGGTAAACGTACCGTTAGTATTAATATATTTCCACCAAGTAATATGAGCCTTGAGCAAGCAATGGAACTCATTAATCAAAGCGTGCTGCCAGAAATTAGAAAGACTCTTCCGGCGGATTCTAGTATTCAGTTAAGTGGTAACGCTAACCGAATGGCGGATGCCATTACCGATATGGGCACTAACTTTTTGTTAGCCATCATGATTCTTTTACTGCTAATGACGGCTCTTTTTAAATCGGTCAAAGATAGTCTCATTGTGTTACTCGTTATGCCACTAGCGGTTGCAGGGGGGGTAATTTGTTTAAGCATTCTTAACCTGTTTACTTTCCAATCGTTAGATTTATTAACAATGATCGGATTCATCATCTTACTTGGACTTGTGGTTAACAACGCGATCTTATTGGTTGACCAAACACGTAAGGCAGAATCAAATGGATTGCCGAGAACTGAGGCAGTCAAGCAGGCGGTACGAATCAGAGCGCGCCCAGTTTACATGAGCACATTAACCAGTCTTTTTGGGATGTTACCTTTGATGCTGATACCAGGAGTAGGGTCAGAAATCTACCGAGGCCTTGCAACGGTAATTGTCGGTGGCATGGCTATCAGTGCGATTTTCACTTTAATACTTATGCCATCCCTGCTTCAAATCAAAATTGGCATTCCCGGCAAACTTAAGCATCTTAGAAACAAAACAACTTTAGCTAATTCAAACTTATAATCGGATACTTAAACGAGAATAAATATGACTAGAATCACCACAAAACAAAGCACTCTCATTGTATTCAAAATTGCTACGGTTTTATTATTCACTAGCATGAATTCAATTGCAGAAGAAGCCAATACACCACCAGCAAGTCCTGTGAAAGTTGAATCCGTTAGACAATTAAATGAATCTCCATCGATAAAATTAATGGGGACAGTTTACAGTCAGAATCAAGTTGAGTTGACAGCAGGCGTTAGCGGGCGTCTTGAGTGGGTAATAGAACCCGGAACTTACATACGCCAAGGTGAGCGCGTTGCTCAAATAGAATTGCTGCCGATCCAGTTACGCCATTCGGAACGTCATGCTCAATATAATCGTGCGAAAATAAATCTAGAATACTTGGTGAAAGAGCTATCTAGGCAAAAGGAGTTAAAACAAAAAAATAACACTTCGCAGCTCCAACTAGAACAAACAGAGTCTCAAGTAGCGCTAGCTAAAGCAGATTTAGAAATAGCGCAACTGCAACTAAAACAAGTAAACCGAGAATTACAAAAAGCCACTATCACCTCGCCGTTTGAAGGGGTTATTACCCAACGGTTTCGTCGAGCAGGTTTTGATGTCGGTCCAAGTGAAATATTGGTTCAACTTTTAGATACACGGAATCTAGAAGTTCGAGTTGATATGCCGATAAAGTATCTCGCGTATACCAAACCGGGCGCTTTGGTGAATTTATCTTTATCCGACCACGAAAACAATATGACTCGTTTTAAAGCTAAAACATCAACGATTATTCCCGCTGCTGATCAACTTTCGCAAACTTTTGAAATGCGTATTCGCGTTCCTGAAACCGCAAACAGTACTATTTCAACCGGGCAACTAATCGATGTCGAGATCCCAATCTTATCACAACGTATGAACCTAGCAGTACACAGAGACGCACTACTCCTGCGTAGTGATGGTACCTACATCGTTAAGATCGATGAAAACAATATTGCTCATAAATTAAAAGTAGAAGTAGGAAAAGGCAAGGATGAATGGGTAATGATTTCTGGTGACATAAAAGTCGGAGACAAGGTCGCTGTGCGGGGTGCTGAACGATTAAATCAAGGTCAATTAGTGCTAATTCAAAACATTGAAACTTAAAATAATTTGACATCAGATTTGTTTAGAGTATTATCCGCACCCTAAGCAAATTCAATTTTTAAATTTAGGAGAATATGGAATGATAACTTTAAACAGAAAAAATACTATAAATTAACCTTCCCTATTCTTAAACTCGGAAAGTTGAAACCTTTCGAGTCAGCATGATAAAAAGCCCTGACCGGAATTCCGTTCAGGGCTTTTTTCGTTAGGTTACCTAAAACTATTTTGCGCGTACTCTATTGATTAATGACGTACGAGCATTTGTCCAGCCTATGTTTTTGAATTCACTAATAGAATGTTAAAAACATTAACTCACAGACTAAGTAATAAACAGGAGATCGCTTTAATGCTAAATAAAAACAACAGAGCCAACTTATTAAAACTTAAATTTATTAAATTAAAACGGAAACAAGAACATGGAAACACAACAACTCAACGAGGTATTATCATGTCTGGATAAAACTCGCAGATTAATTCATTATCATGACGATTTATTTGCGATCTATTTGTTAAGCAACTATATCGGTAATAAACCAAACTGCTCGATTAACGAATTAAGAAACAGTCAGTTTTCTAGACTCCTGAACAAGCCAATCATCAAGCCGATTACAGCGAAATGTGGCGATGGGTTACTTAGCCAAGAAAGGCTATCTAATTCATACTCGACTAATTATCACTCTTTCGTACTAAGCCTATCAAAATGGGGCTCTAAGTCAGAGTATCAATGGGCGCAAACATCAAGACCAGGCTCTAATTTGGTTCTGCAACTCAATTTTACTGGGGAGCATGATCAGATGATGCAAGAGTTAAAGATTGATTGTAATACTTTCAAGCTTTGTGGCCACCCTATTTGTCAACAAAGAAACTCGCTAGCTTGGTCGCGGATCGATCTTGATTTAGAAAGTGGAGAAGCCTTAATCGAGGAAGTGCAAAATGATTGGCTAAGAATAGCAAAGCGACAACATCGATTGGCCTGTATAGCATCTCAAAACTCTCGAGAATACAACTACAATCGAGACTTAAGCGATAATTCAAACCAAATGCTAGAGTACACTGGAAGAATTTTACAAGCTTATGAAAAGAACTGGAGTGAGGTAATGTTGTTTACCACTATTAGATTTATTAGAGAAGAGCTCGGTATTAGTAAGATCTATTACCACTCAATCAGCACGGCGAAAGTGCTAAAAAATTTAAAGTACCGCTTTCCACCGATCAGTCTTTACACCGATTTACCCAGAAAATTCTGTTTTAGTCGTTGTAACAACACTCCAATATTTTTACAACAAGAAAAGACTTTAAGACGTCGACTAAAAAAACTTCAAGATCAAACTTGGTTCAAGTTAGAAATTTAGCCGAATTCGTAGAGTTCAACATAAAAAGGACACACTATGTCAAAACATAAAAAGCGAAAAAGTAAAGCAAAGCGCACTAACACTGCGCAGCTAATTGTAACACCACCAAGAAATCCATATGCTCACCACCCGTTGATGAGAAAAGGCGGTGTTCATCAAAAATCGAAGAAATCACTTCGAGCTAATGCCCGTCGCGACACTAAAAAGATAGTTCGCGACTGGGCAACCAACCTAATTGGCCATATTCGATTATTCTTTTTTTAGCAAATCCCTCTCTTCATATAACTCTGCGAATTCATGATGTTTGTTATGCCACTTGGCCTATGAGGAAAACATGATGAAAAAGTGATGAGCCTGTGACTAAGCTATTTCGGTCGATTTAAAGTGATACTCTAGTTCCACATTAATCACCAAATACTCGGATCATAAAATGTTTGTGGGTAAAGTAATACAAAATAACCTATCTGAAATGTTCGCCAGAAGCACACTAAAAGTCACAAGCATCCTCTTACAAATGCTCCTTTCACTTGTTATTGCGATCTCCTTGTTAAGCTGCAGCTCACAATCGAGCTCTCAGCCTGATTCGCCCTATCACGACCCACATGAGCCGCTGCCAACTGAAGGTCTTAACATCTTATTTATTGGTAACAGTCTAACTTATTCAAATGATTTACCGGGAATGTTAGAGCGAATGTTGCTTCTGGCCGATTTTAAAGTTGGGCATTTCGAATCTCGCACCTTACCCAACTTTGGTTTACCCGATCACTGGGCTAACCAAGATACGAGAGAGCAAATGCGTAGAGAAGGATGGCATTTTGCGGTACTACAACAAGGACCATCCGCGACTGAAGGGAGGCCCTATCTGCTCGACTTCACACCGATGTTTGCTAATGAACTCGCTAAAGTAAATGCCAAAACGGCGCTCTACATGGTGTGGCCCGCTCGACAGCGATTTTTTGATTTCGCCGGCGTGTCAGACTCATATCAAACGGCGGCACGCTCGATCGAAGGTATATTATTTCCCGCAGGAGAAGCTTGGCTCGAAGCATGGCGACACAACCCAAACATTAGCCTTTACAGTGAAGACCACTTTCACCCTTCCGTATTGGGAACTTATTTAGCCGCGCTAACTATGTTTGAACAAATTACCAAACTCCCATTAGATCAACTTCCAGACTATATTCCAGCAACGAGTGGTAACATCCCCCTTGAACCAGAATTAGCTGAAATATTTCGCTTGGCTGCGTCGGAGGCTAATAAGAATTTTGCCCAACAACCACCCATACTAAAGTTATCTCTAAATAAGGCAGCTCTAAAGCACGATTAACCAAATCATGAAACACAATCACTTATTTCGATATAACTAATGAAAATGAGAAAAGACATGAAATCACACTATTTAATTGGAATAGTCACTCTACTATTCTCGGGTATGTTAAATGCGGCCTATAAAACGGAGACACTGATATTAGATAATACGAGGCTTCATGTTACCCATTGGACTAACCTAAACTCTGACGAAAAATCATCCGATAATTCTCCAAATATGGAAACAGTGATCTTATTATCAGGTCCAACAGATAACTGGAACTCAGATTCTGCCTGGTTCGCAAGATTGGCGCCAAAGTTAAGTAGACATTACAATGTACTTTCCCTCGATCGCGCGGGACAAGTATTTGCAGATAAACATTCAAAATTGGGATATGTCGAATTCGGCAAGCACCTATTTGAAGCATTATTAGAATTAAACCTAACAAAAATAACATTTATTGCTTTTGCATCATCAAATATTAGCCTATTGAAACTAACGCAGCTCAATGAGGCATTGCCGGAAGATTCGCGTTTGCAAATTAATAAAATAGTTTTAATCGATCCTGATGTATTGACACCTTATTCGATTAGTCGCTATTCAAAAGATGCTAAGCCTTTTAAAGAAAACTTAGTCGCTTATACCAAATACATTTCTGAGGGAAAATATCAGCAACGCGCAACTGAGAAAAACTTAGCCGAATTAAAACACCTTAGAGAACTGTCGCAAAATGATAACGACACTAATTGGTCGTATGTTGAGTTATTGTTTAACAAGCGACTTGAGATTAATAACATCATCAACCTCTTTGCTGAAGTTGCTATCTATGATGAAGATTTAGAATCAGCTAAGAACCTAAGCTTTCCCCAGGAAATACCACTTGTCATATTTGATACTAATTTCGAACAAAGTTACATAGAAAATACAGAGAACGAACAAGAAAAAATCGATTTAAATCGTTGGAAAGTTGAGGCTAAAAACTATTATCAAACTTTAGTCAACCGTTCGAGTAAAGGTGTATATATAGAGTTGCCAACTAAGGAGCATTTATTACCGTTTTCTCAACCCATGCTAATAATTGAACGGTTATAGTGCGTGGCCAGTAAAAATCTAAGGCTGGTTTTCTGAAAGTAACTCAATACTTCCTTCATTCCGTGTGACTCTTGTCACTATCAAACCATCAGAAGCTACACTAAAATATCGCTGGTGATTCGAATCAAAAGGAAACCAAAGCTTAGTGGTGTAAGTACTTAAATCGAGCTGCATAATGCCAAACACCTTGTTGTCATCTACATCGGTTGTTGTCGAACCAAAGTAATAAATGCTATTACCTTGTAGCTGCCAACTTAACCAATTGGTGCCGCTGTAATCAGCTAACACTAAATTGGCAGGCAAGAAATGGTTGCCTTTAGGGTCATAGTCCAGTCTCCATAAACCATCTTGGTGAATACGGCTGACATACAAATTTTTGTGGCGATCTTGTTTGGCACTGTAACCACCATTGACGGTAATTTGTTGATGGCTATTTGGCTGCAGTAGATATTGCCATATTTGCCACTCTCCCGACTTCTCCGAGGAATAAAAAATCGAACTGCCGTCGGCGGACCATTCTGCATTCGCTGCTTTATGTTCGCGATCGATAATACGTGTTATTTTTCCCGTTGCTACTTCAATGGTATAGATCTCATCATCGTGCTGGAACAAAATTGATTGATCATCGGGTGACCAGTTGAGCGGAGAAAGAGTTAACGAGATAGGCGAATCGGACAACTGTGCAACGGTACCATCGCTATTCGATAGCCATATTTGATTAGTGCCAGTGCGATTACTAAGGAAGACGAACTGAGTTTGATCGGTGGAATATGACGGCGCCGCTTCGATTGCCGAAGATTCAGCTAACAACTTAACTAAATCAAACTCACCTTTGGTTGAATTCCGCTGATATTCAACCAGATTAATATCGCTTTCTAAAACGGTAAACGCAATTTTTCGACCATCTTGATCAGCAGTTAAACCACCTGAGTTTTTACCTATCGCGTAAAAAAACTTATCCGTATTGGAATTATAATCATATAAGTATAAGTTGTTGTCTCTCGATATGAGCAAGCGTTCATCTTTCAACCAAGTTAAAGCTTTGATATCCGAGTCTAACTTTTGGGTAGCAATAAACGATTTGTCCGTTGTGTTATAAACTTGTAGTTGTAAGCGAGTTGTTCCAAGATATCTTATTATCGCCAAGTATTTTCCTGACAAACTCCCGCTAATATAATAGTCTCCTCGCAAATTTCCCGCCTGCGGCGGTAAAGTTACTTGTTCCAGCCTCTTAGAATCTAACGCATAACTTTGTACAAAATAAGGCCGGTCATAAGACGGTCTAGAAGTCATATAGATTTTGTTGCCTAGTTCATTCCAAGCTAGTTTAGTCGCTGCTCTCTCTGAGCAATGGAGCAAATTTAGGTCACTCAAGGGTTTCAAATCCAGATTATCTTTTTGGCTTTCTAAACTCACTAAGCGAATCGAACAACGTCTATCGTGCAAAGAATTCCAAGTACTATAAATAATAGACTGAGAATCAGGACTCCACGCTAGATCGATGAAATAGTGAGGTGATTGGGTAATTTGTATGGTTCGTTTAGAATCCAAATCAATCACAAATAGGTATTCACCTTTTCGCTCTTGAGTTTCAGCTGAATAGGCTAACCAGCGACCATTAGGAGAAATTTTAGGTAGCTTTTCTGCTCCTGGGGATAGTGTCAAACTAGATTGCACAAATTGTAATGTCGATTCCGGGTCACTAATTAATTGATAGAAATAGCGCCCGAAAATAGCCAGACTGAATGCCAAAAATAGAACCACTTTTAGACTGTTGCTATCCGGTAGTTTAATAAATGACGAATTAGAACGATCGCTAGTCAACTTTTCTTTATTGGAAACTTCACTGGCATGAGTTGGACCTTTGTCCATAGTGATTGGATGAGCATTCAATTGTAGACGATAGCCAACTCTAGGAATGGTTTCTATGGTTGGCTGCGGAGCACTTGATTGACTGAGTAATTTTCTGACTTGAGAAATTGATCGACTAACAGCATTGTCGCTGACAACTCGCCCTTTCCATACAGCTTCAATAAGCTGTTCTCGTCTAACTACCTGCTCCTTGTGCTGAAAAAGAAATTGCAAAACGGCTACCAATCGTGGCTCGATTTGTTGAGTGGTCCCGTTAACGATTAGCTGGTTGGTTTGATGATCTAGAATGAGTGATCCAATGCTGAGCCGACTATCCAAAGTAAAACTCCTACCACTTAGTGTTTTATTGGAAGCGGTTGAAGTAATGCACTCATGCCTTCATTAAGCTGTCTTTGGCTTTCCAAGTAAACTGATTTTTTCTTTGTTGCTGCAAGTCTAAACACTGCCTTCTTGCTAGACATATCAACGACATTGATCATCAAGGTGGTATACTCCTTGTCATCGTTATTCATATAATTGAAACGCTCTGGTTTTCCTGAAATTGACTCTAACTTCAAACTTTCTGAGCGTTTTATACCCAATGCATATTGAACTTCTAAATCGCCATCATGATCAACGAGCCTTAGACCTTTATTATCCAACGCCATCATTAATGCCATATTGACTTTTTGAGTGGTTGCTTCAGTGTGGGATTTTGCTTTTAGAGGTTTGATAGAATAAGTATTATAATGCTCAAAGTTGGCATTCTTATCAATCGTAAACTCAGCGGCATTTCGATCGACATTTTTAACAGAAGGGTCATTATTACCATCCTTCTCTAGTCTAAATTTCAATGCCAGATTATTCTTAGAGTCAGCTTTGTTAAGTCCCTCTTCTAGTGATATCTTGCCCGCTTTAATCAGTTTGTATAAACACTGATCAAAAGTCTGATTCACTTTATCTTCAGCTCTTTCCATGGCTTCGCGAATTTCTTCAATTTTACCAAACTCAATTAACTCTTTGACATATGGAGTCACTTGCATCATTTCAACTGCAGCAACTCGCCGACTCTCAAGCCCAATACAAAGCCGCTGTGCAATCACAGCTCTAAGGTTTAATGCAAGATCTTGCAAGATTTGCTGTTTAGCTTCTTCAGGAAAAAAATTGAAAATTCTTTCGAGTGCCTGATTAGCATTACTCGCGTGAAGCGTCGCTAAGCACAGGTGGCCAGTTTCAGCATAAGTTAAAGCTTGCTTCATGGTTGCTCTATCTCGTACCTCACCAATCAGAATGACATCAGGCGCTTCTCGCATAGCATTTTTAAGGGCTATTTCAAAAGAGTCGGTATCCACCCCAACTTCACGCTGGTTGACTAAACTCTTTTTGTTCTTGTGAGTAAACTCAATCGGATCTTCAATGGTAAGAATGTGCCCAGCTTGGTGGGTATTTCTATAATCAATCATCGATGCCAAAGTGGTTGACTTACCCGTGCCTGTTGACCCGACCAGAAGGATTAAGCCTCGCTCTAGCATTATTAAATCTTTTAGCGCCGGTGGTAAACCCAACTCTTCGATAGACGGAATTATCTTTTTAATATATCTGACAACCATTGCTGGTTCGCCACTTTGCCTAAAAACATTAATTCTAAAGCGACCTAACGAGTCGATTTTCAATGACTTATTAAGCTCTTTTTCAACCGCAAAAGTGGCAATTTCAGACTCTTCTAGAATGGAAAATATTAATTCGTGGTTAGTTTGTTCATCAAGTTTGACGTCTCTTACCGGACGCATTTTACCTTCCACCTTGATAAGTGGTTCACAATCAACGCTTATAAACAAATCAGAAGCCTGTTGTACAACCATTGCCGCGAGTAATTCAATCAGATCCATAGGTTTATTCTTGTTATCTACAGCCATATACCGATATTACTACAAATTGCCAGTAAACCTCATCAAATTGGTGCTTTTTCAATAAGATAACAAAACTTTGAAACGCTCTTATCATTGATAATAATTGTCAACAGATATTAAAATACGATCTTTAATAACTAAGCAGTCTAATGCGTTCAGCTAGCAGATATAATATAATCCTAAATTCTAACGCGTAAAAACTCAGTAGAGCTAGGAATTTTCGCTGCTTTAGAGCCGTAGTCATGGAATGCTCAATGATAGACCACAGAATAATCACCGAAACGTTAATTGAACTTCTACCAGACGATACAGAACTGTTCGTGCAGGAAAATGATTATCAGTATCTAGCCACCTTCAATTGGCCAATAACCAATGACCCCAACCGCCCTCATAAGCGTTCTAAAACAGTTATATTAAAGATTCATCAAATGGCCATGGATGATTTAAAAAACATTGGTAACAAACGAGCAGCTAAGACACTGATTGATTTAGAAACCTATTTTAAAAACCAGTTATATCTTTTTGAGCCCAATCACAATAGTCCGAAAGGTCACCCAGAACCGGTGGAAAAGTGGGAAGTAACCTCGCTTCATTTCTTAAATTCGCAAAAGCCCGTAAAGGGTGTTAAACGAAGAATGTTTTAAGCTTCAATTAAAGGTTTGAGTGAGCTGAAGTAGCGATTACGCTGAATAGCAATCAACAAAATGTCCTAATAGTTTTGCAAGTTTAAGCGTTTTTCGACTTTTAAACGATTAAACATATTGGCAGCAGCAGTGCGGTTTATCACATTAAGTTTCTGAAGAATTAGACTGACATGATGCTTTACAGTGCCCTCGCAAAGCTCAAGATCATAGGCAATTTGCTTGTTTAGTTGCCCATCGCTAATCATTTCAAGGACTTTATACTGTCGAGGACTTAGCGACGCAATCTTCTCTGATAGGCAGTCACCAGAGTCACAACTTCCGGTCTTAAAGCTTTGCTGCGAAAGTTGATTACCAGAGCGTGTTTTTAGCTCGTTAGGGATCCATGTTCTATCTGTAAATATCGCTTGGATCGCATTTGCGAATTCTGACTCTTCCGAAGTTTTAGGAATAAAAGCTCTAGCGCCTAACTTGATAGTTCTATAAACAATCATTGGCGACTCGGTAGCTGAAATAACCACTAGTCGACAACTTTCACGCAGTTTTAATACCGAAGCAATCCCAGATAAACCGGAGTTGCCGGGTATATGAAGATCCATAAAAACGTAATCAACATCAGCATGACTTGTGAGGTATTCATTGAGGCTATCGAAACTATCTATTTCTATCACTTCTGCGTTAGGTACCGTTGCTAAAAGCAACTTAACAACAGATTGACGAAAAAGAGGAAGATCATCGGCTATAACAATTTTCATTTTGACCCTATACCTAGTAACCTCAGGAAGTTGAATAAGTGTATACAGCCAAAATACTTAGTTCAATCTAACAAAGCTATTATCTTTCTATATTCGGTATAGCTAATAATAATACCTCTGGCCGAAGCTAAAGGTATTATTGGCAACAATTAATCAACTAAGATGCTGGGTTTCTAGCTCAGCCATTATCATCCCTTAAACTGACGACCCGGTTTTTTCTTGTCGCAATCAACTTTATACTCAGCTTTCGCTTGCATATTGGTCTTAGGCGATTCAATAACCAGTCGATAATGTCCTTGAATTTCATAAGGCGATTTTCTTCCACCAGCTGACTTTAGTTGTTGATTGGCTTTGGGCATGCTCGCGGTTAAGCCCCAGCGAGCGGTTTTCTTGGTTCCAGCCTTATTGAAATTAAGAGTATATAATGGCGACTTTTTACCGGTGTGCTTTATATATCGATAGCTTACTTTACCTTTTCTAGTCGCCGTGATCGTGCCGTTAAAGTTTATCTTAGTTGGACACTCGCCCACCTTGACAGAAGGATCGGCTTTGAAGGTTACCTTTGACACTAATGGCACGATCTTCGCTGTTTTAGGCTTGGGCTTAGGAATTTTGTTCTTAGCGAGATCGGATGATTGACAACGTAGTTTGGTATTAACTTGTATACGCTTAGTCCCGAAACTACTCTTACCAAGACCAGTAGCATTACACTTTAAAGTGTATTCAACTTTTAACCCGGCTGGATAATTAACTGTAAATCCATCGGCAAGTATATGGTATTTAGTTTTGTTAGCATTTTGTGAAAGCTTTTTTTGTAACTCTGCATTGCAAGCCTTAACAGGGCTAAAGTCCTGTCCTTTACCAGAATCATATCTAAATTGTCGCGATGCAGTTTTAGAGTGAGGGATTAAAAAATCAGCGGGTTCATTGGCAGAGACATTAGCAAAACCAGGAACTTTTAGATTCCCATCGTATGCCTTGTTACCTTTACCTTCATATTTACATTCTATATTGATGCCGACTTTAACATCAGAGATTTTGGTTTTATCTACTGTCGTATACTTTTCACCGTTACTTGAATAGACAGTAATTTCTGGTGCATCCTTAAATCCTGGCAAAGGACTAACAGAAAACTTCTTGGCTTTATTAGCAAACACTTGTGAACTCATCATTAAACTCAGTACTGCTAAACTAACTAATTGAAACTTCTTCATTGTAAACATCCCCCGACATGTCAACTTAAGTATAAAACTTAACCTTTGTTGGTAATACTATCGAATATTTTGATAATAACAAAGGTTAAGTAAATTATATGGGGGCTTAGATGAACCTATTATGAATCAGATTACTGTTAGTCTTTAACCGTCTATTAAAGCCTCTAAACGCTCTAAATCATTTAGCACCCTCCAATTTCCACCGCCTTGTTCGACTCTGCTTTGCCAATCAACCAAGCGTTTTTTATAATCTCGCGGATCAATATTATCACTTCGTAGCTTAGTCACATTAAGAGCAACTACATTGATTGAGTCTACATCGATTTTAAAATTTCGAATATGACCTTTAGCCAAGTCTTCTTCTAGATCAGAGAATATCAAAACGTATTTCTGACTCGCTTTAGTTTCATTGACATAATCTGACGCCTGTATTAAACCACCAGTAATATCGGTATTACGACTTCCACGTTTAACACTTGCAACAAACTCATCAACTTTATGTTTAAATAATCTTTTTTGATCGTTGGCAGTACTTGGTCTTAAATCAAAAGTCGCCTTGGCGATAATATCTTTCTCACTAAAGCTACCACTATCTATCCTAGCAATCGCAATTGAATCACCACTATTCAAAGTTGCTAATAGGTAATTCATAATCGCCTGTGCCTTAGCTAATTCCGCTGTATAAGTTCCTGACGTATCTAACAACAAATAAACTGCTTTGTTATCAGTTTTTTGTCCAGAGCAACTCATCAGCGTTAAACTACATAACATGCTTATTACCATCATTTTATACTGCTTGATTTTATTCATTTCTAATACCTCTTTAATCATTTTTTCTAATGCTGGTTACTAGCGAACACAGCATTAGATTTATTCGAATCGTTTTCTATAAAGACGTCTTCGATAGTTTATTGTTTTGCAACTCAGGGTCTTTCTTATTATTGGCAACCAGACGCTCTATCCCTAGCGGTACCGCAATAATTAAGTCAAACAGTTGAACCAGCATTTTAAAAAGATGAAAGAAAAAACCACCAAACATTCTAATAGTAACTCTTAAAGCTCTGATTAATCCGACCACTAAAAACCCTAGAACAATTCTTAATGAGTGAATAAAAGACTCAAGAGGAATCGCGATGAAGGCAAGAGCAAATGGTAATATGAATCCCATGATCATTTGACCAATAGAGGGTATCCATCTGAATTGTGCTTCAACAATTCCAGAAGATGTTCCCGCATTAATCAGTGACTGCTGTAGGGCTTCTCTATCTAGAGCCAAAAGATCTCTCATATACGCTAAAGAGGCTTCAATTGTTGCTAGGATAGCGAGAATCACAAAAGTGACGACCATCATTCTTCTTCGCATCTTATCGTCCATGCTGCTGATAATAGGAAACAAATTAGTGATTCTTAGAGATTCAAATAAGAATAATCCCATTGCAATTTCAATTAAGATGATCACCAATGCCGCAATATCGGATGTTTTCAATTCGCCAATATAGCTCGAACCACCGACCATCTCTGCCATAGGCATAGCGATTAATTGGAAGTTAATCAATCCTCCTAGGGTAGCAATCACTAAAACTAATCCAGATATAAAAAACTGAGTCAATGAAGACGATGCCAAAGCACTGACTGCAGAATCTTGACTTTCAACCATCGCTTTGTAGTTTTCTACTTGAGCATCAATTTTTTTAGAGCATGAGTCTAAACCACTAATCTTGCCGCCGACATCGTCTAAATGCTGCTCTACTTTTCGCCACTCAGGCTGCATCTCTTTGAGTAGTCTATGACTTTCATGGCTTGCTTTCTTGTACTCTTTTAGGGTTTGTTGATGCGACTGCTCTACCGCTTTTTTAATATTTGCCAGTATTTTATTGACAGTCGGATCACCACCTGTTGGTAGCGAACTAATCGTTTGTACCACTTCACCCCACGCTGGTGGTAAAGGAGCAACTTCGGCCGACTGCTGATAATCCGCTTCGATCTTTTCAATTGATTCTGAAATTTTTCGATGCAAACCTGGATACTTAGAAAGATCTTTTTGCACTATGTCGTTGACCCGTTCAAATTCACGCTCAATCGACTTTTCAGCGTTCTTTTTGCCGCTCTCTAAAAGTACCTGTTTGTTTCGATGTGAAGCTTTCTCTTCCAACTTCTTAAGGCCAAATTCCCAAAGACGAAGCGTTGAGTAAAGCATTCTGCCAGTAGATTTAAACATCGCATGTGCTTGTTTTCGACCTAAGTAAAAACTGACTACGACTACAAATATCCAGATAGCTAAAGATATTCCTGGACTGTCCGACCAAATTAATAAAAGTTCATTTGTCATTGTGATTCTCCTAATAACCAATTTAATTCTTGATTAACCGGCCTAAAGATAGCGCTGGCTAACTGTTGAACAAATTGTGCAACTTGCTGGTGAAAAATTGGTGAATATTTGCAACTCTTTTCACAATCAAATGAATTTAGCTCGATGAAGCAATGACTTATGTTGACTTAGCTAAAGCCTAAGGCTACCTTTCAATTCATGAAAACAATATTTTGGGTTGAAGATCAATATCACTGGGTCAATAAGTTTGAACAGGTATTGATTGATGCAAATTTTGATGTGACTGAGTCGGAAGACTCAGTCGAAACATCGGCTAACAAGCTTATTCTGCACAAATTCATAGAATCAGCCAGCCAAGCTATTAATCATAGTACTGAACAGCCTGATATTGTAATTTTGGATGCCGACATGAATGGTGACCAAGACGCGGGACTCACATTATCTGCCCTGATCGCAAAAAAGTGGCCCAAAGTACCTGTCATCTTTCTATCGGAGCATAGTGGCACTGGCATTGAAGAAAAAGTGTTCGAACACAGCTCTAGTCAGGACTTTATTGCCAAACATCAGCAAAATGTCGAGCGAGTACTCTGCTGGAGAATAAAAGCGTTACTCCGTCAACAACAACTGAGCAGTCAGTCGAAAAGCAATCAATCAGAAAGCACACTAAATAGCGGTGATCTTTTAATCGACCTAGCAACTTGGAACTGCTATTGGTTGGGTCAACGATTGATGAACCCTGCAAACAGTCAACGACCACTTGCTCCGACACCACGTAAAATTCTTCGATTTTTAGTAGAGTCATCCCCTCGCCCTTTGACTACCATACAAATGGAACAAAAATTGGAAAGCGATCGATTTAATTACGCAAGCTACCGTCAACATATAAAAACCTTGCGGCACTCATTTGAACAGGCACAACAAGCTGTTGACTCAGAGAGTTTTATCCAACGCTGCAAAAGTGGAACAGGCATAGTGACTTTTGGCGATCAAGGTGCTTATTGTTGGATTCCAGAGAATGACAAAGGCTGACTATGTCCAACTCTCAATCGACAGAAAAACCGCAGTTAAGAAAACCAAAAGGAAAGTTTTATTTTCCCTGGATAACCATTGCTAGTAGCTTAGGGTTTGTTATATTGCAGGGGCTGAGTAATGTAAACTTAATAAAACTGGAACAACTGATAGCGTCAAATTATATCATTCAAAACTTCTCTTCAATGGCGATACTCACCATATCAATGACCCTTGTGTTTGAGTATTGGCTTTTTAGCCGTAGCAAAAACAAAACTAATCAGTTAATTGAACAACAGCATAAAGAAGTCAACCTCTACTCTCAAAGCAAAAGAAAACAGCAGCAGCGAGCAAATCAGTATTCCGACCATACTGAAAAACTGAAAGGCTTTATTGCCGATAAACTCATCGAGTATATGGACTTTGATGAGAAGTTTATTCATTTTAAAGGTATCGCAGCAGAAGTACGGCACAATGGAGTTATCAGCTACGACAAGATAACCACCGCACTTAACAAGGCGATTGAACAACAAGGGTTTCTTACTCTGTACGAACAACAAAACTCGGACTCTAATGAGACCAATCAGCAAACCATTGATGCCTTAGTAGATTATCAGAGCGCGCTTGATGCAATGCGCTATTTGTGGGCTCTGTTAGACCTATCAACCGCTGATAACTTGTCCATGCATATAGGTAATCAGTTGATCGACTGTGAGGAAAACTATTATCGATTGCAGCTAGATCAAGAGAAATCACTAGACATAACACAAAGCATTCCCGTTTCCCCCACTTTTGAACCGCAGCTTGCATTATTAACGACTTTTTCTTTGTTAATTCACGAAGTCAAATTAAACAACCGAATCACTTTAGCGAAAATCAATCCCGCGATTTTACAAGAACCATTTTATTTCGAGAACGAGCAATTTCGAATTTCGATTGCCCCTACTCCAGAACTACTCGGCAATCCAAATCATATTATTTTATTGCTGGAAAATTTAATTAAAAATGCGCAGTTTTTCTCAACGAAATCTCGCTTTAAACAAGCAACTGATAGAGTCGGAATTAGGCTAGAACCGCATCATGGCAGCGCAAGATTCTTAATTTACAATAGGGGCCCGTTGATAGACGAGGATACTCAAAAAGACATATTTAAACTGGGATTCTCCACTCGCAGAACCAAAGAGCACCATGGTAAAGGGCTTGGATTGTTTTTTGCCAAAGAAATTGTTACAGGCTATCAAGGCTCCATTAGTGCTCACAACATTTATGAGAAACCCAGCCAGCTTATTCTAATTATCACTTTATTGGATGACACCCAGATTTGCTTTCCAATCGAAATTAATACCATCGAAGATAAAATTCATGTACGTTCCATGTTCGAGCAAACGTGGATGAAAGAATTCAAATTAACTTTTGAAGCTGCAGTCAGCCACATCGAGGTGGCCAATGCGCCAACTGAAGACACACCACCCAAGACATTAAACTTTGAAGTTTTAGATACCGATACCAAACAAGAGTGGCTTTATCCCGCTGATTCGTTAATAAAGCGTTGGTTGGTGAGTTATCAACCCCAGAAAAAACACTTCCATATAAGCTTTAAACCTCTTTCGATCGCGGGTGTTGAATTTGAAATAAAATTACCGACTGCAGAATCTCATTTGGACTCTTAAAGCAAACTCTACCCAGCCCTAATAGAAATGCAAATCAACTTGAAATTTACAGCTAACTCAGACATATTAACGACTACTATTTGGCACAGCTTCACCTTAAACCAACTTGCGATAAACGGGCTTATCTAAACTTTGTTTTCGCCTCCAAGAGATAAATAATGAATTTAAAACCAATAAAATACCTATTTCTAATAGCTTCACTTTTTATTCTAACAGCCTGTAATCCGGATTTACTAAAGTATAAATTGGACCCTGATTTTGGCTCATTAGAACAACTTGCAGGAAAATCCGAGATTGTTGCGGTTCAAGTCTCTGATAAGCGGACAAAACAGCCCATTCCAACTGGAGATATTAAGTTGGCACCAATGGAAGATGAGGCCACGATTTTAAATAAACGACTAATCGAACAAATGAAAGATCTTGATTACAAAATAATCAATAAACCACTTTTAGCAGATTTAGCCATTATGATGGATATCAATGAACTTACAGTCAGTATTCAAGAAAGTACGTTTAAAAGCACAGTCAAAGCAAATAGCGTATTTACACTGACGATAAGAAGAAATGGTGAGGAGTGGCGCAAAATCTTTCGCGCCGCTCGTACCCAGGAAGTCGCCAACCCAGTGAATCAAAACGATGCAACCGGCGTAATTAATCAGCTTCTTAGCAAACAGCTAAGCAATGCGTTTTCGGACCCAGCATTAATGGAGTTTTTGTCGAAAAGTGCGCAACAGTCCGGTTTATAAGGGATTTAGCCAAAAATTGTGAACATTTTCTGACTTTTTTGAAAATCATAGTCCATACTTAGGTCAGACTTTAAATTCTCAAGCAAATTAAAAGGGTAACTCCCATGAATAAAAAACTTCCATTTCTCGCGGTTGCGGGTCTTATGTTGTCTTCAAATGTACTAGCTGACATGGCTGGTATAGAGGTCGGAGCCTATCAGTGGTCACCAGATTATTCTGGCGTATTGGCAGTGGATGATGGTTCAAATGAAGGTACAGAGCTGAACCTAGAAGATGATTTAGGTTACTCGGACGAAGATCACAACATTATTTGGGCATCGATTGAACACCCTGTTCCATTCATTCCCAATTTCAAAATGGTTTCATCTGACTTAGATGCGAGTGCTGCCACTACATTGACTCGAACTATTGAGTTTGGCGGGCAAACTTATACCGCCAATGAAGATGTCAACTCTAGAATTGATATGAGTAATATCGAATATACGCTTTACTACGAGTTTCTAGATAACTGGATTAACCTCGATGCAGGTCTAACCTTTCGCCAATATGATGGCATCGTAGAGCTAAATAGCGATCCTAATGGTAGCAATATTATGGAAAGTGAAGAGCTCGACTTTACAATTCCACTCGTCTACCTTAAAGGTCGTGTAGACCTGCCATTCACGGGATTCTTTGTCGATGGCGAAATGAACGTTATAAGCTATGACGGTGATTCAATTCAAGATTTAGCCTTCTCTCTTGGTTACGAAAGCGATATCGGGCTGGGCGCAAAGGCTGGATACAGAAACTTTACTTTAGACGTTGAGGAATCAGACTTCGTATCTGATTTAGAATTTAAAGGTGCTTACGTGAGTGTTTTCTTTCACTTCTAAGAAAATCCAAAAGTCGCGACAATCATAAAAAAAGGGGTTTACACGAGTTAACCCCTTTTTTTGTCTAGCAAACCCTGTGCTCATTTGGATTAGAAATTTCTACTTTCGAGACGAAATAAAGAATCGCTAATACCGGTATCCCCAAAGCACTAGCAAATAAAAAGAAATTCGGATAGCCTATCGTTTCAACAATCGTTCCCGAATAACCACCAATGGTTTTAGGAATCAATGTCATCAAAGAACTAAATATGGCGTACTGCGACGCCGTGAATGAAATATTCACTAAAGATGCTAAATAGGCAATGAAAGCGGTAGTTGCGATACCTCCTGCGAGATTATCAGCGGATATTACTCCGTAAAGTAAGGGTATGTTGTAGCCCACATTCGCTAAAACAACAAAACATAAGTTTGTCAGCATGACTAAAACCGCACCGGCGACTAAGATCTTCATGACTCCATAGCGTGCAGACAAGACGCCTCCTAAAAACCCGCCTGAAATAGTCATTATTAAGCCGAAAGTCTTTGACGCTCCAGCAATTTCGAGACTGTTAAACCCCATATCTTGATAGAAAACATTGGCGATAACCCCCAAAACGATATCGGAAATGCGGTAGAAGCCCACAAACACCAAAATAATAATTGAACTCTTTACCCCGTAACGTTTGAAAAAATCGACAATAGGTTGAACAAACGCGACATTAATTAATTCCCGCTCGTAAATTGGAGTTTTAGAGACAACCAATAGACTAGCTGCGGCTCCAAGAAAACAAAGTATTAATCTCAAAAACTCTAACAAAGTGTTAGCCATGATCGAGTTTTTTAAGAAGCTCGCTAAACTAGTTTTATATCCTACAAATGGCTCAGAGAGCATGTTAAAACAAATCACAAACGTGCATATTGCAATGGCAAACAACAACAATAATCGCAAATACTGATGACCACTAAAGCCCTTGTATACGGTTTTTCCTGAACTAGGTTCTAACATGACGAATGTGGTCGCTACGCCCACAAGCATGACCAATGCCATTGAGTAATATGTCCACTGCCATGCAGAATAACTATATTGCTCGAGAGTAGATCCAAAACTATGTGCTAGCACCAGAGCACCTGCGCCTGAAGCTATCATTCCAATTCGATAACCGGCTGTATAAGTTGAAGCCAATAAAGATTGTATGTCGATTTCAGCTATTTCTATTCGATAGGCATCTATTACTGAATCTTGTGTACCTGCCGAAAACCCAAGAAGAACGGTCGCAAAAGCCATCATTGTCAAACTAGACTCCCCTACCGAAGGGTCGGTACTACCCATCCAAAGTAAGGCTGTGATCACCATAATCTGAGCGAAAAACAACCACGCCCGTCGTCGTCCTAACCTATAAGTCAACCCCGGTAGAGGTAACCGATCAACTAACGGTGCCCAGAGAAATTTAAACGAATAGCCCAGTGCAGCCCAGCTAAAATAGGTCACTGTCGATTTATCAACGCCAGCTTCTCTCAACCATATCGAGAGCGAAGAAAAGATCAAAAAATAAGGTATCCCCGCAGAGAACCCTAAAAACAACATGGTAATAACTTCGCGAGTAGAAAAAAGTCGAAATGTCTCAGCCCAAGTCCGATGCTCAGGTTGATTTTGGTTTTGACTATTATTACTCTCAGTTGGATGACTGTCGTTAGACATCAATTATCTCATTTCAGAATTGCAATAAACTGCCGTGATATTACTAGAATCACCTGCGGGGATATAGTATAACTTGCCCGCACAAAGCATCGATGCATGCTGCTTTGGCTAATTCGCAGCCAAAACTAGATAGCGAAGGGATTAAATGCCCTGTTTCGGCTTAATCCGAACATGGTTAAATAAGGACCTGATCAAGTACCTGTGTGGACTAAATAAGGCAATGATTTGAAGCAAACCAACCAACAAATTGATGGTTCTATCAATATTATCGGCGACGGTAGTATCGGCCATTTATTAGCAGGATACCTACTCCGCTCAGGTCACTCAGTTTCACTCTACTCTCACTCTGACAAACCATCACGAACAGTAACCTTGGTCGCCCCAGAGTCAGCATTTAATTTCAAATTTACTACTCAAACAGAAGCCCTTACCCAAATACGCACTAGGAGCCTGACCATCATTGCGGCTAAGGCCCATCAATTTGAGGGTATTTCTCAACAGTTATCGCAGCTGGCGTACAAACCGAGCTGTATATTGCTAATGATGAATGGTCTTGGGTTATTGGAGATTGCTGAACGATGGCTGCCATCAGTCGCGTTTTATCAAGCCTCGACCACTCAAGCGGCCAAGCTAACAGTCGACTCAAAAACAAATCATACAACTCTTGAACATACTGGCTATGGGGAAACATTGATAGGTGACTTTAATCTCCAAACACAATTATCGAAGGCTGGTAGTCATACCGACCGAAACCCGATAAATACGCTAATAGAAACGCTTGATTTGGCGCTTCCTCCCGTCAGCTGGAGCCATAACCACCGCCAAAACCTTTGGTTTAAGCTCTTTATCAATGCCATAATCAACCCGGTGACAGCCATTCATGATGTCGCCAATGGCGCATTAATTGATGATCCTGTCACCAATGCGACAGCACTACAGCTGACCCAGGACCTTTCTCCACTGTTACAACAGGTTCTACCAGGTATCACGTGGCAAACGCTTTTTTCGAAAATATTGGATGTCGCTTCAGCAACCGCCAAAAATTCTTCGTCGATGCGTCAAGACATAAAGTTAGGAAGAAAAACTGAGATAGATTTCATAACTGGATATATACTTAAAAAAGCACAAAAATTTGGTTGTAGTTTGTCGAGCCACCAGCAGCTGTATCAACAAGTGAAGGGCTTGGAGAATCAAACTCAAACTTCTGTCACAAAATGAGTTTTAGCATCGGAAACAATTGAATTCTTCTGATATTCTTATTAATTAGAATTCAACATTTTTCAAAATAACATAAGTAGTTAATTGCAAATGAGTTTTAGCAGCAGCTAGGCTATTTGCTGAATATCATAACAACAATAAACCATTAACTAATTTTGGAGCTCACTATGTCACCAACCTACAAATCACTCCTCGCTATCGCATTATCTGGAGGTCTGCTGACAGTGATGCTGGCATTCAATTCTGGCGGCACAACCAGTGATTTTAGCTCTCCTAACGAGTCTGCAGGACAAATATCTGATGAGTTATCCAATAATATCAATGCGTTAGCTTCTGGTCTCACAAAATTATCAAACAGTCCCATTTGGCAAAACGGTACTGAAAATGATTGGTCACAATATCTATCCACTCAAATCGATATTTACCGAGCGGCTGGTTTATCTAATCTTGCGGTTCACTCTAGAAGTACCAACCAGTATTACACGCGCTTGGGTCGCAATACTGACTCAGATTCCGATTTAGAGGAAGCTCTCGCGAGAGTATATAAGAATCAGCGCTCTTTAAGAGTATTACAAGAATATGATGGACAACCCGCCATCGTTCTATTGGAACCAATCAAAACGGTTGAGAACGAAATAATCGGTAACCTAGTAGGTATTAAGATTATTGACCAAACGTTACTTAAACGCTTCCATTTTCTAGCAAGAAATCCTGTCGTTGTCCTTAAGAACGGCGAATTATTTAGTTCCAGTTCTGATTCAACGACCTCTACCGACGACTATGACCTTTTCGATATTGACTGGCCAAAACAATTTGATTCATCGGTTTGGAAGCTTTCATTAGTGAACAAAAATAGCGCCTCCATGGGCAGTTCATTCGGAATGATCATAATTGCACTCATTCTTATAGCAGGTGTCTTGTTGTTTGTTTGGCAGCAATTACAGAAAATACAAAGTTCACTTAAAATTTTAGGTCAAACGCTGAACATCGACTTACCAATCGCTGAACAAATCAAGCGACTTTCTGCGAT
>JBDVOJ010000080.1:0-17877 GCA_039969155.1 Kangiellaceae bacterium
GTATCGCCAATTTAGTCATGGAGCGAGTAGGTTTAGTTCTAATTTGTGGACCAACGGGTTCTGGTAAGTCGACAACTTTAGCTGCGATGATCGATTATCGAAACAGAAGAGATACTAGTCATATCTTAACGATAGAAGACCCGATTGAATTCATGCACGAGCATAAGCTTTCAATCATTGACCAAAGAGAAATAGGTGTAGACACCAAGAGTTATCACCATGCTTTGAAAAACGCGATGCGTGAGGCTCCAGATCTTATTCTGATAGGCGAGATTCGTGATGAAGAAGCAATGCATTACGCATTGAGCTATGCCCAGACAGGACATTTGTGTTTAGCAACCATTCATGGAAATAACTCAAAGCAAGTACTGGAAAGAATTCGAAATATGGTTCCAAAAGAGCAGCGTTCTTCTCTCATGAAGGAATTATCTAGTGTGTTAAAAGGAATAGTATCGCAGCGTCTAGTGATGAGCCAAGATGGAAAGCGCGTGGCCGCACTCGAAATTTTAATGAAGGCGCCAGATTTGCAAGAGATTATTCAGAAAGGGAATCTTGAGGAGCTTAAAAAGGCTATCGAGAAACACCATATGGATGGGATGATGTCATTTGATCAGTCTTTATTTGGTTTATATAAAGACGGAGTAATTACAAAAGAAGATGCTCTAAGGTTTGCCGAATCAAGAACCGATCTAAGTTTACAGATGAGACTCTCGGAAAGTGGAGGTTCAGCGGTTCCTTCATCGGCGCCCAAACCAAAGGGGCAGCCTACATTTAATACTAAGCTCTAATAGTATCTTTCCAACAGGCCAGTCATCTGGCCTAATTCAGAATGCTTAATACTCCAGTCGCATCTCTTTAGTTTTCAATTACTTTTTAAATTCTACCATTCTAGTCAGTGGCTTAAGTGCTTTCTCTACCAGATCAGCGGAAACAAATATTTCATTATTGGTTTGTTCAAATACTTGTTCCAAATTGGAAAGCTGATTCATTTTCATCCAAGGGCAATGCGCGCAGCTCTTACAGGTGGCTCCTTCTCCCGCTGTTGGCGCAATAATTAGTTCTTTTTCTGGTGCTGCTTGTTGCATCTTGTAGAAAATCCCTTGATCGGTAGCAACAATTATTTGGTTAGCTTTACTGTTTCTCGCTGCTTCGATTAATTGTGAGGTAGATCCTACATGATCGGCTAATTGGATGACGTTATCAGGTGACTCCGGATGGACTAACACCTGCGCATCGGGATAAATAGTTTTAGCGTTAGCTAGCGCTATGTGTTTGAATTCGTCGTGTACGATACAGTGACCATCCCATAATACCATGTCAGCTCCCGTTTGCTTTTGGATATAAGCGCCAAGGTGCCTATCAGGTGCCCACAATATTTTTTCACCTAGGTTGTCGAGGTGCTTGATGACATCCACCGCTATACTACTGGTGATAACCCAATCCGCTTTAGCTTTCACTGCTGCTGATGTATTGGCATACACAACTACTGTGCGTTCTGGGTGTTGATCGATAAACGCTTGAAAATCATCGGCTGGGCAACCAATATCCAAAGAGCATGTTGCTTCCAGAGTTGGCATGATCACCCTTTTTTGTGGGCTAAGCATTTTAGATGTCTCGCCCATAAACCGAACGCCCGCGACGACAAGTGTATCTGCTGAATGCGTCGCACCGAATTTGGCCATTTCTAAAGAATCCCCGACAAAGCCACCAGTTTGTTCCGCTAACTCTTGGATATCAGGATCAGTGTAGTAATGAGCGATCAGCACCGCGTTATTGTCAATCAACTTTGATTTACATTTATCAATCAATAATTGCTTTTGTTGGGGTGATACTTTCTTCGGTGGTACTGGGAACGGGAAGTCTGATTGTGCTAGAGAAGGCATTTTATTAGCTAATTGAACGAGCGATTAGGTAATTATATCAGTGATTTTTGATGAGTGTAATCCTTTAGATAATAAGCATTATTGATTGATAGCGCCAAAAGAGATAAATACGCGCAGCAACCCCGTAAAACACCGAGAACGAGTCAATTAGACCAATTCTCAGTGTTGCAAATAAATACTGTAGGTTATTAAAAGTGACTCAAAAAGAGTCAATTAACTGTGAATCAGTTAAAATACCCTTCGCCTAATGCTGAACGCCCTTCACGCCAACCGCCTAACCATTGCTCCTTGATGTCCGTAGAATTAAATGGGCAACTTTCACTAGCTTTACCGCAAATACCCGCATGATATCCCTTACTATGTGCTCTTTCGAAACGGTCGCGTTTTTGTCTTTTCATAGATTTGTTTTCCTTGTTGGTGTGATGCAAAAAGAAAATGAGGAATACAGCCGTTGCTCGATTTTGCTAGCGCATTGGCGACGCTAGTTCTTCTTAAACCACGAACGGATTATTCCACTGGTCAAAAATAACCCTAGGCGAGAATCAAATTTATCGCCAATATTTAATCGTTATTAAAAATTGCGTATCAATAGCATTTACGTTACACCAAACGATAAACAACATTAATTAACACCCATAACATACTGATATCAAAAATATAACTAAGATTGTGAGCGCGAATAATGCAGCCAAGAGTCTGCCAAAAAAGTGGTCTTACTAGTAAGGTGAAACTGTTAGTCTAGCTGGTGTATAATCAGCAAAAATTATATGCCCTACCGGTCATTCTATTCACTAATCCCTACAATGGCAGTTATTCACATTGCAATCAAATTTGACTCTAAATTTAAAAGCCAGCTTCACAAACTATTTTCATGATGTTCACGCGAGCAGTTTTGCGCTTAATTTGGTGAACTTGGCTCAAGAACACAACAGTTTAATCGTGGTACTGATAGCTGATCCTGCACAGCTGGCACCTTTAAAGAACGAAGTTGAATACTTTGTTGGCGACTCTAATGAACTTTCAGTCGTCACCTTGCCCGATTGGGAAACCTTGCCTTATGACTATTTTTCTCCTCATCAGGATATTATATCTGAGCGACTTGAAACCCTTTATCGATTGCCACGTTTGACCAAGGGGATTTTGTTACTGCCGATAACTTCAGCATTACAAATGCTTCCCTCAAGATCATACATAGAACAACAAAGTCTAGTTTTGAAAACTGGACAGACAATTGTCATAGAAATACTCAAGTCTCTGTTATTAAACAATGGTTATAACCTAGCTGCTAAAGTTATGGAACACGGAGAGTTTGCGGTAAGAGGCTCTATTGTTGACCTATACCCTACCGGTTCAGAGAATCCAATTCGAATTGAATTGTTTGATGATGAAATTGACTCGTTACGCTTGTTTGATACTGAAACCCAATTAACTTTATCAAAAATTAACAACTTTAAGCTTTTGCCCGCAAGAGAGTTTCCGACCGACGAAGATTCAATCGCCAGATTTAGACAATCATGGCGTTCACAATTCGACAGCGATATAAAGGCTTCAACCATTTACCGAGATGTTAGTAATGGCATATTTCCAGCTGGAATCGAATACTACCTACCATTATTTTTTGATTCTTTGTCCACCATCTTCGATTTCTTACCTGAACAACCAGTACTGTTTGTCACTCGAGAAAACACTCAAGTAACCGTGGAGTCATTTTGGCAAGACTTGAATGAGCGTTATGAGCAACATCGTCACGATATTAGTCGGCCTATATTGGCTCCAAAAGAACTTTTTCTAAGTTTTGAGATGTTGATGAAAGCGAGAGCTGAGTATCCTTCTGCAGTATTAGCTGAGAATAGTCTTGAGCAGGTAAAGTCATCACAAAGTTTAGGGTCAAATGTCTGTCCGGATGTTCATGTTGATTATCGAGAAAACAACCCGTTAGTAAAATTTCTATCCAATACCAGTCGTTTTAAAAGGATATTAATTTGCGCTGAGTCAATCGGTCGTCAAGAAGTGATTAGAGAACTTTTCTTAAAAGAACACGTGGTTTTACATAATGTTAACTCGTGGAAAACGTTTCTCAGTTCAGATGCTCAATTTAACTTAATGAGTGCTCCCCTAGAAAGGGGGTTTGCGATAGATGATTTATTAGTGGTTTGCGAAAGCGACTTATTTGGCCGACAAGTTCTTCAAGAAAGACGTAGAGGCAATAAAGCAACTCCACCAGACCAGTTGATTCATAGTTTGGCGGAACTAAAAATTGGCGATCCAGTTGTTCACGTGCAACAAGGCGTTGGTCGATACTTAGGCCTACAAACCATTGAAGCAGGCGGCGTCACAACTGAGTTCTTGACGCTTGAGTATCAAGGTGGAAGTAAACTGTATGTGCCAGTTCAAGACCTTCATCAAATACACCGTTATTCGGGCAGTAGTCCAGAACTTGCACCATGGCATAAATTAGGCAGCGAAGCTTGGACTAAAGCTAAGAAAAAGGCCATTGAAAAAGCGCGTGATACTGCTGCTGAATTGCTCGATATCTATGCAAGACGCGGCGCTGAAATCGGCTTTAAACACAAACTCGATACCAAGGATTACTTAACCTTTGCCTCAGAGTTTCCGTTTGAATTAACTGAAGATCAACATGTCGCTATTGAAGCCGTTAAGAAAGACATGACTTCTAAACAACCCATGGATCGCTTAGTTTGCGGCGATGTAGGATTTGGTAAAACAGAAGTCGCAATGAGAGCCGCTTTTATTAGCGTACAGAATAATATGCAGGTCGCCATGCTTGTACCGACGACATTATTAGCGCAACAGCATTTCAACTCATTCCAAGATCGATTTGCCAATTGGCCGATCAATATCGCAGTACTATCGCGATTTCAAACGAAAAAGGAACAACAAGATATATTGAACAAACTTGAATCAGGATTAGTAGATTTGGTGATTGGCACCCACCGATTGATTTCAGGTAATTTAAAGTTCAAGAATCTGGGGCTCTTATTAATTGATGAAGAGCACCGGTTTGGGGTTAGGCAAAAAGAAATCTTAAAATCCTATCGTTCTAAAGTAGATATTTTGACTTTAACCGCTACACCGATACCAAGAACTTTAAACATGTCTATGTCAGGTATGCGAGATTTGTCGATTATAGCAACCCCTCCTGCCAAAAGGCTGGCGATTAAAACATTTGTTAGACAACGTAATGAACCGCTTATTAAAGAAGCTATTCAACGAGAAATTAGACGTGGTGGTCAGGTATATTTTCTACACAATTCGGTTGAGACAATTGAAAAGACCGCTAATGAGCTTCAATCGTTATTGCCAGATTTAGTGATCGGAGTTGCCCATGGTCAAATGAGAGAACGGCAGCTAGAAGAAGTAATGAAACAGTTTTATCATCATCGTTACCACGTGTTGGTTTCTACAACCATTATCGAAACAGGAATTGATGTTCCGACTGCCAACACAATCATCATGGACAGAGCTGATAAGCTTGGTCTAGCTCAACTGCATCAATTACGTGGCCGTGTTGGTCGTTCACATCATCAGGCTTACGCTTACTTGCTAACACCACCTCCAAAACTCGTGACTAAAGACGCTAAAAAGCGTTTAGAAGCGATTGGTAAGCTAGAAGATCTAGGAGCAGGATTTATTCTCGCAACTCATGATTTAGAGATTCGAGGTGCTGGAGAATTATTGGGGGATGAGCAAAGCGGTCATATGCAAACCATTGGCTTTAGTCTTTATATGGAGCTACTCGAAAAAGCGATTGCATCACTAAAATCCGGAGAAGAACTTTCATTAAATGAATCTCAAGGTAAATTAACTGAAGTCAACCTCGGAATGACAGCACTACTTCCCGATGACTATGTTTATGATGTCTCAATAAGGCTTTCTCTGTATAAACGGATTGCTAGCGCAAAGACTTCTCGAGATCTAGACAAAATCCAAGTTGAACTTATCGACAGGTTCGGGTTATTGCCTCCTCAAACAAAGAACCTATTCTTGAATGCAAAACTTCAGTTAACTTTATCTAAAATTGGAGTCATTAAACTTGACTCATCGACAACTAGTTTTCGTTTAGAATTTGGTTCTCAACCAGACATTGATACCGCAAAATTAATCAATTTGATTCAAACACAGCCCTCAAGATATAAGCTAGTTAGAGGAACTTTGTTAGAAGTGTCTCAATCTGCTAAAGATATTGATGATCGTATTGAACAAATTGAATCTTTAATTGAAACGCTTAGTCTGTAAAGGTTAGTATTGAGTTTCGCCTAGCGTTTTTTACAAAAAGAGAGCTTTTGCCTTGTATACCCTTTTGTTTAAACATTTTAAGCTGTTAATCGCAGCCCAAAAGTACAACTCGAAGGAGTTGGTGCCGGCTTTGCTTTGTCTTTGCTTTTTGGCTTCCGGTGGCCCGCTATCGGCCGATGAAAACAATGAGCCAGAAGAACGTTGGTTTGAGATAGAGGTTATTCTCTACAAAGAGATTACTGATAAAGGGCTAAATAATGAATCTTGGGATACCGAAACCCCATTTAGTTTGCCAGAAGAACTAAAGGATTTTCTAAATCCTGTTGGTCCAGCTGAACTATCGGGAGATACTGCATTAGAACAGCTACAAACCGATTCAACAATGGGCAAACAAGCTAATGAAATCGCCTCACAAGAGTCAGTTACAGAGTTAGACTCCAGTCGCGTAGCAACAACCTCTGAATCAGCATCAGATGCAACCCTTATCCCTTCTGAGGATGAATTGAAAGAGCAACCATTTATACCTTTGCAGCAAAACGATCTGCAATTGCAAAAGGAGGCTAAAAACATATCGGTACACCCAAGTTTTCGGTTGTTGGCGCATTTCGCTTGGCGTCAACCGGTGGCTGGAAAATCTAACGCTATGCCAGTCCGTTTTGCCGGTGGACACGATTATAGCGAAGAGTTTGAGTTTAATGGCACCAAAAAGCTCGATCTTGAAGGCCAAGAACTTCTATCTGAAGCGCTAACCGATTCCGAAAAGCAAAATGATATTGAATCGTCAGAGCTATCACAATATCAAAATCAGCAATCCGTTGATAACGCACCTGTTCAAGATGCAGATTCTACAGATTTATCGGCAACACTAGACGAAACTAGCTCAGATATTGAAGGTAGCGAAGCAAACGAGCAAACTGTTTTACTCCCTTGGGTTCCAGAAATTGATGGAACCGCAAAGGTTTATATTTATAGGAATTATCTTCATCTTGATGCAGATATAGTATTTAGGAAGCCCGGCCAACTGGAAATAGATATTTACAGCTTGGACACGCCTCTTAATTTTGAAGATCAACCTTTGGTTGCTCCGATAACCCCAATGACCGATGAACTAAAATCTCTCGACAACTCTACACAAAATGATAGTCAACAAGAAATGTTCGAGCAAACCAATCAAGATGATCAGTTTGCATGGCAATTTGACTCTGATTTTTTGAGCCAAGATAGTGAAAAAGTGTACACGGAAAAATTGTTTAACTACCCTCTTAAGCAAACCCGAAGAATGAGAAGCACCGAGTTGCATTATTTTGATCATCCAAAAATTGGTATGCTGGTGGTGATTAGACCTTATGAACTCGAAACAGATAGTGAAGAGTTAACCAATGACCAATAACCAACTGTATGACTCAATTAGGGCGATCACTCATGGCTAAAATTATCGTATTTGGAGCGGGCTTGGTAGGAAGAGCGATTGCGCTAGATTTAGCTTCAAAACATGAAGTTACTTGCGTTGATTTAAACAAAAAGGTTTTGGCAAGATTAAAAAAAGAAAATGATTCCATACAAACCATTAATTTTGATTTAGCAAGCCAAAAAGATTACACCGAATTAGTCACAGATTTTGATTTAGTGGTGAGTGCACTTCCCGGTTATTTAGGATTCGAAATACTGAAAAAATCGATCTTGTCCGGTAAAAATATTGTTGATGCTTCGTTTTTTCCTGAAAATTGCTTTGATCTAAACCATTTAGCCAAGAAGCATAATGTGTTTGCCGTAGTCGATTGCGGTGTTGCTCCGGGTATGGATAACATTATTCTTGGACACTTGGATACTAAGATGGAGGTCACCCGCTTCGAATGCTTAGTGGGTGGATTGCCAGCGAAGAGACACTGGCCATTTAACTTTAAGTCGCTTTTTAGCCCTCGAGATGTGTTACAGGAATACACCGGCCCTGCGAGATATGTTGAAAACGGAGAAATTGTTGAGCGAGAAGCGCTTAGCGACTGTGAACTAATGGAAATTAAGCGTGTTGGAACTCTCGAGGCTTTTAATACGGATGGCTTACGAACTCTTATTAAAACCATGGATCATATTCCCTATATGAAAGAGAAAACCTTAAGATATCCTGGCCACTGTGAATATATACAAGTATTAAAAGCCTCAGGATTCTTTTCAACGGATCCCATTGAGCTAAACGGTATTGAGTTTAACCCTTTTGAAGTTAGCGCAAAAATTCTCGAGGCAAACTGGACTCTCACTAATAACGAAGAAGAATTTACCGTTGTACGTACGACTATTGAAGGCGACGAGAATGGCAAAAAACGTCGCTATATCTATCGGATGCTAGATAAAACCGATCAAGAAAACAATATTTCATCAATGGCGCGAACTAACGGCTACACGGCCAGCGCGGTGGCTAATTATGTTCTATCAAACAAGCTCGAGGCCGGAATTTGTGCCCCTGAAACTCTCGGTGCGCTAGATGGTGCATTTAAGTACATTTTGGATTATTTAGAACATCGTGGAATAATCTATCGCGCCGAAGAAACAATCATTGAATAAAGTCGTTAGATATTAGTTGAAACGCATCTAAAGCTCATCTAACATCACCCCCTTTTAAACATTAACCTAAGTGGCCACACAAATGACAGACTCAAGGCAAATCTCAGCTTCACAATTAGAAGAGATAAAGGAAAATTTTCAGTTTTTTGATCGAGATTCAAACAACGAAATTGATTTAGGGGAATTCACTAAATTACTACGAGTAATTTCTCCTACAGCTACTCTCGAGCAAGCACAGAAAGGCTTCGATATAATTGATGAGAACAATGACGGCCATATTGATTTTGACGAGTTTATGGCTTGGTGGGAAACTTGCTGGTGGGAATACTAGCACTATTCAGACTAGATTAAAGCTCGCTCAATGAGCGAGCTATTCTAGCTACGCTCATTGAAATAAACCAACTATTTCGCTAGAACAACTATTTTTTCACGCGCCACAAATTATCATCATTATACAAATTGTACAAGTCCTCTGCTCTCTTGGTGAGACCATTGGCGAACTTGGTCTGAGTTTCTGCATCTTGAAGTTCAATACGGCCACTGGCGACGCCTTCTTCTAATTTTGCAGCCTGCATGTGCCAAGCCATGGAAAAGTGTCTGAGACTTTGGCGTGCATTGCTTGCGACTTTGGCATCGGTTAAATCTGTAGGAAAGTCACCACTAATCACCCAAAGGTTGAGGTTAGCTTCGGTCGTCTTTACGTACCAGATTGCCACTATCGGTGCTAATAATTGGCACTTTGGCTGGTCAATTTTCTTGACTTGGTAGCCTTTGGAATTACAAAACTTTGAAATTTTGACATATTCGCTTTGTGACCACTCTTTGAATTTTTGATCATCTTGCTCGCTCGGATTAGTTTGAGTATTCGACATTAGTATTCCTTAAACCTATTAAACTCGTGGTATACACTGATGAAATCTTGATGCGTTGTTGATAAATCACCAACAATTGATGCGCTAAACTATGTTATTTTTGATGCATCATCAAGTACTTTTGAGTAACTGCGCGTTAATCTTGGTTTGATTGCGCTGTTAGGCGAGCAAACTTTGACATCGGACCACTCGCTAAAAACACTGATATGCGGCTTCTGCAGGCCTTTTATCATGGTTTCTAACAACATTTGACTAGCTATTCGAGCAACGCAGTGGTATCTTTGCGCCAGTTTTTTTTCAGCCAATATCTCAATATTTAGTTCAGTCATCAAGAATGATTAAACAGGGTTTGTCTGGGAAATAGAAATTCGCGTAACTAGGACAAGTTCTTAATGTCATAGCAACGCAAGAACTTTAATTTATCACCGATATATCAGCTTAATTCTCCTATAGTGTTGTCATCTTTAAATTTGGGTCGCTATAGTCATAAAGAATTGCTTTTCGTTAACGTAAACGACAAGGAGCTAAAATTTGGATTTTCTAAATCAGCTAAAAATAGAAGATAACAATAGCGGTGCATGCTGGGGATCAGACAATTGGTCCCAAAATACTAGCCACTCAATTCAGTCCATCAACCCCACAAACAATCAACCCATCGCCGAAGTTTATACCGCAACTGCTACGGACTACCAATCTATTATGTCCTCTGCTGAGCTAGCATTTATCGAATGGCGTAAGAAGCCAGCTCCGTTGAGAGGCGAAATCGTTCGACAAATCGGTGATGCGTTAAGAGAAAATAAAGATGCGCTCGGAAGCTTAGTCTCACTTGAGATGGGGAAAAGTAAAGCAGAGGGAGATGGTGAAGTCCAAGAAATGATCGATATGGCGGATTTCGCTGTTGGTCAATCTCGTATGTTATACGGTAAAACCATGCACTCAGAGAGACCTGAGCATAGAATGTATGAACAGTGGCAACCTCTTGGGATAGTTGGTGTTATTTCTGCGTTTAATTTTCCGGTTGCAGTATGGTCTTGGAACGCATTTATCGCTGCGATCTGCGGCAATGTCACGGTGTGGAAACCCAGCCCTAAAACTCCTTTAACGGCTGTAGCGGTTCAAAAAATCTGCAATCAGGTGCTTGAAGCCAATCAGTTGCCTGCAATTTTTCAAATGTTTGTCGATGGCTTCGACAACCATCTTACCAATGAAATGATCAACGATAAACGTGTAAAGAAGCTGTCTTTTACTGGTTCCTCAGTGGTCGGCAAAATGGTTGGTACGAAAGTCGCTGAACGTATGGGTAAAAGCTTACTAGAGCTATCAGGCAATAATGCATTAATCATCGATGATACTGCAAATCTAGAACATGCTATCCCCGCAGCCGTATTTGGCGCAGTAGGGACCGCTGGCCAAAGATGCACCACAACACGCCGATTATTGGTACAAAGAAATATTATAGAGTCAGTTAAAAAACTAATGATTAATGGCTATTCGCAGATAAAAATTGGTGACCCGTTAGATCAGACTAACCACATGGGTCCTTTAATTGATCAAAGCGCAGTCGATAATTTCAGCAAGACAGTCCAACTAGCTTTGTCCGAAGGCGGAGAACTATTATCGGGTGGTAACACTATTGACCGGCCTGGCTACTTTGTCGAACCAACAATTATCGCCGCTGAAAACCACTATCAAGCGGTGCAATCTGAGACTTTTGCACCGATAGTCTATTTAATTCCGTTTGATTCAATCGAACAAGCCATTGAGCTTAATAATTCAGTTAAACATGGGCTTTCTTCTGCCCTATTCACCACCAGCGTACAAAATTCTGAAAAATTCCTATCTTATGCCGGAAGTGATTGTGGGATAGCCAACATTAATATTGGTACTAGCGGCGCTGAAATCGGTGGAGCTTTTGGCGGTGAAAAAGAAACAGGCGGCGGTCGTGAAGCCGGATCTGATTCGTGGAAAGCTTATATGCGTAGACAAACCAATACCATTTTCTGGGGTGATGAACCGGTCTTAGCGCAAGGTATAAAATTTGACTTAAAACAATAAGGCTTTCCCTTATTGTCAGTAATATATCGATCCGAATGAACAGGTAAGCAATTAGCCTATCGAAACTCTGGATTGAAACTAAATTGACGGGATCTCAAAATCGACGTCGCATTTTATAGGAGTAAACAATGGCTGTTTTTAACTTAAGAGCATATGACGATCACGAACAAATCGTTTTTTGTCGTGATGTTGAGTCAGGCTTAAAAGCTATTATAAGCATACATTCAACCGCTTTAGGTCCTGCTGTCGGTGGTTGCAGAATGTGGGAATACAATTCCGACGAAGGTGCGTTGATTGACGCCCTAAGGCTTTCTCGTGGTATGAGCTACAAGAATGCGCTTGCAGGATTAAAAATGGGTGGTGGTAAATCTGTCATTATTGGTAATTCTAAAACGATGAAGTCTGAAGCGTTATTTAGAGCGTTCGGACGATTTATTGAAAATTTAAATGGCCAATACATTTCGGCTGAAGATGTCGGCATCAATCCAACCGACATGGCGATTGTTCACAAAGAAACCAATCACGTGGTCGGTTTAGAAGGTCGAAGTGGAGATCCTTCCCCTGTTACCGCCTATGGTGTTTACAAAGGTATGAAAGCTGCTGTTAAACATAAACTTGGCCGCGATGATCTGACTGGGTTAAAAGTTGCTGTACAAGGATTAGGACACGTTGGTTATTATTTATGCGAACACTTACGAAATGAAGGTGCTGAATTAATCGTCACAGATATTCACAAAGAATCCGTTGACCGTGTGGTTTCAAATTTGGGTGCGACTGCTGTCGATCCAGATGATATTTATGGCCAAGATGTTGATGTTTATGCGCCCTGCGCACTGGGTGCTTCTCTAAATGATGTGACATTACCTCAACTAAAGTGTTCAGTCGTAGCAGGCGCGGCTAACAACCAATTAGCTGAAGATCGTCATGGCGAAATATTAAAGCAAAAAGGCATTCTGTACACGCCTGACTACGTCATCAATGCAGGCGGCATCATCAATGTTTCTTTTGAACATCAAGAAGGTGGTTACCAAAAACAAGATGCTCTTGATAAAGTGGATGAAATCTACGGTACTTTATTGGAAATCTTTGAGGCCGCAGAGAAAGAACAGAAAACAACTAATGTTGTCGCTGATGAGCTAGCTCGAAAGAGAATAGCTGACGCAAGTTAAGCTTAAGCTTGAATAGTGCAACCATTAAGAAACGCTGCCACTTCGCAGCGTTTTTTAATTGACAGTTCGACAATAGTTGACTATTTTTGCTACTTTGCGCTGAAATTCAATACGTAGTAAGTATTCAACCTAAAAGTAAATATTCGCTATCGGTACACAAATAAGGTTTTCAACATGGTTCAAGGATTAAACAGCTTCCGATTTTTCGCCTTTTTCGCAGTCTTTTTATTCCATCTGGACTTTTTCGAATTTGGGTATATGGGAGTCCATGCTTTTTTTGTCTTATCAGGATTCTTATTAACACCAATCATTCTTCAAATGAATGAACATTTGCCGACCAAACAATATTTCATTAATTTTTACGGTCGACGCAGCCTAAGAATATTTCCTCTGTATTTTTTCTACCTTATTGCAATTAGTTTAATCGCTTATATCGCGATAGAGCACTTCGATTACGACGTCAATGACCGGTTAAAAAGGGCTCTCGATCAAATGGTGTACGCAGCAACTTACACCTATAACTTTTTTGCCATGAGCTCTAGTTATGAACAAACACAAACCATTACCCATTTTTGGTCTCTTGCTGTCGAAGAGCAGTTTTACCTAATATGGCCTTTAGTTATTTACTTGTTACATAAGACTACCATCAAAAGAGCGCTTATTGTGATTATTGTTTCTGGACCAATAATCCGTTTCTTACTTGCTCAACTGGTTTTAGCAGACACCAGCAATAGTTTTAACTCGGTTGAAATGGTCGTGTATTCATTTACATTATCGAGCTTTGATGCGTTTGCAATTGGCGGGTATTTTGCCCTTTATGGAAAGCAAACCAATAATTTTATCATTCTTGGGCTTTTTGTTCTTTTAGTTATAATTGGCTTGGCTATGGATTATGTCGCTGGAAACGGTATAGATATCCGTTCATTTGGCTATGCCGACTTTATGAAAAATGATTATAAATATGTTTGGGCGTTTTCTATTTTTTCACTGTTATTCGCTATGATACTGGTCAATATAAGAGAAAAAGTCTTTTTACCGTTAATTTTCGAGAATGGAATCGTTGCTTATTTAGGTAAAATTTCTTATGGCCTCTATGTATACCATTTTCCGTTAGTCTACTTTATGACCCACGAGTTAAGCCACCTATCGTTTTACTTAAGAGCCCCGATTATTTTGTTAACCACAATTGCAATTTCTGCAGTAAGTTATCATCTGCTAGAGAAACGTTTTCTTGAAGCAAAAGACAAGTATTTCCCACACTAAGCGATCTGAAGTCTGGGCAGCGATAAATTTCGCTGTCCACAAGCTAATTAGTTTTAACGTAACACATCCATACTTAAGACCATTTCGATTGCTTCCCGAACTGTTTGTTCTCGAACACTATTTCGATTGCCATCAAATATGAACTTGCGCGCTTTTAATTGATTCTTGTAGGCACTTGCAATACAAACAGTTCCAACCGGTTTATCTTTGGTCCCACCGTCAGGACCAGCAACACCGGTAACCGACACAGAAATACAGTCAGGAAAACTATCAAGAGCCCCCTTTGCCATTGCATCAGCCACTTCCAGGGAGACTGCGCCATACTTTTCTATTAGTTCTTCAGGCACATTGACTAATTTGTTTTTGGCTTGATTACTGTAAGTGATAAAACCCGCCTCAAACCAAGCAGAGCTACCCGCCAAATCAGTCACCGCCTTACCTATCCAACCGCCAGTACAGGATTCAACTGTGACTAATTTAATCCCTTTAAATAAAAGCCGAACAGACAGTTTTGAAATGTCGTTTTTCATAATATATTTCGCTATTTATAATTGCTTTGCGGTCACCTCCACTAATTATAACCATTGCTTTTACTGGATTCAGGCACTAGTCGCAAAAAAACTTAAAAATTCAAAATCAACAAACTAGCATTCTTAGCTTGTTTTGCGCTTCGATTACAGTAAAATTCTGCTTTTGCCGTTAAATTCATATCCAAGTGACTAATAACAAACATACTCCAATGATGCGTCAATATTTGACGATTAAACAGGAATACCCCGATATATTGTTGTTTTATCGGATGGGGGATTTCTATGAGTTATTTTTTGATGACGCAAAAGATGCCGCTGAGTGGTTGGGTATTACTTTAACTCAACGCGGGAAAGCCAATGGCGCTCCTATTCCGATGGCTGGTGTCCCCTTCCATGCGGTGGACAATTATCTCGCTAGACTTGTGAAGCAAGGTAAATCAGTAGCCATCTGTGAACAAATAGGCGACCCAGCGCTTGCCAAAGGACCGGTTGAGCGAAAAGTTGTCAGGGTCATTACGCCAGGAACCTTAAGCGAAGAAGCGTTACTCGATGAACACAGTGAAAATCTATTAGCAGCTGTCTATTTCGAAAAGAAATCTAAGATCTATGGTATTGCGTGGATGGATCTTGCGGCAGGCTCCTTCTATTGTAATGAGCTAAGTTCGCAGGAGCTATTATGGGCAGAGATCGCAAGACTAAAACCAGCAGAAATATTGGCCGAGGAAGAGCTCGCGAACGATTTAAGAAAAGATTCCTACACCACTAAGTCGCTAGAAAGCTGGCAGTTTGACTACCATCAAAATTACCAAGATCTATGTCAACATTTCAAAATGGAAAATTTGGACGGTTTCGGTTGCGGAGGTCTTAACCCCTCAATAGCAGCTGCAGGCAGCATACTTAGCTATGCAAAACTAACTCAGCAAAGTGATCTTCGGCATATTTCCAAACTCAGTCTATTTAAAGCCCAAGATATTTTGCATCTTAACCGGTTTACCCGAAAGCACCTTGAAATCACCGAAAACCTCTATGGCCAAACCGATACTAGTCTATTTGAAGTGGTTAATTTCTGTAAGACAGCTATGGGAACTAGAAAGCTCAAAGCGTGGTTGCATGCCCCTCTTGTTGATTCTAACTTGATCAATAAGCGCCTCGACACGGTTGAAGCAATATTGGATTACCTAAACTTAGCCGATATTCAACAAAGCCTGATCCCAATCCGAGACATGCAAAGAATACTAACCAGAATATCCTTAGCAACTGCAAGGCCGCGAGACTTAACTGGCCTTAGAGAAAGTTTAAGAGCTATACCTTTAATTAAATCATTACTTGCGCAGTCTGGTAGCGAATTATTACTCGAGTTCTGCGAATTGATTAAACAGCATGAAGATACTTGCGAACTATTACTAAACTCAGTTCAAGATAATCCGCCGGTAGTTCTAAGAGATGGCAATGTGATTGCTGAAGGCTATCATTCTGAGTTGGATACATTACGTGCGCTTTCAACAGACGCCTCGTCGCTTTTAGATAGCATGGAGTTAGAAGAAAAACAAAAAACAGGCATCACAAGTTTGAAAATGGGGTTTAACCGTGTACATGGATTTTATATAGAGATTTCTAAGGCGCAATCAGAAGCAGCACCAGTCCACTATGTCCGTCGACAGACTCTAAAAAATGCCGAGCGATTTATCACCCCGGAACTGAAACAATTAGAAGACAAAGTATTAAGTGCGAAAACCAAAGCACTGGCATTAGAGAAATCACTGTATAACGAGTTAATTGTAGAACTACAGCAGGTCGTTTCCGAAATACAGCCCACTGCTAATCAATTAGCGACACTGGATGTCTTTCAAAGCTTCGCATTCGCAGCTCAACGTTTTGAATACACTAGGCCGAACTTTGTCAAGCAACCTATCATAGAACTAATTAAGGCTAGGCATCCAGTTGTAGAAACTCATCAAGAGTCTGCGTTTATTGCCAACGACGTACATTTAACTAAACAACAAAAAACAGCAATCATTACAGGTCCCAACATGGGGGGGAAATCGACCTACATGCGAATGACTGCGGTGATTGCACTATTAGCACATTGCGGCTGCTTTGTGCCCGCAGCCAAAGCTTCCATGTGCTCATTAGATTCTATCTATACTCGCATTGGTGCGTCCGATGATTTAGCAGGTGGCCGATCGACCTTTATGGTGGAAATGAGTGAAACAGCGAATATCTTGAATAATGCGAGCGACAAAAGTTTAGTGTTACTAGACGAAATTGGACGAGGCACTAGTACTTATGACGGTTTGGCAATCGCTTACGCCACTTTAGACGAACTCACCAATGGCGCATCGCCTTTTACTCTGTTTGCTACTCACTATTTCGAACTAACCGAAATGAGCAAATCCAATGATAAAGTCGTCAATTTGCACTTCGGAGCGATCCAACACGGCGATCAATTGATTTTAGACCATCAAATTCATCAAGGACCCACCAGTAAGAGTTATGGTATCCATGTCGCAAAGCTTGCAGGTGTCCCCGATAAAGTGGTTGAGCGAGCATCTGAATACCAAGTTTTATTGGAGCAAAACAATCCAAACGCGAAAATTACCGATATCCAGTCAGAGATATCAGCAAATAATCAGCAAATTAACGCTCTGAATGAGGAAATACTCGACCCTCGTTTAAAAATATTGGAAAATACCGACCCAAATGCGCTTACGGCTAAGCAAGCACTCGATTTGATTTACCAGTTAACCGAAAAATAGAACAAACGGAGATTCACTATGACATTTGTTGTCACCGACAACTGCATTCTATGTAAATACACTGATTGCGTCGAAGTATGCCCAGTAGATTGCTTCTATGAAGGTCCTAATTTTTTAGTTATCGATCCAGATGAATGTATTGACTGTGCACTTTGTGAACCTGAGTGTCCTGCGGAAGCCATTTTTGAAGAAGACGATCTCCCAGAGGGACAGGAGAAATTCCTAGCGTTAAACGCAGAATTGGCTCAGAAATGGAGCGATAACAATATTACCGAAATGAAAGAGCCGTTGCCTGAAGCTAAAAAGTGGGATGGCGTTAAGAATAAACTAGAGAAATTAGAACGTTAGAGACACTTTAGGTTGATATTTCCCCTAACTATTCTATAGTTTTCCAACGAAGATTGAATAAAATAAATAGACTAAAAAAGGAAATTCATTAGTGAACACGGAAAAGCTGACTTTTAACACTATTCATGGCGACTTCATTGCTGCAGCCGATAAGTACCCAGAAAACCAAGCAATTTGGTCAGAAT